>CAYGOC010000001.1:0-118493 GCA_964351495.1 uncultured bacterium
TCCCTTTTCTATAAAGCCTTCATAAATATCTCCTGAAGGGTTCTCTATTACCCCTTCTTCTATAGATCCTTCTCTAAAAACCCCAATATATCTTTTCCCGTTTGTAAAGCTGAGAATTCCTCTTCCCTCGGGTTTTCCCTCTTTTATAAAGCCTTCATACCTAACCCCGTCTTTGAAAGATAAAACGCCCCTTTTTATGCTCTTCTCCTCTTCCTCAGAAGGGATCTTAGATACCCTATTCTGTAAACTTTGCCCAAGTCTATCAACCTGGACCGGAAGCAAGTGTTCAAGACTTTGATTTTTAGGAGATATTGGAGCATTTTTTAGATTCTCCTCTAAAAAAGAAGAATCTCTGCTAAAACCTACTGAATCTTTTGCTGACATAAAATATTTTTAGTTATTACTATCCCTATCGGAATATTATAACATAAATTAATTTAATTTTAAAGAGCTGAAATTTATTGTTTTAATATTTTATTTTAAAATAAAACAGTTTCTAACTTAATTTATAGTTAATAAAAAAAATGTATTTAATTAAAAATTAATGACTTACAAAAAAAAAGAAGCATGATCTTCCCGATAAAGAAAGGCCGTTTCCCCGAAAATCAGATAAGCTTAAACTGGATGCTTATATACTCCAAACACTCAAAGACTTTGGTGCCTCTTTCAAAAAGGACAAGCGCCTTTTCCACCCATTTCTTTACTTGAGGAGGGGGGGGTAAAAAAATCTCTTCTATATTCTCCTCTTTCAACTCAGAAAAATAGAGTTTTTCAAAGGGAACTCCTTCTTTTAGGAAAAGCAGGTCCTTGTACCAAAGGTTCAAGTAAGAAAAAAACTGCTCTAATGCTTTTACAGGCTCCTTAGCCTCAGTGATCTTAGTTTGGATCTTTTCTATAATTTGAGAAAACTCCTCAAAAGAGCCAAACTTCTTCTGAAATAAGGAAAAAAAGAGCTCTTTTATAGATAGGCTCCCTTCAAAAGAGGCTATTTCTAAAGCCTTCTTAAAAGAACCTTGTGCCAGTTTTGCCGCCTCTTCTGCTTCTTTAGGAGGGATCTTATAAACCTCCTTTAGGGCTTTTTCTATCTCTTTTTCAGAAAGAGCCAAGAAATAAAAGTGAGTCATTCTAGAAACTATGGTAGGCAGTATTTGAGAAAAATGGGATGTTATCAAAATGAAGTACGCATCTAAGGTAGGCTCTTCTAAAGTCTTTAAAAGAGCGTTAGAAGAACTTGCATGCATTTTTTCTGCTTCTTCTAAAATAAAGACTTTTTTGGGAGCAGAAAAGGGAGGTTTATAAGCCTCTTCTATCAGCTCTCTTATTGTCTCTATTTTATAGAAAAAAGATTTTCCTTCAGGCTGATATATATGAAGATCAGGATGCTCTTTTTGATAGTTTGCCTCTAAAAGAGATTTGGCCATTTCTTTTGCGAAAAGAGCTTTTCCTATTCCGTCCGGTCCTGTAAAAAGCAAACAATTGGGAAGCGTTTTTTTTTCTAGATTCTTTATGAGCTGTTTTTTTACTTCTTCGTTACCAAAAATGGAGGAGAAAAGCATCTTCGTCTCACTTTAATTTTGTCTTTAAAAGCTCCCAAGCCTTTTTAAATACTGCCTCTTGATTAAGCGTAGCATCTAATAAGCAAATCCTTTCAGGATACTTTTTCGCAAGAGCTAAAAAGCTTTTTCTTACCTCCTTATGAAAAGAGGCTTTTTCTTCTTCAATGCGGTCTTTTTCAAAAGATCTTCTAGAAAAGGCTTTTTCCGGATCTATATCCAGATAAAAAGTGAGATCAGGAGTAAGCCCTTCTGTAAAGAAGGCATTGATTTTTTCCACCTCCTCCATACCAAGACCTCTAGCTCCTCCTTGATATGCTATAGAAGAGTCTGAAAATCGATCACAAAGAATAATTTTCTTTTTTTTGGCCGGCAAAAGCACCTCTTCAACATGCTCTGCTCTGGAAGCTAAAAAAAGGGCAAACTCAGCTCTTTTTGAAATGGGATCTTTATTTTCCAGTAAAAGAGAGCGAATCTTTTCTCCCAAAGGAGAACCTCCCGGCTCTCTTGTTACTAAAACAGAATAAGAATTCTCTTTTAACACTTTCTCTAAGTTAGAAATCAGCGTGGTCTTCCCCGCTCTTTCTCCCCCTTCAAAAGATATAAAAAGCCCCACCTATTCCTCATCTTCTGAAACAACCGCAGCTACCGCTTCAATTTTTTGCAGCCCTACTACTTTTGTTCCCTCTTTTAAGTGCACTAAGCGAACTCCTTGCGTTGATCTACCCATTACTCTCACGTCTTTCATCCGAATGCGAAGCGCCTGTCCTGAGTTGGACATTAAAACAACGCTATCTTCGTCTTTGACAGAAATGGCCCCAATTACAAAACCATTTCTAACAGATACGATAATAGAACGAACTCCAACGCCCCCTCTGTTAGTTTGGCGAAAATCGAGTACTTTAGATCTTTTTCCAAATCCATTTTCAGAGACCACTAAAATAGAATCTTCTCCATCTACTACTTCACAAGCTACCACTTTATCATCTTGGTTTTTCAAGGTAACTCCCTTAACTCCTCTAGCTACCCTTCCTAAAGCTCTCGCTAAAGACTCATCAAAACGAACAGCCATTCCATTTTTGGTAAAAATCATAATTTGCTGTCCCGCTACAACATGCCTTGCTGCAATTAGGCTATCCCCTTCATCAATGTTGATAGCATAGACTCCTTTTCTTCTAGGATTGGAAAAAGCAGCAATTTCCGTTTTTTTGACCACTCCTTTTAAAGTAACCAATAAAATCGCTCCAGGCTCTTCAAAAGAGCGCACCTTTACAATAGCTGCAATTTTTTCATCTGGTAAAATATCCTCTAAAAGACCGATTAAAGGCTTGCCCTTAGTCCTTCTTCCCGCTTCCGGAACCTGCCACGCTTTTAACCAGTAGCATCTTCCTAAAGTGGTAAAAATAATCAGCTGATCATGGGTAGAAGCTACGTAGACAAATTTGAGCATATCAGTCTCTTTTTTCATCTCAAGGCCAATTACTCCCTGCCCTCCCCTTTTTTGCTCCTTAAAAGTCTCAATCGGCATTCTTTTTATGTAGTCATCACTAGAGATAGTAATAATCACCGGTTCATCTGCAATGAGGTCTTCCATCTGAAATTCCCCTTCTGCTGCGATGATTTTTGTTTGTCTTTCCGATTTGTGGTTTTTTTGAATCGTTTCCAGTTCTTCTTGAATGATCTCTTTTACCATCTCTTCAGAACCTAAAACCGCCTTAAAATAGGCTATTTTTTCTAAAAGCTCTTTGTGTTCATTTTCTACCTTCTCTCTTTCTAAAGAGGTAAGCTGATACAAACGAAGCTCCAATACCGCTTGCGCTTGTTTTTCGCTCATTTGGTAGTGATTCATAAGCTCTAATTTCGCTTCTTCTTTATTTTGAGAGCCTCGTATTAAACGAATTACCTCGTCTAAGTGATCTAGTGCCTTTAAATATCCTTCTAAAACATGCGCTCTAGCTTCTGCTTTATTGAGTTCATATCGAGTCCTTCTTCTGACCACTTCAATGCGGTGCTCAATCCAGCTTGTCAAGAAATGCTTAATATTCATTTCTCTGGGAAGCCCTTTATCTAAAGCTAGCATGTTACAGCCAAAGGTAACTTGTAAATCACTATACTTATAAAGCTGGTTGATCGTAACTTCGGGAATCTCTCCCTTTTTTAGCTCCAAACAAATACGAAGTCCATCTTTATCCGAATCATCTCGAATATCAGAAAGACCTGGAATTACTTTGTCTGTGATTAAGGTTGCGATCTGTTCTATAAGACGAGACTTATTTACGTTGTAGGGAATCTCTTCTACGATAATGGCTTGCTTTCCGGAAGAAAGATCTTCCACTTTCAAAAGACCTCTTAACAAAAGCTTTCCTCTACCGGTATGATAGGCTTCCTTGATCCCTCGGTATCCACAAATAATTCCCCCTGTTGGAAAATCAGGTCCGGGCATTACTTGCATGATTTCATCAATAGTAGTTTTGGGGTTTTGTAACACTAAAACAGTGGCTTCTATCAACTCTTTCAAGTTGTGAGACGGAATATTGGTTGCCATACCAACAGCAATACCGGAAGAACCATTACACAAAAGATTGGGAAATTTAGCAGGAAAAACAAGAGGCTCTTTCTTCGTTTCATCATAGTTGGGGACAAGGTCCACTGTATCTTTTTCTAAATCTTCCATGAGCTCCATAGCAGCTTGGGTAAGCTTTGCTTCGGTATACCTCATGGCAGCAGGAGGATCTCCATCTATCGATCCAAAGTTTCCTTGTCCGTTGATTAAAGGATATCTCATGGCCCAACTTTGCGCCAAACGAACTAAAGTAGGATAAATTACCGTTTCTCCGTGAGGATGATAATCTCCCGATGTGTCTCCCGAAATCTTAGCACACTTTCTATGTTTGGCCCCGGGCGTCAAATTAAGCTGCCTCATGGCGTATAAGATTCTTCTTTGAGAAGGCTTGAGTCCATCTCTTACGTCGGGCAGGGCTCTTGAAATGATCACCGACATAGAGTAGCGAAGGTAACTTTCCTTCATCTCTTCTTCTACATTCTTAGGTACAATCTCTTCTTCGTTCGTATAAGACATGAAACGTCTCTCCTTACAATTATACGTCTAGGTTTTTCACAGATAAAGCATGGGTTTCAATAAAGGAACGTCTAGGAGGAACTTGGTCTCCCATCAACATAGAAAACATCCTATCTGCCGCTTCCGCATCTGGCATCGTCACTTTTACAAGAGTTCTTTTAGCTGGATCCATCGTAGTTTCCCATAACTGATCCGCGTTCATCTCTCCAAGACCCTTGTATCTTTGAATTTCAATACCATTTCTTCCATTAGCTCTCAAAAACTCAATTACCTCTTTTAAGGTATACACAGAAGTTTTCACTCCCTCTTTTTCTTCCATTTCAAAAAGAGTCTCTTTCGCTATTAAATAGCTATCTAAGTTCAAAGAAAAACCACTTAGTTTTTCGATAGCTTCTGTAAAAAGGGTAGGATCAAAAATTTCTAAGAAAGGAAGACTTTTAGGCCTAAAGTTCACCATCTCCTCTGTTCTTTCTTCCAAAGGAATGGAGGCTACAGTCTCTTCTTGTTTCTTTCTTTGAAAGTTTTCATTCTCCTTTTTTAAAAGGAGAAGTTCTTCTTCTGAGTATACATATTGAGAAGTATCTCCAATGTTTACCATGAAAGCCGGATATCTTCCTTTTTCGTCTTTATTCGCCACAAATTCCCTAAAAGGAATCCCCTTTTTTTCCATAGAAGAAATTAGTGTTTCTACAGAAAGAATCGCGTCGGAAAGATTTTTAATCTCCTCTTCAGATAAAGGATCTTTGGCACCTGGTTTATAAAGCAAGATATCAGTCATTCCAAGCTCTAAAAGATGTTGATCCATCTCTTTTTCTGAATGGATATAGCGCCCTTTCTTTTTTCGAGTCACTTTATAAAGAGGAGGCCTTGCTATATAGATATGACCTGACTCAATTAAAGCGGACATTTGTCTGTAAAAAAAGGTAAGAAGGAGCGTTCTAATATGGGAACCGTCTACGTCGGCGTCAGTCATAATAATCACTTTATTGTAGCGAAGCTTTTCTAAATGAAAGTGCTCTTTTCCTATACCACATCCCAAGGCAGCAACAATAGCCCCGACCTCTTGGTTTTGCAATACCTTTTGAATTCTGGCTTTCTCCACATTTAAGATCTTTCCTCGAATGGGTAAAATCGCTTGAAACCTACGATCTCTTCCCGATTTCGCCGAACCTCCCGCAGAATCTCCTTCCACAATATAAATTTCGCAAAGCTCCGGATCTTTTTCCTGACAATCTGTCAACTTTCCCGGAAGCCTCGCAGAATCTAGCGCCGTTTTTCTAAGCGTTAACTCCCTTGCTTTTTTCGCTGCTTCTCTAGCTTGTGCTGCGATAATTACTTTTTCTGCAATGGTTTTCGCTATGTGGGGGTTTTCCGCTAAAAAGGTAGAAAGCTGCTCTCCTACAATTTGTTGTACAATAGAACCCACCTCACTATTTCCCAGCCTTTGCTTAGTTTGCCCTTCGAACTGGGGGTTAGGAACTTTTATAGAAATAACAGCAGTAAGTCCCTCTCTCATATCTTCTCCTGAAAGAGCGATCTTATCATTTTTTAAAATTTGATTGTTTTTGATGTAGGTATTTAAAACGCGAGTCAAAGCCGTAGAAAAACCGGTTAAGTGGGATCCCCCTTGCCTAGTTGGAATGTTGTTTACATAGCTTAAAACTGTTTCGTTATAGCTTTGATTCCACTGAAGAGCCACTTCAAACTCAACCACACCATCATGGGACTCTTTCGAAGCATTGATATAGATTGGATTCTCAAAAAGCGGTTCCTTTCCTTCGTTTAAATACGACACAAAAGAAGAAAGCCCCCCTTCGTAGTTAAAGCGAACATCTTCTTTTTCCGCATCCCTCTCATCAGAAAAAAGGATGGTAATACCTCGGTTCAAAAAAGCCAGTTCCCGAAATCTTTTTAACAAGGTGTAATAGTCAAACTCTACAACAGGAAAAATAGATCCGTCAGGATAAAAGGTGATCTTAGTCCCCTTTTTCTCTGTTTCTCCCATCTTTTTTAAAGGGGAGACTACTTTTCCTTGAGAAAACTCCATTTCGTATATAGAGCCTTCTTTATAAACCTCTGCTTTTAGTTTTTTTGATAACGCATTTACGCAAGAAACCCCTACTCCATGGAGTCCTCCCGATACTTTATAGGTATCTTTATCAAACTTTCCTCCTGCATGCAAAATAGTCATTACCACTTCTAAAGCGGAAACATCCCTTCCTTGCTTTACAGATTCTCTATCATGCTTTTCAACAGGAATCCCTCTTCCGTTATCTTCTACGGAAATAGAACCGTCTTTATGAATTACAATGTCAATTTCTGTACAAAAGCCGGCCATAGCCTCGTCTATACAGTTATCCAGCACCTCATATACCATGTGGTGAAGACCGGAGACGCCTGTATCTCCAATATACATACCGGGCCTTTCTCTTACTGCTTGCAATCCTTCCAAAACAGTAATAGAACTTGCTCCGTACTTTTTATCTTTTGCCATTGTTGTCATGCCTTTTCATCTCAGTTTAAGTGTTTAGCCAAAACGGAATTGGATATCCTTTAAGGAACCTATTTTTTTCTTTAGCTTTTCCAAAAGCTTGGGCTTTTCATGCGTACATAAAAGAGCGTACAAAGTAGAACTTTGAACCTTTACCAAAAGAACTCCTTTTTCATAAGAAATAGGCCGAGTATACTCAGAAAGTTCCCTCTCAATTATAGCAAACCAAGCCTTAAAAACCTCTTCTTTTTCCTCCCTTTTTTTCCAAGAAAGTTCTTGTAAAAAAAAAGAGAGCAAAACATCCAAATTTTTGTTGGTTTTTTCTGTAGAAGAGCCTCTTTTAAAAGCTGATTTTCTCATCAAGTTAAGCACCCTCTCCAAAATATATATTGCTCCTAAACAAAGTGCAAGTTTTTCTTCGAAAGAAATCGGAATCGATTTTTCTGCCCTCCCTTTTTAAATTAAAAATTTTCTTGCTATTAATTGTTTTTTCAAAAAAATAGATGGCCCAAAACAAGGAAGAAAAATATGTCCGCATCTAGAGAAGTTATACGCCGCCAACAGGAGGCAAACCCTACAGCATATTACACCTACCCTTCCCAGCCTTTTCAGGTACATTTAATTCTACCGCCTAATTCTAATATTCAATTCAATAATATCAATCTTGCGCAGCACTACCATGTTACGGAACCTCGTAAAAAATCTCTTGTTAAAGAAATTACTACAGAAGAAGGAGAGGCCCTTTCTGTTTTTTGTAAACCCCGTTTAGAACTCTCTACCTATTTTTTAAGAAGGATTCCTTTCCTACTCTCTTTTGCAGAAAAAACCTTTCCTTTAGCAATTCATTACTACGTAGTCATAGAGGGTATCGATAAAAAAGGAGATGACTGCACAGGAAAAATAGTAGCGTATTCAGTAGAAAAAACCACCTACCGAATTTTATCTTCTTCTGAAGTCTTATGCCTCTTTTTATTTTTCCCTGTCTATTTCTTTCAGAATAACCAGACCCTGATACAGGTTTTCGCTCTGGTTTTTTTGTGTATTCCTTTTGTCCCTTTATTTTAGCTGAGGTTTTTTATGTTCTTAGTAAAAAGGTTTTTTCCTACCCCGCAATCCTTCTCTCTTTTTTTTAAAAAACCCCTTTATCTTACCCTTTGCGTAACTGTTACGCAAAAAATTTGGCAAATAGTTGCTTACGCTTTGCTTCATCACAAAACGCTCTCTTTGTATATTCCTTTTCTAGCTGGATCTTTTGGAATCCCTTTGGGAATTTATTTAAGCTTGGCAAGTTATGTCTTTTTTCAAAGCTGTTTAGATTCTCTTTTGGTAGCTAGAAAACCCTTTTGTCCTTGTAATCCTTTTTTATTAAACACCGAAGAGCTTCTCTCCCTTGTTTTCCCCTCTATTTCTATACGATCTTCTTCTCTTCTTTCTGCATTTCAAGAAAAGGACTCTTAAAAACCGATTTTTTCTTGGACGAAAATGAAAAAATAGGGATTAATGTAGCCCTGATGTTTTTTAGGTAAAAAATGGAAGATCCTCTTCACAAAGAAACAAGCTTTGCTTTATTTGACGAAATTTATGAAAGATATGACTGGATTAACCGTATCTTATCTTTAGGAAGAGATATTTCTTGGAGAAAGAAGCTGCTCTCCTTTGTTCCTTTATCTCTTTCTGCCCCCGTTTTGGATATAGCTACAGGAACTGCGGACCAACTTCTCCTTTTTTTAAAGCTATCCCAAGTAAAAAAAGGCATTGGAGTAGACCTCTCCCATTCTATGTTGGATTTAGGAAGAAAAAAACTAGAGAAAAAATTTCCTTCTGAAAGATGGGAGTTAATTCATGCTGACGCCCAAGATCTTCCTTTTTCGAAAAATCAGTTTTCTGTAACGAGCATCTCTTTTGGTATTCGAAATGTTCCCTCTCCTATTAAAGCCCTACAAGAGATGCACCGCGTCTTACAAAAAGGGGGCAAAGCACTTGTTTTGGAGTTTTCTCTTCCGGAAAGAGCTTGGGTAAAAAAAGCGCACGCTTTTTACCTCAAAAAGGTTGTTCCCACACTAGGGGGCTTTCTCTCAAAAAACAAAGATTCGTATGCTTACTTGCAAAAAACCATAGAAACCTTTCCCTACGGAAGTAACTTTTTGCAAATTATGAAAGAGGCCGGCTTTACTAAAGCTTTTTGCCTTCCTATTTGTCTAGGGGCTGTTAGCATATATGCAGGTGAAAAATGAGGCTGTGGAAAAAACAAGAAAATAAAGACTTTTCTTTTTACCAAGTAAGAGAAAAAACAGATCCAATAGATCCTCTTTATTGGCTAAAAGAAACGCCTATTTTCCCGAAGTTTTACTGGGAGAGTAGAGATAGATCGTTTTCTATGGCTGCAGCAGGTGTTTTAAAAAACTTTTCTAGCCCTTCTTATTTTTCAGAAGAGGTAACGCTTTTTTCTTTACTCCCCTTTGATGAGGTAAAAAAAGGGTTTCCTTGGGAAAACTTCCCTACTGAAAAAACTCCCCTACCGAAAATTTTTGCCTTACCCAGGTTTGAACTACACACAGAAAAGGATTGTTCTTTTCAAATAGAAAACGCCTCCTCCGTAGATCAAATCCCCTTCCCTTCCATAGAAAAGGGGTCTTCTTTTTCCCCTAAAACTTTCTACTCTGAACTAAAAGGGGTTTTTCCCAGCTCTGAAGAGTGGAATACCTGCGTAAAAAAAGCCTTACAAAAAATACAAAAAAAAGAAGTAGAAAAAATCGTTTTA
This sequence comes from uncultured bacterium, assembly GCA_964351495.1. GTDB lineage: Bacteria > Chlamydiota > Chlamydiia > Chlamydiales > SM23-39 > CAYGOC01. The sequence continues at coordinate 9,885 of CAYGOC010000001.1, forward strand.
GCAAGAGTAAAAGAACTCCTTTTAGATTCTTCTTTTTCTTTGTATGAATACTTGGCTTTTTTACGAGAAAAAAGAAAGAACACTTTTGTTTTTGCCTATATTCCTAATGAAGAAGAGGCTTTTTTTTCTTTTTCTCCTGAAAGACTCTATAAAAGGGAAGGGTGTTCTATTTTTGTAGAAGCTATAGCGGGCACTTGCGTAAAAAAAGGACTTTTTTCTCTTTTCCGGTTTATGCAAGATGCTAAAGAAAAAAGAGAGTTTCAAATAGTGCAAGATGCTTTAGAAAACGTACTTTTACAAGTTTGTACAAAGGTAGAAAAACCGAAAAAGAAAACCCTTATATCCACCCAAAACCTGCACCATTTTTATTCTCTTCTTAAAGGAGAACTTTCTTCTTTTGAAAAAGAGGAAGAGCTTTTAAAAAACCTGCATCCGACTCCTGCTACTTTAGGTCTTCCTAAAGAAGAGGCGCTTGCCTTTTTAGAGGAGTCGGAGCCTTTTACCAGAGGCTACTATGCAGCTCCTTTAGGCTGGATCCGCCCCGACAAAGCAGAGTTTATAGCAGGAATTCGCTCTGGTTTAGTTCGAGGTAGATCTTGTTATCTTTTCTCCGGAACGGGTCTCGTAGAGGGATCTTGTCCTAAAAAAGAGTGGAATGAACTCAATCATAAACTGACCTTTTATGAACAAAATTTCCAACACCTCTAACTTTTCTTTTAGCTCTTATCTCATCTCCCTTTTACAAGACCAAGGGCTCTCTTTTTTTTCTGTTTGTAGCGGATCTAGAAATACTCCCTTGTCTTTGGCTATAGCAGAAAATCCTTCTGTAGAAAAAAGGATTTTTTTTGATGAGAGATCTGCCGGTTTTTATGCTTTAGGCTATGCTTTAGGTAAAAAAAAACCTTCTGCTGTAGTAACCACTTCAGGAAGTGCTGTAGCTAATCTTTTTCCCTCCGTAGTAGAGGCTTTTGAAAGTAAAGTTCCCCTTCTTCTTATAACCGCAGATAGACCCCAGTCTTTAAGAAACACCCATGCCAATCAAACAATAGATCAAGAAAAGTTTTTTGGCTCTTACACCTGTTTTTATGCTTCTATAGCTGTTCACAAAGAGGAATCTCCTCAGTTTTTACAGCAGCTTACTTATAAGCTTTTCTCTTTCATGAAAGGGCCTTGTCATATAAATCTCTGCTTTGATGAGCCCCTTTTTACAGAAGAGACTTTTACGGGAAAACCCATTAAGCCTATAAAAACCCACTTTTGCTATTTTGATTCTTTAGAAAAAATAGAGCCTCCTTCTTATAAAAAAGGGCTTATATTGATAGGAAAAGGAGAAAACAAAGACTTAAATCCTATTTTTACCTTGGCAAAAAAACTACAGTGGCCTGTTATCTCCGATATTTTATCTCAAGAAAAAACAGTAAAAAAAGATCCTCTTTCAATATCCCATTCTTCGTGTTTTCTTTCTCCGCTCTATATTCCAGAAGCAGTACTTCATTTTGGAGAAAGGTTTGTCTCAAAAAAGCTATTTACTCTCTTGCAAACAAAACCTCCTTCTTATTACGCACATATCGACAGCTCTACTAGTGTGTATAACCCTTACTCTTTAGTAACAGAGCGTTTTTTTTGTTCTCCTTCCTCTTTTTGCAAAGCTTTTTCTATTCCGGAAAGAAAAGAAACAACCTGGCTTGTAAAATGGCAAGAAGCAGATCTTTTCTGGGAAAAAAAACTCTCTGAAGAGAGAGGCTTTACAGAACCTCTTATCTTACAAAATCTTTCTGAATATCTTCCCAAAGACTGCTCTCTTTTCTTAGGAAATAGCCTCTCTATAAGACATGCCGATCAAAGGCTCAAAAACACTCCTTATCTCTCCTGTATATACGCAAATCGAGGCTGCTCCGGGATTGATGGTAATATTGCCACTTGCTTTGGGATTTCTCAGGGAGAAAAAAAGAAACTGATAGCTATTTTGGGAGACGTTACTTGTCTACACGACCTAAACTCTTTCTTGCTATTTCAAGAGCACTCTTTTCCTGTTGTATTTGTAATTATAAACAACCAGGGAGGAGCTATATTTGATATGCTGCCTGTCAAAAAATCAAAACATCTAAATAGCTACTTTAAAACTTCCCACAACTGGAACTTTTCTGATTTTGCAAAGGCCTTTAAAGTACCCTACTTTTCTATTTCTACAGAAAAAGAACTAACCAGTCTAAGCTCTATCTTAGAAAACCAAGAAAAAGGGATCGTAGAGCTTTTTACTAGCAAAAAATCCCTCTCCCAAGAAATCTTCACACCCTACGTACAAAAAGCTACAGAATTGTCTCGCTAAAATTGGTTATGAAGTAGTTTATCGGAACCTGTAAAACAGCAGCAAATCTGCGGATCATATCAGGTGTTGTTTTTACATGCCCCATTTCAATCCTTCTAAGCTGCTCATGGTTGAGCCTTCTCTCCTCCGGAAACTTCTCATTGTGGATAAAACAGAAACGCCTTAAAGAAATGCCTTTTACCTTGCGAATCTCGTTTACAAGATTTGAGCGAAAATGGGATTCATCAATGGTAAAATTGCGAAGATATAGGCTAAAATCTTTCATCATTTTCTGAATTAACTTCTGACTTGTGGAACTATAAACCAGATTTTTCGCAGGCTGAAAACAGTCTCTTTTAAGCTGTTCTATACTTCTTGCATTCAAGTTATAATACCTTTGAAAAATCCTTCTAACCGGCTCTTCTGAATGACTTGCATGCTCCACTAAGGCTGCCTTTAAGGCTTTATCAAAAGTTTTGGGTTTTTGAGGAGCTTGTTTCAAAATATCTTCAGCAAGAAGCTGGATGCGTGCTGAAAGCTGTGTCTGATAGAAATTTTTTTTCCGGATGATTTCATATCTACGAGGAAAAATGATTCTTTCAAGATCTACAGTTTCCAGGTCTCCTCTAGGAATATGAATTCCCAGTAATCGGGCAACACAAAATTTCATCCTTCCTTGATATTCTCCCTGTAAAAGATGCATTTCGTGTTTCAAAATTCTTGAAACAGCTCTATGTTCTTTGCAGGGATGATTGCAGTTTTGATTTATGAGGGATTCCAATTTTGTTAAAAAAAGAACAAAACCTTCTAAAGGAGTAATCTCTTTTTTTGCTGCTTTATTGAGAAGAGAGATCCCATATTCTCGAAGCTTCATCTCCCCTTCTTCTTTTCTTCTTCCAAATTCGACCTGGCGCTCCGTTGCATTTCCATCAATGTCAATATCAACCTCATTGATTACCTTTTCCAATCCGGTGCAAGCATTATTTACACGGTAGGTATCTGAGTCTTTGAAGTAGACTGTAGCTGTAGGTTTGCCCGGGGTAGGTTTGCCCGGGGCTTGAGAATCAGCATATCTTTTCCATTTTTCCCATTTTTCTCTTTCATAAGCATACAGACAGGGAATGGTCCCGTGGTGGGCCGAAGCATAAGTCATTTTAGTCTTTGAACCGGGCGGAAAAACAACCCCCTCTCCCGGAACAAATTGAACTGCAGAAGTACTGGTTGTTTGATTCTCCGTTACACCAATAGTGTAATGAGAAGAAGTATCATAACAGTCAATAAGCTGCATCAAAAAGGTGCTAATTTTTTCTTCAAAGTGGTGACGGATGGCTTCTTCGCTAATCCTGATACGGGAGACAGGGTCCAGCAAACGGGAAACTGCAAACGCATCTTTAATCGGAATCTTTAAAGGAGATTGACGCTCTTTTTGGGTTCTGGCCTCTCTTTCTCGCTTGCTTCTTTCTTTTTGATAGACAGCATCCGCAACAGAGGGCGTTTCATTATCGTTTAAGTCCCAATGATTACGGTTCCCCTCACTAGGCAAAAACTGAAAGACCCTTGAGACTATTGTGGAACGCATATCAATATTGACGTACATACGCCTCTCCTTTTAAAAAGAAGCGAATTCTATTCCAACTATCGATATAGGACAATAGAAATCAAAATTTCTTACAACTTTTGATTTCTAGGTATTCAAAAATGCAATTATTTATTTGTAAAATCTTTAATTTTAATTCAAAATTTAAATAAAAAAGCACGGATTATTTCCTTTGAAGCCTTTACGAAAATAAGCGAGAAAACCTGCGGTTTTAATCATAGAATGCTCGCGTCTTTTTTCTCGTATTTTGTTCCTTAATACGATGGCTCCCTGTATGATATTCAATCTATAGTAGACAGATACAATAAGGAGCGTATCCATGCAAAGCTGGAACTCTATTCAAACTTATGAAGATATCAAACTAGAAAAACTAGGCTCTATTGCCAAAATTACTATAAATAGACCCGAAGTTAGAAATGCCTTTCGTCCTTTGACTGTAAAAGAGATGCAGCATGCTTTGCAGCTTGCAAGAGAAGACTCCCAAATTGGAGTTGTCATTTTAACAGGAGAAGGAGAAAAAGCGTTTTGCTCTGGGGGAGATCAAAGAATCCGAGGAAATTCTGGATACAAAGATGAAAAAGGTCTTGAACACTTAAATGTGTTAGACTTTCAAAGGCAAATCAGAAGTTGTCCTAAACCGGTTATTGCTATGGTAGCCGGATACGCCATAGGAGGGGGCCAAGTGCTTCACTTAATGTGTGATCTTACCATTGCAGCAGAAAATGCTATATTTGGACAAACAGGACCAAAAGTGGGCTCTTTTGATGGAGGGTTTGGTGCTTCTTATCTAGCTAGGGTAATTGGACAAAAAAGAGCGCGTGAATTTTGGTTCTTATGCAAACAGTACACAGCACAAGAAGCGCTTCAAATGGGTCTTGTAAACTGCGTAGTTCCCTTAGAGGAGCTAGAAAAAACAACTCTTGAGTGGTGCTCAAAAATCTTAGAACATTCTCCTTTGGCGATTCGTTGTTTAAAGTCTGCTATGAATGCAGATTGTGACGGACAAGCGGGTCTTCAAGAGCTCTCCGGAAATGCGACTCTTTTATATTACCTATCGGAAGAGGCTCAAGAGGGACGAAACGCTTTTTTAGAAAAAAGAAAGCCTGATTTTTCTTCTTTTCCTAAGAGGCCTTAAAACAATGGCTCTTAAAAGCTGGGTTATAACAGCTAGACCCAAAACCTTAGCCGCCTCTTTTTCTCCTGTGATTGTAGGGGCTCTTTTAGCCCCTTCTTTAAATGGAACTATTTTGTTTTTCACCCTTGTATTTGCTTTGAGCATTCAGATAGGAACCAATTTAGCCAATGACTATTTTGACTATTTTCAAGGAGCAGACACCTCTCAAAGAAAAGGACCTATAAGAGCTTGCGCATCCGGCCTTATCTCTCCTAAAAAGGTAAAGTGGGCTTTTTTACTTAGCTTTCTCTTCGCTTTTTTGTGCTCTTCTTATTTGAGCCTCTCAGGAGGCCCTCTCATGTTTTGGACGGGGGTCTTGTCTGTTTTTTTAGGAATCTTTTATACAGCAACTCCCTACTCTATTGCGTATTTAGGTCTTGCTGAGATTTTTGTTCTTCTTTTTTTTGGCAGTGTAGCCAGCTTTGGTTCTTACTATTTACAAACTCAAAAGCTCTCTTTGTTTGCTTTTATTATGGGCCTGGGGCCCGGTTTTATTTCTTCTGCCCTTTTAGTAAGTAACAACTTAAGGGATGAAGAAGAAGATGCAATAGCGGGCAAAAAGACTCTTGTCGTCCGTTTTGGAAGGTCTTTTGGAAAAGCCGAGTACCTATTTTTCCTTCTTAGCTCTCCTCTTTTCTTTATTGTAGCTTCTCTTTTAGGGTATCTTTCTTTTCACTTCGTTTTCTTTTTTCTTTTATACATCCCTCTTTTTTTTCTACTTAAAAACAAGGTCTTAGAAACAGAAAACCTCTTAGAAAAAACAGCTCCCTTTTTAGGGCTTTATACCCTGTTTTTTCTTTTTATAAAACTCTTTAGCCTCATATGGTAAAAAGTACTTTTTCTTGGGAATCTGTTTGCTCTATATCTGTCTATTCTTATGAGATCCCTTTCAAAAAGCCGATCCTTATAAAGGGAAAGGCTCTTTTTTGTAGAAAGGGGCTTGTATTAGAAGCATCTCAAGGAAACTCTTTCTACTATGCAGAATGTGCCCCCCTTCCTTTCTTAAGTAAAGAGACTCTTATAAAGGCAAAAGAGGAGCTCAAAGCGCTTTTTTTGCATAACGTATATCCCCCTTTTTTTTCTCCCTCTGTAGGATTTAGTATAGCCTCTCTTTTTTTCTCTCCCCCTATTCCTAAAAAAAGAACGCTTTGCGCTTTGGTTCAAGGCTCTTTTTTAGAAATGGAAAAGGCCTTAGAAGAAGGCTTTTCTTTTGTCAAAATCAAATACCATCCCCCTATAGAAAAATTTACCTCTTGGTTTTTAGAGGTGGAAAAGCAGTTTTCCTCAATGCTATTTCGAATTGATGTAAATCAAAGATGGTCTTCTTTAGAGGCCTCCTACTTTTTACAAAGAGCGCCTCTTGATAAGATCGACTATATAGAAGAGCCTTTTTCTTCTTTAAAGGAGCTTATCTCTTTTTATAAAAAAACTCCCTTTCCCCTCTCTTTAGATGAAACTCTTTTTGATACAAAAAAAGCTCTACCTACAGACATCCTAAAAACCTATACTATAAAGCCCACTTTGGTTCCTTTCTTCCTTTTCTTTAGGAAAGGATCTATTCCCTCTATTTTTAGCAGTAGCTACGAGTCTTCTATAGGCCTTTGTAATATTGCCTCTTTTTCTAAAGAGGAGTATGCCTTAGGGATTGATACATTTAATACCTTCTCTTTTGACCTTTTACAGGAGCCTTTAAAAAGAGAAAAAGGGGTTGTTTTATTTCCCGAAATACGCATAGAGTATCAAAAGTTATGTCCCCTCTTTTCTGTCCGATCTTTTCTGCCGCAAAAAAAACGCCTAGAAAATCGGCTCTTCTTGCCGAAAACAGCTCCTTTACCTATGAGCAGTTAGAAGAGAAAATACAAACATATGCAACCTTTTTACAAGAAAGCAAAAAAAATACCTTTTCGATATACCCTGTAGTTCCTTCCTTTTCTTTTTTTGCCTTCTTATTTGCCTGTTTTAGGGAAGGAAAAAAGCTTTTTCTTCCTAACCACTACTATCCGGAGCCTATTTTACAAACTTGGGAAAATAAGATCGGAGCTTTTAGAGTAGATCCGGTACTTATTATAGAAAAAAAAAAGAGCTTTTCCTCTTTTTCTTTAGAAAAGGCTCGTCTGATCCTAATGAGCTCGGGAAGCACCAAAGAGCCTAAGTTTTTATCCCTTCCCTTTGCTTCTCTTTTTTATAACGCTATCTCTTGCGTAGAAACGTTACGGCTACAAGAAGGGGACCTCTATCTTTTATCCCTTCCCTTGTTTCATGTCTCAGGGCTTGCAGCTACTATCCGCAGCTTTATACAAAAAGCCTCTATACTCTTTTCTGATAAAAAATCGTTTCTCTATAACATATCTGGACACACCCATGTATCTTTGGTCCCAACTCAGCTATATCGCCTTATCCAATCCAACAGTCTCTCCTCTTGGAAAAAATCGATAAAGGCTATTTTAGTAGGGGGCGCTTTTTGTCCTAGATCTCTTTATGAAAAAGCAAAACAAGAAGGCCTTCCTGTTTTTTTAAGCTACGGCATGAGTGAAATGGGCTCTCAGGTTTTTATGACAGAAAATCCCTACTGGGAAAATGAGCTCCCCTTTTTGGGGTTTGGCTCTCCAAAACAACAGATTCTCCTATCTACAGAAAAAGAGCTCCTTTTACAAGGCCCTTCTTGTTTTGAAGGGTATCTTTTTGAAGAATCTCCTTTTACAAAAGAGGGGTGGTTTCCGACAAAAGATTTGTGCTTATACCATCCTGAAAAAGGCTACGCCATATTAGGCAGAAAAGATCGGATGTTTATAACAGGAGGAGAAAACATCTATCCTGAAGAGATAGAAAAGATTGCGCAGGGAATAGAGGGAGTGGAAAAAGTCTATGTTACTTCAAAAAAAGATCCTGAGAGGGGAGAGGTACCTATTCTTTACATACAAACAAAAAATAAAAAAGACTCCATACTCTCCTACTTAAAAGAAAGGCTCCCCTCTTACAAAATACCGGTAGAGGTATTTCCCTTTGTTCCCCCTTCAGGGCAAAAGGATTTTTTTTAAAGGCTTTATCTGTAACTTTCCTCTGATTTCTAACTAACCCCTTCCTGTAAATTAGCCCTAATCCGTAACATATCTCCCTTTGGGTTTTTTTAAGAGGTTTATATGATTTTTCCTGTCCATTTTTATCCTGTACTCTGCGATCCGTCTCACCCTTTAACAGGGCATACTTGGGATGATCCAATAAAGCAGCTCCTTCCCCCTCTAAAAAACCAAGAAGATAACGATCCAGAAACTCTCTCTTCTAGGGTTTCGTGTAACGCTTTTAATATCTTTTCTAGGCAAGTTTTTTATGAAGAAAGCATGATGGATGCAGCCTTAGAGAAGTTTAAACAAAGATCTCTAGAAGAGGTAGAAGGTCTTCCGTTTTCTAACGAATATAAAGAGGCTTACATCAATAAAGTGGCCCTCTTTATAAAAGAAGAAGGGTTGAAGAATTATCAAGAAATGCGAAAAAAACAGTCTTTACCTCCTTCTGAGGAGCCTTCAGTAGAAGAAACGCTAAATAGGATAGAAGACTTTTTTGATCCCTATTCCAGCGTGGATGCAAAGCATCATCCTCCTGTTGTAAACCCAATAGAAACACCCTTAGTAAGTGACGAAGAACTGAAAGTTATTGCAAACTCCCCTGAAAAGATCGAATACTTTGTTTCTTCTGTTTCAAAACTTGTAATAAATATAACCAAAAATTACAACCAAGCTGTATCTAGTCCAGTTTCTAAAGAAATTTGGTCTAATAGGATAGATCAAACTCTTTTTTATTTTTTGCTGCAAATAGGACAGAATCCCGATCTTGCTCCTTTAGCCGCCCCTTTAGCAACCGAGCTAGCCCCTATTCTTGTAAAAACGGTTGAACAACACTACAACTATATCTCTAGGAATTCCCGCGATTATCTTTTGCCTTTTGAAAATTCCCTTCCTTTTTTGCTCCCCCTAATTTACAAAAAAGATCAACGAGAGGCATTAACAGCTAAAACGGTTCAATTATTTGAAAGCTTTTCTAAAAAGATAGTTTATAACTCCTTAAAAATGCAGCAACTCACTAAGACTCTAGCTAATTCTGGGGTTTTTGCTGAACCAGAATCCCTGGAGAAGCTTGTTAAAAAAAAGCAGTCCCCTTTAAGCGTAAGAGATAAAGTGAATTTGCACATACATAAGTTGCTAGAAGAAGCCACTACAGATGAGAAAAAAGCAGAAATACTAAAAAAATACCTTCCTATTATAAATAAGGAAAATTTCTCTTTTTTACTAAAAACGGCTTCCCTGTCTCCTGAGCACCTCCATAAAATATATGAAACTTGTCTTCCTTCAGGAAAATCTTTCATTTTTTGTAATTTTGATGATCCAGCCCCCCCCTCAATTATTGAAGAAGAAAAAGAAAAATACACTGAGCTTCTACCTCTTTTTTTGGATCCCACGCTTTTTCCGGAGAATTTTGATCGGGGAGAATTTTTACAGCTTTTTATTTATCCTCTATTACGTCTTTTTGAAGAAATCTTTTTAGAAAAAGATCTGGTTCCAAGCTGGCTGATAAAGGTTTTAATCCTTTTGCTTAAAAATAGGGACTCTTTTATTCCCAAAGATACCTGGTATTTCGAATTTAAATTAAATAGGGTTATAGAATGTCTGTATGAAAAAGAAATTAAAAGTGGAGATGAAAGGGATCTAATCGAACTTTTTGCTGCTTATAGGAAGTATAAGGACAAAGAAAACTTAGAAAGCTGGAATAAAACAGCAGATGAATTAGTAGAAAGTTTTACGCAAAAAACCTATGCAAGGGCTTCAAAAAACCTAGACGATCTTTTCCCTCAAACCATTCTGGGGCAACGTGAATCTGGCTTTAGATTTACCAGTCTTTTACAGAAAGCGCTCAACCTAGCCGAAGACCAAGAGGGACAAGGGCTCCATATGGGAAAGCTCGTATATAGCTTGCTAAATATTAACTGCAATAGAGAAGAAATAACAGGAAAACTACAAATAGGAAACTTTGTCTCCAAAACTGTTAGGGTTTGCAGTTTAAAAAGGACGATCAAAGCAGCTTTAGAATATAGAAAGGAAAAGCGGCCTGCTTCAGTATGGCAAAATGCTTTAAACTTGATTTTTAGGAAATTGAAAACTTACTTTTCAAAACCTGAGGGCTATAAAGTTCTAGATATCCTTTTACAATATAAAAAGTCTAACAACCTTACCTCTTTTGAAAAACTGGCCCTTTCTATTTTGACCGAAATAGGATCCGAAGAAACTAATGAAGAAGGTACTTTAGAAGAAAGATTTAGAGAGTTCACAAAGCCTCTCATTTCTTCTCAAGAAAAAGCCGGCAAGTCTTTTTTGGAAATCTTTACGGATGAGGAATATGAATCCTCAAAAGAATGTATTTCTTGTATCACTCATATGCAAGTATCTCTTAGAGATCAAATGCAAGCGGCACGAGATTACCTTGCTCGTGTTGAACAAGAGGCCATTGAGGCCCAGATTCGTAGTAGAAATTTCTATAATGAATTTAGAAACCGCCCATGGCCTTGGGAAGCGAAGCAGCATAAAAACCCGGAATATGTAGAACCTAAAAACACGAAACCTAGACTACGACTGCCTACGATTTTAGATACAGAACAGGTCGATTCAAGCTCCAGTAGTAACGTTCCTTCTTCTAAACCAATAGATCCATCTGGATATGAAGGGCTCTACCGAATAACTTCTATCAAAAAAAAGGGAGAGAATGTTTGTATAACTCTCTCTCCTTCTATCGGAAGAAGAGCCCTAGAAAAACAAATCCCTATTTCTGCCTGGGAAAACAGCAATTTAAAGGCTCTTTGGGACCAAGGTTTTATACAGGGCCACCCTTGTAGTCTCGATTTCATAGAACAACGGCTTTAAGAGGTTTCTTTTGATCCCAATTAGAGAAAACTTCATTCTGAAAAAGAAGAAAGAGAAAGGGTTTTCACAGCTGTCGCTAACTCTAAAGAACTATACGGAGATGAGCTTGTCCTATTTTTAGGAAGACTGTTTCCCGCGCCAACTTCCCTACCAAAGGTAAAAGAAACAGCGAGTATGGCAAAGAAAAACTCCTATATACAAATCTAATAAAAGAGAGTTTCAAGATATTTATTTATGCCAGTAAATTTTTAAAGAGATGTTTTTCAAAAAGCTGACTATTAATGGTTTATAATTTTTACAAAGAAAAAGAGCATTTCGTTGTCGAAAAAATAGCCCTTTTTTATAATGCGATGCTTTGTGGGAATCTTACATAGACGCAAAAATGGGAAAAATCTTTTTTATGGTAGAGTTTCAAAAATCTTTGGTTACTAGAAACGCTTTAGAAGAGATGAAAAAATGCCCTGAAGTACAAAGAAAAAAGTTTTCTATACAGTTCTTAAGAAAGGCCCAAGGGTTTTCTTCTAAAAAATCGCCTATAATCTTAAATTATTTGAATGCTTCTATAGAGCTTGATCCTCATAATTTCGAAGCTCTTTATGCGAAAGCTTGTTTCTTTTTAAAGCAGCCTGGAAAGAAAAACCAAAAGGTTTGTTTGCAAAAAGCGCATCATCTTATGAAGCAAGCAGAGCCTTTAACGGCCCATTTTGAACACGATTTTTGGTTGCAGTGGGGAGATCTTCTCCATACTCTAGGAAAAAAGCTAAACTCTTCCTATCATTTTTTAGAGGCAGAAAAGAAATATGATCGAGTCCTTTCTATAAAAGCCTCTATTCCTAAAAAAATAGCTGCTTCTTTTTTCTGGAAACGAGGATTAAATTTATTAGAAATAGCGCACTTTTCCGGAGAAGCTTTTGACTTCAAAAAGGCGCTTTTCTCTTTTGAGGAAGCTTTGAAAACGCAAGAGGAATTTCCCTCTTCTTTTTGGAAAGAATATGGAAAAGCCTATCTTGATTTGGCTCTGCTTATCAATGACACCAATGCTTTTGAGAAAGCCTCTGAAAAATTGCATAAAGCTCTTAGCTTTTCAGAAAAGGATACAGAAATTTGGGGTCTTTTAGGAGAAGTTCATAGTCAGCTTTATATTAACACACTGTTTCAGCCTTACGCAGAAAAGGCCAGTCATTTCTACGCCAAAGCACTTTCTCAAAAAGAGTTGAAAAAAGATTTATGGCTTGATTGGGCCGCTATTTTAACCGAGTCCGGTAAGATCACCAAAGATCGGAAAAAACTGCAGCTAGCTGTCGAAAAATGCGCCCGTGCTTATAGTTTTTCTAAAGATCCTTTAATTTTAGCTCAGTGGGTGGAAGCTCTATCTTATCTGGGAGCTTTTTCAGGCAGGTTGGACTGTCTTTTAGAAGCTGAAAATAAAATGATTAAGGTTATCCAAAGAAATAGATCCAATCCTGATCTTTGGTATGCTTATTCTGTTTGTATGAAGGCTTTTGCTACTTATTATGAAGACGTAGCTTTTTTAGATTTGGCTATTGAAAAAGCGCAAGAGGGTCTTTCTTTGAATAGATCTCATGCGGAACTTTGGCACTTGATGGGCTCTTTACATGCTAGTATTGGGTTTGAATTACAGGATCCGGATCTTTTAGAGCTTTCGAAAAAATTTTTCTATAAAGCGGTTGATTTAAAACCCGCTTCTCCTGAGATCTACTATGACTTTGCAGCTACTTTAAGTAAAAAAGGGGTCCTTTTTGAAAATAGGGAGGATATAGAAACTTCCCTCTTTTATTTTGAAAAATTACTAAAACAGCAAAGGCAAGCTCTTTTAGATCATCCGGAGTGGCTCTTTCAATACGCTTATACAATCGCTTTTAAAGGAAATGAAGAAGAAGACGAGTCTCTTTTAATGAGAGCTGTTGAAATTTTCTGGCAGGCTCTTTTAATAGATCCTGACTATCCGGGAATCTATTTACAGCTCGCTCTTTGTTTTACTCATTTGGGAGAAATCACTTCAGAGAAAGTCTTTTTTCAAAAAGCGTTTCAATACTATTCTATCGCCTCAAAAAAAGAGGAAGAAAATGACCAGGTGTGGCTGGAATGGGGCCTTTCTTTGATCCATTTTTCTCTTTTATCTTATGAAGAACAAGACGAGGAGATGCTTCGTCATGCTGAAAGGATCCTCTCTTATGCAGGATCTTTAGGAAACCCTTTTGCCTACTATCATCTGGCATGCCTATATTCTATTTTGAATGAAGTAGATAAATCGATTCGCCTTTTTGAAAAGGCCAAAAAAATGAACCTCCTTCCTCCTTTAGAGGAAATTTTAGAAGATGAATGGCTAGACAATGTAAGGAATACGGAGATCTTTTCTCGTTTCTTGCACAAACTAGAAAAAAAATCTCCTTAGAATTCCTTTTTGGTTTTTCTATATCTCTGTTAGTATGGAGAAGCTAATATCTTTTACCAACCCTTAAGATTTTTTTTATGGATAGACGTTTTTTTCTTTTTGCCTTAGTTTTAACTCTTTCTTTTACTTTGATACAAAATTGGTTCCAGCCGGCGCCTTCCCTTGTAAAAGAGGAACAAAAAGAAAAAAGCTTAAATATAGTCACTCTTTCTTCTAAAGAAGGGGCTTCCTGCTTTGCCTATCATCATGGATCTTTTTTTATTACCAAAGACACCCAAGATGCCGGCTGGTTTTTTGAAGGAAAACCGTTATATAAAAAGGTTGTTTCTGAAAACAATCCTTTTTCTTTTTATAGCTTAGAAAAAGAGTCTTTTTTTTCGTTTCCTTCTTACTCTTCCCCGGTTTCTTACATAGAGTTTTCTGAAGGAGGAAAACCCGGCATAGTCTCCTTTCCTACCTCTTCTTCTTATTCCTATCTTTGCCTTGCCGATGAAAACGAGCATTTTGTTCCTGTAGGTTTCTGGAATTTTTCCTCCAACAGTATGAGTCTTTTTTCCGAGGACAGCTCTCTTTCTCCTAAATTTGAACCGCTTGCTTTTTCAGAAAAAAAAGAACACTACTATGTATTGGAAAACGAGACCTTGCAGCTTGTTTTTTCTGCCAAGGGAGGCTCTCTTTGTGAGATTAACCTTCCTCTTTCTACTAAAGAAAAGGGAAGTGTTGTAAGACCCATTGAAGTAGATAGAGAATTAAAGAAAGATGCCCCTAAAAACGATATCTACCCTCAGTTTCCTTCTATCGGATTTGACAAGGGCAAAAAAACGACTATACAAAGCTCTCTTGGAGGTTATTATCCTTTACTGAGGAGATCTATTATCAATCAAAAGGGTGACCTTCTTTTTTTAACCCCTCCGGAAAATCAAGCTCTTTCTATCGTAGGGAAGGGAACCGAAAATCTTGTCTATCAAGTGAGAGAATTTACGGAAAACCGCATTATATTACAGGCTTCAGAGTCTAATAGAAGGATTACCAAGACCTATTACTTTCCTGAAAAAACTGCTCCTTACTGTTTTTATCTTTCTGTAAAAATAGAGGGAGATGCAGAAGATCTTTGGCTAAGTAGTGGTATCTCTGAGGTAGAGCTAATCTCGGGTAGTTTTAACCCGGAAATCAAAGCAAGAACCTCTAAAAAATCGAGTTCTCAGGTAGAAAAACTCTCTTTACCTTCTACTTTTAATACTTCTGATTTAATCCGTCCTGACTGGATAGCAAGCTCCAATGGATTTTTTGTGGTTTTAATGGATCCTTTATCTAAAATCCCGGCGGGCTATAAAACGGAAAAAATAGAAGGAGATAAAGCACCTACTAGACTTAGCCTAATCGATCCTAAGTATACTCCCTATCCGGCTAGTAAATATCCCGGCTATGAGGCTTTACTTCCTCTTAGCTCTAAAGGAGAGCTTACTTTCCGCGTTTACGCGGGACCTTTGGATAAGACTGTCTTAAAAAAGGTCGATCAGATTTATTCAGATCCTTCTTCCGGGTATAATCCAGATTACTCTGCAGCTCGTAGTTTTCATGGATGGTTTTCGTTTATTTCCGAGCCTTTTGCGAAACTGCTGTTTTGGCTTATGGAGATTTTTTACTTTTTTACAAGATCTTGGGGTTTTTCTATTATTTTGTTAACAGCAGCACTCAA
Organism: uncultured bacterium; assembly: GCA_964351495.1. Lineage (GTDB taxonomy): Bacteria > Chlamydiota > Chlamydiia > Chlamydiales > SM23-39 > CAYGOC01. Next base: position 24,988 of record CAYGOC010000001.1, read on the forward strand.
GCTCATGCTGTATCCTTTAAATGCGTGGTCTATAAAGGCTAACGTAAAGGGCCAGGCCATTGCTCCTAAACTGAAAGCTCTACAGGAAAAATATAAAAAAGATCCGCAAAAAAAACAGCAAGAGATCGTAAAGCTTTATAAAGAACATGGGGTAAACCCTTTTATGGGGTGTTTGCCTATATTGATCCAGCTTCCCTTTTTAATTGGAATGTTTGATCTTTTAAAATCGGTTTTTGCTTTGAGAGGAGCTTCTTTTATTCCGGGCTGGATTGATAATTTGACTGCGCCCGACATTGTTTTTCAATGGGATTATCCTATCTTTTTCATAGGAAATGCTCTTCATCTTCTTCCTATTTTACTAGGGGTCTTTATGTTCTTACAGCAAAAATGGACTACCTCTTCTCAAAATATGACAGAAGAGCAAAAACAGCAGGCAGCTACTATGAAGCTGACAACTTTGATCTTTACCGCTTTTTTCTACCATGCTCCTTCGGGGTTGAACATTTACTGGATTTTTTCTACCCTTTTAGGAATAGTACAACAGAAAATTACGCAAAAGAAACTACGTTCTTTGTCCTAAACTAAAGGCTTTATGAAAGCTTGGCTGGAGTTTGCACAAAAACTGGAAAGCTCTTTTGGGAAAGAAGCTATAGAAAAGTGGCTTTTACCCTTAAAGGTACACCACTTTGATGCGAGAAATCTCTACTTACAAGCGGAAGATTCTTTTCAGATTTCTTGGTTTGAAGAGCACATAAGGCCTTATCTCTCTTCTTTTAGAAATTACAACCACCAAAAGATTACGGTTCATCTATCCCTTATGGGAGAAGAAAAAAAAGAGCCTAAAAGAAAGTTTTCTTTTTTTACGGATAGTCCTTTAAAACACGCCTCTTTTGATAACTTTTTTCCTACTAAAGGAACTAAAGAAGCTTGGGAAATTACAAGACTTCTTTTGGAAAAAAAAGAACCCTTTTTAAACCCTCTTTTACTGTACGGTCCTAGTAAGGTAGGAAAAACTCACCTGCTTTCTTCTATTGCAAAAAAACTCGAAGCTGAGGGACAAAAGGTGCTTTTTGTAAATGCTTCTACTTTTACAAGCCATGTTGTGATGGCGATTCGCAATAACTTAATGTCCCTTTTTAGGGAGACCTACCGAAATGCCCATGCTCTTATTGTAGACGGCGTTGATTCGTTTGCTAATAAAGCGGCTACGCAAGAAGAATTTTTCCATACCTTTAATACGCTTCATACTCAAGGAAAACTCTTGATTATCAGCACAAGCTCCCCTCCTTCTTCTCTTAATTTAGAGCCCAGACTTGTTTCTCGACTTCAGTGGGGGCTCACTTTAGATATGCACCCTCCTTCCCTACAGGAGCTTCCCTCTATCTTAGAGAAAAAAAGTAGGTCCTTACATTTTTTCTTACAAGAAGAGGTGAAAGGTTTTTTAATAAAGCATTTTTCTTCTAATTTTTCCTCCATGCTTACTGCTTTAGATGCTCTTATTTTAAGGACTCCTAAAGAGAGCACTTGTGATCTTTGGCTTGCTCAAAAACTTGTCCAAGACCTTTTAGAAGCTAAAAAAAGGATGATAAGCCCTCAAAATATCTTAGAAAAAACAGCAGAACATTTTGGCTTAAAAAAAGACGATCTTTTGGGGAAATCACAAAAAGCAGAATGTTCTTTTGCACGGCAAATATCTATGCATCTGCTAAGGCAAAGCCTAAATCTCCCTTTTGCTAAAATTGGAGAGCTCTTTCAAAGAGACCATTCTACTGTAATGAGTAACATTAAGAAAATAGAGAGTCTTATACAAAAAAATGGCTCTAAGGCTATAGAAACCTTAGAGCAAATAAAAGGGACTCTTACCTCGTGAATTACCCCATGGCTAAAGCCAGGGGATTTACGTCGTCATGATTAAATTTTGAGGTACTTGTCTCCAGATCCCCCAAAATCTTTAGGAGGTTGCATTTGAGGAGGAACAGGTAGTGTAAATTCAGGAGGTTCTTCTCCTGCGCAAATCTTAGCGACAATCTCTCTCCACTTTTCTACTGTCTCTACAAACAGAGGGGCAAATCTTCTCAAAGCGCTCTCATCTACCCCAAGGCCCATGTCTAAAACACAATGCATTAAGATCAGCTCTTCTTTTACCGCGACCCCAATGCCTCCTCCTGCCATCTGGCCTCCCAGCATGGAACCTTCAAGGAGTCTTTCATAGAGTTTAAGACGAATCTTATCATCTTTAGGAAGACCATCTAAGATGGGAGAATATAGATAAAGCCGGTCTGAATTGGGCTCATAAGTAATATGAAGCGAAAAGGTATTGTCAATACCTAAAATACAGGTGTTATTCTCATCAAATTTGAGCTCTAAGTTCAGTTCCTTAGCAAAGTTTTTCAAGTTGCTTCTGGCATTCTCTTGCGACATTACACCCTCCTTAACTAGACGCCGTTGTCAAATTTTTCTTTCACAGAAAGATCTTTCCTAAGAAAGATCCTCATAGAATGCCACAAAAAATGTTTTAAAACCAAGCACAAAAGAATAAAGAATGGTATCTCAGAAAAATGAAAAAAGATTTTACTCTGTATTAGAGCTCTTCTCAAGGAAAACTTGTTGGGAAGAAAGAATAGGTTTTGCTAGACTCAAAAATTAACACCATTTGGAGGGAGAGAATGTTTCGCCTTTTTATACTTTTTACCTGTTTAGGTTTGTTTTTTTCTAGTTGTGACAATAAAAGTAATCAAGAGTTTACAAAGTATTACGAAGATGGAAGGGCTAAACCCTCTATTGTGCTCTCTAGCATCATAGATACGACCTCTTTTGATCTTCCTTGGAGCTTGTCAGATGAGTTTCACAACTTACTTCGCAGCTCTTTTGCTGCTAAAGGTTCTCTTTATATAAATGAAGAGGTTTCCGATACTTTATCTCATACGAAAAACCCTTTTTCCGAAGATCTTTCTTGGGTCAAAAAAGAGTATTCTCCTAATGAATTTGTTATTTTTATGGAGTTTATACAACATGACCAAGTGCCTGCTAAAATGGTACAAGATCCTTCTGAAAGCGTTTCTACAAACTTAAATATGGCCGTAAGAATCCGCTTGGTAGATATAAGAGGATCTAGTCCTAAAGTAGTTTTGCAACAAATCATAAAAGACTCCTTTTTTTCTCCTAAAAATCTACTTCCGGTAGATTACAACACAGTCACTTGGGGAACTTCTGGCTATGAGAACACACCTCTTAGAAATGCGCACTTTAAGTTTTCACAAACTTTAGTAGATAGACTAAGCGATTACATCTTACTAGCTAAAAGCAGATGGGATGGCTAACTCTTTTTTAGCAAGTCTTGCCTTATCCATACCTTTTGGGATATTAGGAGTCCTTCTATGGAAAAGGGCTCAAAAAAAAGGGTACTTTCTACTTACCGGCAAAGAGAAAGTACCCGTATATTTTTTAGAGGTACTACTCGGATATATCTTCCGGTTTTTTAGCTTCTACTTTGTGGGAACTCTTTTTTTATTTTTACAAAACTCAGCAAACTTCTCTTTTTTAGCTTTTGATTTTTGGTTTCATTTTTTCTCTTTGAATCTAACCCTTCTTCTTTTGGTTTCTTATTTTGTGTTTTTTCATAAAACGCTTTTTACGAAGGTGATAAAAAAAAGGGACTCTACTTTTTTATCTGATATAAAAGGAGCTTTGTTTTCTTTTTCTATGGCCTATCCTTTAAGCCTTTTTTTTAATGGAATTTCCCAGGCTATTTTGCTTATTTTTTTTTCCTCCTCCTCTATAGAGGAGCAATCTATCGTACAAGACTTAAAAACCCTAGCTAAAGACCCCACTTTTCTCCCCCTTCTTTTAATAGGGATAAACACGGTTTTTTTGGCTCCTTTAGTAGAAGAATTTTTGTTTCGAGGTCTTTTGCAAAATTGGATCAACAAGTGGACTCAAAAAGACCTTTCCGTTTTGTTAACAAGCCTTCTTTTTGCTTTTTTTCATTATCAAAAAGGACAGCAGCTTGGAAACATTCCCATTTTACTCTCCACTTTCATCCTCTCTTATTTCTTGGGTGTTTTATACGAAAAAAAGGGATCTCTTTTAGCTCCCATTCTTTTACATGCTATTTTTAATTTATGTAGCTTTCTTCTCGTCTTTGTTCTCCCCTCTTTGTAAAATATCTTTTTGCCTTTCTTTTTCTAAATTAGCTACAATCGGGTATTGCAAAACCAAAGAGTGGAAACCCTCTTTTCTATGGAAGAGTTTTTATTAGAGTCCTTTGGACTCTCAGACATTGGCCTAGTACGAGAAAAAAATGAGGATGTTTGGCTGAAACTCGAAAAAGCTTCTTTTTTTGCTTTAGCAGATGGAATGGGAGGACATAGGGCAGGTGATGTTGCAGCTAGGAAAACCATTCAGCATTTAGGTCTTTTTGTACAAAAATACATCCCCCCTAAAGCTTCTGCTAAAGAGGCTATCTCCTTATTAAGGGAAGGAATTCAAAGCGCCAATTATACCATATACGAAATGAGCCAAACAAAAGATCGCTTTCAAGGCATGGGGACCACCTTATGTCTTTTATATCTTTTTCCGGGCTATGGTATTTATGCCCACGTAGGTGACAGCAGAGTCTACCGATATAGAAATAAAGAACTAAAACAGCTTACCCAAGATCATGTAACCATAAAAAGCTCTCAAAGACATGTTCTTACCAAAGCTGTAGGAACCAGTAAAAGAGTGAATCCCGAAATAGCCTGCGCTTCTGCAGAAGAAGGAGACCTTTTTTTTTTATGTAGTGATGGCCTAAGTGATTTTCTTTCTACCAAAGAGATAGAAAAAATTTTACAAGAACACCTCTCTTTGAAGAAAATGGCAAAAAGCTTGGTTTCTCAGGCGAAAGAAAAGGGAAGTCATGATAATATTACAGTCCTTTTAGTTCGCATCAAACATGGAAGAAAAAAACTTTATTTACCTGGATAACAATGCTACTACTTTACTAGACCCCCTAGTAAAAGAATTTTTATATAAGCAAGACCTTCCCTTAAACCCCTCTTCTTTTCATTCTTTGGGAAGAAAGGCCTTTTCTCTTTTATCCGAGGCAAGATACGCGATCTCTCATTTTTTAGGGGTGCATAAAAAAGAGATCTTCTTTACTTCTGGAGCTACAGAGGGACTTAATTTTTTAATTCGAGGATTTGCTTCTTCCTATCCTAAAAGACCCCTGATTAGTTCTACTATAGAACATCCTGCTGTTTTAGAGACCCTTTTAGACTTACAAAAAAAAGGATCCCCTCTTTTTTTGACCTCTCCTACAGAGGAGGGACGGGTTGATATTGCTTCTATAAAAGATCGTATACAGGGAGAATCAATTCTTGTTTTCTCCTGCGCCAATACAGAAACTGGGGTCAAAAACCCTTTAAAAGAGCTTTCTGATTTGGCTCTTCAAACAGGTTCGTTTCTCATCGTAGATGGAGTAGGTCTTTTAGGGAAAGAGCCCTTCGAGATAGAAAAAGGGATCTCTGCTATGGCTTTTTCTGCCCATAAATTTCATGGACCTTTAGGAGTGGGGTTTGTCTACCTTTCTGAAAAATGCCCTATCTCCCCTCTTATTACAGGAGGAGGACAAGAAAAGGGAATTCGGTCCGGAACAGAAAACCTGTTCTCTATTTTGGGTATGGCAAAAGCGCTCTCCATTATAGAACCTAATTTAGCTTCTTCTGCAAAAAAGATGGAGTCTTTACGAGATCATTTTGAAAAAAGGCTTTTAGGGGAAGCAACGGGGGTTTTTATCAATGGAACAGCTCCAAGGCTAGTCAATACTTCGAATCTCTTTTTTGAAGGAGTTTTAGGGGAAGATCTGTTGATTTTGTTAGATCAAAACAAGGTTTTTGCAAGCTATGGAAGCGCTTGTTCTTCTCAGGCTTTAGAGCCTTCTAGGGTACTACTAGAAATGAATCTGTCCAGAGAAAGGGCTCTTTCTTCTATCCGTTTCTCTCTTAGCCGGTTTACTACTTTGCAGGAGATCAATAAAGCTTGTGATATTATTATCTTAATTCTTTCTAGTTTAAGGGCTCCTGTAAAACTATAGGTTTTTTGTTACCACCAAGATTTTTTTCGCCCCCAATAAACCTACTTTTACTACCTCAAATTCAAAAAAACCTTCTCTTACCTTTTCTCCTTTAACGGGAATATGGCCTAAGCTTTCATGGATAAAATCAGAAAGGGTATCCCCTTCTTTTGCTTCTATATTTGCTTGAAACCTTTGGTTAAACTCCTTTATGGTCATGCTAGCAGAAAGGGTTCTTTCTATATGAGTCTTGGGAGTTTTTTCATGTATAAAAAGAGCTTCTGTTTTGCCGAAAAGAGCCTCTACTACCTTCTCTAAAGAAAGCAAAGCAAACGCCTTCCCCTCTTCATCTAAAACAATAGCTATAGACTGATTATTTTTTCGAAACTGCTTTAAGACTCCGGTAATAGAATCTTTTTTCGTGACAAACCAAGGAGTCTTTCCAATTTTCCCTACAGGTTCTTCAGGATCTGCCTTCAAAAGGTCCCTTAAAGATACTATTGCTTTGATATTTCCCTTTTCGTATTGGTAAATAGGAATAAAAGGGGTATAGCGACTCTTTAGTTTTTCTATAAGATCTTTTGCTTTGGTTTCAGAGGAGACAAGAAGTTGATTTTGCAAAGGGTACATAAAGTCTTCTGCTTTTTGATCTTTCATAGTGAAAAAATAAGAAAGAGTCCTATCTAGGTAAGAAGTCTCTTCTACATTGTCTTCAAAAGCTTTTTGCACTTCTTCCCTTGATAAAAAAAGGGAGCTCTCTTTTTTTTGAGGAAGCATTTTGTGAATGATTTTATTTAAAGATTCTATCAAAAAAATAAAGGGTCTTAAAAGGTATGAAACAAAATAGACTACAGGAATATACAGCATTGCTACCTGCTCTGAATGTCTTCTAGCTGCAAACATAGGAGCTAGTTCTGCAAAAATCACTACTAAGACAATTTGGGTAATAGGAGCTAGATCGGGGTTTAATCCAAAAGAATCGTACAGCTTTCTAGAAAATTCAGAGCCCATCTGCAAAAAGGTATTTACACAGATCAAGGTAGTACCAAAAAGAGTAGAAGGGCGATTTAAGAGATATTGAATCCATTTGGCTCTTTTGTTTTTTTTCTTCACGTAGTGGCTTAAACGAACTCTATTAAAAGAGACGCAGGCCATTTCAAACATGGAAAAAAAACCCTGGAGAAATATACAAAGCAGGGTAAAAAACAAAAAACCTTTCCAAGAAGTCACTTCGAGGTATCCTTTTTTTTCGGCTTTAAATAACGAATATATACTCTCGTAATTCTATTAGGTTCTGCCGCTAATATGTAAAATAAAAAAAGATCGGTTACATATTTAGTTCCTGCTTTGGGAATATCTCCTAACTGCTCTATAAGCCACCCCCCTATCGTTACGGAAGAGCTATCCTTTTTTAAAGAAACAGAAAAAATATCTTCTAATTCAGCTATTTCTAGCTTTCCACTGGCAATCACCACATTTTCTTCACTTTTAGTATACTTTTTTTCAGGATCCCTCTGATCTTGAATTTCTCCTATTACAGCCTCTACTAAATCTTCCTGAGTTACAAGACCGATAATCGACCCATATTCATTGACAACTAAAGCTAAGCTTTCCCCTTTTTCTCGAAGATCTTGAAAAAGACTCCAAGCAGAGGTCGATTCGGGAACATAAAAAGGCTTTTTTACAATTCTTCTTAAGTCCTTTGCTGTTTTAATGGAAATCCCCGAAAACAGATACCTCTTTGTGGAGACAATTCCTACTACATTTTCTAGTCCTCCATCACAAACAGGCACTCTAGAACACTCTTTATGAATCAAAAAATCTTCTAGATTAGACAAGGGCTCTTGCCAGTTATAATATAAAATCTCTTCTTTAGGACGCATGAGCTCTTTTACAGAAGCATTTCTTAAGTCTAGATAGCCTTGAATTAGTTCCACCTCTTCTTTTTCCATGATTCCTTTCATTTCAGAGTCTTGTAAAACCCCTTCTAACTCTTCTAAACTCAAAGATCTTTCTTTTCGTAAAAAGAAAAATAAAAACCGGGAAATATAACTGGTTAGCTCCGTTAAAAAATGGCGAATGGGGCCTAAAAAGCTCGCTATTTTTCCAATATACGGAGCAGCTATTCTAGCTATAGCCGTGTTGTTAGGTAAAGCTAAAGACTTGGGAATAATCTCCCCAAATAAAAGTGTTAAAATAAGAGGAAAGACCACCTTAAAAATCCACCCGGCCTTTTCTTCAAATATCGAAGAGATAACATTTTGGACTAAAATGTTTGCCCCTACGTTTAGCATCATAATAGTGACTAAGAGACCTCTTGGATTTTGCAGAAGATGAAAAATCAGTCTCTTCTTACTATCCTTACTCTTTCCATAACTTCGAAACGTGAAAGAAGGCAAAGAGAAAAAAGCAGTCTCTGTTCCAGATAAAAATCCTGAGAAAAGGATCAATAAAACTAAAAGGAAAATGAGAATAGGGAGTTCCATCTTTCTCTTTACTACTTTTTTATGAAATCTTGTAACTTTTAAGCCAAAAACCGGTTATGACTTTTCCTTTTTGAAATAGACCTTCATATACCCTTTAGGAACTACCCCTAATTTTTTCATTAAAACTTGCTCTATCCAATCAGGATCGTCTTTAGAAGCAATTCGGTCCATCAGATCTTCTTTTTGCTCCAGGAGAGTCTCTTTTTCTTTTTCAATAAGGGTCCGTTTTTTCTCTAAGAAGGCAATCTCTTCTTTTTTCTTCTGTATTGCCTGGTTGTAACTAAAAAGGCAAAGGATGATAAACAAAAAAAACCACCAAGATATTTTTATTTTAAAAAAATCTGGTTTTTTTTCGTTTTTCATAATTAAATCAAATTAACTATTCAATTTTCTTTATTTATTAAAAAGGCTTTTTTTTCCAGAACAAAATCTTACACCTTAGGAAGAACAATGTCCTCTTGTTTCATATATTTCCCTTTTCTATCCGCATAAGACACCTTACAGCTTTTATCTGATTGAAAGAAAAGAACCTGGCATAGCCCTTCTCCTGCGTAAATTACTGCAGGGAGAGGCGTTGTATTGGAGATTTCCAAAGTAACGAAGCCTTCCCACTCCGGTTCGAAGGGGGTAACATTTACGATAATACCACATCTGGCATAGGTAGATTTCCCCACGCAAACCGTTAAAATATTTCTGGGAATACGAAAATACTCCAGGCTTCTAGCCAAAGCAAAAGAGTTGGGAGGGATGATACACGTATCTGCCGTAACATCTACAAAAGTGTCTTTTTGAAATTTTTTCGGGTCTACCAAAGAGCTGTGCAAATTAGTAAATACCTTAAAGTGGTTCGCAACTCTTAAATCATAACCACAACTGGAAAGACCATAGCTGATAATTTTTTTTCCCATTTCTTCCTTTACTTGGTAGGGAAAAAAGGGTTCAATCATCCCCTCTTTTTCTGCTAATTCTCGAATCGATTCATCTGACAACAACATAAACACTCCTGAATATTAAGAACTCAAGGTTAAGACACCCCTAAGAGAAAGCCTAAAACAGATAGAAAAAAAAAGCCAAAAAAATAGAGAAAAACTTGGGAAAAAATTGTAAAGCGCTTAAATTAACGAACATTACAAGAGTTACTATGGAAAGCCCTTTTTCTGTATCTGAAGAGCAACCTGTCTTTGAATCTTCACTTCGTCCCTGTTCTTTAGATGAATTTATAGGGCAAGCTTCTGTTATTTCCAGACTCAAAGTCTTAGTACAAGCCTCGAAAAAAAGAGGAGAAGCTATGGGGCATCTGCTTTTTTCGGGTCCTCCGGGTCTGGGAAAAACAACTTTAGCTCAGATCATGGCAAAATCTTTGGGTGTGAATTTGGTAACAACTTCAGGCCCTGCAATAGAAAAACCGGGCGATTTAGCAGGTCTTTTAACAAGTCTTCAGGAAAAGGATGTGCTATTTATAGATGAGATTCACCGTCTGAATATCTCTTTAGAGGAGTACTTATACTCTGCTATGGAAGATTTTAGTATTGATCTAATGATTGACTCGGGTCCCAATGCAAGAGTAGTCCCTATAAAAATAGCCCCTTTTACTTTAATAGGAGCCACCACAAGAGTAGGTCTTTTGAGTAATCCTCTTAGAACTAGGTTCCAAAACAACTTGAGACTCGATTTTTACGATCCCCAAGACTTGCAAAAAATCATCTACCGCTCTTCCTCCCTTTTACACTGCTTTATGGATGATGCTTCTTCTTTAGAAATTGCCAAAAGAGCTAGAGGCACTCCCCGTATTGCAAATAACCTTTTAAAGTGGGTTCGCGATTATGTGCAAATTCATTTTGAAGGAGCTTTTTCTTTGTCTTCTGTAAAAGAGGCTCTCTCTGTTCTTACGATTGATGAAAGAGGTCTAGATGAGATGGACAAAAAAATCTTAGCTGTTATTATAGATCATCATGAGGGAGGCCCGGTGGGAATTAACAATATAGCAGCAGCCATTGGAGAAGATGTCAATACCGTGGCTGATGTTTATGAGCCTTATCTAATTATGCAAGGCTTTTTAAAAAGAACGCCTCGGGGTCGTTTGGCTACCCATCATGCTTACAAACATTTAAACCGGGCATACCCTAAAAACGTTACGGAGTCTCAATATGAGAGTACATAAATATCTACTTTTTCTTTTTTGTATGATTTCGATTTTCTCCTTAAAGGCAGAGTCGATCATACCCAATGTTTCAGAACCAAAAAGACCTGAAAAGATCAAAGTCTTAATAACAAAAGAGGCCTCGGAGGCTTTGGTAGAAGTTACAGGTCCCTACTATGTTTATAACCCCCACCACAATACCAAAATTGCCTCCGGCCTTTTGGGAAAACGATTTTTAGCTCATGCTGGTACAAAAGGGGTAAAATGGGGAGAAGAGTTTTTGGACATTCACCAAATCTATATCTCTCCTAGGTCAGAAGAGACCTCTCTTTTGGTAAACGGGATTCAGTATGAAGGTTCTATTGCCATTTATACTGTGGGTAACAAAATTAATATCGTAAACCACCTCGATATTGAGCAGTATGTAAAAGCTGTTTTAACGCCTCAATTTTTATATCCTTTAGAAAGTGAAGTAATGTCTTCTTTAGCTATCTTAGCTAGAACAGACGCTTATTTTCAGGTTATGAAAAATAAAACTGCTCATTGGCATGTAGATGCTAAAGAGTCTGGATATAAAGGGAGCGCCCTAACTACTCCAGGAAGTTTTATTGAAAAGGTAGTAGACTCTACTAAAAACCTCCTTCTAGCTCAATCTTTTCAAGGAAAAAATATTCCTTTCCCCGCCAAGTGGTCAGAACACAGCGCAGGGAAAACAGCTCCTTATAAAACTATTTTTCGAAAAAAAGAAGCGCTTCTCCATGACAAAGCAGTAGATGCGCCCCACGCTGCGCTTTCTAGAGAGGAGAGTAAGTGGAATTTTCAATTTTCTAAAAAAGATTTAGCGAAAATTTCCGGGATGGATGACCTTTCTAATGTGGAAGCTTTTATAGATCCTGATTCTCATAAAGCTTACGCGGTAAGACTTCTTGGGGAAAAAGGAGAAAAAAAAGATTTTAACTTTTTTGAATTCCAAGAGCTTTTGGGTTCTAATCATCTAAAAAGTAGTGACTTCGAAATAAAAATGAAAGGAGATTCTCTGCAGTTTTTTGGATATGGAATAGGGCATGGTGTAGGGCTTTGTGTTCATTCTGCCTCTGAAATGGCACGAAATGGCGCTACAGCTTTAAGTATTTTATCTACTTTTTATCCGGAGACCTATCTATATAATTTATCAGCTATTCCTTTAGAAGATTGAGGAAAAAGCCCTTTTTAGGTAAAATCTCCTTCAAAATTTTGAGCTGGGGATCTTGAGAATTGAACCTCTGAATCAGGTCAGGACCGGAAGGTAGCAGCCTTAAAGAATCCGTTCAGGTCTTAAGACAATCTCCAGCTCTTTTTGTTTTTAGGAGAAACTATGGGGTATCTGAACTTTGTTGTAAGATCCAGACAGTTTTCCTTATTTGCTCCTGATTTTGTTTGTGGAGTTGTAAATACTCTCGATGAGGTTTCCCAAGGGGTTTCCTCTTATGTAAGAGAGCTGTTCAAAAATAAGAAAAATGGGACTTCTACTGAAATTCCTTTAAGGGTCTCTTTAGAGACTTTAGAGGAGAGTGAAAGAACCAAAAATATCTCCCGTCTTTTTTTTCTATTTTCTATCAGTGCCGTTTGTCAAAACTGTTCTTTTTCCTCTTTGATCTATAAAATAGCTCCTTCTTCTTTACATAAGTATCTTACTGTAGAAAGGCCTGCCATATCGGTAGGAGAAAACTGGGAACTGTTACGAAAAAGCCATAAAGAACAACTAGATCAAGGGACTCTTTTTTCTGAGTTTAAAAAGCTATCTATCTATAAAAAGGCCGATTTTTTAGGCAAAGTTTCTGCCTATTTTTGCTTTTTTGTTTTGTATTACGTTTTAGACTCAGACAATTTAGCCTCTCAGTTACAGGGAAACTTACGAGCTGCCGCCCATTCCTATGATTCCTTTTTGCAAAAAAAATGGGAAAAAGCGATCCAAAAAATAGCTGCTGCGTTTTCTCGATCTTCGAAACAGCTTTTAGAAGAGTATATAAAAAAGCCGCAGAAAGAAGAGGTTCTGGAATTACAAGATTTTAATAATTATCTAAAAACTCCCCGAAAAATAAATGGAAAAGAGCTCCACGAGCTTTATGCTTCCTTTTTTGAAGTGTATTTGGCCAGTTATATCCCGAAAGCTTCCTTTTTTCGCTCTCAAATAGCATCTTGCTCTCCTGAAAAAGCTACCTGGCTCTCTCTTCCTTTTTATTATCTATTTTCTTGTTTCGACAGTATTTTTCAGATTCCCGTCAATTTCGTTATAAGAAGGCTTGTATTTCTTCTTGCTCCCAACCTATTAGACTCTTCTATAAAAACGTTTATCCACAAAACACAAACCCCAGGAATATCGGCCTCTTTATTTACTTTCTTAAAAAACCTTACGGAAAAATTAAAAAACCGGAATCTTCCAAGATCTCCGGGAACTATGGAAGACGATAAGACTTATCAAATGATCGGAGAAGAACTTTTAGCTGTTTTTAAAGCCCTTTCAGAAAAAACACCTGAAGAAATGAAAAAAACAACAGAAAAGGATCTGTCTACGATCTTGCTTCCTTCTTTATTAAACCCTCTTTTGTGTTTAGACAAAAAGATCGGCACTTCTTTGGGAGAGGTTGTCTTTAACAGCATAAAAGCTTCTACCTCTACAGAAAACGTAGCTCTCCTTGTAGAAACCCTATTTAAAGCTTTTGATGGACAGTTTCAAGAAGGAGGTAAGTCTTCTGAGGAATTAGAAGAGGAATCTATAAAAGCTCAAAAAGCTGTTTTGGAAAACTTAAAAACTCTCTATGAAAATATTATTGAATCTCAACTGGAGCAGATCATTAAAGACCCTTCTTTAGATGGAAGAGAGGTCTTATTGCCCAAAAAATGGGAAGAACTGCAAAGGGAATTTTCTTTAAACGGCCCTTCTTCTACCATAAACGCTTTAGTCTCTACTCTGGCCCGATCTTTTTCTAGTCCTGAAATAGAAAACTCCCCCTTATCAATACAAATAAGACAGCTTGCCTTGGTAAAAGAAATAAAAGCTCTTATCCAAGCATTTCAGAAAAAAATAGAAGAAGAAAGCCTTACCAAGGCTGTAAAGCAAATTTTTGAAAAAGAATTAGAGATCTTCCTAGAAGAAATAGAAAATATAGAAGCTCTGTTTTACTCTGTAAAAGAAGAAAGCTCTCGCAGGAGAAAATGACTGTCCTCTTTAGCAATCATACAGCCTTTTTTAGAAGAAGAAAACCTCTCTTATGAAAGCCTCCCCGTTGAAAGGCTCCTAAAATTAGAAGAAAGGAGAGAGGCTTCTCTATTTGCAACAAAGATAGAAGAGTTAGAGAACAAGCTATCTGACTTATACCTTAGGCTAAAAGAAGAAGAAGATTTTTTTTCTAAACTACAAAAAAATGCCCAAAACAGGGAAAGAAGCGCTCCTTCTTTGGAAGAAGCTTTGGAAGACTCACGCCTACAGGTGAATCAGTATAGAGAAAAAATAACTAAGACTTCCTTACAGATAAAAAAATACAAACAAGCTAACAATATCCCTCAAAATTTAAATCAACTTAAGATAAAGCTTTTACAAAAACAAAGAGACTATACAGCTTCTTTAGAAATTCTACGGGAAAAAGAAAAACAACAAGAAAAACTGGACCTTTCTTTGAAAGAATCTGAAGCGTTAACCGAAGGTTTAAACAAAGAAAAAGAAGACAAAAAAAGGGCTTTAGAAACCTCCTATATAGCTAAGGTACTACAGGCTCTACCTTTAGTGGGAAACAGCCTTGCTGATCTGGAAAGAAGACTTTTACAAGAAGATCAAAGGATTACTAGCCTAAGATCTGAAATTGGCGCTTTAAGGGGAGAAATATCTCTTCTACAAAAGCAAAAAGAAGAACAGGAAGACTCCTTTTTTAACGCCTTGCTAAAATATAAAAAAATGTTACACCCCGGAACGGGAGATAGTTCTTCTTTGGCTAGAATAGAAGAAGCCTCTTTTTTTACCCTATATGAACTCACGAAAGAATCGATAGAAAACACAAAAGAAGCGTTTCGTCAAAAGCTTCAAGCTTTCATAGATATGCTTACAGAAAAAGAAGCCCCCCCCCCTATGACCACTATCTCTTCTGCCACTCCTTCCGGTTTTATGATTATACTTACAGCACTTTTTCTAGGACTGGGCTTTTCTGCCTTTTCTGCCGTTAGCTTAGCTCTTCTTTGTTTTACTGTTCAAAACCCAAAACCTGTTGCAAGTGCAAGTGTTGATGCTTTGGATGTAACCAATAAAGCCTCTTCTTTTACGGTAGAAAGACTTACCCAATTTTTAAAGTTGAACGGTTTAACAAATATCTTAGTTCATGTTACTTTAGACTCTTTACATGAACTAGGACCTGACTTCTGGAAAAGGAATTCGTAGCAACTGTCTATATCATATGGGAAGGAAAAGTTCTTCTTCATATTCATAAAAAGTTTCAAAAATATCTTCCTCCGGGGGGACATCTAGAAGAAGGAGAAGAGCCTTCTGAGGCTGCTATAAGAGAAGTAAAAGAAGAAACAGATCTGGAAATCTCTTTTTCCCTACAAGAAAATGTCTGGTTAGAGGAAGAAAAAACCTGTAAAAGCTTGCCTAGGCCCTATGCCTGTCTTTTAGAGCATATCGATATACCTAAAACCAAACCTCATAAGCATATCGATTTTGTCTATCTGGCAGAGCCAAAAGATCCACAAAAGAAGCCTTTAGCTCCTTTTGTATGGCTTTCTTTAGAAGAGATCGAAGCTCTAGATCCTTCCCTATTTTTTCCGGATACTTTGAAGATTATGCGTCTTTTATTAGCGCCCACTTTACAAGAGGTGCTCTAAAAAAAGCTTTCCTCCTAGGAAAGCCCTAAGAGGAAGACCTTTCTCTACCATCTTCTTTCGTGTCTTTCTTTATGATGGTCCGGACATTTTTTTGGATCATGACACTTTCTTCCATTCTCATCACAAGAAGAAAAGTTCATTACAAAAACAACCGATAATATAAATAAGACTAACCTTTTCATATCTCCCCCCTAAAACAGGCTTTAAACTAACATCTAATAAGATTGTTTTTTTTAAACAAGGATTTTTAAATAAAAAGACTATTTTTTTTGTTTTTTAATATAAAAGAATACCAAGAAGAAAAAGATTTAAATAAATCTTCTCCTGTTAGATCTTTTAAACATCTTCCCGTACTACAAGATCGTAAAAAGGGACACTGCTTTATAAACTCTATCTTATAAGGACATTTGCCTTGTATGGCCTCATCTTCTTTTCTCATAGGAGAAAAGACATTTTTAGAGGTGGGGCCGAAAAAGCTAAAAGAGGGAGTAGAGGTTAAAAAAGTGAGATGTAACAAACTGGAATCAGAGGCTATTACCCCGTCGCACCTTTCTATGATAGCCTTTAAAGAGAAAAAGGGGCTTTTCTCTATAACAAGGCTCGACTTTGGAAAGGCTTTTTGCAAAAGCCTCGTTTTTTCTTCTTCTTTAGGATCTCCCCAGACAAACAAAAAAAAGGGGGAATAGGCTTTCTCAATTTTTTGCAGCCAATTTTTCAAAAAAGAAAAAGAGAGTTCTTTGTTTTCCCACTTAGACCAGGGAGCCACAAAAAGGATCCTTTTTTCTTTGGGCAGCTTTTGAATCAGAGTAGTTGCAAAGAGCTTTTCTTCTTCTTTTTCTATAAAAGAGCATAAAACCTCGTGTAAAGGGGGGCTATTTTCTTGAAAAAAAGAAGCTATCAGATGTAGGTACTGATCCCGAATGTTCTTTTCTAAAGAAACCTCAAAGCGGGTATTGGTAGCTAAAATGTTCGGAAATTCTTTTACAGAAGCCTTGGAAAACCCCACCTTATAGGTGCTTTTTGCTAGAAAAGTAACTAGGGCAGACTTTGTATTACCTTGCAAGTCAAATAAGAGATCATACGCTCTCTTTCGAATATTTCTATAAGAAACCCGTTTTTTTTTTCGGTCTATGGAAACTGCCTCTTCTATAAGAGGATGATTTTCTACCAAATGCTTTAATTTCTCTTCCACAGCCCAGTATATTTTTGCTTTTGGGAGTTTTTTTTTCAAAAAGGGGAGAATACAGAAGGCCTGCAAAATATCTCCTATAGAGGAAGTTTTTACAATTAAGATGTTCTCTACAGCTTCGATTTTGGGCTTTTTAAAAAAAGAAAATCTCTTCATAAGAGGGATAAACCGCGGTTACAGGAGTGTAATTTGAAAAAACATCCAAAAGAGCTTCTCATTTTAGCCTCTGCTGAACTTTGCGAAAGATTTGTTTTTTGGGGAATAGGAAACCTTCTTGTTCTTTATTTGATCCAAACCCACAACTACCCTATGGAAAGGGCCTCTCAAACGTATGGCCTCTTTGCCGGATTTGCCGCTTTTTTACCACTTTTAGGAGGGTTTATTGCGGATAGATGGAATTACCACACCCCCCTTCTTTTGGGAGCTTTGGCCAATGTAATAGGAGCCTTTTTAATCTCTCTTTCTATTCCTTTTTTATTAAAAATCGCTTTAGCCATTATAGCTTTAGGCTACGGCATCTTCACCCCTTCAATTTTGACACTTTTAAGCTTTGCTTACAAGGATCGTTCTCATTTAAGAGAAGCCGGTTTTTCTTTTTACTATTCCTCCATAA
This sequence comes from uncultured bacterium, assembly GCA_964351495.1. Lineage (GTDB taxonomy): Bacteria > Chlamydiota > Chlamydiia > Chlamydiales > SM23-39 > CAYGOC01. Next base: position 42,319 of record CAYGOC010000001.1, read on the forward strand.
ATATAGGGGTTTTTTTAGCGATGATCTCTTTGGGGTGGATTGTACAGGTTTTTGGATGGAACTTTGCCTTCTTATTTGCTTCTTTTGTTCAAGTTTTGGGGGTAATTCCGATTTGGGTATATTTAAGAAATCACCACAAAAAATATCGCCACATGCATCCTTCGATCGCTTTGTCTAAAAAGGATCCTACTCCCTTGCAGAAAAAAGAGAAAAAACGAGTCTTTGTTATTTTAATCTTGACCCTAGCCTCTTTTTTCTTTTGGATGCCTTACGCTCAGGGTTTCTCTTCTATGTCTGTTTTTATTTTAGATTGCGTAGACAAAAGCATACATAACTTTGCAGTTCCCACTCCTTGGGTTCTCTCTTCAGAAAGCTTCTTTTTAATTATACTAGCACCTCTTCTAGCAGTTTTTTATACCTTTTTACAAAAATACAAAAAAGACCCCAGTCCCATTACCAAGACCGCTTTAGGTCTTTTATTTGTCTCTTTTTGTTTTTTAATTATAGTGGTAGCTTCTTCTCTCTTTCCTTATTGTAAAGAATCGGTGCCCCTGTTTTTCCCTATTCTAGCCTATTTTTTCATGGCACTCGGAGAAATGTTTCTAGCTCCTATTGGCCTTTCTTTTGTATCTAAGTACTCCCCGCAAAAGTATACCGCCTTTTTGGTGGGCGCCTGGTATGTGTGTGTGGGACTGGCTATTTATATTGGAGGAAGTTTAGCGGGACTTTTTGAGACGATGCAAAAATCTTCTTTCTTTTTCCTCTTTGTGCTGATCCCTTTTATTCCTTCTTTAGTACTTCTTTGTTTCACGAAAAAATTGAAAAAGATTGCCCACTTAGATCCTTAGTGGAAATCTCGAAAAAGTTAAGAGCTTCTAGAAAGTCTTGCGGAACAGACGAAACTAAAAAGATTTTTTCTTTGGAAAGCGGATGAAAAAAACAAATTTTCCATGCATGCAAAAGCGTTCTTTTAGAAAAAAAAGAAAAACCCTCTCTTTTTCCATACTGACAGTCTCCTATTATTGGGTGTCCTATTTCACTTAAGTGAGCTCTTATTTGATGGGTCTTCCCCGTTTTAGGAGCTACTTCTAAAAGAGAGACTCCTCTTTTTTTTTGCATGGTTCGAAAAAGTGTAGTAGCAACAGTTCCCCTTGTAGAAGAGGTCCCCCATAAAGAGTTTCCATGAAACTGCCTTTTTTTGGCATAAAGCCCCTCTATCTTTCCCTTTTTAAGAGACACCTCTCCTTGTACTAAGGCAAGATACCGTTTTTCTACCTTTTTTTGATAAAACTGTGCAGCAAGCTCTTTTCTAGCTAAAGGAGTTTTGGCAATTAATAAAACCCCGGAAGTTTCCTTATCTAGCCTATGCACTAAAAATCCTTTTTGGAGCCCAAAAGAAGAAAGAGAGGAAAGAAGGCCCGCCTCTTTTTCTATACAAAGAAGCTCTGTATCCTCAAAAAGAATAGAGAAAGAGGGTTTTTTTGCCTTTTCTAAAGAAAATACAATCGTGTCTTGTTCTTGTACTTTTCTAGAAGGAAATCTTTCTACTTCTCCATTGACAAAACACCCCTTTTCTTCGATTCTTTTTCGGATAAAACGGGTGGGATAGGTGTTTTTTAGCCTTTTTGCTAAAAATTGATCGAGTCTCCTGTTTTTCTCTTCTAAAGAGACCACAAAAGAAATCTCTTTAGAAGAGGCCATTTTTTTAAGCAAAAAAGTGGGTTACAAACTCTACAAGAAGACGGACGGGCATCCCTGTTGCTTGAGAAGGATGATATCCTACAGCCTTTTGGAAAAAGGCCGTTCCGGCAATATCTAAATGAAGAAAGGGGATCTTTTCTGAGACAAAATCATGTAAAAAAAGAGCCGCCTGAATAGAAGAGGCTTCTCTTCCTGCTGAGTTTTTAATATCGGCTACATCAGACTTTAACATTTTTTTGTACGGGATATAAAAAGGCAGAGGCCAAGCAAGCTCTCCTGTTTTTTTAGCCGCTTCTTCTACAAGATGGGTTGTTTTATCACAAGTAGAGAAAAACCCGGTAAGTTCTTCTCCTAAAGCAACCACAACGCCTCCTGTTAAAGTAGCCACCGTGATCAAAGCATCAGGCTGAAACTTCTCTAAGGTGTAGCTGATAGCATCTGCTAAAGCAAGCCTTCCTTCCGCATCTGTATTGGTAATCTCTACGGTCTTTTTACTATAAGAGGTGTAAACATCCCCTATCTTATAGGACTTGCCATCGATAGCATTTTCTGCGGTAGGAATAGCAGCTACTATATTTACGGGAAGATCTAAAAGAGCACAAGCTGCTACAACCCCTAAAACAGCTCCGGCTCCCCCCATATCTTGTCGCATATCAATCATGCTGGGAGTAGGTTTTAAAGAAAGTCCTCCCGTATCGTAGGTAATTCCCTTTCCTATCAACGCTATCTTCTTTTTTTTCTTAGGGTCTCCTTTGTAATTTATCAGTATCAGCTTCGGCTCTTCTTCAGAACCTCTTCCAACTGCCAGTAAGAGTCCCATTTTTTCTTGTTCTAGCTCTTTTTTATCTAAGATTTGCACCTTAATTTTTTTGTGCTTTTTAGCAAGGTCCAAAGCAGTCTCGGCTAGTTTTGCCGGAGTTATCTCATCGGCATTTCTATTTACTAAATCTCTAGTTAAACAAAGTGCTTCAAAGAGTTTTTCTGTTTTTTCTAAAAGAGAGGAAGCTTTTATAGAGCTTACAAAACAGATCTCCTCTAAAAGAGTCCCTTCAAACTTTTTATAGTCTTGAAAATGGTAGTTGGCATACACAGCCCCTTCTACACATACCTCTAAAATCTCCTTTTCTAAAAAGGGAAGAGTTGTAGGAAGGCAAAAAACAGCAGAGGCTAGCTTTTTTCCATGAATTTTGCGGACGCTTTCTCCCACAATTCTTCGAAAAGACTCTAAGTCTAGTTTCTCTTTACTTCCCAGACCCACCAGTAAGACCCTCTTTTCTTTTTTACTTTTGGGGTAGAAAAAAAGAGACTCTCCCTTTTTTCCGGAGAAATCTTGCAGCTTATAAATAACCTCTATCTCCTCTTTTAAAGAGGCCTCTTGAAAGAAGGGCTTCTCCCCTTCCGGGAGAAGCACCACTAAGACGTCTGAGGAAGGTCTTTTTGCAAATTGTGAAACAGTAGAAAGCTTCATATTAAAAAGGAACCTCTTCTTCTATATTAAACGAGTTTTGCTCTGAGGACTCTTCCTTGGAAGAAAAGTCTTTTTCAGTCCCCCTATCAGCAGAAGATCCTTTTTCTCCCTTACCAAATGGACTGAACTCTAAGTGAGTTGCTGTGATTTCTAAAGAAATTTGGGGTTTTCCTTCCCTGTCGTTAAAAATCTCCGGCTTTTGCATCTCTCCGTGAACGATAACCGGGCTTCCCTTTTTTAAATAGGGAATCATTTTTTCAAACTGATCTCCCCAGATCGTAACACGCCACCAAAGGGTAAGGTCTTTCCCCCCTTTTCTTGTGTTTACCGCTACTCTAAAAACGGTGACTTTTTTCCCAGAAGAGGTAAAACGAACTTCAGGATCGGATCCTAAATGTCCTGCTATGTGTAGGAAATTCATACTAAGGCCTCCTTGTAAAAGATCCTCATTATCAACTGAGATTTGTTATACAATCAAGGAAAAATCTGGTTCAAAATAGCTATCTACCCATCCCTCCCCCTTTCTTATATAGGAAGCAAAAGAATTTCTTTAAAAAAAAGAACCCTTAAAAACTTAAAGCAAGCCCCTTTAAAAGGGACCTATATCGAGTAAAATATTAAAACAAATATTTTAATATATAATTTAAATTAAATATTATTTAAACTTATTAATTTAATACTTAATAAAATATTATTGTTTATCGTATAATACTCCTGTTTTGCCTATAAAATTAGGAGAGTTATGATAGATGCTTTTTTTGACCCTATTAGAAAGCCTCATTTTCACCGTGATTTTGAAAATGATGTTCCCCAAAAAGAAGGCCTTCTTAATGAAGCCTTATCCGCTTCTTTACCCATTTTCAGTCTATACAGACCATTTGGTAGAGCCCTATCTATAGGAGCTAATGCTTCAAGATTATTTTTTACAGCAAAAGAATGGGATCGATCTGTAGAAAAAATGGGTAATTTAGCCCTTTCTATAGCTGCATTAGCAGGAGGAATCTTTCATAACAACACAGCAATGATGATCACTACCTCTCACGATATTCTTCTGAATCTTAAAGCGCTAAAAAACTCAGAAGACAAACTCTTAGAAGGAACAAAACTACTAAACAACATAGCTTATATCACCCTTATATTTTACGGATCACTAGAGCTACAAATCCTATCTCTTGCCACCCAAATTCTGACCAATTTAGCCTCTTCTTGTACCAACTATAAAAAAGGTAGATACCTCGAATCAGGAAGCGAGCTTTTCATGGCAGCTATTCGAACAAAACAAATGCACGGTTATCTAGAGCTACTCAATCGAAGACGAAAAATAGAAGAAGCAATTCGAAATGTACTTGTTGGTAAAATGAGTGAAAAGTGGCAATTTCCCTCCGACCATTTACCTATTGGAGTAGAAATAGATGGGGAGTTTGAGGTGATTTCATGGAACGTTATGAATAATTGTTTCATGCCTTGGGTCAAAAAGGAAGATTCACAAGGATTAAATGGTTCTTTACTAACAGAGCTCGATATCGTAGTTGATGAAAGTGGACTTACGAAAAGAGATCTGCTTGTAGTAGATATGCTTAAAACCATGCTGAAAAAGCCCAGTTCCGGTTTAATCTCCCTACAAGAATGCGGAGAGCCTTTTTTACAAGCTCTTCAAGAAGCTTTGCCCCAAAACTGGCATATAGCAAGATCTTTTGAGAGCCCTGTAAAAGACCAGGAAGTGGTTCTTTACAATGACTCTTATGTCTTATTTGAAAAAAACCTCTCAGAAACTCCTTTGGATGCCTATCCCTCTCTTTTAGGAAGACAGCTTTCTCAGGCGGTATTTAGAAAATTACAAGATGGAAAACTTATAAGACTTTTTAATGCCCATATTCCGGGAAGTCCCGATATTCCGGGGCCAGAGGAATTTGCTAATTACATTAAGAGATTCTTTTCTAAAAAAGACATTCTAATTGCAGTGGGAGATTGTAATTTTGAAAGAGAGCGCATGATAGAAGCTTTTGAAAAAGCAGGTCTTCTAGATGAAAGGTACCCGGAAGAGGTTTTACACAGTCCTTGGCGCACGAATATTCATCCTATTAAGTCTAGCCCCGATTTTTCTCCCGGACCTGGAGGCTATAGCAAGGGGATCGACCATGCTCTTATATTACATGCCAAATCTAGAACGCTTAAAATAGAAGAAGTTTTAGATGACGATCGATTTATAAAAACGATTGAAAGCCTATCGGGAAAAAGCTAGCCCTGAAGCATATAGAAATAGAAAATATACCTTAAACTAACAAAAAAGCTAAAAAAATATCCTCCAATCTTCTATAGCAAGAAGTATGGAGAAAAAAAAGCATTTGAGCATCTTTTTACTGGCCATGATGAATGTGGCCATTATTCTCAGCTTAAGAGGACTTCCCTTAATGGCAAAAGAGGGGCTCTCTTTAGTTTTTTATCTTACTTTCTCTTTAGTGGTTTTTTTGATTCCTACAGCTTTGGTTTCTGCAGAGCTGGCTTCAGGATGGCCTGAAGAGGGAGGCGTTTTTCGATGGGTTTCTGAAGCTTTTGGAGAAAGATTTGGGTTTACCGCTATATGGCTTCAATGGCTACAAAATATCTTCTGGTACCCTACCGTTCTCTCTTTTGCGGCCGCTACTTTATCCTACCTTTTTTCTCGCCCGGAACTAGCTGAAAACCCTATGTATAACGTAATCACTATCTCCGTAATATATTGGGGTTCTATCATACTAAGCCTGCGAGGAATTCAGTTTTCCAGCTGGTTATCTTCTATAGGAGCCCTTGTTGGAACTATCTTGCCTGCTTTTTGCATTATATGTTTAGGAATCATCTGGTTTTTTTCCGGAAATAGCTCCTCTATTGATATGAAAAGCTCTTGGATTCCTGATCTTCATAGTTTTTCCAACGTTTCACTCCTTGGAGGAATTGTTCTTTTATTTGCCGGAATTGAAGTAAATGCGGTGCACGTAAAAGAAGTAAAAGACCCTACCAAATCCTTTCCTAAAGCAATCTTACTATCGGTAATTTTGATTTTTTTTCTTTTTTTTCTAGGCTCTTTTTCTATTGCAACCGTTCTAGCTCCTTCTGAAATCAGCTTAACTGCCGGTCTTATGCAAGCTTTTTCCCGGTTTTTACAGCTTTATAATCTAGGATGGCTTACACCTGTTTTAGGTCTTTTTATCTCTTTTGGCGTACTGGGAGGAATTGCCGCCTGGATAGTAGGTCCTAGTAAAGGCCTTTTAGAAACCGCTAAAAAAGGACTTTTGCCTTCTTTTCTAGCTTATAAAAACAGAAGAGATGTTCCTTCTCATATTTTGATTACCCAAGGCCTTATCGTAACGTTATTATCCCAAGTCTACTTAATCATGCCTACTGTAAGTAGCGCCTTTTTTCTTCTTTCCGATCTCACCGTCATTTTATACCTTGTCATGTATCTTTTGATGTTTGCTTCGGCTCTTTACTTACGATATAAAGAGCCTGAAAAGGAAAGGATTTATAAGGTTCCAGGGGGAATCTATGGCATGTGGTTTGTTTGCCTTTTAGGAATGCTGGGAGCTTTATTTGCTATCTTTATCGGGTTTTTTCCCCCTAGTCAAATCAAAGTAGTCAAAGAGACTTTTTACGTAGGATTTCTAGCAGTAGGTCTTTTCATCTCCGTAACAATTCCACAAATCATCGTCTCTGTAAAAAAGAGAAAAAATCGTGGGTAAAAAAAGAAAAAATCTTTCCTCAAAAGGGCACGCCAGTACTTACAGCAGCAGGTACTTTTCTGAGCCAGTACCGAAGTTTTTATTCCCAGAAGAAGGAATGCCTTCTAATGCAGCCTATCAATTAGTACATGATGAATTAAACATGGATGGCAACCCCTCTTTAAATTTGGCCAGCTTTGTAACTACTTGGATGGAACCGGAAGCTATAAAATTGATTGGAGAAAACATCCATAAAAACTTTATTGATCACGATGAATACCCACAAATCCAAGTAATTCATCAGCGATGCATTTATATGCTATCGAACCTGTTTCATATGCCAGATGTTTCTAAAGGACTTGGCTCTGCCACTATTGGCTCTTCTGAGGCTATTATGCTCTCTCTTTTAGCGCACAAGTGGAATTTTAAGAAAAAAAACAAAAAAGGAACTCCTAATATAATTTTTGGAGCCGAAGCCCATGTATGCTGGGAAAAGTTTGCCCGATATTTCGATGTAGAAATGAGACTAATCCCTCTACAAAAAAATCGCTATGTACTTTCTAAATCTGAAGTAGCCAAAAGAATTGATGAAAATACCATATGCGTAGGAGTCATTTTAGGAACTACCTACACAGGACAACTAGATCCTGTAGAAGAAATCAATGACCTACTTATAAAGATAAAAAAAGAGAAAGGATGGGATATCCCCATTCACATAGATGCAGCCAGTGGTGGTTTTATTCTCCCTTTTACCGAACCGAAATTTCGATGGGATTTTAGATTACAACAAGTAAAGTCTATTAACGTATCCGGACATAAATATGGCCTTGTTTTTCCCGGTATTGGATGGATGCTTTTTAAAGAAGCAAAAGACTTTCCCAAAGAGCTTGTTTTCAAAGTAAACTATTTAGGAGACTGGATGCCCACCTACACGCTAAACTTTTCCTGCAATAGCGTAAATGTAATAGCGCAGTACTATAATTTTTTAAGACTGGGAAAAAAGGGTTATAAAAACATCATGCAAAACTGCCTAAAAAACAGCCAATACTTGGCAAAACTTTTAGAAAAAGAAGGCTCCTTTTCTATGATCTCAAAAGCTACAAGGCTGCCCATAATTGCCATGCAGCTAAAAAAACCCCTCCAATATAGTGCCTTTGATTTATCTCATAAACTACGAGAAAGAGGATGGATTGTCTCTGCTTACACACTTCCTCCAAAAGCCGAGAAAACAGCCATTATGAGAATTGTTGTAAAAGAAAACTTTAGTAGGGATATGGCCGAAATCCTATACAAAGATATCTGCCGAGCTACTAAAGAGCTTTCCCTCAAAAAAGCTCCTAAAAAGCCTAAAACAGAGGGAAAACACCATCCTATTTGCTAGCTTACATCTATAAACAACTCATAAAGAGATGGTTAAATCCATTTTCTGTATAGAAAAAAGTTGACTTTTTATGGGAAATATGCGATAATGTCTCCCTTATGAAAAGTTTTTTTGACCGTATATCCTTTCCTTCTTTTAAGGAGTTAGAACCAGGGGAGTTCCCTTTTTGGAAACTCTACCAGCTCTCCCTTTATAGCTCCTCTTTGAAGAAAGAACCTATAAAGCTCCCTTTCTTTGTAGCTTTTCCTCAAATTTCAGGGGTTTTTCAACCCTTTTACCTGCTGCCTTCCTTCTTCTCCCTTTTTTCCGGAAAAAAGGATCCCTATTTTTTAAAAGAAGGAGAAAAAGAGAAAAAAAAACAGAGTTTACACACAAAAGATTTTCCCTCTTTTTTTGAGGGGGTTTTAATAGAAGATAAAGAAGGAGCCCTTCTTCTTGAATTAAAGCCTTTATACGCAAAAATTCTCTCTTCGTATTTTTCCCTTTCTAAAGACTCTTTTTCTATTTTAGTAATGACAAAAGAAGAAAGAAACAGCTTAGCCCTTCCTATCTCCTCTGAAATAGGAAAGAGTTTTTCTTTTTCTTTAGAAGATCTTTTTGAAGTGAACCTCTCTTTTAACAAGAAAAAGCTGCAGTTCATAAAAGTAAAAGCTCCTTCTTTAGAGGTCCTTAGAGAAAGATACCTTCTTCCCTCTAAGGTTAAAGGGAGAGCTTTTTTTATTCCTATAAAAGAGACCCCTTTAAAAAAGAGTTCTTCTTTCTTTTGTAAAATCAACCCCGCTTCTTTGAGCGCTTAGAGTAGAGACTGAAACTTCTTTTCTGACAAAATAGGAACTTGTAGTTTTTTTGCTTTTTCATATTTAGATCCAGGATCTTCTCCTAAAAGTAAAAAGTCTGTTTTAGCGCTAACAGAACTTGCCACTTTACCCCCTCTTTCTTTGATTAAAAGAGCTGCTTCTTGCCTGGAGAAATTTTCCAACGTACCTGTCAATACAAACGTTTTTCCGGAAAAAAGATGGCTTGTTACCTTTTTTTCTACCTTTTTAAGAACCAGCCCATAAGTAAAAAGACGGTGTATCTCTTCTTGATTTGTCTTGTTTTGGAAAAAGGAAAATACGGACTGCGCTACCTTTTCTCCCACACCTTCTAACTCTAAAAGGGTTTCTAAAGAGCTATTTTGAATATCTTCTAAAGATCCCAAAGAAGCTAACACCTCTGCAGTTTCTTCCCCTACGTAAGGAATCCCCAAAGCGCATAAAAATCGAGAAAGGGTTGGAGTTTTTGACTTTTCAATACTAGAAAGTAAGTTCCGGATCGATTTTTCTTTGAAGCCCTCTATGTTAGAAAGAGCCTCTTTATCTAAAAGATATATATCAGAAAACCTTCTTACAAGACCTAGTTCAAACAATTTCTCAGTTACCTTAATTCCCATATGCTCAATGTCCAACCCCCCTTTAGAGGCAAAGAAGACAATTTTTCTAAACATCTGTCCCCCACAAGTCTTATTAGAACAGCGAATAGCCACCTCCCCCTCTACATGAACAACAGGGCTATGACATATAGGACATATTTTGGGGAAAACCCATTTCCGGGTCTCCTTGTTCCTTTTTTCTATAAGAACCCGTACTACTTTAGGGATTACATCCCCTCCTTTTTCGATTATAACATGGTCCTGAATGCGAATATCTTTTCTTTCGATTTCTTCTATGTTATGCAAGGTTGCTCTTTTAATAGTACTTCCCGCTAAAAAAACCGGCTTTAATTCGGCAATAGGAGTGAGAACCCCGGTTCTTCCTACTTGTACGGTAATAGCCTCTACCTCCGTTTCTGCTTGTTCCGGGGCATACTTATAAGCAACAGCAAACCGGGGAAACTTCCCGGTAGCTCCCAGCCTTTTGTGAAAAGAGAGATCATCTACCTTAATTACAATCCCATCAATTTGAAAAGGAAGGGAGCTTCTTTTCTTTCCCACCTCTTCAATAAAAGAAAAAATCTCCTCCAAAGAAGAGGCTCTTTGGTAAAAAGATTTTTCTAAAACAGGAAGGCCCTCTTTTCGTAAAAAAGTAGAGACTTCATATTGTGTTTTGATAGTTTGTGTATCCTGTAAAACAGCATAGCAGGCCATCTTTAGTTTTCTTTTTTTAACCTCTTTAGCATCGAGTAGTTTTAAAGAACCCGCTGCCGCATTTCTGGGGTTGGCCCAAGGCTCTAACCCCTCTTCCTCTCTTTGCGCATTTAAAAGATGAAAGGTCTCTATCTCCATAAAAACCTCTCCCCTTACCTCTATATCTTCTCGAAATGAAGGAAGAGTTTTAGGAATAGAAGAAATCTGCTTTATATTTTCGGTAATATCATCTCCAAACTTTCCATCTCCCCTAGTCAAAGCCCTAACTAGCTTCCCCTTCTCATAAGAAAGAGATAAAGCAATACCATCTAATTTAAGCTCAGAACAAAAGAAAAGAGAATCCACCGAAAGAATTCTTTTTACTCTGTTTATAAACTGCTCTACCTCTTCTTTAGAGTAGGTATTGGCTAAAGAGAGCATAGGAGCCTTGTGAGGCTTTTGCAAAAACCCTTTAGAAATAGCCTCTCCTATTTTCTGAGAAGGGGAATCTACCGATATTTTGTCTGGATTTTCTAGTTCGTACGCTTCCAGGCTTTTTACAAGAAGATCAAACTCATAGTCGGAAATTACAGGCTTACTTTCTTGAAAGTAGAGCCTATTATGCTTTTTGATCTCTTCAATAAGTTCCAGGTATTCTTCTTCTGTTTTAATCTTTCGAAAAGGCATCTCTTCTTTACTCCCCTATAAATCTTAAAAGATTTGCCTATTTCCGACAAAAGCAAGTTACAACCAAACAAGCTTTCAAAAAAGAAGCATGAAAAGCAACTAACCTCAATCCGAAGTAGGTAGGTTGTTTACTACCTCAAAAACCAGCGTAGAAAGAGGCGGTAAATAGACTTTTACCCCTTGGATAAGCCCTTTATCATCATAGACTTTTCTTTCTTGTTCTCCTTTTTCTTCTGCATACAGACTCACGTTAAAAAGACTCTTTAAATCCTCTTTTATAGGAAGAAAAAAAGAGGGCAAAAAAGAATCTGAAAAATGGTGCACAACCAAAAGCTTTTGTGTACTGGAGACTCGGAAGTAAGCAATCACTTCTTTAGGCTCTTTTGTATGATGAACCCAAGTAAACCCCTCCCTTTCAAAGTCTTTCTCCCAAAGGGCACTATTTTTCTGATAAAAAAGATTAAGCTCTTTACATATCTGATGCACTTTTCTATGAGGCTCTTTTTTTAGAAGGTCCCAATCTAGACTGCTTTTAGCATCCCACTCTTGTTTTTGGGCAAATTCTACCCCCATAAAACTGAGTTTTTTTCCCGTGCTAAAAATAAAATAGCTATAAAGAAGAAGGATATTGCTTGCTTTTTCTTTTTCCGTACCGGGCATTTTATCCCAAAGACTTTTACATCCTAAAGCAACCTCATCATGAGAAATAGGGAGAAGAAACTTTTCGTCATAATCATAGAGCATTTTAAACGAGAGTTTTTGTTGGTGTTTCTTTCTTTTCACAGGAGTAAGAGAAAAATAATGGAGCGTATCAAAAGTCCATCCTAAGTTCCATTTCATATCAAAACCAAGACCTCCCTTGTTTACAGGGGTGGTAACCCCTTTAAAAGAGGTTCCTTCTTCTGCAATCATTAAGACATCGGGAACTTTTTCTTTGACCATGGTATTCAGCCTTTGTAAAAAGGCCTTTGCTTCTAAGTTATATCTTTCTCCATAAATATTGGGGGACCATTCCCCCGGTTTTTTATAAAAGTCTAAAAAAAGCATAGAAGAGACTGCATCTACCCGAATCCCATCTACATGCATCTTTTGACACCAAAAAAGGACACTGGAAATTAAAAAGTTTTGCACCTCTTTTTTTTGATAGTCAAAAACCAACGTGTTCCATTTTAGCTGCTTTCTTTTTTGAAGATCCTCATATTCAAACAAAGAGGAACCATCAAAACTGGCTAAAGCAAAGCTATCTTCCGGAAAATGGGCCGGAGACCAGTCTAAAATAACTCCAATTCCTTCCCTATGCAAATAATCGATAAAATACTGAAAATCTTCCGGAGATCCAAAGCGGGAAGTAGGCGCAAAAAACCCCACAATTTGATATCCCCAAGATTCATCTAAAGGGTGCTCCATAATGGGTAAAAGCTCTACATAGTTAAAATGCATCTCTTTTACGTAAGAGGTTAACTTTTCTGCTAAATCTCTATAACTATAAAACCCCTCCCCTTTTTTCAACCAAGACCCTAAATGAACCTCATAAATATTCATCGGTTCTTTTTGAAAGTCCTTTTTTTTCCGAGATTCCATCCAGGTTTGATCCTGCCAAGAAAAGTTGTGCTTATACACAACAGGCGTTAAAGAGGGCCTTTTTTTTTGGAAAAATGCAAAAGGGTCATTTTTTCGAACTCTCAAACCTCTAGAGCTGTGAATTTCAAACTGATAAGAAGCTCCTTCTTCTACACCTGGGATAAAGATTTCAAAAACACCGGAGGGGTTTAACCTTCTCATAGGATGAATTTTCCCATTCCAGTTATTAAAATCTCCCACTACAGAGGCCCCTATTGCTTGAGGGGCCCAAACACAAAAAAGAGTCCCTTTGATTCCCTCTTTTTCTAAGGGAGTAGCCCCCATTTTTTCATATAAAAAAGGGTGAAATCCTTCTGTAAAAAGCCTCTGTTCTTTTTCCCCAAAAAAAGGAGAGAAATTGTAAGGATCATGCGCTTTCAATCCACTAGGATATAAAATTTGATACTCAAAAGCCTCTATTTTTTCTTCTGTTTCATAAGAAAAAAGGCCCTCTTCATGCAGTAAGAAAAGAGGCTTTTTTTTTCCTTTTAGCTCAATGAAAGCCTCTTTTTCTCCCGGAATCCAAATATGAATTTTTTTTTTAAAAGGACCTTTTTCCTGTAGTCCAAGATAGGCATGAGGATCGTCTTGAAATAGAAGAGATAGTTTTTTTACTATTTTTTCTAACTCTTCTGAAAAAGACATCCCCTTTTACTCCATCGGCATTGCGTTATAATTTATATTGTGCATGATCCAAATAGAGCCGCTTACCACAATAAAAATCACAAGTACCATGAAAAAAAAAAGCATTAAATTCCATCTGGGTTTGCTCTCGATCCCTAAATGAAGAAAAAAAATGAGCTGTATAAGAGCTTGAAAAACCGCAAGTGTCATTAAAATAAAATCTAAATCTTTGCCTAAAAAAATCGTGTGTTTTGCAAAAAGATAGGAAAATAGAAGAAAGGAAAAAGAGACAATTCCCCCTCCTATAAGAGGTTTAAAACTTAAGTTCCATCTATGTTTTAAATCCATATTTCAAGTCCTTCATCTCATAAGGTAAACTAGGGTAAAAATAAAAATCCAAATCACGTTTAAAAACTGCCAAAAGAGTTTTAAACAGGTAAGCCTTCTTACGTCCGTCAAATGAATCGGATTTTTTATCAAAGGAGCTAAAAAAACCAAAACCCAAAGAAGCGCAAAAAACACATGCACTCCATGGGTGGCCACTATAGTAAAATAGATGGAAAGAAAGGCATTTTTCTCCCAGCTATTACCCCCTTGTATCAAATGGGAAAACTCAAAAAGCTGCAAAGAAAAGAAAAGAAGCCCTAAAAAAAAAGTAATGCCCCACCCAATAAAGGCTCCTTTTCTCCTTCTTTTATGAACAAAGACACCTGCTACTCCAGAAAAAAAACTGGCTAAAAAAAGAATCGTTGCCTGAAAAAAAGAATAGGAAAGCCCCATTAACTGTTTGTGTAAAGAAAACACCCCTTCTGTTGTTTGCAAAACAGCATAGGTAGCAAAAAGGGCAGAAAACATAATAAAATCGCTAATCAGATACAGCCAAAAACCAAATAGAGTTTTAGAATAGCTATCTTGGTGCGGATCTGGCATCTCTAAGGTGTCATTCATCTTTCTTCCCCATCTAGTTTCTTCATTTCTTCTTCTGTAATCACATACTCTGTCGGTTTTTCATAAAGACGCACAATAATAGAGACTAAAACTAAAGCAAGAGAGACAAAACTAAGCCAAAACATGTGCCATATAACAGAAAACCCAAAAAGAAAACTCCATGCTCCCAGAAAAAAACCGGCTGAACTATTTGTAGGCATATGAATGGTCTCATACCCCCCTTCAAAAAGAGAAAAACTCCCCTTTTTCGCCTCCCAAAAGGGATCTTTTGTATGTACTTTCGGTGTTTTCGCAAAGTTATAAAAGGGAGGAGGTGATTTTATAGCCCATTCTAAAGTTCTTCCATTCCAAGGATCCCCTGTAGTATCTTTATTTTTTTCTCTGTTTTTTATGCTTACCCAGAGCTGTTTTAGCTGAAGAGCAAACCCGAAAAAAATAAAGATGGCACCAATAGAGGCCAAAATAAAAAGAGGTTGCCAGTTTGTCTCTTTTGGATAGTGATTTAACCTTCTGGTAGCTCCCATAAACCCGAGTAAATACAAAGGCAAAAAGGCAACTAAAAATCCAATAAGCCAACACCAAAAAGCCTGCCTTCCTGTTTTTTCGTCTAAAGAAAACCCAAAAAACTTAGGAAACCAATAGGTATATCCTGCAAAAAAACCAAAAAGAACTCCCCCAATGATAACAGAGTGAAAGTGGGCTATTAAAAAAAGACTACTATGAACTTGGAAATCTACTCCGGGAATGGCCATTAAAACGCCTGTCATGCCTCCTATGGTAAAAGTAACAATAAAAGCCAAAAACCAGAGCATAGGCGTTTTATATTCTACTTTTCCTCGAAACATCGTAAAGAGCCAATTAAATACCTTAACTCCTGTAGGTACCGCAATCACCATCGTCATAATACCGAAAAAAGCATTTACATTAGCTCCCGCCCCCATGGTAAAAAAGTGGTGCAACCATACAATAAAAGAGAGAAAAGTAATCGCAAAAATAGCCCAAACCATCGAGGTATATCCAAAGAGTTTTTTCCCCGAAAAAACGGGTACTATTTCTGAAAATATCCCAAAAGCAGGTAGCACTAAGATGTACACCTCCGGATGGCCCCAAGCCCAGATTAGGTTGATATACATCATGGGATTACCCCCCTTTTCCGGGTTGAAAATTTGGGTAAGAAAAAGCCTATCTGAGGTAAGCATAGCAGCCGTTGCTGTCAAAATAGGAAAGGCAAAAAGAACCAAAATAACCGTTGCCAAAACACTCCATACAAATATGGGCATCTTCATAAAACTCATGCCGGGAGCCCGCATTTTCAAGATGGTCACCAAAAAGTTAATGCCGGAAAGAAGAGTCCCCACTCCGGAAATTTGCACACTCCAAAGCCAATAATCGACTCCTACTCCCGGGTTGTATTTTATAGAAGCCAAAGGAGGATAGGCCGTCCATCCGGTTCCTGCAAAAACTCCTACTATTAAAGAAACCAGTATAAAAAGAGATCCGGAAGCAAACAGCCAAAAGCTAAGCGAATTTAAAAAAGGAAACGCTACATCCCTAGCCCCTATTTGAAGGGGTAAAACAAGGTTGATAAGAGCAAAAACAACGCCCATACCCACAAAAAAAATCATGGTTACGCCATGTGCCGTGAAAATTTGCTGAAAATGGGAAGCGGTTAAATACCCCATGGAGTCTCCGGAGGCTAGAGCCTGCTGCGCTCTCATCATAAAAGCGTCAATTAATCCCTTAGAAAGCATAATAAAAGAGACCACAAGGTACATAACACCAATCTTTTTATGGTCCGTTGTGGTGATCCACTCCTTCCAAAGCCACTTCCATTTTTTGTAATAGGTAAGTAAAAAAAAGACAAAAACTCCTCCTAAAATCATGGAAAATCCGGCTAGATACTCTATCCAATCATGTTTAAAAGCCTCTATCGTTAACTTTCCTAACATATCTTTTCCTAATTTGAAGAGTGGTTGTTGTATTTTTCTATGATATAGTCAAAAAGATCCCTCTTTTGCAAAAAATAGAGTTGAACAGGATCATACTCACTAGGCTCTGCTATTTTTTCATAGGTAAAAGCGTCCAAAGTTCGGGAAGAGTTTTGCACTTTTTCAACCCAGCTTGAAAATTCCTCTTCAGAGCTTGCTTTGGCGGTAAAAGTCATTCCGGCAAAGCCTTTTCCACTAATATTGGAAGAGAGCCCTCTATATACCCCTTTTTCTTTAGCCATTAAATGGAGTTTTGTTCTCATAGAAGGCATAGCGTAAATTTGACCTCCGAGTTGGGGTATCCAAAAAGAGTTCATAGGAGCATCTGCCGTAATTTCAAAGTCAAGCGGTCTGTTTTCAGGGAACTGAATAAAGTTAATCGTAGCAATCCCCTCTTCCGGATATAAAAAAAGCCACTTCCACTGAAGAGCTACTACTTGAATCACAAGGGGTTTTTTCCCATTTCTAATAGGTGTAAAAGGATTTAGGTCGTGGGTGCTTTTCCAAGTGACAATGGCCAAAAGCGTGATAATGAAAAAAGGGACTCCCCACCAAAGAGCTTCTGCTAAATTGCTATGCCCCCATTCAGGATCGTACTTCCCCTTTCCCGTTCCTTTTTTGTACCGAATTGAAAAAACAAAAGTAAAAATAAAAACAGGAATCACGACAATGAGCATCAAAAGAGTAGCCAAGATCAAAAGATCCCTCTCTTTTTCTGCGATAATTCCTTTCGGGTTTAAAACGAGTATGTCTTTTGCGTTTAGGTATACAAGAGAAAAGATCACAAAAGAGAGAAAAAAAGCAATGGTGACTATAATTTTTAGACTCTTTTTCAAAAAAAACCTTCTATATTTTTCTTTACTTTCTACAGAAAACCTTCTACTTTGTCCATCATAAAAAACATTTGTGGTACTCTTTTTTTAAAACTACAAGTTAGAGAACATGGAATCAGAGAGCATTTGGAAACAAGAGATTAGTTTATCTATTTTAAAAGAGAAGATCAAAAATTCCATGGCCTCTTTTTTATCTATTGAATTTACCAAAATAGAAAAAAGGGCTCTGTATGCCAAAATGCCCTTTTCAGAAAAAACCCGACAGCCTTTTGGTATTTTACATGGAGGTGCCAATGCTGTTTTAGCAGAGTCGATAGCTAGCATAGCTTCTAACTACTCTGTAGAAAAAGGGTTTCATTCTGTAGGGCTAGAGCTCAACATTAACCACCTCCGCCCTGTCTCTTCCGGATGGGTGATTGCAAAAGCTTTTCCTATTCACTTGGGGAAAAAAACCCAAGTCTGGCATATCGATATTTTTGCAGAAGAAAGCAAAAAACAAACAGCTGTAAGTAGGTTAACTACCGCCATTTTAGAAAAGCTATGAAAGTTTTAGTTACAGGGGCAACAGGTTTTGTAGGAAAAAGACTCGTAATTGCTTTGGCTTTTCAAAAGCACCGGGTTGTAGCAATTGTCCGCTCTAAAAATAAACTTTTGCTTCCTGAGTCTTTAGCTTCTTTTGTAGAAGTAATTGAGTGTGATCTTTTACAAAAACAAGATTATGCAAAACTTCCCACCGACATTGATGTCGCCTTTTTTTTAGTGCATAGCATGAGCTACTCTGCAAAAAAATTCGATAAATTAGAAGAGCAGATAGCAAAAGACTTTGTGTATTATACAAACCAAACCAAAGCTAAACAGATCCTTTTTTTAAGTGGCATTATGCAAAAAACGGAAAAGTCTAAGCATATGCAGTCTAGAAAAAATGTAGAAAATATCCTACAAAAAGGAAAAGTCCCTCTGACCATTTTACGAGCGGCCATTATTTTAGGAGAAGAGAGCCCCTCTTTTCAGATTTTATACAAGCTAACGGAAAAAATTCCTTTTATGGTTGCTCCCAAGTGGATCCGCCAGTTTTGTCAGCCTATCCACATAAACGAAGTGATAGCTTATCTAACTTTATCTATGAATCATCCCGAAACGTTTGGAAAAACTTTCGATATTTTCGGACCCACTATTATAAGCTTTAAAAACCTTATGTTAGAGCTTGCAAAAATAAGAGGACTTTCTCGCTATATCCTAACTGTGAAAGTACTCACTCCCACCCTTTCTTCTTATTGGCTTAAACTGGTAACCAGATCTTCTTACCATTTAGGTAAATCTCTCATAGAAAGCATTAAACAAAACTTCATAGCTAAAAACCAAACCATTACCTCTTTGTTTCCTATAAAAAGGCTTTCTATAGAAGCCTCTTTGAAACTGTGTCTTGATCCTATACAAAGCCTTTCTTCTCTTCCCTTTAGCTCAAAAGACTTTCTATCTTTTTATGAGCCCCCCCACAAGTCTTGCTATTCTTGCTCTATTTCCCCCCGTAAAAACCTTATGGAATCAGGTTTTTTTATCTTACTGCAGACAGAAGAAAAAACGATCTTTTACAAAAAACACCGTTTTGGTGAGATTTGGATGGAGAAAAACACCCTTTTTTTCCGCCCTTTGGGGCTTTTGGGAAGGTCTTTTTGGCCCTTTCTTTCTTTATTTTGGAAAAGCACCCTTTAGTTCTATTCCATCAGGCACATGTAACGTGGTAGTAGGAAAAGCGCAGCTTGCGCCATGTTTATGAACAATGTCTAAAATCTTCAAAAATACATCTTGCTGAATCATTTGAAAAGAGACCCAGTCGGTTGTCTTGGTAAACGTATACACCATAAACTCTAAAGCAGAAGCACCGAAATGAACCAATGCTACAAAAGAGACTTTATACTGATCTATCTCAGGGTGTTCTTGCAGCATTTTTTCTATGTCTTTTAAAATTACTGCCAGTTTGGGACCGTCCTCATAGCGCACTCCAATGGTCTCTTTAATCCTTCGGTTCATCATTCTAGAAGGGTTTTCTATAGAAATATTAGAAAAAAGCGAATTGGGAACAAAAAGAGGCCTTTTGTCAAAAGTACGGATTCTAGTTAGTCTCCATCCTATATTTTCAACGGTTCCTTCTATCTCTTTATCGGGAGATCGGATCCAGTCCCCTATCTTGAAAGGACGATCCAAAAAGATCATTAGTCCTCCAAAGAAGTTGGCTAAAAGATCTTTGGCAGCAAATCCAATCGCGATACCACTAAAACCTCCAAAGGCAAGAACCCCTGTTATAGGAATTCCCAAACTTTGGGATAAAACTAAAGCAGCTGTGATAAAAACAGAAATACGCAGGATCTGACTTACTGCTCTTAAAGTAGTCTCATCCCACTTCGTCTTTTTTAGGTGCGTCTTCATTAAGTTGGCTTCTATTTCTCGAATAAAACGGATCAAAAACCAGACGATGATTAAGCCTACGGTAAGACTTCTTACCGGATCCAAGATCTCTCCTAAAATCGAGTTTTCCACCGCATATTTCACCCCAAGCTGCGCCGCAAAAGTAATACCAAAAATCCAAATAGCTACGACCAAAGGGTTATGAACTGCTTTTATAAAAGCATCATCCCAAAAGCGGTGGGATTTTTCTGCTAAAGGAAGAATTCTTCTGTAAATCCTTTTTTCCAAGTAGGCAATCAAAAGGGTAACAAAAACAATACCGAAAGCACCTACTGCCCAACCGTAATCTCGAAAAAGCCAGAAGTTCTTGAAAAATTCCATGCAAAACACCGCCCTCTTTAGCAAATGATCCTAAAGATAGTATAACTCTTAGATAGCTGCAAGCGAAGCTCTTTCTTTTTTTAAATGCTTTAAGCATCTTTCCACAAAAAAACTAAAAAACACCTTGGAATTCAGCCAAAAAAGACCTGTTTTTACCTTGGAATCTAGCCATGTTTAAGAGAATCATTGACTTCCATTTAAACCAATGGAAAACCGCACGTTTTTCTTCTTTAAACTACTCTATATTAGACAAACTGGATTCAAGACCCTTATATGCAGCAGCGTCTTTGGCACATCCTTCTCAAAAAGAAGCGCTTTTCTATTTAGTTAGAGAAGCTTGAACTTCTAAAAATTTCTTGCTATTTCCTGAAAAGATATTTTACTGTGAGGAGAATGGACAAAGCAAAAAAGCTAAACCTTCTTAAGTGGCTTGTCTGGAGCCTAGCCGTTGGCTTTTACTGCTATGAGTTTATCATCCGGGTAGCTCCTAGCATTATGATTCCAGAACTCACTCAAGCATTTGACCTAAATGCAGCAGAAGTGGGTACCTTAGCTGCTATCTATCTGTACGTATATGCTCCTATGCAGATTCCTGTAGGGATTTTAACCGACCACTTCGGCGCTAGAAAGCTGCTTACCTTTGCCTCTATTGTAGCTGGATTAGGAAGCCTTTTATTCGGTATAGCTCCTCATGAGTGGATTGCGGGTTGGGGACGTTTTTTCATGGGAATGGGCTCTGCTTTTGGTTTTGTGGGTATGGTCTATATAAGCTCTCACTGGTTTTCTAAAGAGAAGATGGCCTTTCTTATAGGAATAGGTAACTCACTCGGAATGTTTGGGGCTTTTATAGGCCAAGGTCCTTTAAGTATTTTTGTCCGCTCTTTTGGATGGAGGCTAGCTTCCATTCAAATAGGAATTTTAGGGATCCTTTTGGGAGTTATTATCTTTTTTATCGTCCGAAACGATCCCCCTTCTCTCGCTAAAAAAGAGCAAGAAAAACGGGATAACACCCCTTCTTTACTCCACTATTTAAAGCTTGTTACTAAAAGTAAACAAAGTTGGATTAACGCTTGTGCTAGCCTTTGTTTTTATAGCATAACGGTTGCCTTTGCAGGTCTTTGGGGTATCCCCTTTTTAGAAGAAGCTTATGGTGTATCTAAAAGCTTTGCCAGCTTTGCTATTTCCATGATTTTTGTAGGATGGATGGTTGGAGGGCCCTTAATAGGCACCTACTCAGACAGACTAAGTAAAAGAAAACCACTTCTTCTTTTTTCTTTAAGTATGAGTCTTCTTTTCTTATCCGTGGTTATATACCTAACTTCTATTCCTCCTATTTTTTTGTTTTTTCTCCTCTTTTTTCTTGGGTTTTTCTCTTCGGGACAACTTTTACAATACAGCATAGCCATTGAAAACAACCCTCATGAAGCAAAAGGAACAGCTATAGCCTTTACCAATTTTTTAACGATGTTAGGAGGGGCTATCACGCAACCTTTAGTAGGATTTTTACTCGACATGAATGGATCTTTGAGCATCATGAAGACTCCCTACTACTCCTCTTATGATTATAAGATAGCCCTAACGGTTTTTCCGATTTTGGTGATTCTCTCTATTCTTTTAAATCTTCTAGTCCAAGAAAAAGACCAAAAACACTCCTCAAAGCCGGATCTTCCCATCTAAAAAGGCTCGTAAGAAAACTCCAGCTCAAACGCTTTCGGGCCTATTTTTTTCTCCTTTTTAGGAATAACGGCTATATAAACGGTCTTTTTCTTAGTTAAGATAGTATATCCTCCCTCTATACGAACAATCTCTTCAATCAGATCTGCGCTAGATAAGTACTGAAAAAGCTCTTTACTCTGTAAAATAGCCTCTATCTCTTTTATGCCCTGATATAAAGGGGGAAGGCTTGTAAAGCTGCAGAAAAGTAGTAAGAAAAAAATAGCTCTCATGAAAATTCCTTTTTTTATTATGTAAAACAACTACTATTGTAAAAGAAAAAAACAAAAACTCTCAATGAGCCTGAAAAAAGAAACCATAGAAGCCTTAAAAAAACGAATGTTCTCTCTTCATATTTTTGAAGAGGATCTTGTGGAAAAATTTATCTTAGGTTCTGGAAAAGGAGGGCAAAAGGTAAACAAAACAAACTCTTGTGTCTACTTAAAGCATCTTCCTTCCAACATAGAAGTAAAGTGTCAAAAAGAGAGATCAAGAACCCTAAATCGATACTTAGCTAGGAAAATGCTCTGTGAAAAACTAGAAGAAAAAGAGAAAGGCCTAGAAACCGAGAGAAAAAAGCAAATAGCCAAGATTCGCAAGCAAAAAAAAAGAAGATCCAAAAAGACCCAAGAAAAGCTCCTTCAAGCCAAAAAGCACCTCTCCCAGAAAAAAAACCTAAGAAAGCCCCCCTCAGAAGAAAACTAAAGAAAGACTATTGTTTTTTTTCTTCTTCTCGAGCAAAACTCTGAACATACCTTTCTGAGAAAAGGGACATTAAAAGATGAGAAGGGCTAACAGGTTTAGTTCGATCTTCTATATTTCGACTTATATCTAATAATTCTGCAACTAAAGTACTTTCAATACCATCTTCTCCCATTTCATCTCTTTGCAACAAAATAGGATTACCTCCGCCAAAAAAAGGTAAATTAAAAAAATCCGGGGTTAAGGACCCATATCCATTTCTAATGATCCATTCAAATACTAAACTAGGCAGATCATTTTCTATCTCAGGATAAGACCAACCATCCTCACCTCGATAATCTTTAGCCAAAAACTCTCCTAGTTGTCGCTCTTCCTCTTCAGCCGATTCACTAAGTCCTAGCTCTGCCAAAAATGAACTACAATCTGCATTGTTTTTGCCTAATTTTTCCAGTTTTTCGAAAAAATACATGAAAGCAGAAGCAAAAAGACGAAACGGTGCCTCTGGTTCATGAATTACCGCAGAAACTTCCCTATAAGTTTTTTCAACAGCTCTAGCTGCTGTTCTGTCATACATATTCCCACGTTGTTGAGCATTCATTACTACTACTTCCAAAGAACTCCCGGAGGAAATTTGTCTAAGCAGAGCTTTAAAAGATTGTTCGTAATCTGCAGAATAACCCCCATGAAAGTCCCTCACAAACTCCGCATCTCTGCCCACTTCAAATTTTATGGTAGAAACTAACTGCACAAGACTTAAAGGAGGTCTCAGTTCTTTCTGCGCTCTTTCTAAGAAAAAACCCTTTGGATATACCGCCCCCCTCTCAAAGACAGATGTATAAAGCCCTTCCTGAATCTCCATTAAATAACTATTAAAACCTTTGATACAAAAACCCCTTGGATGCGCTATTCCTGCAAGCTTTTTCAAAACAGATTCTGCTTTTTTAGGATCTATATTAGAGCCTTCGTCTAAACTACAAATAAACTGTACGATCTGTCCAAAAATCAAAATAGCCTGCTTAAAGATAGCTCCCCCTGAAATAAGATCCTCCTCTATCCTATCTTTATGCCTCACGTTATCTCTTTCTGTTTTAGAAAACTGCGCTAAAACGCCAGGAAGCACATTACCTTTCAAATTTTGCATCCATGTATTCTTAATTTCCTCCGTAGCTTTTCTATAAACGCTACTTTGTTCCAAACGTGCGCAAATAACAGAGATAAGAACTCTAAAAGGGAGAGTAGAGGAGCTATATCCCTCTTCATCTGTATAAGATTTAAGATACATTCTAGAGATGTGGGTAAATAGCTCATCTTTTTTAGGAGCATACCGGTGATCAGATAAATCAATACTTTGAATAGCATCTCCTCCTATTCCTGCATTTTGAATGCGAGCTTGATCAGAAAAAACGGTCGTAAAAAACTGTGAAACTAGATCTACCTTACCTTGCTTTTTCGGGTATTTCCGGAAAAAGGAACTCAAAGAAGCCTTATCAAGCTTAGTGACCCAAAGAAAAGCGATTATGTCCTCCGGAAGTGGTTCAATATTGCTTTCAAAAATCTTGCTGGTTGGAGCCATTAAAGAAAGAGAATTCACCAATCTCCTAATAAAACTCTCCGTAAAATCAACCCTAGATCCTATTTTTACCCCCTGAAGGTTTTCTCCAAAAGCTTTCCTAACTTTATCACCATAAGAATCTGTTGTTTGATAGGCAACATATCCCGATGCTAAACCTATATAATTTCTAATATCAGGAACTCTTTCTAGGAAATCTAAAGCTTCTTTTTGTGCCACCTTATTTTTCAACAATCGATAATTCTGGAGCGTTTCTCTAAGGGGCCCGAGCTCTGCTTGTCCTTTTCTAATGCTTTCTTGGATTTCTATCTCCAAGGGAGCTATAAAATCCTGAGTCTCTATTTCTTCGGGCACACTATTTGTTTCACGAAAATGCATAATAGAATCTTCTATAGGTCTTTTTGCCTTACTCAAATTGCAATTTGGATAATCTCTAAAAACTTGATCAATTAATTGAAATCTTGTTTCTTTTTCCTCAACAAAATTTCTAAATATCCTAGAGAAAAAGTCAAACGATCTATGGGAAAGAATCGTTTCCCATTGCGCTTCAAAGCTAAGGCCTTTCAATTGTAAGTTTGGATACCTTGGAATCATTCTTTCTGTAAGTATGTAGGTTGACTGAAAAGCGTAGTTCAACTTTCTTAACTGATCTTCAGACATGTTGGCCAATATACCTATAACCTTATCATCCGAATCTTCCAAAGATGTTACTCTCTTAACCTTGTTTAACTGGTCTATCAAGGCTATTTCCTCAAAAATCTTATTTAATTTTTCCTTTAAGGCTGTTGCAAACTTTTGGGCACGAATGCTTTTTTCGTCTGTAGGATTAGCCGAATACTCAACTTGAATTGATACAGAATTAGGCATATAAGCATAAAAAGGAGCTCTAGGATTTTCTCTTGTAACTAACTCTTCGTAAAAAAACTTCTCTAGAGATTCTTCGGAAAAACCAAAAATATTTTCCGATTTTACCAAAAGCTCTAAAAGCTCTTCTGCTTCTTGAATTAGATTCCTATTACTATTGTTACCAAGACTCTTCCAAAGTTTATTTACTCTAGCTCTGTTTTTTAGGGCCTCCCCTAACTGAATTTCGAGCTCTTTTTTCCTTTCGGTATTCTTTTCTTTGTCTAGTTTTTTTCTAATGCCTTTCTCGACTTTCTCGTACTTACCTTCTTTAACCTCTCCATCTTTTCCAAGTCCCCCCAATACTTTGACTTCGTATTTATTTAAAAAAGCTTTAAGAAGTTCTCGATTTCTATCTTTCAAGCCTCTAATTGCCACAAAAAGAGCTGTCTGAACTTTAAAAATGAGATGCAATCCCTTAGAACCCACGGAAATTTTTGTAAGGTTTTCCCCTTTTTGAATAAGTCCATTGAAAGCTTCTTCTTCTTGAAGAATATTTAAAAACTTTCCAAAAGACTCTTTTGTGCTTTCTACTGCAAAAAATAATCTTGAAATGACAGGTAAAGTAGGCTCTTCTTCTCCCAAGAGGCTCACTAATATTTTGTTATCTTCCAAAGAAAGCTCTTCTAAAAAGCCTTCATTTTTGAAAAACTTTTTGAAGACATCTGAAGGGTTTTTCTCAGAAAACATTTTTTGCAAAATTTTCTTGTATAAGTGCGACAGATTCTCAAGCTTTATAGTCTCATATTTGCGACTAATTGGATGAACCCCGCCTCCAGTAAAAGAACTGAATTTTTCTAAATTTTCTAAAATCGTCTCCTTTTTGTGGTAGCGTATAGTATCAGAAAAAATATCAGCTGCATGATCTGGGCATTGTTGTTTTATCAGAAAAAACAACTCCCAAGCAGCTCTTTTTTCTTCTGGGGATAGTTTTAGGGAGACAAAAAAGCGACTCTTTTCTTGGCAAAATTCCCTAAACTTTTTAGCTCTTGTTGAATCTAATTTCTGAAATTTTCCGTAAATAATTTTTTCTTCTGATCTTAACTTCCTAACGACCGCCTTCTTTGGTAGTAAAAGACCCTCTCTAAAAAAGCTTTCTAGATCTTCTTGAGAAAAAGCCCCAGGAGTAATCAAACTCTCACCTAATAAAGAAAGTAAAATCCGAAAACTCCAGTAATCGCTTTGCTTATTGCTTTTTCTTGAAGGATTAGGAATAAACTCAAAACCACCTAATTTCCTTGAACTACGCCTCAAAATCACAGGAGGATTGTTGTTATATAAATTTTGATAGGCCTGATTTATTGCTGCTATTTGAGTTTCTTCTTGCAAAGCATCTAAAGCAAAAGCAGGAAGAGCGCTTTCCCTTAATTCTATCCCTTTTTGGGTAGCCTCGTAATTCAAACCATATTCAAAAAAAAGACCTTCAGTTTGTTCTATATTTTCGTGAAAAACAAAAAAAGTTCCATCTCCCCGGTCATGCTCATAAGAAGTAAACTTAGGAAAACCAGGAAAAACCCCGCTTAGAATAAGCAGGTTTCCAAGATTTTTAGCGTAAGAGAAAAGCTTTGGAACTAAATGCTCTTGTAGTTGCTGCAGTTCCTTTTTACGAGACATTAAGTCTCTAAAATTTTTCGTTGCTTGAGCTTCCGTAAACTCCTTTTGAGCTCTTACTACTTTTGAAAAAACTTCAGCCTTCTCCGGATTTAGAGAAAGTCTTGTCTTCTCAGATTGAATAAAAGCAGGCTCCCTAAAAGGCTGCAAAGCCTTTAACCTCTTTTCTAACTCCTCTTTTTCCTTAAGAAGTGCTTGTTTTTGTTCCTGAAGAGGCTTTAACTCACTTTCTAAGTTGGTTAGATTTCCTTTTTGCGTTTGAATTTGCTTACGTAACCCTTGTAAAGGCTTTTTTTTCTCTTTATTAGCTAGTCTAAGCTTCTCGTTTAATTGACTTAAATTGCCTTCTAAAGTTTTCTTATCTTGAAAAATATCAGGATATTGTCGAGCCGTGTCTTTAAACTCTTCGTGTTTTTGTACTAAGAAACGCTTTTTTTCCTGAAGTGATTCGATACGTTCCTCTAAACTTGCTTTTTCGGTCTGTTTTTCCTTCTTTTTTGATTCTAGTTGATGTGTTTCATCTTGAATTTCATCTTTAAAAACTTGTTCTTGGTTCTTTTCTAGCTTTTTTGTTAAACTACCAATCTCTATTTCTAGGCTTTCTAGTTCTCTTATAGATTCTTTTAATCTCACTGTTTCCATAAAAGCTCTATCATAACTAGCACGTTTAGTACATTCTTCTTCTAAGCTGTTTTTTAAGCCATCTATTTGGTCCTTTGTACTTTTAGAGCTATTTTTAAGTTCTTGAAGTTTTCCCTTTTGGCTTTCTAAAAAGACATTCCTTTCGTTAAAAAAATCTGTAATAAGAGAATGAAAAGAAGACCCCTGTTCAGAAACGGTTACAGTAAACTCCCTATTTTTATTCGTATCTACAAAAACTCCCTTTCCCATCATCCGGAGGTTCTCTGCCGACCTATCTTCAAACTTATAGGTAAAACGCTTCCCGGCAAAGGCACTTGAAGAAAAAAGCCTTATAAATCTTTCTTCCTCTTGAGCATCTTCTATTTGAAAAGTATAGCTTTGTGGAGAAGAAGAACCAAAAAGAAACTGTCTTCCCCATTGAAAAAACGCTATCATAGAGACTACCTATTCCTTCTTTTCTTCTTGTTGTTGTGAAATTTTTTCTATAGAATCACTTAGCGAAGATATAGACTTTCGTAAATCTGCTATTTTTTCGCTCGAAGATTCTATATCCGTCTGTTTTTTTAGGGATGTTTCCTGTAAAGATTGGAGCTCTGATCTTAAGACCTCAGCCTCAGTCTGCACTCTATTTAGCTCTTCTTGCTTTTCGGAAATCTTTTGTAGAAGAGGTATTTTATCAAGATTTTCTTGAATAGAACGGTTTTTACCGTTAAGCGCTTCTAATTCAGCGCTAAGTAATTTCTCTAATTCACTAGCAGCCGAATACTCTCTCTTTAACCCCTCTAATTCCCTTTTGAGAGCGAGGAGACTCCCTTTTTGATCCTCTCTTTCTTTTTCGCAGCTTTCTATGCGGTCTTTCAACTCTTGTATTCGCAATTTCTTTTTCGATACTTCCAGGTTCAGGTTTCCTTCGCTTTGTGATAGAAGACCTTCCAACTTATCCCTGCAAGATTGTAATTCTTTCTCGATTTTCGATAATGAAGCGTCCAAATTTCTGAAGTTTATGGGTTGGAAACAGCTCAGTCTATACTTTAACCCAGATAATTTGATCTCTTCCCCTCGAATTTCTCCACTCAGCTCTTTAGAAACAATAAGCTTTTGCACTACTAAAACAGTCAGCTCATCCAAAGAGACCTTAGAAAACACTCTAGTATAGTAACAATCTTCAGGAAGTTGATTCAAAGAAATAACCATTAAAACAGCATTAAATATCGCCTGAGCTATATCTTTGACAACATCTGCGACGTTTCTAGGGACAAGTGTAAGCTTAAGATATCCGGCATACGGTTCCTTAGATGGAATAACCTCAAACGGATTAGCTCTTCCATACGGATAACAATAAACTACCCTACATCCCCAATAACCCGCAGAAACCTGTAAAAAACCCTTTTCAAGCTTCTCTAAAGTTTGCCGGCGCCCATCGGGAGAAGTAAATAGATTTTTTTCAGGGGGTACTTGAATAGTTACGCTATTAACACTCATAAAACCAAAATTTTCGAGCGATTTTAGCTTAAAGGAAGGTTTTTTTACAGACTTTTTTTAAGAAAAAAATTTTTACCTATTTAGTTGATTTTTTTTTAACAGGGTCTTTTATACAGAATAACTTATGAAATGGTTTGTAGGGATTTCTCTTTGATAAAAGATTTATTCGGAAGGGCTTATAATTAAAGAAGGGTTTTCTAAACTTTTTTCTACTAATTTTGCAACGCAAAAATCAGACCATACATTTAAAGCAGTCTCTACCATGTCCAAAAAGGCGTAAAAAGGAAGAATATACCCCAAAAGATCTAAAGGAATATTGAGCCCCATCAAGAAAGCTCCCGCTAAAAAATAACACCCCATAGGAACCCCGGCATTTCCAATAGCAGCTAAAGAAGCTATGAGGGCCCAAATAACTTGTCCTCCAAAAGAAAAGTGGATCCCTTGACTTTGGGCTACAAAAAGGGTGGTTATTGTAATAAAAGCGGCACATCCATTCATATTAATAATAGAGCATAGGGGAAAAGTAAATTTAGCTATCTTTTCTGATATAAAAGCCCTTTTTTGAGCGCACTCTAGCGTCAAAGGAAGAGCTGCACTGGAAGACTTGGTAAAAAATGCAGTAAGAAGCGCCGGATAAGCCCCTTGAAAAAGAGAAAAAGGAGAAATACGCTTTACCTTTAAAAGAAAAGGAAGAACCAAAAATGCTTGGATAAGATTGGCTGAGATAACACACAAAACATACGTCTTTAACATTTTCCAGGAAGAAACTTCCTTGGGCTGCATGGATAAAACTACAAAACAAAAAATACCTAAAGGTAGAAGAGAAACCACCCATGAAGCCATTTGTAGAAACAAAGAAAAACCAGCTTCAAAGAGAGGATTTATAACATCTCTTTGTTTTTTCGAAAGAAAAATAGAAGAAATCCCTAATAAAAATCCTAAAAAAGAGACCGATAACACCTGATTTTCTAAAAAAGGCTGAATCCAGTTTTCAGGAAAGAGATCTTTCATAAAAGAAAAATCATGAAAGGAGGTTTGTATGCCTTGCTTTGCTATCCCCTCTATTTTCTCCTGAGCATGAAAAAAAAGACGAAATAAAAAAAGCGCCAAAAAGGAAGAAATAAGGGTCGTTAAAAACGTATATTGAAATACTTTTTTCCCTAAAATTTTAGTCTCTTTCAAGCTTGTCATTTGGGCGCAAGAAGAGAGAATCGCAAAGAACACTAAAGGGAGAGATAACAGCTTTAAAAAGCGTAAAAACAGGGTAGATATTCCCTCTATGACTTGCAAAAAGAGCGGATCTCTATAAAAGGATGCTATAGCCCCCAATAAAAGAGAAAATACCGTAATAAGAAATGACCTGGGAAAAAACTGCCTCATAATAAGCTTATACTAAAAAAAGAGGCTTTTAAGTCTCCAATATGAAAGAGTTATCGTCAAGAAAAGGCCCAAATAAAAAAATAGATACTACAGGTGAATAGGCCTGATATTGCCACCTTTTTTTTGAGTGTAAGAACTCTTGGATTAATGTTAAAGAATCACCCATGCGTTTTCCAGTAAGGATGGGATTCATCTTTATCGTAAGAGCCCGTTTTTGCATTAAAAATTTTAGCAGGCCTTAAGTCTTTTCCATAGATTTTTTCTAAAAATGTTTTTGTATCTTGAGGCACCCAAACAGTCATATCGTCTAGCTGTGCCCTTTTTAAAGGAAAAACCTCACTATAGGGATGAGGTTTGGTAAAGTTAGACTCCCCCCTTTTCCAAGACTCTTTCATAAAGTCTGAGTCCCCGTTAGAAAGGATATAACGAATTTGCTGTTTTTCTGTTTCTATTTGAAACCCGTAAATATCGATATGCTGATGTGCTTTTTTTACATATACCCTTAAATACGTAGCTGGAAGCGTTCGATTAGACCAGTCTTGGCAAGAAAACTTCTTAGGATCTAACTTTTTTAATACATTTTGTACGTTGTGAAAATCAGGAAGAAGAATGGCCAAATCCACATCCATATCCCAAGGAATAACCCCTCCATACCGGTAAGCCCCTAAAAGAGTTCCGCAATCTACCCAATAAGGGATCTCGTTTTCTTCCAAAAGAGCAATGATGCTTTTTAGCCCCTCTTTCAAAGAAGAAAGATACTCTCCTTCTTCTTCTTTTTTTTGATAACCTAAAGAGAGAAGCTTTTCTGCTTCTTTTTCAGAAGGAAAAGAAAGCCCTAAAGAGCGATAATAACTCCTATTCGAAATCACTTCCGTGGAGGCTAAGGCCTTTTCTATTTTTTGGTATCTTTCCTCTGTCTTCTTATCCAAAAAAGAGAGCCCCTTTACCAAGCTTCCTAAAACTAAAGCAGGAGGAAATGCTATAATAGATAAAGAGCCATCTCTTCCCAGGTTGTCTTTATAAGAAAATCTGGGAGAAAAAACACATTTACCCTCTGAAAAATGGGCTACCTTTCCATCTAATAAGTAATGAACCGGGGCGAAAATCTGATCTCCCAGCTTCTCTAACCCTTGCGCTTTTTCTACAGAAACAGAAAAAAAAGGGATAAGGCGAAACTTGTGATATAGATCTACCAAAGGAAGCCCTAGATAGACGCAGCCAGAAAAAAAAAGGGCCAGTAACGCTTTATAACTCATACTTTTGGTTCATAGCATAAGCTATTTATTCTGAAAAAGAGATTCTAAAAAAAACTGCTTTCCCATTTCTGCTATTTTTTCGTGAAAAGATTCTCTATCTACCCCTTCTGCATCGGTATATATCCAAGAGGGAATCGACTCTTTTCCTTCTTCTGTGATCTGGTTCAAAAAGATATAATGATCAAAGTTTCCTCTCATCAAAGAAAACCTACATTCCGGGACAAGATAAGAAGCTGCTTTTCCATGACTATGCGTTGGCAAAACAGAGTCTCTTTCTAAAGCAACAATATGCATGTTCCCTTTTGTGTTTTTTAAACTGTCCATATAAATTCCCCAGGTGCAAGGGGCCATCAAGAAAAAAGCCTTGATTCTGGGGTCTTGAAAAGAGAGCTCTTCTTTGGAAAAGTCTATATGACGCACCAGCTTGTTTAACAAAAAAGGAGGAAGCCCTAAAAAAGTGTCTAAAAAGTGTTCTTTTCCCACAAGTTTTGCTCCTGCTAGAAAAAGTCCCGTTCCTCCCCCTAAGGAATATCCGGAAAAACCAATTTTTTCTTCATCAATCCATTTTCCCCAAAATGGGTTTTCCAGAAGGGCTGTCAAAGCAAACGAGATATCTAACGGTCTCTCCCAAATTTTGATAATCTCTTGAGGAGAAAGGTTATCCCAGGTCCCTTGAAAGTGATCAATAGAGGCTACTAAAAACCCTTCCTTTACCAGCTTTTCTGCAAACCAGATTCTCTCCCTTCTGTCACTACCTAGTCCATGAGAGAAAAGAACTAAAGGCCTTTTTCCCAAACTCTCCGAAAAAGGGGCCTCCCTACATTCAGAAGGATACACCCAGTTTCTATGCAAAGCTGTTTCAAAAACTGTATGTTCTTCTGTAACAGGATACCAAACTTCTACCGCAACGGGCCTATTTCTAGTCTCATCTTGAAATAAAAAAGTTTTTACCCCAACTCTATCTTGTAAGATAGAAGTATCTGCAAAACAAAAGCCCCACAAAACTAAAAAACCAAAAAAACCTCTCATAAGACCCCTTTTAGTAAAAACGTAAGCCATAGAGTAAAAAAGGAAGCCCCAAAAAAGGCAAGGCTTTTTCGGGGCAAGAAGGTTTCTAAATATGGTGCTTTCTAAAAAGCTCCAAAAATTTAGGCTTTACCCTTGTAATGATAAAGTGCTCTTCAGACTCTTCAGACTCTTTAAGACACACTAAAGATACAGCAAGGTCCCCTCTTACACAAGAGAATGCCTCTTCAGCTGTCTTCTTGGAATTAACGCCATTTAGATTGTTTTTTAAAATAGAAGAAACTACGCAGCTTATTTGGAACTCCTTTTTATGCACTACAGCTTGAGAGCTTTCTTCTTCTACGATTACAGGCTCTTGCGTATTCCCGTTTTCCAATCCTAATGTAGCTAAACTCGTCATACTTACCCCTTCGTTACGTTAAAATATAACCTCTGACTGAAACCCCATTACCCATGCATCAGAAACAGAATGGAGCCCCTTAGGATTGGCCACGTATTGAACCATAGGCTGGATATAAAACCAAGGATTGATTTGGAAGCGGTGGTTTAACTCATAAACAACCTCTATTTTCTGCTCTTCTTCCCCTTTGTTTTTTTGCTGTTTTCGAAGATCTTTACTAAAAGAGCCGTAAGCTACTCCAAAAGAGGTCGCATCTTTTTCTCTTTTGGGAATCATACCTTGTGCTACTACGCCCGATACAAAGAAAAAGGGCATAATACTCGAAGATTTAGGAGCCCATAAAAAAGCGGCAAAAGGAGTGATTCCAGAACCTTCTACCGTATCTTTTTGATACAGCGTTTGATCTACCATAAGATACGCTAGATAGTTTCTTTTTTTGCCCCCTAGGATCTTTTCTTTTTTCTTGGTAAAAGTTAAATATCCTACCCTATAGTGTCCCGGAAGTTTTTTTGTTTGAGGACTTTTTAGAAAACTAAGCTCGTTTATCAGCAAAAGTCCCTCATCATTTCTAAAAGAAAAATCAAGACCATGAGTGCTGTTTCTATTGATTCTTCCATTCGTGTTGTAAAAAGCAGCTTTATATTCTAGGTTTTTTTGGGGGTTTGTCTGAAGATAAGCGCCCCAAGTTGCATTAGGAAACGCTTTAAATGGGGTGTTTAAGAAAACGGAAACCGGGTTACCGTCAAAAGCATTGTTAGTAAAAAAGTAATATAGATCTGACTGCAAAAAGTTATTTCCCGCTTCCAGTCTTCCTGCTTTTACCCAAAGCTTATCCTCAAAAAAGGTTTTTTTTAGGTATAGATTTACAAAACGAACCGTCTGTCCCCCAAAAACCTGTTGTACCGCAAACTGGTTTTTAATTTTAGAAGCAGAAAGGCTCGTTCCAAAACGCCACACAGCAGAAGAGTACAAAAACCATCCCTTCCAAGGAGTTCTTTTTCCAAAATCAATCCCCATATCGACTCCCCAACTACTCGCTTGAGTAAAACCTTGAGAAACTCCTCCTGCCGGATTTCCCGCAGCATCTATCACGTAAGTAGAAGAAAAGGTAATACCATGTTCTGCAAAATAGCCCCTTAAATCGTGTAAAGAACTCAAAAAATGCTTTCCTTCCCACCAAGAAGGAAGACCCTCTTGAGTTTGAGAAGCCGCAAGAAGTTCTTCTTTATGCCTTGTGTGAGGATCAGAAAAGAACTTCCTTTCTGCAGCAGAGATAGAAAAAAAACAAAAAAGAGAGAAAATTAAATATTTCAAGCTGGGTCCTTATGGGTTATTTTCGGATAAGAATACCGAAAGGTAAAAATTTTTTCCGCAAAAGAGACTCTAATTAAAAGAGCCGCTAAGAAAAAGAACAGATGTCGCATCTTGGATAGAAAAAGCCAGTAAAAATCACAAAACCCCGTGCATAACACCCCTAAAAACAATAAAAACAGAGCCAAAACTAAGGGGTCCTCTCTTTTTTTCCACCCGTTCTTTAAGGCGAAAAACAGTAATACTACGAATAAGCCAAGCCCAAAAATACCCCCTTCTACTAGAAAAAGAAGATAAATATTGTGAATCATCCAGGTTTGCTCTTTTAACTCTTGGGGTAAAAAAGGGTGATGCTCTTTAGAAAACTGGGAATACCCCCATCCTAAAAGAGGCTTTTCTTGAAACATTTGTTTTGCAATGTTTTGTGTAAAAACCCTTCCCTGATCAGATCCTCTTACTAAATCATGGTAATTTACAATGCCTCCTCTAGATAGAATCTGCGGGAATAGAAGCACAAAACAAAGAAAAGAAGAAGCTAAAAAAACAAAATATAAAGAGCGGACCTTTTCAAAGGTGTTTCTCTTATAAAAAAAGAAAAACCAGAAAAAACTCATGAGAAAAAACGAAAAAAGAGCGGCTCTGGAATAGGTGGTAAAAAGACCCAGTATTTCTAGGAAAAGGAGCATGGAAAGGAAAAACCGTCCTCTTAGGGAAGTTATGAAAAACCAACTTCCAAAGATAGCAAAAAGAAACACTAAGTAATACCCTCCTAGTAAATTGGGAGAAGAAAACGTTCCAAAGGCTCTACATATCTCTATAGGATCTTTATAGCGCCAAAAATCAAAAAGCCATACCCCCTTTGACGTAAATCCTATCTTGGTAAAGCCTGGGGAGCTAATTTTAGGCTCTGCTAAAAAAGAAAGGCCCAAACTACCTTGAGAAAAATATTGCCCTATTGCAATTACCGTTTCTATAAAACCTAAAACCAAAAAAAGGAAAAATACACTTTTTATAAAAGGCCTTATATCTTTTTTTTGAAAGATTTGAAGCGCTCCATTAAACAGCAAAATAGAGACAAAAAGATAAAAAAAACGAAGCCAAATCCCTAAATCTGTACTAGAAGAAAAGATAAGAGAAAACAACAAAGTGGCCAAAAGAAAGAGAGTATATTTTGCCTCTCTTTCCCAAAAAAGCCTTTTCCAAGAAAGGTATCCTAGAAATCCTAAAACAGAAAAAAACAAGATTATAGCAATGTCAGAAGGACATACATACAAAGACTGAATAACTCCCTTTGAAAGAGTCGTTTTTTCCAGCAAAAATTTTCGAAAAAACCGATCGTACATCCTCTCAAAGGGAAGGTAGGCTAAAACAACAAGAAAAAAAGATTCAGGCCTCGTAAAAAAGCGTCTTATCTCCTTCATTTCTTTAAAGATCCAATGGTTTTTAAAAGCTCTTGGTAGTTTTTTTCGTCTTGATCAGAGAGATAGCTTTTATAATCTTTTTCTAGTTTTTGTTCTTTAGCTACCTTCTCTTTATCAAACCCTTGCTTTGCCGTTTGATTCATTACCTCAAGGGCCTCTTTCATTACCTTTTCAAAAGCGGCTTTTTGAGGAGCCTCTTTTGCTTCGTGATGCTTTTCTAAAGCTTCTTGAAAAAGGGCAGCTCCCTTTATAAATTCTTTTTGGTATACCTTTTTATCTTCAGGAGAAGCTCCCCCCGTTCCTGGTATTTGTTCCATAAAAACTCCTTTGCAAAAACAAACGAAACTCTATAAATTGATAGCAGAATTCAACTGTTTTTTAAAGGACCTTTTATGAAAATAGCCTCGTTAGTTTGTTTTTTTGTTTTTCTCTATTTTTCCCCTCTAACTCTACATGCTGTAGGAAATGTCTCTTCTGAAAAAATAGGAGAAGAGTTTCAAGAACCGGAAGGAGACGTTCCTGCTAACGAACTACAAAAAGAGCTAAGTCAAGCAGAAGAAGACTTTCAAAAAGCAAAAAAGATGTTCAACCCTTGGTACGCAGGACCCTTATTAACCGGATCTGCCCATGTTCTTCCCGTTGGCATGTTCAACGTGCAGCCCTATATTTTTGTGACAGATAATTACGCAAGGTTTAACGCAAAAAGAAAATCTTCTTCTATTCCAGATCTTTTGCAAATCAATACCCCTTTTATATTGCAAACAGGACTTTTTCCAAAAGTGGATGTAACAGTAACGCCCCAATATATACACAATGAACAAAATTCGATATCTTACGGTGGTCTAGGAGATACCTCTCTTTCTTTTGGAATTGCTTTAATGCAAGAGACACCGTACCTTCCCGCTTTAAAACTCGCTGTTTCAGAATCTTTTCCTACCGGAAAATATAAAAATCTATCTCCTTTAAAAAATGGACTCGATGCACTTGGATCTGGCGCCTATCAAACAACTCTTTCTTTAAATGCTTCTAAAATAATCTGGTGGTGGCTACTACATCCCGTAAGTCTTCGTTTTTCAGCCAACTATAAAATCCCTACCTCTGTAAAAGTGAAAGAGTTTAATGCTTATGGGGGGGGATTTGGAACAGATGGAAAGGTAAAACTAGGACACTCTTTTACTGTGAATTTTGCCTTCGAATATAGTATTACCCAAAATTGGGTTTTTGCTTCTGATTTTTCTTTTGTGTCCTCTTTGAAAAGCACTTTTAAAGGCATACCTGGAATCACTTCTACTTTAGAGACAGCTACAGTTGGCTCTAGTTATTCAGACCAGCTCTCTATTGCCCCTGCTATAGAGTATCTTTTTAATTCTAACATCGGAATTTTGGGAGGAGCCTGGTTTTCTGTGTATGGGAAAAACAGTTCTCACTTTATCTCTGGAGTAATTAGCGCAACAGCCGCTTTTTAACTTTTTGACTAAGGCCTTTTTTCTTCAGAAAAGGCCTCTTCTATATTTCCTAAGTAGAGGCCATTTTCTCTATACCAAAGCTTGGAAGACTCTTTCAGTTTTTCTATCATCAAAGGAAGCGTTTGTAGAAGATCTTTTTTAGGTTCCCAGCCTAATTTTTCTTTTATATGGGAGATATCTAATTCATAGTGATTGTCTGCTAAGTCAACCATCCAGGGTCTTATGAAAGGAGCTCCTTCTGAAGGAATCAAAAGTTGAATAAAGGCTCCCATTTTAGCAAACCACTTAGGAATTTTTATAGTAGTCCAAGGCTTGTTATATAAAAGCCTTCCTATTTCTTCTTGCATTTTTTGATAAGAGTAAGTGGTCTTCTCCCCTACCAAAAATAGATCATCTTTTAGAGACTCTCTTTTTTCTATTACTTTCACAATACAGTCTGTTAAATCTTCAAAGTGAATATAAGAGGCTCCATGGTTTTTATTTCCGGGGAAAAGGTGCCCCTTAATATCTTTTTCATAAATTCTTTGAATCATCTGAGAAATAGGAATAGAATGACACCCTTCGTCGTAGCAGCCTGCTACCCTTAAAATAACGGAGGGGATGTTTCCTTTTTCTTTGTGAATCCTTTCTTCTGTAATTACTTTTGATTTTGGATAAGCCCAAGCCGGAAAAACAGGAGAGTCTTCTCGTATTTTCTCTCCCGGTTTTGTTGGCTTATAAACTAAAAGAGTACTAGAAAAGACAAACTGTCCTACTTCAAAGGCTTTTAGCGCCTGTAAAATGCGCGAGGTTCCTTCTATAGTGATCTGCTCGTATTTATCCCAGTTTCCTCCTATAAAATCATAGTAGGCAGCTAAATGAATAAACGAAGCTATTTTATTCCCTTTTTCTTGCTTTATTTTGGCAAAGACGGTCTCTACGCTCGATTTATCTGATAAGTCTGCAAAGAAAAAAGAAAAGTTTGGGCTTTTAAATTCAGGAGGGTGAAAGTCTATACCTACAACGGTATAGAGGCCTTTTAGTTTCTCTATAAGACGTTTCCCTATTCTTCCTGAAGAGCCGGTAACGATTACAAGATCAGACATAGATTAAAAAAGCATAAAAAAGGCCATGAGGCCCATCCCTAAGTTTTCTATAATACTCACTGTGGTTAAAGGAACTTTAATCACAGTCCCCATGCAAGCACAGCTAATGTCTCTATGAGAAGCAACAGCTCTTATCACCCCTAGGGCGCTAACTCCCATAACTATTATGGTCAAAATATTGGTAAGATAAAAGACCCAAGAAGCCAAATATAAAAAGCTCAGAAGAAGCTCTATAAATGGATAAAAATAAGCATAAGGAGGGAATTTTTGAGAAACGAAGTCATACAAAACAAACCCTTTGGCAAATCCCTTTAGGTCAAAAAACTTAAACAAAGAAAGCTGTAGAAAAAAAAGCCCCATGAATAAGGACCCATATATTTTCCAAGAAAATTGAATCAGTCTATGAGAAAACGCATATGCTCCGAAAAGAGCAGCAAGAATAATACATACAAGAGGAAGATAGTCTTGAAAACTTGTTTTGGTTTCCTTGTTTTTTTCTGAAGAATCCCCTTCCATAAACACCTCTTTTTTCCCCTCATATCTTTTCAGATCTTGTTTTGCAATCTTTTTTTTCTTCTATCCACTGAAACACCTGCTTTAAGACTGCCTCAGAAAATAAAAGACCCACGTGACCTACCCCCTCTATTTCTTTCCCGCCGGGTAAAAGAGCTGAAGTGTACGGCAAAATAACTCTATCCTGCCTACTTCCCAAAGAGCAAATAGGAAACTTTTCTTTCTGAAGAGCCTCTTTGAGTTCTTGTAAGAAAGAAGAGTCTCTTTGCATCTCTTTACAACAATCCCCAAATCCCCAAGAGGCAAGCCTTGTACCCGAAAAAGGGGTTCCAAGAGTGATGATCTTTTCTATTCTATCTTTATAAGTTCCTAAAGAGGCATAAGAAGAGACAAGCCCTCCCATGGAATGGCCTATTAAAATCCAGTTTTTTTCTAAAGGGAGCATGGACTCCACCTTTTTGGCATGCGTTTTAATGGAGGAAAAAGGCTTCCCTAAGTTGATAGTATAAATAGGGCCATACTGTTTTTTAAGTCTCCATACAAAAAAAAACCATACCCAACTAAAGTTGCAATATCCATGCACTAAAAGAAGGGCTTTTTTCTTTCTTTTTTTTGCTTGAAGAGGGAAAAGCAAAGAAATAGGAAATAAGAAGAGATAGATGAAAAACTGAAAAACCACATCAGAAAACAACGATAAAGACCATAAAGCAATATTGCGTATATTTTTTTTCATTTAAAACTCCCTCCGGAACAAATCTACCATACCTTTAGAAAAACAAAAAAGAACCTTTAAAAGTCTTGACCTGTTCAGAAAAAAAACTTTATGTTTCATTATTTGAGGCAGAATTTAATTTTAGGGCACTATTTTCATGCGGCTACGCTTTATTTGTTTACTGCTTCCCCTTTTAGGGTTCTCCTCTTTAAATGATCAAGGGGATTTTCAGCTGTGGATACAACAAAAAGAAAAATTGACCCTTTCTGAGAAAAGCACCTTTTTTTTTAACATGGAGGGAAGATGGGGAGACAACTCTTCTTATCTTTACTACTTGCACATAGAGCCCACCCTGTCTCATAAAATAAACTCCCTTTTTTCTTTTGCTTGGGGATATAGACAGATATTTTCGAGAAGCTCCGGCTCTTTTAAGCCCACTTATGAACCTTTATTGGATATTCTTTATAAAAAATATTTAGGGCCTTGTTCTTTTTCTCACAGAAGTAGATTTTCTTACCTAGTGATACAAGGGGCTACAAATACCTTTCAATATAGATCTCTTTTTACCTTTAGCTTTAAAGCTCGAATTACTCCCTATATTTCAGAAGAGGCCTTTTTTCGCGATATACATGGATTTGTCCAAAACCGGATTACTTTTGGAGGAAAAACAAACTTTACCTCCTATCTGCAAGCAGACTTTTTTTATAGAATCCGTCACCTAAAATCAGCAACCGGTGTTTGGAAATACCAAAATATTGCAGGGGCCTATGCTACCTTCTTTTTTTAACCTTCCTCCTTGTTTTCTATTTGCGATCTTTTGGTCAAAAGATACGCAAAAAAAAGGAGAAAACAGGGAACTAAAAAAACCACAACAAACCTCACAAGCTTTTCTTTACAATAGAAAAAAGGAATATAGATGGCAAACACAGAAGTGATGATTATAGGGGCGGGGCCTTCCGGTCTTATGATGGCCCTTACTTTACAAAAAGAGGGAATTCCTTTTCGTATCATAGAAAAGAAGAGTTCTTTTTCAGACCAGTCAAAAGCCTTAGCTATCCAAGCCAGATCCTTAGAAATTTTGGAAAGATTAGAAGTGATAGACCCTTTTTTAAAAAAAGGAAAAAAACTAGAAAACGCTTTTTTCTTTCATAACAAAAACACATTAGGTCACGTTGATTTTAGAAAAATGCAATCTCCCTATCCCTTTCCTCTTTGTTTAGAACAAAGTGAAACTGAAAACATCTTACGAGAAAAATTAGCTTCCTTGAGAGTCTCCATAGAGACAGAAACGGAGCTTGTTAGCATAAAGCCTCAAAAAGAGAAGGTAGATTTAGTTTTACAAAAAAAGAACGAGATAGAACAAGCCACCGCTTCTTGGGTAGTTGGCTGTGATGGCTGTCACAGCTTAGTGCGAAAAAGCCTTTCTCTCTCCTTTAAAGGGAAATTATTCAAGGATGTTTTTTCTTTAGCTGATCTGTATATAAAAGGAGATATAGCAGAAAGCTCCCTTTCCATATTTTTAGAGCCTTCTGGGGTAATGGCTATTTTTCCCCTTCCGGAAAAAAACAAGTTTCGTCTTATTTTCCAAATGGAAAAGTATCGAAATTTTTTACGAAAAAATGCTTCTTTAGAGCATGGAGTTCTCTCTTCTAAAGATATTCCCTCTCCTACAATGGAAGAAGCGCAAAACATGCTCTCTTCTTATGTAAATGGGAAAATAGAGCTATACAATCCTGTATGGCTTGCCAACTTTCATATCAACAGCCGTCTTACTACAAAGTATCAAGTAGACTCCCTTTTTTTGGTAGGAGATGCAGCCCACATTCACAGTCCTGTAGGAGGACAAGGGATGAATACAGGTTTTCAGGATGCGTTTAATCTTGCCTGGAAGCTATCTTACGTAATAAAAAAGAAAAGTCCTCCCTCTTTACTCAAAACCTATCAAAAAGAAAGGGGAAGTGTAGGAAAAACTCTGTTAGCTGCTACAGAAAGAGCCTCTTTTATGGCAACTCTGCATGCTTCTTGGGCTGTTTTTTTACGAAACTCCCTACTTTCCTTTCTTTTAAAAAAAGATACGGTAACAAAGAAGATCGCCTCGGCTATATCACAAACGGCAATTCAGTATCCCAAAAGCACTTTTTGTTATGAGAAAGGAAGCTTTTCCACCTGTTTTTCTTTAGGACAAAGAGCTCCCGATTTCCCTTTTTACCGGGGAGAAAAAGAAGAGACCTTCTTTTCTTTACAAAGAAAATGCTCTTCTATCCTTCTTTTTTTTCTACAAGACAAAGAAAAAACAGAAGAGCCCTGGCTGGAAAACGCCTGTAAAGAGCTTCCTCTTTCTTTTCTTTGGATTAGCAGTAAAAAACAACAAGGGGTTTTATTCGATCCGGAAAAAAAGGCCCACAATCTCTATTCTCCTGAAAAAGAAGCGATCTACTTTATTAAACCAGATGGTCATGTTGGCTTTCGGGTATCTTCTATAGATCTTCTTTCTGTAAAAGAGTATCTACAAAAGGTCTTTCTTTTTTCTTAAAAAAGACCCTTCCTTTTTTAGGAAAAAGAGATATCTCCGGAATATAGGAACCTATTTTTTGGGATACGATTATTGGGAGCAGTTCTGCTATTTCTTTTGCCTCTAGACTCGTCTCTTCAGGAGCATAGAAGGTTTCTTCAAAAAAGGAGGTTTTAACCACACCCGGATAGATAAGATTTATATTTACGGAAGAGTTTTTGGTCTCCTCTTGCATACTTTGTAAAAAGCCTTTAAGACCCATTTTAGAGGCGGTGTATACACTCCCTTTTTTCTTCGCAGCTAGGGCGGCCTCAGAAAGAATGGCTATGATATGGGCTTTTTTTTGTTTTTTTAAAAAAGGCAAAATCCCCTTTACAAGCAAAATAGGAGCCAGAAGATTTACAAGAAAAACCTTTTCTATACTTTGATACGAATACTCTTCTACATTTCCTAAAAGGGGGAGCCCTGCATTTAAAAGGACGCCTTCCAGTTTAGAGAGCTCTTCTTTCTTTTTTCTCAAAAAGGGCTCTATCTCTTTTGTTTTTAGAAGATCTAATGGTTCAAAATCAAAACAGGGGTCTTCTAGAGAGGGCTTGGTTCTACCAAGGCCTTTTACTCTATACCCTAGGGTAAGCAGCTTTTTCGTACAAGCAAGGCCAATTCCTCTACTGGCTCCAAAAACCCAAAAAAGGGGCTTTTCTACGAAGTGGGACATACAAAAATTCTCTCCTGACTTATTGCTTTTTCAATCTCTTTTTTACAAAAAAGGATCAGCTCCTCTTCCTTCTTTTTTTCGTAAGAAATGCTTTTTTGTCCTTTTTCCATCCCTAAGACAAAAAGCTTATCTTCCGGATAGATTTTTCGGATATTTTCATAAACTCCCTTAGGCATCCGAAAGGCTCCGATAGTTACATCTGCTATAGAGGAAAGAGGGATTTCTTGAAACACCTTCTGAAAAAATAGGGGGTAGGTAATTTCATACTCTTTCATAAAAAAAAGAGGATCAAAACGAAGGCCTATTTTCCACCCTAAATGCGCAAGTTTTCGTATTGCCTCTATTCTTTTTTGTAAGGAGGGAGTTTTATGCTCTAAAGACTTTTGGATTATGTCGGGTGTTAGTGTAAAGGCTATTGTCCAATTGGGGATGGGCTTTTTTTCTAAAAGAGAAGATATTTGGATACTTTTGGTCCTCAGTTCCATATGAGCTTTTGGATGTTTTAGAAAAAAGGGGTAAAAAGAGTCTACAAAATGGGTGATTTTCTCTAGAGCTAAACTATCTCCATCATACCCAGAAAAAAAGTAAACAGGCCCTTTTTCTATTTCCTCTTCCATTTTTTGCATAAAGTCTTCTAGGTTTATGAAAAACACGAAATGGGCACTTTTGTACATTCCTTGTAAAAAGCAGTATCTACAATCGAAAATGCAGTTAAGCATATGGGAAAAATAGATGTTTCTATCAAACCCAAGGCCGTATCCTTTGGGAATTTTATGTAGAAACCCCTCTTCTTTACGGGCTAAGATAAGGGAGGGATTTTGTTTTTGCATCCGGAAGTTTTGCGAGTGAACGTTAAAGATTTCCTGATATCTTTCACAAAAGATCACTCTTTTCTCTGAAAATCTTTGTACGATTTCCTTTACTCTAAAATGGTCTTGTATCTTTTCTTCACAGTATAGGTGTTGGATCATAGTCAGAAAAATCTAAAGGGTTTTTTTTTAGTTCTTGGGAAAGTTTTTGGATAAATTCTTTTGAGGAAGAGGCTTTAAAACAAGGCTCTTGTTTAAACCCTACTTGGTATTGTACAAGAAGCTCCTTTAGCTGATGTGTTTGGGTTACGGTACAGTGCCAAAGACTTTTTGCCTTTTCAAAGGGTTTTTCTACTTCCTGTTTTTTCTCTTCCCATTTTTTTTGCAATAGAAGAAGAGCTTCTAGTTCTGTTTTTAAAGCTTTCTCATTTTTTTGTATCAGTTTTGTAGCCTCTTTTGAGGAAAAAGAGATCTTCTCAGAAGGGGTGTCAGAAACTATTTTCAAAACCTGGCAAAACTCTAAAAAGCTTTTTTTTCTAGAGGCCTGAAAAAATCCAAATGCTTCCATATCGTAGCCGCAACGAAAATCTTTATAAGAAAAGGAGGGCTCTTTTACCGTTTTTAAAGAAGAGCTTTTTCCCCCTTTTTGAAAAACCAAAGAAGGATAAAAACGCTCTTTTTCTTTTATAATGGTATCTGCCCAGAAAAGATCTCCCAAAGAAAAACAGGAGTGTCCTGCTAGGCCGAAATTAAGCCATAGAGCCTCTTTTACGTTAGGAAAAAGGCTACTTAGAAAAAGGACTGTATCAAACGCATTTTTCTCGCCTATTTTTGATATTGCCAAAACTGTTTTTTTATCTTGGCTTCTGTAAACTTTTCTAAAAGATTTTTTTTCTTCTTTCATAGAAAAATAAGAGAGAAAAAAGGATGCTTCACACGCTAAAGCCACAACGATAAAAAAATTAGGTTCTATAACCTCTTGTTCCGTTTCTTGCATACGTAATTTTTTGAACTGGTTACCTTAGACTCAAAATTATAGCACAAAAGAGAAGAAAGCCTTATTAATTTATATCTCTTACAAAAAAACTTCTGCTAAAATAAATCTTTTGGATTAAAAGAGGGATTTTTCACCCCTATGAAAGAATTAAAACACTTATTTATCAACAATCAAAAGTGGATCGAAAAAAAACTTTCTCAAGATCCACAGTACTTCCTTGAAAGGGCTAAAGAACAAAAACCTTCCTACCTTTGGATAGGGTGTTCTGATAGTAGAGTTCCCGCCAATGAAGTGGTAGCTTTAGAAGCCGGAGAGATTTTTGTTCATAGAAATATTGCGAATTTATTTTTGCATGCGGATTTAAATTCTCTTTCTGTTTTGGAGTATGCAGTAACTATTTTAGAGGTAAAACATATCATTGTTTGTGGCCACTATGGTTGTGGAGGGATAAAAGCTGCCATGCAAGACCATCACTTGGGCCTTGTGGATAATTGGCTCCGTAATATACGAGATATTTATGTGAATAATAAAAAAGAGTTAGAAAGTATCCAAGAAGAAGAGGTCAGATATAGAAGGCTCGTGGAACTTAATGTTGTGCAACAGGTAATGAATATTTGCCATACCACTATCGTTCAAAATTTTTGGGCTTTGGGAAAGCCCCTTTCCGTACATGGGTGGGTTTATGAAATACTAACGGGAAAATTGCTCGATTTAAATTGTG
This sequence comes from uncultured bacterium, assembly GCA_964351495.1. Classification (GTDB taxonomy): domain Bacteria; phylum Chlamydiota; class Chlamydiia; order Chlamydiales; family SM23-39; genus CAYGOC01. The sequence goes on from CAYGOC010000001.1 coordinate 87,102, forward strand.
AAATTACCCAAAAAGAGCAAATAGACGACGCTTATCAAATCAAAAAGCTTTAGGCTCTTTGTTTTTTTTGAGAAAGAACAGATCTCCCGATAAAAAGCCAATAGCAGAAAGCGCAAGAGTCAAGATCTCTTTAGGAAAATCTACAGAGTAGATACGGAAGAAGAAAAAGCCAAAAGCGCCCATAATCATAGAGAGCATAGCAGAAAAAAAGTTCCCCTTTGTTTTAAAAAGAGCAAAAAAGATAGGAGCAAATAAAATGCTCACTGAAAACTCATAGCTCTGGATTAAAAGGTCCACAATATTATCTAAGAAAAAGGCAAAGAATATCGCTGCTAAAGAAACAATTGCTGTAATAAACCTAGCTGAAAAGAGCGTTTCCTTTTTAGGAAATAGAATAATACTAAAGTCACTTGCAATATTAGAACTAATAGCATTGATTAAAGAAGTAGCAGTAGAAATAATCGCAGCTAAAATAGCGCATCCTGCAAAAGAGGCCAGGTAAGGGTTTGTAAGTTTTTGTACTACCGCCATCAAAATACTCTCTCCTGAAATATAAGGAATATCCAAAGAATTTGCTAATGTCCCAAAAAAGATGGGGATTACACAAATTATTAGAGTGGCTATTCCTGCAAAAAAAGAGGCTTTAGATACAACCTTGGGAGAGATACCTGAAAAACATCTTTGGCCCATATCTTGCTCTATTAACATAAAAAGAGATGGCATAAGAAGCCAAGCCCAAATTTTATTGGAAGAAACGGCAGAGAAAATCTCTTTTTCAGGAAATAATTTTGCCTCAGGGTGAGATATAAATATCACAAAAAAACATAAGAAAAAGACAAAGGAAAAAAAAGAAGCTTGAATAATGTCGGTAGAGATTACCGCTTTTAGCCCCCCATTCACAGTATACAAAATGACAAAAGACCAAAATAAGATAAAAAGAAGAGAATGATCTACGCCTAAACTAACTAAAAATTTATTAGAAGCAATAATTTGGGATACTAAGATCATAAAAAGGGAAAGAATCGACAAAAGAGAGGCTACCTTTTTCAAGAACGAAGAGGAGTACACAACCTCAAATATCTGCGCAACTGTGGAAACATTAAAACGGATAAGCCTTTTTCCCACTCCAGATCCCAAAAGCATAAGACCGATAGAAGCCCCTACCGGATAGCATAAAACAGCCCATCCGGAATAATAGGCTTCTTCTGCCGATCCTAAAATAATGCCACCGCCTACCTGGGTTGCAAAAAAGGTCATCATAAGAGGAAAAAACCGCACCTTTTTCCCTGCTAAAAAATAGTCTTTTTCCGATTCTAATTTTTTGGAGCCCAACTTTCCTATCAACCAATAGAAAATTTGTAAAAGAAAAAGCAACCCCAAGAAAAAAGAAAGATTCATACCAAAACCGGAAAGCATTATCTCGTTTCTTGTTTTTTTAAAACAAGAATAAGAGTTTTTTTACTAAAAATTAAACTTGTATTTCACTTAGCCCTTCTTTGGAAAAATCGATTTTCAAAGGAGGATGGTCTGTTTGCAGGCAAAGACCCTTCTCTTCTATAGAAGAAATGGTAGGCAAAACCTCCCCCACTACTGCAAAAAAGTCGTTTTTCACCTCAGGAGTAAGAAGCTGAAAATTACACCTGGAGAAAACCCGGCTGATCATAGAGGTCATTTTCTCGAGCTCTTCTTTGGTATTGTGATTAAAGTCTCCGTATAAGAAAAACTGAGTAAAAAGCCCCTTCTCTTTTTGTAAAGAGGTCAAAAGAGATTCTAGCTGCTCTTCTTTTTTCTCTCCCCAAAAATGGGTATGCACGTTTAAAACGTTTGGCAACTCTTCTAAAGAAAAAACAGAAAAGGCGCGATTTAAAAAACTTTGAGAGGGAACAAGAGGAAATACTCTCAAGTTTGAAACTGCATTGTGTGTGACAAGAGAAAGGCCTGAAGAGATCCCGAAAAAGTGATTTTCCCCTTGCATATTGGTATATAAGTGCGCTTGTAGGTTTTTGTTTGTAAGCTCTTTGGTAAGAAGCCTGATAAAACCTCGATCTACCACTTCTTCCAAGGCTAAATTATATCCTTCTTGAAATTTCTCTACCACGTACTTAGCTATTTTTTGTAGCTGCTCTTCTTTAGAACCTTGCCCTACTTTGTTAGGAACTTCTTTATCGAACGAAATAGCGATTTCCCTATCAATAGAAGGTCTGTTTTCTAATTCGGGAAGTGCTCCTACGTTTAGATTGAAAATCCCTTTTGGTGGCTTGCGAATCTTTCCTGAAATAGGGGTATATAAATAGTTTTTACCGGAAAAAGAAAGAGATGCTCTTCCCAAAGAAGAAAAAGCAACGCTTAAAACAGCGCAAGGGATACTAAAAAACCCTCTGGCCAAGACTTCTATAGATCCTATGGTTGTCTTCCAGTGAGAATTTTCTGAACTACTCTTATATACAGAAATCCCTCGATTTGCAGCAGTAAATACCGGCTGCGCTAGGCTGTGAGCTGCCTCAAAACAGCCTCTAGCTACCGTTTGAAAACCGCTTTCTATTTTAGGTCTCATATGTACCATCATTTTTTCCTCCGCTAATCTATCAAAGCGAGCGCTTATCTTAGTGCCTAAATAAACTGTTAAAACAGCTTGTGTAAAAGCCTCTAAATAATACCCCTTTTCCCACTCTTTATAAGAAGTTATGCAAGCTACCAAAAGCTGTCCTATTAAAAGGGCTGTCCTAAAGGAAGTTCCTGTACACAAGGTAAACGCTGCTACATACATGGCAGAAATAGCCACCCTCCCTATCATAGAAAGAGCTTGCGCGGAAAAGTCTTTACCTTTTACTTGGTACAGCTTTTTTCCTCCCACTATAATATCTTGAACTGCAGAGACTAGAAACTGTTTATTAGGAGATCTGAAAAAAAAGAGAAGAGAGAAGAGAGATAGCGCTTTACTTAAGTAAGCCATACCCTTTTCCGGGTTTTCTTCCTCTATTTTTTCCCGGTAAGCGTTTATTAACCGGGAGCCTAAAGAAGCACCTAAAATCAAAGAAGATCCCGGCTGAGAAAGCGCTAAAATAGGCAGCAAGGCTAGAAAAACTCTTTTTACCTGTCCTCCATAGTTCCCATACAAACTAAAAGAGGGCCTTTCTTCTGTAAAAACAGCAGGAGAAGAGCTCAGATCCGGATTTAAAACAGGAACAAAAAATCTACCCAAAGAAAGTTCCACAAGAATCCTACTTTACTAAAAAAGAGTAATTATTTTAGCTAAAAAACCCCCAAAAAGAAAGGAGAAAAAAAAGATAGTACTTATTTTTTTTCTATATAGAATCTATTTTTTGAACCGGCAGTGTCTCTTTTCTTTTTTTAGTAGCTATATAGGTAGAAAAAACAATTACAAGTCCTCCTATCCAAGTGACTTGTGAGGGAATTTCTTGAAAAAAAAGCATTCCCATGAAAAGAGCAAAAATCAGTCTTACGTAGCCCAAAGAAGCTAAAAGGGAGGCCTCCCCTTCTTTTAGGGCCGATATATAACAAAGATTAGAAATAGAGACAAAAACAGCTAGTAAGACCATATATACAAGATCAGCACTAGTAGGAGGCGTCCAAGAAAACAGAGCAAAAAAACCCGATAAAAAAAATGCGGTAACGGAAGAGAAAAAAAGAAGAGTCCACCTAGACTCGGTACTAGAGAGCTTTTTTGTGGTAATAATCGATAAACTAGCACACAGGTTCCCTACCAAAGCTACTAAAAGGACAAAAGAGGAATTCACCTCTGGCTCAAAAACCAAAAACACACCCAAGTAGCCCAAAAAAACAGCAAGCCATTGATACCAAAACAATCTCTCTTTCAGCAAGAAAAGAGCTAAAATACAGGTAAAAAGGGGTCCTGTATACCCAACGCAAGCAGAAGTAGCCATAGGGATATTTCTATAGGTGTAATAGGTACAGGCAATGGAGACATTAGCCAAGAGAACCCTTATAAGGTGAAACTTTTTTTGGCTAGGATTTTGCAAAAGAGCGCGATTTTTCCAAAAAAAAGGGAGGAAAAATAAAAGACTGAAAATGCTTCGAAAAAAGACTAACGTCCAACTGGAAACCTGAGGCGATACTTTTCTGGAAAAGCTAACCGCACAAACAAAGAAAAAACCCCCTAAGATTCCCAATAAAATTGCTTTTTTTCGAGGATTTTCAAAAGAAAAAGAAATTTTTTTATTAAAAATAAACAAAACAAATCTAATTTATTAATATTTTATATATTAAAACATATTTAATCTACTTTAAAATCAAATTTTATTTGTTTTTATTCAAACTTAGGATGGAATTTTTTAAACGAGTTTTGAAGCACATTTTGAGATACTTGTGTGTATCTATCTGTAGTAGAGATGCTTTCATGGCCCAGCATCTCTTGAATAAGACGAAGATCGGCTCCATTTTCCAGAAGATGCGTAGCAAAGCAATGCCTAAGAACATGGGGAGAGACATTTTTAGTAATTCCCGCTTTTTTGGCATAAAACTTAACCCGTAAAAAAAGGGTCTCTCTTTTTAATTTTTTCCCTTTTTTACAGACAAAAAGAGCCTCACTAGGCTTACTCCCATCTAGGTAGGCTAGGTACTGATCAATTGCTTGGATTGCTTTTTCTCCTATGGGAACAATCCGTTCTTTTTTCCCTTTTCCAAAGACTTTGATAAAAGAGTCTTCTACATCCTCTATTTTCAAATTACAACACTCAGAAACGCGGATGCCGGTTGCATAGAGCACTTCAAGAATGGCTTTATCTCGCGCTCCTAAAAAGGAGTCTGCTTTTGGGGCTTCTAAAAGGGCTTCCACCTCTTTTTCTGATAAAACCTCAGGAATAAGCTGCCATACTTTAGGAGTCTCTAAAAAAAGAGGTTCCCCTTGAAAATGCCCTTCCTGTTTTAAAAACCGGAAAAACGATTTTATGGCCATGATTTTTCGGTAGATCGTGGAGGATTTATATCCTTTCTCTTTTAGGGAAGAAAGGTAAGAAAAAAGAGAAGTTTCTTCTTTAAGAGAACAAAAAGGGAGAAACCCTTCGATATCTTTTTGATAGGCTTTGACTGTATGAGAGGAAAAGTTTTTTTCTACTTCTAAGTGGAGTAAAAAAAGACTAAGGTAACTCCCAATCACTGCCAGCTACTCTCCTATCACCAGTTGCGCTATGTACATAAACACCGTTAAACTCCGGCTCATTTTCTCTATCTGAACTCTCAGGTAACAGTCTGTATTCGAAAGGCTCTTCAACCACATCAGAAAGTTCTTCTGGAGGCAGAAAAACTTTGTCCCAGTTCTTTTGGATAGTATCAGAAAGTTGTTTTTTTTGCGCATAGGATACGATAAAAGCTATTCCATAAAGACTCACAGATACTATGTTAAAAACCTCTAATACCAAAATAGGAATCCCAAAAGTAGCCACATTTAGAGCTATGGCAGAAATAAGTCCTATAAGAGCTGTTATAAGAATTAAAGCATGATATACACACTTTTTATTATTTTCTTTCTTTAACATAGAGACCATCTCTTCTACCTCTTGAATAGCCCCTTCTTTTCCTTCTAAAACAGCCTCTTCCAAAGAGCTGATTTTCATGAGCACTTCATAAAAGGCTTTACCCCCCATTTTTTGAGAAAAATGATAAGCCTTTCTTTGAAACATTTTCGAAAATAAAACTTCCCTAAAGTGATCTGCCTGATCCCCTTGAATAGCTAATTTTTCTAACCTAAGTTCTACGTTCTTTTTTTCTTCTTCTGTGGGGTAAATTTGGTCATAAAGAAGTCTTATGACCCCTAAAGCCTTTTCTTTTCTAGTAAGCTTTGGACCCGCTTCGGCAGAATAAAAATAGTCTATTTTAGAGCGAAAAATATAGCTTTTATACAGCTTATAAGAAGAAGAGAGGATTAAAAATATGGCGGAAATCCCCGAAATAAACGATAACACTTGCCCAAGAACAGTTTGCATTTGCTCTTCTAAATGGGAAATAAACTGTATTATAGAGTCTGCAATAGAGCACGCGTATCCTAAATAAGAAAGGTTTGTGTAGGCAAGATCTAAAAAAGCGCCCCTTATCCTTTCTGAATCGGAAAGATAAAGAGCTTCATCTACTTCTTTTTTTCCGACCAGATTCTCTAAAAAGTCTTTGATTTTCTTTCCGAAGCTATCGGAGGAAATCTCTTTTACAGAAACCCCTAAGCTTCTCCCTAAAAATCGCTCATTTTTCTCTAGAAAACTGGGAGCTAATTCCTGTAGTTTTTTCTGGTATTCTAAAAGCCCGGAATTTTCTTTTTTTAAAAACGGCACTTGCTCAGTTCTTCTTTGAAACGCTTCAATTTTTCTCCATAAAAGAGCTTCTTTAGGCAGCGCTAGCCTATGTATTTTTCCTTTTATAGAAAAAGAGACCTCTCTTCCTTTTAAAGAAAACCCCTGTAATTGAGAGAGAGTTATTCCGCTTTTATACAAAGTATCCCCAACAAGATCCATTAGCCTACGGATATATTTTTGAGGAAGCTTATTTACCTGGATGGATCCTCTATCTGTCTCTATATTCCCTCTTAAGTGCTCTACTTTAATCATTAGAAATACCTCTCTTTTTGAGAAGCTAAGTCATATCCATCGGAAGGGCGATATTTGAAGTAAAGAGCAGCCATGTAATTCATATAAACAAACCACACAAAAGAGATAATCAGCTTTAAAATATGTACAGCAAAAGTCACTCCATATACGTATCCAATTACAGAAGTAATAAGACTTAACAAAGAAGCAAAAAAGAGGGCTACATAACTTACAATTTTTTTTCTACTTTCCGCCCTTATAGAGTCAATCACGATGTGTGCTTCTTTTAATAAAAGAGCCTCTTCTTCTTTAGAAAGATTTGGATCTTGCAATTTCATAAGCTTAGAAAGAGCATCTTCTTTAATTAAGATTTCATAGCTTTTATTCCCCACTCTTCTGTGAAATTTTCTGATTTTTTGCTCTAGTTTTTCTTGGCAAAGCTGTTCTTTATTTCCTTTTCCTTGCCTTACTTTTTCCCCTATTTCTTGCATTTCTTTTTCAGAAAGATGGGTAGCTTCATGCAAAAACCCTAAAACTCCTAAGATTTTTTCTTTTTCATTTAAATTGTCGTTTTCCCAGTACTGATTGATATTTTGTAAAAATCGGATAGAGCGAGCCGCTCTTTGTGTTGCTATGACCAGCCCTAAAACCGAAGCTACGTCCAAAATTCTAGAAGAAATAAAATCTAAAAGGGAGGAAGCATAAGTGTGGTGAGTTTGTTTTAAAGCGCTAGAAGTAAGAGCCAAAGTAGCCCCTGAAAAAGAAAATCCAGAACGGGTAGCGGTTCTAAAGGCATCTACCCCTCCTTCTTTATCTTTTTTTTCTATGCTTATTTGGTAGTCTTCATAAGCTCCTTTTAAAGACCACAAAGAAGAAATAAAAGATAGAGAATTTAAAACTTCTGAAAGCCCCAACTTCATGTAAGAAGAAGCCCCTTTTCTCCAGCTTTGCAAAGTATCTATAAAACGGGCCCATGTAGCGGCTACAGAAAGGGCTGCTACGGTTTGAGAGACACGGTCTTTTAGTTTTTCTTTTTTTCTTCTAGGCAAAAGAGTATAAGGCAAACATTCTATGCGTAAGAAGGCATTTAACTTTTCCAGATCATCATAAGTTATTCCTCTAGCATCTAATAGATTTTTACTTTCTCTATCTAAACGGGGCTTCATAGTATTGCGCAAAGCTTCGGGAAGATCTTCTCTTAGCTCTGTTATAGCGTCTTTTATAGAAAGACCTTTTCCTACTTTCTTTTTTAGTTCTAAAAAAGAAATTCCTAACCCTTCACACAGTTTTTTTAATTTCTGTAAGGATTCTTCTATAGAAGGAGGCGGAGAAGAAAAGTGTATTTTTGGTTTTGTTCTATCTACGTATATTTGTATTTTCCTTTCAAGGGAGTCTACCTTTTCTATTTCTTCTTTTGGGAGCGCAAGGACTTTTCTCTCTTTTGGGTTTTCTTTACAGATAAAAACTACTTGATGCTTTTTTGAAAAATAAGAAGCTTCATATTTTCCGGAGTTCATATTATGCTTTGTCATTAAAGAAGCAAAAATTCCCTGAAAAACCTCTCTTCTTTCCCCCTCTAAAGCTCTAGAAAGCTTTCCTTTTTCTGTCGTATCAGAAAGGGCGCAAGATGCAGTCTTAAGTAAAGCTGTCATATTTTCCGTCTTATATTTATTAAATTAAGACAGTTATTATAACATAATTTATTTAAAAAATCAACATTTTTATTAACAAACCATTAATAAAAACTCCACTTTTTAAATAAAAATAGAAAAAACAAACTATTTGATAATTAGTTAGATATAGCTTTGTTTCCTAGGAAAAAAGCTGCTTAAAACCCTCTACTTGAGCAGAAGTAATAACCTCAGGATATGTTCCATCAAAACACTGTACATACCGAGAAAACCGACTTTTTTCATCCTCTAATAATCTTTCATACCAAGTAATATCTTCTTTTTTTTGAAACTTAGGCTGAAACAGCTCCTCTATTGCTTTTGGGGGCTGTTCTTCCATTACTTCTTCTATCTGAATGCTTCTTCTATCAGGCTGAATGTTTCTTCTTCTATCAGGAGAAGGTTCTGGCCTTCTACGCTGCCTTCTATGCTCTGAATGATTTTCAGAGGTTTTTTTGGGTTTTTCTATAGAAGATCTATCAGACGACTCTTTAGAAAAAAGGATTATAGGAGTAAATTCCCTAGAAGCGCCGGAAGAAGAAAGGCTTACAAATTGATTGTCCTCAGTAAGGCTCATGATCATCTGAAAAGCACCTGAAATGTGTTTATTATCCAAGAGATTTAGTCCTACTCCGGAATCGGAAAGTGAGGAAAGTTGAAAAGCCCTTTCCTTTAAAGGGTAATTAGAGACTTCCGTATTATCTTCTTCAGAAGAAAAATACACTTTCTCCCCTTCTAAAAGGACCTTGCCTTTTTGTAGTTCCTCTCTAGAAAATTCTTCTGCTAACTTTTCAAAAATAACAGAAGCTACCTCTTGCACTTCTTTAGCTAAACTGGGAACCGCTTTAAGAGCAGCTACACTTTTTTCGTTCATTTCTACTACTAAAGAAAAAGAGTCCCCGTTTATTTTGGCAAATCCGGGTATAATAAGCTTATTTTCCATAGAAACACATCCATTTAAAGGATATATTTTACCAAATACAGCTTAAATTGTCAAGAAAAAACACTTTTGCCTATATTCTTAAAACACTTACAATAAGTTATTTAAATAAATATTGCACCCTAAATTCGTTTTTGTTAAACCAAAAACATGAATACAAAGAGAAAAAATCAGTTCCGTTCTGTCTTGATTTTTGGCCCCCCAGGAACAGGAAAGGGGACTTTAGGCAAGTTTTTAAGTGGGGCAGGAAACCACTTCCACCTTTCCTCTGGGGATATTTTCCGAGGCATGTCTTTGGAGTCTCCTGCCGGGAAGCTTTACCACTCCTATGCTTCCAAAGGAAAACTCCTTCCTGATAACGTAACCATTGAAATATGGCATAAATACGTAGAGGGACTGATCGCTACAAACCGCTACTTCCCCTCTTCTCAGCTTCTTTTACTAGACGGTCTCCCTAGAACCAAAAGACAGGCAGAGCTCATCAAGCCTTACGTAAGGGTAGATCACATTATACTCTTAGAAACATCTAATCAAAAAGAGCTGCTTAAAAGGATCCAAAGAAGAGCTGTTATAGAAAAAAGAGCTGATGATAAAGACCCCCATATCTTACGAATACGGATGGATATTTATGAAAAAGAGACTAAAGAGGTTCTCTCTTTTTATCCCAAAAACAAGATCTCTAAATTTAATGCAGATCAAAAACCGCTGAAAGTGCTTACAGATGTCTTAGATAGGCTTTGTTCTATTCTTGCCTAAAAAAGCCATTACAAGCTTCTATGTTCTTTTGTATTTGAGGACTTGAAGAACCAAGTACTCTAGGACCTTTATAAAAATCCCATAAAGACTTCATTTCCCCGTGGCTAGAAAAAATCTCTTTGTATTCTGCTAAAATTCCTTGTAGCTTACCTATAATGGTACTTGGAGAAGAGGACTCGTTTTCAAGAGCTATTCTCATTTCTTGTGCATACTTAACTAAAAAAGAAGCTTGTAAAACAAGTAAAACAGCCTCCCCGCATAGAGTATCCAACTTTACAAAAGTCTCCTCTCCTTTTTGACTTTTGAGGCTTCTATAAGATTCTATAATCTCTTTTCCTTTTGTTATTTGTTCTTCAGAGGGCATATCTTCATCAGGGCTAATCATTTCATTTAGTTTCTGTATATCCTCTTTTAACCGCTCTATTCCCTGTTTTTCCAAAAGACCTTTATTTTGTAGAGAGTCTTTTACAGAGTACCCCACCAAGGTGAAAATCAAGGCTATATTCGCAAGAACATACAAGGCCAATTTTGTTAAATCTACGGTAATATCTAGGGCGATGGTAATTGGCGTAAAAAAGAGGGATACGGGATTTTTTATTCCATCAATCCATCCTTTTGTAAAGAAAAAAGGGTTACTTTCCACTAAAGAGTTAATTTTTGTCTTTAACCAAAAAATAGGTTTTCTTACTTCCACAACCGCAGTAAAAGAGGTCCCCTCTGTTGGATTGAGCGGATTATCTTCTTCAATATCTGTATCTGTATCTGTAATATCTCTAACTACGCTAGGTACAAGTCCAAGCGAATATTCTTCAACTGAAGGATCTCTGGGGCGTTGAAAGCGAGTTATATCGTCCTGCCCGCCCTCGTCTGAATCCGGAAAATAGTCAGAATTATCATGCCTAATAATCGAAGGCCCTTGATTAAAACTAGGTCTAAGAGGATCTGTACTCATATACTTTTCCTTTCTCTTTATTTTTAGAGGTCTATTTTACCTGATTTTGCTTAAAAAGTCAAATAATTTATTATTATAACCAACTGCAATTAATTCATTTAAATTGACTTTTTATTGTAAATGCTTTATTATATAGCTTATAGGCTATCTATTTTTATAAAAAATCAGCCTGATAATAATAACAGAATAATAAAGAGGCATTTATGGACTCTCAAACAAAAATCGCTAGGTTAGAAAGCCGGTTAGACTATCTAGAAACAGAACTCACCCAAATTAACGACCTTCTTTTAGAATGCGGCTTTGAGGAAGGACTCCTTACCTTAAAAGAAGCTGCTCTAGAGATTTTAAAAGAAGAGACTGTTTAAACTTAAGACATTAAGTTATATAGATACTTTTCTATTTTCAGCCTTTGCTTTTTTTTCTTGTTTTTCCTAACCTTTTAAGCAAGAAGAGGACTTATGGCAAAGCTTATTTTCGAAGATGAATCCCTAGAAGTAGAACTAAAAGAAGGCTCCAAAATCCAAGAGTCTTGTGAAAAGGCGGGTATTCCCTTTGCCTGCACAGAAGGGATATGTGGGACCTGTGTAATTGAAGTTTCTGAAGGGATGGAGAATCTCTCTCCCTATACCCAAGAAGAAGAAGACTTTCTAGGAGAGATGCAAAATGAAAGGCTTGCCTGCCAGTGTAAAATTCAAAAAGGAACCGTTAAGGTCAAATTTTAAGGAGCGCTTTATGCAAACGATTACAAAAGAAATGACCATTGAAGAGATTTTTCAGACCTTCCCGGAAAAAAGTGAGCGTTTAGCCCAGGAACTGACAAACCATGGCCTTCATTGTGTGGGCTGCTCTGCCTCTACTTGGGAAACCCTAGAAGCTGGCCTTCTATCCCACGGAAAAAAAGAAGAGGAAATTGAAGCTCTTCTTGGTAAGTTAAATACTATCTTACAAGAGAAGTTTGATCCCGATACTATCACTATAACAGAGTCTGCTGCAAAAAAATATAAAGCTATCCTGAAAGAAGAGGGTAAAGAAAATTGGGCTCTTCGTTTTGGAGATAGACCTGCCGGCTGTAGTGGATACGAATACACCTTGGATTACTCAGAAAAACCCCAAGAAGACGATTTAATCTTTCATTCTTCCGGAGTTGAAATCCACATACAAAAAAACCAGGCTTCTAGGTTAATAGGATCTATCATTGATTATGTAGATGGATTACAAGGAGCAGGATTTAAAATTAGCAACCCTAATAGTCACTCTTCTTGTAAGTGTGGCTCTTCTCATGGGTATTAAGGAAACAGCTTTTTCTCTAATCCGGCATCTTCCAAAAAGGTTTTGATCTCCTTTAGAAATTGGATAGCCTCTTTCCCATCTATAATCCTATGATCATAGGTTAGGGCTAGATACATCATAGGCCTAATCTCTATTTTTTCTTCAACCACAACAGGACGTTTTTGGATGGCGTGCATCCCTAAAATAGCGCTTTGTGGCGGATTCAAAATAGGAGTGGAAAGTAAAGATCCAAAAACCCCTCCATTGGTAATGGTGAAAGTCCCCCCCGATAAAAGATCTACAGAAATACTTCCTTCCCTTGCTTTTTCGGCAAATTCTTTTAGTTTTTTCTCTATTTCCACCAAGGAGAGTTTTTCTATATCCTTTAATACAAAAACAAGAAGCCCCTTTTCGGTAGAAACCGCAACCCCTATATCACAAAAATCATGATAAACAATCTCTTCCCCTTCTATAAAGGCATTCACTTTGGGAAACTTTTTTAAGGCCTGAAGGGATGCCATAATAAAAAACGAGACGAAGCCTAGCTTTACTTGGTGCTTTTCTAAAAACTCTCCTTTTTTCTTTTCTCTAATTGCTATAACAGAGGTCATATCTACTTCATTAAAAGTAGTTAGCATCGCTGTTTGTTGGACTGCATCTACAAGCCTTTTGGCAACCGTTTTTCTAAGAGAAGACATCTTTTCTCTTCTCTCTCCCTGTTTTTTCTGAGTAGATTCTATTTTAGGTTCTGAAGATACGCTCTCTTGAAAAAACTCCTCTTCAGGCTTTGTTTTATTCGTAGATACCTTTTTTTGTGAGGGAGCAGATTCTACTTCTTTAGGCTCAATAAATCCTACCACGTCTCCTACTTTAACAGAGCTTCCCTGTTTTACCTGCCAATGAAGCTCTCCCGACTTAGGAGCGTAGACCAGTTGGTTTACTTTATCTGTTTCGATTTCTAAAATCTCATCCCCCTCTCTTACTAAAGAGCCTTCTTCTTTTACAATAGAAGAAACTGTAACTTCCACAACAGACTCTCCACAAGGAGGGATTTTAATTTCTATCTTCATGCAAATGCTTTTTCTATGATTTCTTTTTGTTCTCTAACATGCTCAGAAAAAGCGCCTCCGGAGGGGGCCTCTTCTTTTTTTCTTCCTATGTAGGTAAGAGAAGGAAAAAAGGTTTTTATATAAGGCAAAACTCCCTTCCATGCTCCCATATTTTCTGGTTCCTCTTGTACCCAGAAAACTTTTTTTACAGAAGGGTTTTTTTCAGCTATTTTCCTTACCGTCTTTGTATCTACAGGATATAGACTTTCTATCCGGATCAACAAAACCTCTTTTTTCTTCATCTCTCTTCTTTTTTCTAAAAGTTCGTAATAGATTTTTCCGGAGCAAAAAAGAATCCTTTCTACCATATCTCCCGTCTCTTCTATTACAGAAGAAAACGCCCCCTTTGTAAGCTCTTCATAAGAACTGATACAAAAAGGATTCCGTAAAAGGCTTTTAGGGGTAAATACAATAAGGGGTCTTTTCTTTTTACAAAGAGCTTGTCTTCTTAAAATATGAAAATACTGAGCAGGAGTAGAGGGATTTACCAAACACCAGTTATTGTCTGCACTCATCTGTAAAAATCTTTCTATTCTAGCAGAAGAGTGCTCAGGCCCTCCCCCTTCATATCCATGAGGAAGAAGAAGCGTTAAAGAAGATCTCTCTCCCCATTTTTTAAAAGAAGAGCTGATATATTGATCGATGATTACCTGAGCTCCATTGGCAAAGTCTCCATACTGTCCCTCCCAAAGGGTAAGCCCCTGTAAAAAAGCTTGGTTATACCCATATTCAAATCCCATCACTCCCATTTCTGAAAGATGCGAGTTATAAACAGAAAAAGGCGCTTGCCCTTTTTTTACCTGATTTAAAGGGATGTAAGAAGCCCCGGTTTTTTGATCTATCCAAATAGCGTGCCTTTGACTAAAAGTACCTCTACCGGAGTCTTCTCCAGAAAGGCGAATAGGAATTCCCTCTTCTAATAAAGAGGCAAAAGCCAGCGTCTCTGCAAAGGCAAAGTCGATTTTTTCTAGCTCTTTTTTCCTTTGCAAAAACTTCTCCAATTTGGGATGAATAAAAAATCCATCGGGCACTTTCGTATAGTTTTCTACAAGGGCAAAAAGCCTCTTTGAAGAAACCGTAGTTTGTACTACGTCTTCTTCTACTTCTTTTTCTTTTTCTATTCCGTAAATATCAGAAAAAGAAGGAGGCGTTTTTTGGTACTTTCTCGCTACTTCCTTTTCTGTTTCTAAATAGGCAAAAAAAGCTTTTTTTTCTGTTTCCGCCTCTTCTAAAGAAAGCACCTTTTCTTCTACCAATTTTTCTAAATAAAGGGTTGGGATGCTCTTTCTTTTTCGGATTTTTTCATATTCTAAAGGTTGGGTAAAAAAAGGCTCATCTGTCTCATTGTGTCCATATTTTCTATAGCCCACTACGTGAATAAAAACGTCTATACCAAATTGTTTCCTTATTAAAGAGGCGATTTCCACGGTAAAAAGAGCCTCTTCTGAATCTTCTGCTCTTACGTGAAATACGGGAAACCCAAAGCTTTTGGCGATATCGGTTGGATATAAAGTAGATCTACCCTCTTTAGAAGAGGCTGTAAAACCAATTTCGTTATCCAAAACAATATGCAGTACCCCTCCCACTTCATATCCTTCTAAATGGGTCATCTGCAAACACTCATAAACAACGCCTTGTCCTGAAATAGAAGCGTCTCCGTGAACTATGACAGGTAATACAGAGGCTCTTTCTTTAGAAAAGTTGTGATCTTGTTCTGCTCTTGCAAACCCCATACAAATAGGGTTTACCGATTCTAAATGGGAAGGATTGGCTATAAGCTTTACCTTCAACTCCCCTTTCGGAAAAGAAAAACAAGAAGAAAAGCCTTTATGATAATTAACATCTGACCCCCCTTCTTCATCTAAGGGTTTATAAAAGCTTTCGAACTCATAAAAAGAAACGGCATATTTTTTCCCTAAAAGGTTACTAAGTAGATTTATTCTTCCTCTATGAGGCATTCCGATTACAATCTTTTTTATCCCGTTTTCTTCTCCTTTTTGCAAAAGAGAGTCCATCACAGGAATAAAAATCTCTAATCCCTCTAAAGAAAACCGTTTTTTTCCTGTATATCTCGTATGTAAAAACTGCTCCAACCCTTCTGCCTTCATAAGATAGGAAAAAAGGGCTTTTTTTTCGTGGGAAGAAAGGTTTTTTTTAGGAGACTCCACCTTTTCTTGTATCCACTTTCTTATCTTCTCTTCTACATGTTCATACTCAAAACCTATTTTTGTAGAATAAGTACTTTTAAGAAATTGGATCAGTTTTTTTAGTGTGATTTTTTTCTCTTTTGAAAAGCCAAAAGAGGGAACTGTTTTTTCTAGATCTTTTTCGGAGAGATTATACGTTTTTAAAGCAAGCTGCCAGGGAGATTTTTCCGGGTTTTTCCACAAAAGATGCCCCCATTTTCGGTATGCTTGTATTAAAGAAAAAGCAGAAAACACTTCGGAAGAAATAGCGTTTATTTCTAAGCTTGCCATCTCTATTCCCGAAAAAAAGCTTTGCCAAAAGGGAGACAAAGAAGAAGGATCCTTTTCATACTCTTCTTGCATCAAAGCCAGTGTTTGCAAGGTGATAAGATTACACTTTTCTTCCATATCTTTAGGTTACGTGCTACTTAGCCTCTAACTCTTCTTGTAAAGCCGTTGCCATACCAAAACATTCTGATGCATAGTCTCCTACCTCAGCAAAAGAGCTATCAAAACTGTTGGCAATATTTGCTTCCATATCTAAAATCCCGTCTGACCCTTCTAAAAGCTGCATTTCAGAGGAAGAAAAGGCCCCTTTATTGGTTTCCATGAGACTTTTTAACTCGTGAACAACCTTTTCTAACTGGAATCTATCATCATGAATTTTTTGCATATCTTTATTTTTTGCAGCTGCAATGATATCGCTTAAGATGTTGCGAAGACTTCTTATAAGATCTAAAGCTTCCGCTTTGGGATTAGCTCCTGGATAGGAATTTATTGAACCTCCAGAAGTGGGAGGGATGGGCATAGCTTTCTCCTTGTCTAAACTAAAAGGCCTTTATTCCCGTATTAATGGAGCCTTTCATTAAAAAAAAAGAGAAAACAACTTTTTCTTATAAAATTTTTTTCTTAATTTCAAAAGAAATTGCTAATTTTTTTCCTCTTATATAACCTTCTCCTAAAAATTGAGAAAAAGATTCCTATACAAGTAAATATGCCAAAAAGACAGGGTTAATACTAACAACTTCCGGAGGGTAAAATGGTGATATATTTAAGTTCGTTACATATAGATTCACACAAAAACTGCAATCATCTCTGCTCTCCCGCTTTAAAAATCGATCAAGAAAAGCTGGCTGCAGCTATTTTCGCGAAGATAATAGAAAAGACCGGTATCCATGACCCAGTACTAGATCTACTAAAAACCAAGTATCACAAGATCCTTCCTCAAGAAAACCCAAAAGAAGAAGATGACTCCCCTATTTTAGTAGCAGAAGAAGAAGAAAAAAAAGCAGAAGATCCTCCTTCAAGAGGAGGGTTTTATTGTATAAAAACGTGTGTTTCAGATTTAAAAGATAGAATTGAAAAAATAAATAATGCGTTAGGATTTCGCTGGCTTATATACGAAGGTATACGGGATCTTAACTATCGGCAAAGCTCCTTAGAGGCTCTATTGAAAGAAAATCCCCAATCTTGGAAAAACAACATAGAAGCGAAAATTCGAAATGGCCTTTATTGGGTTTATTCTACCGTTTCTTCCTCTAACCAAGCGAACCATACTTAAGGCTCTATTTCTAAAGAAGTTTTATCTTCTTTTGCTTTCTTTTTGGTAGAGTCTATCAAAAGAAACTGTCTCCTTAGAAACAACAGAGGCTAAAAAGAAAAGAGCAACCAAGTTAGGAAAAGCCATAAAAGCATTTAAGATATTAGCAAGGCTCCATATCACATCTAAAGAAGCTACAGCCCCCGGAAGAAGAACAAGAGTAAAAAAAGTGCGATACCAGAAAACCGTTTTTACTCCCCCTAAGTACTCCACACATTTTTCCCCATAGTAAGCCCACCCTAAAACAGTAGAATAAGCAAAAAGAATCAAAGATATGGTCACTAAAAGTCCGCCGCTGGGAACCCCTTTTTCAAAAGCCCGTAAAACTAACACGGCTCCACTCAAAAGATTCCCTTGGGAATCTACTTCTCCTAAAACTCCCGTTACTCCAATTGCAAATCCGGTAATAGAACATACTATAAACGAGGTAATAAAAACCCCTGCCATAGAAATAAGAGCCTGCCTTGCGGGAACGTCTGTTTTGGCAGCAGCTGCTGCTATGGGAGAAGATCCCAGCCCTGCTTCTGAAGAAAAAACCCCTCTAGAAACACCCATCTGCACCGCTAACATAACAGTAGAACCTACAAATCCCCCAACCGCGGCCTCTCCGGTAAAAGCGGATCGAATAATTTGTAAAAAAACAGGTCCTATATAAGAGCTATAAGCAAAAATTACAAATAGTCCTGAAAGAATGTAAAATAAAGACATAATAGGAACAAAAAAGCTCGTTATCCTTCCAATACTTTTAATCCCTCCAAAAAGAGCCAGTCCTGTAAAAACCACTAAAATAAGACCTGAGACCCAAGAAGGCAAAGAGACTAAATCTTGCATAGCAAATGCAACAGAGTTTGCCTGGATCATGTTTCCGGTAACTAAAGCGGTAACAGCACCACTTACAGCAAAAAGTGCAGCTAGTTTTTTAGCGTTCATCCCTTTTCTTAAGTAATACATAGGACCGCCACACATTTCGTTTTTTTCATCCAGTTCCCTATATTCTACAGCTAAGATAGCTTCTGCATATTTAGTAGCCATCCCTAAAAAAGCCGCCATCCACATCCAAAAAAGAGACCCCATTCCCCCTATAGCAATAGCCGTAGCCACTCCAGCAATACTCCCTATACCGATCGTTGCCGCTAAAGCTGTCATAAGCGCTTGAAATTGGCTAATGTCCCCTTCTGCCTTGTCATCATGGCGAGAAAAGGCAATTTTTAAAGAATAAAAAAGATACCGAAACTGCACTCCTTTAAGTCTAAAAGTAAGGTACAATCCCACTATTAAAAGAAGAAAAAGAAGGGGAGCTCCCCATAGAAAGCTCTCTATTTTTTGCAGCCAAAAAAGAACCATAATAAAAACCCAACTAAAACATAGAAGCAATGCTCGGTGAGTATCCTGAAAAAGGATTTTCTTTGCCAGTTTTTCCTTTTCTGTTATCTTTTCCATTCTGAGGCTTTATGCATATAGACAATTTAAGCACTCCTTCCACTGTAAAAAAAAAACTCCCCCTCACTCCTCCTTTGCAAGAAAAGATCGCTTTATTTCGAAAGAAAGCACAAGAGGTCTCCCTTAGAAAAGATAGTCAGGTAGCTTTAGCTTTAGGTCCTTGCTCAATTCATCATTTTGAAGCTTCTTTAGAATATGGCTCTCTTCTGTCTTCTTTTTTTTCTAAGCTGCATTCTCTCTTTTTCCCTTTGATGCGAGTCTTTGTCCAAAAACCCAGAACCTCTTTAGGTTGGAAAGGCTTTTGTTATGATCCTTTTTTAGATTTTTCCGAAGATATTGAAGAGGGAATTTTTTTAAGCCGCAAGCTAATGATAGAGCTTACAAAAAAAAACATCCCCATAGCCACAGAGCTTTTAGACCCTTTTTTATTTCCCTTTTTCGATGATCTAATCACATGGGGTTTCATCGGAGCTCGAACGACCCTATCTCCCATTCATAGAACGCTAGCTTCTACTGTAAACTTCCCTGTAGGATTTAAAAATACTATAGAGGGAAGCATAGAAGCCACTGCAACCGGAATAAAGGTTTCTCAAAAAAGAAAAAAAGCACTCGTCCTTTCTGAAGAAGGAACTGTACAGATTCAAGACGCTCCCGGAAACCCCTATTCTCATCTAGTTTTACGAGGCTCTTTATATGAGCCAAATTTTTCTTACTCCTCTATAGAAAAAGCCAAAAAGTTACTACTAAAAGAAGGTCTTACTCCCTCTTTTTTTATCGACTGTTCTCATGGAAACGGAATAGAGGGACAAGAAAAGGTTTTTTTTACCTGCATAGAATATCTTTTACAAAAAGAGAAAGATCTCATAGGAATTATGCTTGAAAGCTATTGGAAAAAAGGAAAGCAGCTCTTAAGCCCCAAAGCAGACCCCTATATTTCAGTCACAGATGCCTGCCTTTCTTGGGAGGAAACGGAGGAAATGCTAGAAAAAGCGCTTTCTTTGCTTTCTTCCGATACCCTAAAGGCCGGGGTTTTAGGCGGTCATCGATAAAAGCATAAGATGCGTTTGCTCTATAAAAACCACGTGTTTTAAGCTGTTTATTATTAAATACATAGCTATATTGTTGGCAAATTTACGATTGAATCGCAAATTAACAGTATGCATAAGAGACACCTTACCAAAAAGACGGGGGCTTAGTGTTGCAAACCCGAAATACTTTTATAAAAACAAAGGAAGGAAAAGAAGCTTTCAGCAAGCTGTACTTGCTACTTAGCAATATTCCAACAAAATCTTAGTTCTCTTTTTCTGCTTCTATCTTCTTTATCCAAAAGGGATGCTCCCAAGTAGAAATTTGTTTTCCCTTTTCGGTTTGAACTACAACTTTATAAGCCAAAATCTTCCCTCTCGGTTCTTCTAAATTATGCAGAAACAAGTACTCCTTCCACCCCGTTTTAGATTCTATTATATCAGAAAAATCCTCCTCAGAAAGATCCCAAAAACGAATCTTTGTCTTTAGAAAAAGTCCTTCTTGAAACGTTATTGCAGGAAAGTCCCAACTTACCATTAAACTTTCCCCATTAGGAGGATGTTTTTGTCTCGGATCAGGGGAACCTACCCAAGTACTGGCTAAGAAATCTTTGGTTATAGGCTTTTGTTGCACTTGAAGATGGTTCGTATAGCACCCCACTAAGAGAAATGAGGCAAAGAAGAAAAGGCTTACGATTTTTCCCATCTTGATAGATACTAAATTTATAGCCTTAAGAGTAATAGAGCCTTTTTTTTTCTGCTAGATTTTATGGAAAATAAAAAACACCAAAGCGTTGTAGGAATTATTTTTTCAGAAGATAGAAGTGAGGTTCTTCTGATCAAAAGAAGGGATGTTCCTGTATGGGTTTTGCCGGGAGGAGGCCTAGAGCCTTTCGAGTCTGCAGAAGAAGGCGTAGTTCGAGAGCTTTATGAGGAGACAGGCCTTGTAGTTAAGGTAAAAAGAAAAGTAGGAGAATATCTCCCTATAAATAAGCTAGCCCATTTTACCCATTTTTTTGAATGTGAGAAAATACAGGGCTTTTTACAAGAAGGAGAAGAGACGAAAGATATTGCTTTTTTTCCTGTAGCAAATCTTCCCAAACTGATCCCCCCTCCATACCCTGAATGGATCCAAGAGGCCTTTTTAAAAACAGCTTTTATAAAAAGAGAATTAACTTCGGTGAATTATAAAAACTTTTTTAAGTTTTTGTGTTTTCATCCTATTTTGGTAGGGCGATTTGTCCTGCAAAAAATAGGGAAACCTTTTAACTCTTAAAAGTTTGGCCCTATCATATTTTCTGGACTTGTAATTTTATCAAAGAGCTTTTCTTCTACTCCTTCTAAAAGAGCCGCTTCTTTTAAAGAGAGATTGTTTTGAGTGGCTTTTTGTACGATTTTAGAGGCTTTATCGTACCCTAAAATTTGGTTTAAAGCCGCTGCTTTCATAAGCGATTTTTCTACGTTTTCTTTCCTTGTTTTTTCCTCTATTTTTAAGCCTTTAAGACATCTTTTTGTAAAACTTTGTATGCCATCAGAAAGCAGGTGAATAGATTGGAGTAAATTATACCCTATTAAGGGCATATACGTATTGAGTTGAAACTGTCCCTGGCTATTTGCTACTGCTATGACTTGATCATTTCCTATCACCTGCAAAGAGAGCATACATAACGCCTCACACTGAGTAGGATTTACCTTACCCGGCATGATAGAAGATCCCGGTTCGTTAACAGGAAGAAGAAGCTCGTTCAGACCGCATCTGGGTCCAGAACCATAAAAGCGGATATCGTTGGCTATTTTAAAAAGATCGGAAGCTAAAAGCCGAAGCTCTCCACTCAAAGAGGTCAAAGCTTGCTTGGAAGATATCTGTTGAAAACGATTCTTAGCCGGATGAAAGGGAGCTTTTAGCTCTTTTTGTAATCTTTTACAAACCTTTTCTGAAAAGGAAGAAAAGCTATTTACTCCTGTCCCTACAGCCGTTCCCCCTATAGCAAGAGCTAAAAGCTCTTTTTTGGTTTGAGAAAGCCTTTTTAGATCATTTTCTATCTGTGCTGTATACCCGGAAAATTCTTGCTCTATGGTTAAAAAAGTAGCATCCATAAGATGCGTTCTTCCCACCTTTATTTTGCGCTTCCCCTTTTTCTCAAAGGCCTTCAAAGCAAAATGCAGTTTTTTTATAGAGGGAATCAGGTTTTTTTCTACTAAAAGATACGCTGCTATATGTAAAGCAGAAGGAAAAACATCATTAGAAGATTGGCATAAGTTTACATCATCATTCGGATGGACCTTCTCTTTCCCGTTTCGATTTGCAAGGTGTGCTATTACCTCATTTACATTCATATTGGTCTGGGTACCGGAACCTGTTTGCCATACAGAAAGAGGGAAATGCTTCTCTTCTTTTTTTTGTAAAAGAAAAGAGGCCGCTTCTACAATTTCTTTTTTCTTGTGGTTAGAAAGAAGGCCTTTTTCTTGATTGACAAAAGCAGCATGTTTTTTGATTACAAGTAGCGCTTCTATTATCTCGTAAGGAATTTTCTCTGATCCTATCGGAAAGTTGTGCAAAGAACGGGCAGTTTGCGCTCCATAAAATCGATCTTCAGGAACCCACACTACCCCTAAAGAGTCCTCTTCTTTCCTTTTTTTCATAAACATGCCCCTTTATAAGGGGATATACCCTAAAAAAACCCTTTTTGCCAAGAGCTTTGCAGACTAAAAAAAAGAAAAAGGCCCCTTAAGTTTGGAGCCTTAAAAAGACCTTCTACAGTAAAAGAATAGCAAATACGAAGGCAAACAAAGCAAAAGACTCTACGATTCCCAAAGCGGCAAAGGTTTTTCCAAAAACACTTGGCTGCTTGGCTGCCGCTTGAATTCCTGTTGCAGCACATTTACCTTGATAAATAGAAGAAAACATAATGGCAAGACCTACAAAAAACCCAATCCCCAAAGAAGATAAAGGGGAAAGCCTTCCCGCTTCTATGCTATTTTTCATTAAAATCATTAACACAAACCCATAAATCGATTGGGAGGCAGGAACAGCAGACATACCAATAAACTTAGCGTGCCCTTCTTCCACTCTAGACATAACTCCATGAGATGCCATCCCTGCTATTCCGCAGCCAATGGAGCTACCCAAACAACCCATTCCCAAAACAATCGCGGGACCTATCATACTAAAATCCATACTCTAACCTCTTTTATATGTAATAAATCGTAAAGGATTAAAAAATTTGCCTCCTCCTTCAAAACAGTAGCGATACCATTCTAAAAAATTGAGACGAAGACCATGTATCACTCCACTCATAACTCCTAAAATAATGTTGGTAAAATGACCCACTATCACCACAAAAATACCGAAAAACCCTAAGCTTTCTCCTATATCATTAAACGTAGAAGCCATTATCATTCCGGCTAGCGCTAAGGCATAGAGCCTCAAATACGACAGCACATCTGCAAAAACCTGGACCACATTCATAATTTCGAAAACCCCTTTAAGTCTCTGTTGCACCAAAGCAAAAATGACAGCAAGGCTCACCCCTGTAAACAAAGTGTAAAGGCCCCATTCTTCTGCTTTTACTTTAGAAATGATTCCCAAAAAATGAAGCGATGTAGTCGCATTTAAGACATAAGGAAAAAAGAGATACCCTCCAATCATAAATAAAACCCAGCCTATTCCTGCTAGGTTTTTTTTCGCATTTCTAAAAAAAGCAAGCATTAGATGCATAACTCCTATGAAAAGAGAAACCTCCATCAAAATATTTCCTTCAAAATCTTCTAACATTTCATACTTTGTATGCCCTCTTTCATTTGTAGAAGAAGCTATCTGCAAGATACGGTCCGGCTTTTTTTCTTTTTGTAAAACAGGAAATTTTTGAATCCACTTTTGATAGACATCATCTTGTTTTGCAAAATGATACTCGACCTTCTTTTCGACTAAAAAATAGGTCAAAGAAATCTTTCGAAAAGGACTATCTACAGCAAATTGAATTCCAAAAAAAGAACCGGTCAGCACTCCCCAAGAAATGCAAAATAAAGAAATAGTTAAAATCAAATTAGAAAATCGTTTTAAAGCTCCTGTCCAAAAAGGAAACTTCCACCGTAAAAAAAGGGCTACTCCCAAATATAAAAATCCATACCCTGCATCGGATACAATCATCGCAAAGAAAAGAGCAAAAAACCAAAAAACCCAAGGAGAAGGATCGGTATCTTCATGAGAAGGGGTGTCATAAACTTTCACCAAATCCTCCCCTATTTTAGAAGTTTTTTTATTTTCCATATAGGTGGGGATCTTTTCTTCTTTCCCTATAGAAACTTCTTCATAGAAAAGAGGAAAAGAAGAGATCATCTCTTGCAAAAGGGACTCTTTATTACAAGGGAGCCATGCCTCCACAGCAAAAAGAGAAGAAAGAGGATAGCTTGCCTTTTTTTTAGCCTGATGCAGGTGAAATGTGTTTAGCCTTTTTACTAAATCTTCGTGTAAAAACTCTAAATAGGCTGTCAAATTTCTTAATGTTTCTTCTAAAAGAGTTTCTGTTTCTTCAAGCTCTTTAAGCTCCTTTTGGATCTTTCCTAAAGGCTTTTCGATAAAAAGCTCAATCATTCCGGGATAGTTTTTTCTTTCTTTATGAATCCCTACAAAATAGTCGAGGTCATACTCACTTCCAACAAAATAGAGCCCTTCAGGAAGGGTAATCTCTTGTACTTTACTGCTTTTCATAGCAAAATACTGAAAGACCCTTTTCCCTTCTTGTTCGATAAACTCTTTATCTTCTAAAGAAAAATCACCAAATACTCCAATTCGAGAAGCCTCCAAGTAAAGCTCTCTCTTTTTTTCAGCAAACAGCTCTAGCTCTTCTTTTGTTTTAAGAACCTCTTTAGCTAAAGAAAGGGGATCTTGCGAAGAGACAAAAGTCTGTTTTAAAATCACCTGTCTTTTCTTCAAGACTTTTATAGCGTGGGAAAGAGATTCTATATGGGGATCTTCTATTTTGGTAGACGCACCTATAAACTCTAAAATTCCTTTTTTTTGCGCTTTTGCAAAAAAAGCATCTAGATGTTTTTTCCCCCCTACAAAAAGCAGTTTTTTCATTGTAAAAATCATGCCATAGCCCGCTTTTTTTCTATCTTCTCTTTAGCCACTTTTGCTTGTGATACCGCTGTAAGAAATTGATCTCCTAAAAAAATGCGGATTTTCTTTATGCTATTTTTTGCTTGGGGAATAAGCACTTTCTCAAATAAATTTACCCGAATGGAGACCTCTCTTAGTTCTTTTTGCAGTGCTCTTAGTTTTTCTTTGACAACCTCTTTTTCTTCTTTTTTGGTCACCATTTCCTTTGTCTTTTCTAAAGCACTATCAAACCAAATAGGCGTCTCAAAGAAAAACAGTTCCTCTTCTGCGAAAAACACCTTTTCTAAAATAGGAGCTTCCACCCCTGCTATATTTTCATACTCTTTATCCACATGAATCACGGTTGCTGCATCTGTAAGACTAGCTTCTACCTTTTCCTTGAAAAACCCGGAAAAAGCCTCTACTTCTTCTCGTTTTTCTTTCCATTTTCTCTCTGTTTCTGCAAGGAGAATTTCTACTTGGTTTACCTCTATTTGCAAAAGAGACTTCTTCAGCTGAAGGGTAGGTAAATACCGTTCGAGTTGACTTAACTTTTTCTCTTGAAGACGCAGTTCGTTTTTGGTCAGTTTCAGCAAGCTATTCCTCTCTGGGCCAATATTTTTCTACAAGCTCTTGTTTCATACCCACTTCTTCTCTTTCAAAACATTCTGCAAGAGTTTCCCAGCAGGTATCCAGCGCTTTTTCTAAGGGAATGTTCACTGATAAATTCATAAGCCTCTCTTCAAAAAGAAAGGAGAAACGAAGCAGTTTTTGATCCCACTTAGAAAGGCGAAACCCCATAGACTCTCTTTCTCTTGCTTTTTTCGAATCTGCATAAAGACGGATTGTAGAATTAGCCACATCTCCATGATCTTCTCTTGTGACCTTTCCTATTACTTGCTGTTTTAAACGAGATAAAGAGCCAAAAGGATCGATTCTTCCCCCATTTAAATAAAACTGCCCTTCCGTAATGTAGCCTGTGTTATCAGGAACGGGATGAGTCACATCTCCACCCGGCATAGTAGTTACGGCTAAAATAGTTATAGAACCACTATCTTGGATATCTACCGCCTTCTCATAACGAAAAGCCAAATCGGAATATAAAGAACCCGGGTATCCTCGGTTAGAGGGGATTTGGTCCATTGTAATAGAGATTTCCTTTAAAGCATCTGCATACGATGTCATGTCGGTTAAAAGAACCAAAACATTTTTTCCCTCTATAGCAAAGTTTTCTGCGGCAGCAAGAGCCATGTCAGGAACTAAAAGACACTCTACTAAAGGATCTGTTGCCTTATGAATAAACATCACCGTTTTTTCCAAAGAGGTGGATTTTTCTCCATTATCGATAAAGGCTTGGTAATCATCAAAGCGAAGACCCATCCCTCCTATTACCACCACATCCGCATCGGTTTGATTGGCAATTCTCATCAAAAGCTGATTATAAGGCTCCCCCGGAGCCGCAAATATGGGTATTTTTTGGGATTTTACTAAACAGTTATACACATCGATCATAGGAATATTGGTTCTCACCATTTCTTTAGGAACAGTCCTACAAATAGGATTAAAAGAAGGCCCTCCAATAGGGGTCTCTTTTCCTTCTATAAAAGGTCCCTCATCTATCGGAAACCCTACTCCATTTAACCTTCTTCCTAAAAGGTCTCCCGAAAAAACAAGTTCCATCTCTTTTTGTAAAAAAATAACCTTATCTCCCGTAGAAATACCGCGGGTGCTTTCAAAAACTTGCAAGGTGACTTTTTCGTTTTCAATACGAATCACTGACGCATAGGTAGACGTATTGTTTTTTCTCTCCACTCTAGCCAGCTCCCCTAAAGAAACATTTTCAGCTGCTACTGTGATTAAGTTTCCTCTCATATCTAAAATGCGGTCATATACCTTTCTCATAAGCACCAATCTTTTACGGGGTATTAATATGGGTTTCTACCTTTTGCAAAATATTTTTGTACTCTTCCGATAAAAAGGGAACAAAGTTCATGTTTTTCAAAAGGTTTTGTAAGTTTAAAAAAAAGCTTCTAGCCTGATCATGCGTATCAAAATGAAATTTCTTTCCAAATATCTTCGCTAAAAGAGAAAAACTAGCTATTTGCCTATCTAATGGAGCATAAGCATCTTCCTTGTCAAAAGCATTTTGCTGTAGATAGGCATGTTCATAGAGTTCTGCTTTCAAATAGGTTACTAAGTCTTCTAAAGCAGTTCCCTCTTCTCCTACTACCTCCATCCTTTTTCCAATTTCATCTCCCTCTTTTAAAAGAACTCCGGCTTTTTCTACCTTCTCTCTCCATCCAGAAAGATTTTTTTCCATTACCTCTCCTACTCTTTCTGTATATTTGGACCAAGAAAGTAAAGGATCAATAGCAGGATATCTTCTAGCATCAGAACGAGCTCTTGAAAGCCCATGAAAAGCTCCCACTACAGAAAGAGTCGCCTGCGTAACCGGTTCCTCAAAGTTCCCTCCGGCAGGAGAAACAGAACCTCCAATCGTCAAGCTACCGACTACCCCATCTGTTATCTCTAGTACTCCTGCTCTTTCATAAAAAGAAGCAATTCTAGAAGCTAAATAAGCGGGAAAAGCCTCTTCTCCCGGAATCTCTTCTAGCCTTCCTGACATTTCCCTCATCGCTTGAGCCCATCTAGAAGTAGAGTCAGCTAAAAGAAGCACATTTAAGCCCATCTGCCTGTAATATTCTGCAATCGTTACTCCCATATAAACAGAAGCTTCTCTTGCTGCAACGGGCATAGAAGAGGTATTTCCAATAATCACAGTTCGGTTCATTAAAGGATCTTTGGTTTTCGGATCGATCAACTCCGGAAACGTTCTTAAGACTTCAACTACCTCTCCGGCTCTTTCTCCACAAGCTACGATAACTACGATATCTACTGAGGAATACTTCGATAAATGGTGCTGTAAAACGGTTTTCCCCGCTCCGAAAGGTCCTGGAGAACAAAAAGTACCCCCTTTTAAAACAGGAAACTGCGTATCTAAAATACGAAGTCCTGTAGCCATCATCTCTTTGGGTTTTATCTTCCTTCCTTTCTGAAGAGGAATTTTAACAGGCCACTTTTGCATCATGGTAATGGAGACCTCTTCTCCATTTTCTCCTTTAGCCTTGGCTATCACCTCTTCTACTGTATAGTCCCCCTCTTTAGCTACCCAAGTGATCTCATAGACTCCATACAAATGAAAGGGGAATAAAATCTTATGCTCAAATCTCGTCTCCGGTACTTTCCCTAAAACGGCTCCTCTTTCTACTTTTGCTTTTTCTTGAATAGAGGGGGTGAATTTCCATTTTTTTTGTCGATCTAAGGAAGGAAAGTAGTGTCCTCTTTCTAAAAAAAGACCGGTTTTTTCTCGGATTTTCTCTAGAGGATTTTGCAGTCCATCATAAATAGAAGTAAGAAGACCGGGCCCCAGCTCTGCCTCTAAAAGATGCCCGCAAAAAAGGACCTCCTCTTTAAGACGAATGCCTTTTGTGTCTTCAAAAACCTGAACTTTAGCCCTCTCTCCTACAATTTCGATAACCTCTGCCATTAAAGAGAGATTTTGTATTACAATCTTACACACTTCCCCTTGATAGATATTTCCCTCAAAAAGGACTTCTAAAAGATTGCCAAAGGCCTTTACTACTTTTCCTTTTGCATGCACTGTCTCTTTCATAATCTCTCTAACTCTTCTTTTGCAGGTTCTTGTAAAAATTGATATTGCTCCACTAGCAGTAGTTTCGCTAAAAAAGCGAGTACCTTTGATAAAGAAAAGAAATACGTTTCTTCTTTTTCCTCGATAAGATCCATTCGATACTGTAAATAAGCCCTTAAAAAGGCTTTAGGATCTTTTCCCTCATAGGAAAAAATCTGCTTTAAAGGCTCATACTCTTTCGGAAATTCATATTCTTCTCTATCTTTTTGCGCCAAAATATAAGCAACATCAGGATCGCTCGGATCTTCAAATTGCATTTGACGCAGTAAATCTTTCCCCTTTTTTTTTCCCTTAAAAGCGGCTATTTGAAGCCGTATTTGCCTCTCTTCCTTGAAATACTCTTTAGAAAACCCCCTATCAAAAGAGGAAAAAAATTGGGTATACAAAGAAGAAAAAAACCGAATCCTTTCTTCCTTTGTCTCGTAGCGATCTAAAAAATCATACACATAAGAGGGAAGAAACTGAGGAACCAAAAGAGCCTCTTCCAGCTCTTTTTCTGTAAAGTTAGCCCTTGTATCTATAGGGACCCCCAGCCAAAAAGACTTTATATTTTTCAAATCCAAATAAAATAAAAAATCTTTCACCTCTTGTTTATCTTTTTCCGTGAGATTTTCCTCTAGAGCCACCTTCAACTTCTCCACACTAATTCCGGGAGGCTCTTCTATTTTTAAAGTAGGAAAAGAATTTACAAGATAATAATAATTAGCCACTTACACATTCTTGTTTGAGTTAAATAAAAACGCCTTAAAGTCAGAGCGAAGATACTTCCCCAGTAAATCAACTAAAGCCTCTTCACTCATATCCAAAGTTACCTGCTTCTTTTCCAGTTTCAGCTTAACGCCACCCTGCATCCCTTCTACAAAAAGTAGATTTTTTTCCCACCTAGAAAGCCCCTCTTTAGCCAGTTCTTGTACAAGGCTTAACTTTTCTTTTTCGGGAAGAACTAAAGAAAAGTCCCCCTCTAACCCTTCTTTTTCTACTATTTTTAAAAGGGTTTTTATCATCGAAACAAGGACTCCCTTTTCTTGGATGGCAGCGCTTAAGCTGTCTTTTAAAGACTCCTTGAAAAGCTTCCTCTCTATAGTCTGTTTTAAGTCTGCTACAGCTTGTCTAGCTGCCAGAGATAGAGAAGCTTGAAATGATTTTTCCCGCTGCTCTCTTTTCTTCTCTTCTTGTTTTTCGAGTTTTTCAGCTTCTTTCTTTGCCTCTTCCACTATCTTTTTTGCTTCTGCATGGGCATTTTCCACTATCTCTTCAGCCTCCTGCTTCGCAGGCTCTAGAGTCTCTTTTCTTAAAAGATCACAAATCTCTTGCATTTTCCCTTTTTCCAAGACAACCTTCCTTTTTAAACCTCGATGCTTGAGAGCTTACACAAAGCAAGAATTTGATGGGAGCCTTAATTTGCATAGGCAGCCGCTCTTTTAGTAAAAAACGCACTTTTGTTTAGAAAAAAAGCTCTTTTTCCCTCTTTTTAGAAAAACTTTTAACAAACTTAACTTCAAAGAATTACCAATTTATTCTTACTAATCTCATAAAAAAAAATAGAAAAATAAGTCTTCATTGTGTTTCTTTTTAGGTAGGGGAATACAAAAAAGGACATTCCCCGAGTTCGTTTTCAATCACGTTTAAATGGGAGTAAATAAATGAAAAAACTAACTATCTTTCTAACTGCTTTGTTGATGACCTTCTCTTCAGCAGTTCATGCTAGAGGAAATAATGCTAGCCAAGATGGTATGGGAGGCGCTTCTAACGCTACTCGTATTACTGTTGCAGTGCTCAGCGCAGCGGCTGTTATAACCACAGCAGCTGTAGTAGCTGCTAGCGCTTCTAGTAGCCAATCTTCTCACGCTTAGGAAATTCTTAAGCTACAAGGCCTCTTCTATAAAGAGGCCTTCTTTCCTTCTCTTCCCAAGATTTTTCTATTCTAAAAATTTTCTTTTTTGATACAACCTTGAAACAAAAAGAGGGTTTTTGTGGGTCTTTCTAAAAAATTTGTCTCCTGTTTGCTTTCTGTTTCCTTGGCCTTTTCTTCCCTTTCGGCAGACTTTTCTGAAGAAGAGGAAGAACCCTCTCTTACCGCTATAAACAGCACTCCCCCTTTGTTAAAAAGCAGCGCAGCCACAGCGGGATCCGGTGGTTCTTTAGCTGTTTCTATGATGCTTTGGGGAGTAGGCCTTGCTGTAGGCATTGCCGCTTTATCTGTTCTTATTACAAGCTCCACGGATGGAGATGTAAACCCGGCTCATGGCCATGCTCACTAGAGTTTTTTCTCTCTTTCTGCTTCCTGTTTTGTTATGCCCTTTCTTGTGCCATGCTGCCTGTTATTTTCACCCCCCTGAAAACTGGAACTTTTATCCCCCTGAAACCATAAAGGGATGCCTTGAGATTGGGTTTTATAAGAAAAATGGAGTAGAGCTTGTCTCTTCTATAAATTTAGCTAAGGAAGCTACAGAGGAATCTTTAGAAGAGTATGTAAAAGGGGTCAAACAAGATCACAAAAAAGAAAGAGGCTTAACTTGGAGAGACTTAGGTTCTTTTGAAACTAAAGCAGGAAAAGGAAGGCTAACAGAGATTACTCGAAAAACCCCTCTAGGAAAAGAAAGACTTTGGCAATTTTTTTTCGTAAAAGAAAAAATAGTCTATGTTATAACCTGTTCCTCCCCTGAAAAAGAATTTTCTAAGCTCAGAGAAACGTTCATAGAAGCTCTCCGTTCTTTTACTTATACCAAAGATCTATTAGAAGAAATTCTACAAGAAGAAAAAAAATCTTCCCTAAAAAACCATATAGATTCAATCTCAACCTCTTCAGAACCAGAAAAGCTCTGGAAAAACCTAGAAAAAACACTTCAATCGGAATATGCAAATTTGGGAAAACACTGGCAGTTTTTGGTGTTAAAAGAGTATCTTCCTAAAAAACATAAAAACGAATAGGACTTTATATGCATTTCTTTTGTATCTTTCTTCTTTTATTTTCTTCTTTATTTGCTGAGAATGCTCCTTCTCAAACTACCCCCCGGGGGGGGGGGGGGGCGGCGGCGGGGGCGGCGGGGGTGGGCGGGGGGGGGGGGGTGGGGGAGG
>CAYGOC010000001.1:118503-202826 GCA_964351495.1 uncultured bacterium
TTAAATTATTGATAAATTTATGTATCATAAAGAACTCCGGTATCCTCGGAAGGGGAATAGCCTTCTGGTTTTTCATTTTATTTGTACCAGTCCAAACTACCCCCCCCCTTGAGATCAAAGCACCCCCTCAGCAAGAGGTAAAAAAAGCCCCTGCAGACAGTTTACAGGCCTCCCAAACAGACTGGTCCATGGCTGCTTATGCATCGATTGCTGCCCTTATAACCGCAACAGGAATTACCCTTACCGCTATCAATCCAGGGGATAATCCCTCCTCTCACTCCTGATCCTTTGCTTGCAGAGAAAACTCTTTCTTATTTAGACTAAAGGAAAGAGGGAGGCTTATGAGTCAGCTTGATGATTTAAAAAAAGTAACCGTGGTGGTGGCTGATACAGGGGACTTTGATTCTTTAGATCTATATAAACCAACAGACTCTACAACAAACCCTTCTTTGATCCTAGATGCCTCTCAAAAGCAAGCTTACAGCTCTTTGATGGATGAGGCTGTATCTTTTGGAAAGCAAGAGGGAAAAAGTCCAGAAGAGAAGCTTTCCATTGCCTTGGATAAGGTTTTTGTCAATTTCGGATGTGAGATTTTAAAAAAGGTTCCCGGCAGAGTCTCTACCGAAGTAGACGCTAGGCTCTCTTTTGATGTAAAGAAAAGCATCCAAAAAGCAGAATATCTCATAAGCCTCTACAAAAAAGCGGGCATTCCCAAAGAAAGAATACTCATTAAGTTAGCCTCTACTTGGGAAGGAATCTTAGCAGCAAAAGAGCTGGAAAGAAAAGGGATACACTGCAATATGACCCTTTTATTTTCTCTCCCCCAAGCAGCAGCTTGTGCTGAGGTAAAAGCTACTTTAATTTCTCCTTTTGTAGGACGTATTTTAGACTGGTACAAAAAAAATGAAAAACCAGAAGGCTATTCCCCTTCCGAGGATCCCGGAGTTCTTTCTGTTACAGAAATTTATCACTACTTTAAACACTTTGGATACCAAACCCAAGTAATGGGCGCTTCTTTTCGAAACAAAGAAGAAGTTTTAGAACTAGCAGGGTGTGATCTTTTAACCATTTCTCCCAATCTTTTAGAAGAGCTAAAAAAAGAAGATAAACCCGTAGAAAGAAAGTTGGATCCCAAAAAAATTATTCCTCCTAAACAAAAACTTTCTTTAGAAGAGGCAAATTTTCGCTTTTTGCTTAATGAAAATGCCATGGCTACAGAAAAGTTAGCAGAGGGGATTCGCAAGTTTTCAGCAGACATCAGAAAACTCGAAAGCCATCTTCAAAAAAAACTCTAATTCTCCCTTAAAGCCATTAACACTACTAAAACCAATTCCAAGAAGACTCCTGAATATTGCAGAGCCCCTCTTTAAAAAAACTCTCTAGGATCTACAGTTTTTTGTTTTTTATGGAGAAGGAATATAAAAACTATTTAATTTCAATTAAATACATTCATTTATATTAATTCAAAATGATTATAAAATTAGCAAAACCAACAACGATAATTAAGTATGTCTAGCTCAATTGTTCAAAATATTTATTCATCAAGAGTAGTCTTTTGGAAAGACGTACTTCCCCCTACCGGTCTTCATGTAGCAGAATATATTTTATCAAAAATAAAACAAGGGGATATGTTACAAGACCTCTCTCATGAAAAGTCGATCCTTTCTCAAAGGCAGCTAACAGAAGACTACCAAAGTATTCAAAAAGAGCTACAAAAAACAGAATGGACCACAATAGAGTCTTTATCTAATGCTGTTTTTACAGCAATTTCGAGTCGTCAGTACAAAGTACATATTCCCAACGGGGCTATTATAGAAGAAAAACTCCGATTTTTTCCTGTCTCAGGGCCTGATGTGGTTACGCTCTATTCTAAAAACCAATTTGAAATTTTGATGATACGTGATTTTCTCCTAGATAGTGAAGAGAGCTCTCTTCATCCTGAAAAAATAGAAACTACCCTAAAAAAAGTTCAACAAATACAAAATCACTTAGATTGGTCTATACATTTTTTCAATGTCCACATGAGAGCTTTTGTATTAGAAAAATTTCACCAAAAAAAAAGAAACTATAACCTGTCTGAAGATAAAATACCTGGCCGCTTACATAGAAAATCTCTGCGAATTCTTATTGAAAACAAAACTCTTTATGAAATGGATACTTCTCCTGAAAAAGCAGATCAAAATAGAGAAGACCTACAAGAGCTATCAGAACAAAATATTTTCGCCTATATTCAAGACTTTTTCTATCTAAAATAACTACTGTCAAAAAATCCTTTTTCTGTAGAATGTCGCCTTAAAATAAAAAAAAGGATTTATCACATGTCTACTCGAAATATTCCCTGTTCGCTTAACAATTCCTATTTTGTGACTTTTGCAATCATATCTTCTCAAAGCTGTAGAGAGCAAATGTTTACTCTAATGATCCCCAAAAGAAAAAAGAGACGCTCCTAGCTTGTCTTTATGGAGAAAGCATCAAGGTTACAGTCGTAGAAGAAAAGCGTATGTTATGTTCTAGCTTTCCCTTTGTGAAAAAGGTAAGGGAAGTAGCAGAAAAAACCCTTGCTGAAATCGAGTCATCAAAAGCATCTAAAATTATACGGGAACTAGACGAAAGAAAAAGAGAAGTCCAAATTATCTTTATAAATGATTTTTTAGGAAACCCTGTAGTCTCCCATTTGCTTATCAAAGAGCTACAAAACAACGAAGTACGATAGAGTCTCCTCTATCATACCTCATTTATACTTTTGGTGCTTATCTTCTAAGAAGATTAAGCAACAGGTGCTGCCGTAGGTTTATGTACTATTCCTGAAAAGTCAAAGACAAGCTTTTCTTCGTGCTCTTTGTCTATAAACTTCTTCGTCTTTCTATAACGCTCAAAACCAGTTCCTCCCGGAATCATACGACCCATGATTAGGTTTGCTTTGAAGTCAAATAGATAGTCTGTCTCTGAATTACAAGCAGCATTTGTCAACACTCTTGTAGTCTCTACGAAAGAAGCAGCGGCCACAAAAGAACCCGTCCCTAAAGCAGCTCTTGTAATCCCTAAAAGAACCGGAGTTGCCTGAGCAGGCTTTCCTCCTTCTGATAGGGTTTTTGCATTTTGCTCATGAAACTTCTTCTTATCCACATCCTCTCCGTAAAGGAAGGTAGTATCACCTGGATCAGTTACCCTTACCTTTTGGAGCATTTGTCTTACGATAATCTCAATGTGCTTATCGTTGATGTCTACCCCTTGCAGTCTGTAAACCTCTTGCACTTGGTTTACAAGATATCTTTGCAATTCTCTCACTCCACAGATCTCTAATATTTCTTGTGGAACAACGAGACCTTCTGTTAGTTGCTGTCCTTTCACCACATGATCCCCTTTTTGGACCACTAAGTGCTTGCTTAAAGGAATCAAGTGCTCTTCTTCCATACCGGAGATTTCATCTTTGATCACCACGATAAGCTTGCTTTTTTGTACTCCTCTAAAGTCGATCACACCATCTAGTTTTGCGATCTCTGCGCTATCTTTAGGCTTTCTCGCTTCAAAAAGCTCTGCAACCCTAGGAAGACCTCCCGTAATGTCTTTTGTTTTGATAGCTCCCCTTGGAAGCTTTGCCAAGATCATTCCTGCTTTTACTTTTTGCTCTTCTTTTACCGCAATAACCGCTCCAGAAGGAATAGCGTAAGTTCCTACCAGATCTTTTTGCTCTTTGTCCGCATAGATAATAATCTGAGGATGAAGCTCCCCTCTATGCTGTTTTACGATCAGCTCTGTTTGGCCT
Source organism: uncultured bacterium (assembly GCA_964351495.1). Taxonomy (GTDB): domain Bacteria; phylum Chlamydiota; class Chlamydiia; order Chlamydiales; family SM23-39; genus CAYGOC01. Next base: position 122,270 of record CAYGOC010000001.1, read on the forward strand.
GTTTGTTTGTTTACTTCCCTTTGAGTAGAGATTCCCTCTACTAAATCCTCGTATTTTACAAAACCGGGCTTTTCACAAATAATGGGGCTACTATGCTGCTCCCACTCTCCGATTTTAGTTCCTTTGCTTACCAAAGAACCCTCTTCTACCCGAATCTCCGTTCCTAGCTCCAAGTGAAAAGACTGAATTGGCTCAATTGACTTGGTTCGAAGAAGCTTCTTATACTCTTCTATCGGCCTTTTCTCATCTCTGACCACATGAAGCATTCCATTTTTGTTTAAAACAAGCCAATTTCCTTCTTCATTTTGTACTACACGGGTATCCATGTAGATAACAATCCCCTCTTTCTCTACAACCAATTCCGGTGTAGCAGAAGCAGAAGCAATTCCCCCCGTATGGAAGGTTCTCATTGTAAGCTGCGTTCCCGGTTCCCCGATAGACTGCGCTGCTATAATTCCAACAGCTTCTCCCATTCCTACAATATTTCCCGTAGCTAGGTTGAGTCCATAACACTTTGCGCAAACGCCTCTTCTTGTCTCACAAGTAAGAGCAGAGCGGATCTTGATTACCTCAATACCGGCGTCATCAATTTCTTCTGCTTGTTTTGCGGTTAAAATGTCTCCCATCTTAGCCAAGATCTTTTCACTATCTCCAGGCTGAAATACATCCTCACAGCAAGTTCTTCCAAAAATTCGATCCTTTAAAGAAAGAAGCTCTTCTTGACCTTGCTTGATCGCTTCTATATCGATTCCATTTAAGGTGCCACAATCCTCTTCTGTTACGATAACATCCTGAGAAACGTCTACAAGCCTTCTTGTCAAATATCCTGAGTCTGCTGTTTTTAACGCCGTATCGGCAAGACCTTTTCTCGCTCCGTGCGTAGAGATAAAGAACTCTAAAACGGTAAGACCTTCTCTAAAGTTAGACAGAATCGCAGACTCCAAGATCTCTCCGGAAGGTTTCGCCATAAGACCCCTTAGAGCTCCTAGCTGTTTTACCTGAGATCTGTTTCCTCTAGCTCCTGAATCTACCATCAAATGGATAGGATTAATTACTCCATCTTTAGGCTCCTTCAGCATCTGGAAAAGCTCATCAGAAACTTCTTCTGAAACGTCTGTCCAAATACTAATGATTTTGGAATGTCTTTCCCCTTCGGTGATAATTCCATCCTCATACTGCTTTTTAACTTTCTCTACTTTTTTCTTAGCTTCTTCCACAATTCTAGCTTTACTCTTAGGAACTAAAAGATCCTTAATTCCAATAGAAAGAGCCGCTTTTGTAGCATAGGTAAATCCTAGCTCTTTTAATCTATCTAAAAACTCTACTGTCTTTTCCAAGCCAACTTTTTTGTTACACTCCGTAACCAGCTCTAAAAGCCTCTTCTTTCTAAGAGCATAGTTTTGAAAGCCCAACTCTTTGGGAACATACGAGTTAAAAATAACCCTCCCTGGAGTGGTCTCAATAATATTGCCATCTACACGAACTTTAATCTTCTGATGAACAAAAAGACCCCATCCAAGTTGATCTACTCTCTGTTCTTTTTCTGAAAATTGTAACTGAGAAGCTTGGAGTGCTAAAAGAACCTCTTCCTCAGAAGCAAAAATCTTCACCTTTTTCTCTTCTGCAGATTCAATAGGATCATGCATCAAATAGAAAAGCCCTACTACCATGTCCAAAGAAGGAACTGCCACCGGTTTTCCGGAAGAAGGTAAAAAGATATTGTCGGTTGCCATCATTAAAAGCTTTGCTTCAAGCTGAGCTTCTATAGATAAAGGAATGTGAACCGCCATCTGGTCTCCGTCAAAGTCTGCGTTAAAAGCAGGAGTAACCAAAGGATGAATCCGTATCGCTTTTCCTTCAATTAAGACCGGCTCAAAAGCTTGTATTCCAAGTCTATGTAAGGTAGGAGCTCGGTTTAATAAAATAGGGTGCCCTTTAATGATCTCTTCTAAAACATCCCATACTTCAGGAGCTTGTCTTTGGATCATCTTCTTTGCACTACGAATCGTATACACGTAGTTCAAATCTTTTAATCTTTTTACAATAAAAGGTTCAAAAAGCTCTAAAGCCATTTGCTTTGGAAGACCACACTGGTTAAACTTAAGATCAGGTCCTACGACAATTACCGATCTTCCTGAATAGTCTACCCTCTTTCCTAAAAGATTCTGACGGAAGCGACCACTTTTCCCTTTTAACATCTCGGAAAGAGACTTCAAAGGACGGTTTCCGGCTCCCATAACAGGGTGCCCATGGCGACCATTATCAAAAAGCGCATCCACCGCCTCTTGTAACATCCTCTTTTCATTGCGGATAATTACATCAGGCGTCTTTAGCTTTAAAATCGACTTTAATCGGTTATTTCTATTGATTACTCTTCTATATAAGTCATTCAAATCAGAAGCAGCAAACCTACCTCCATCTAAAGGAACTAAAGGACGAAGATCAGGAGGAATAACAGGCACACAGGATAAAACCATGTTATGCGCTTCGTTAGAAGAAGCTGCAAGCCCTTCTACAATTTTTAACCTCTTAGCAAGCTTTACTCTCGCTTGCATCGACTTCGTTTTGCGCAGCCTCTCCTTTAACTCTAAAACCAGAAGAGAAAGATCCTCTTTTTGTAAAAGCTCTTGGATCGCTTCTCCTCCCATTTTTGCTACAAAAGAATCAAAACCCCACTTCTCTTGTGCTTCTCTATACTCGGTATCGTTTAAAAGCTGTTTTTTCTCTAAGTCTGTATGACCCGGATCTATTACAACATATTCCTCGTAATAGATTACCCTTTCTAAATCGGTCGTAGAAATCCCTAAAACATTCCCGATACGAGAAGGCATCGTCTTGAAAAACCAAATGTGAACCACAGGAACCGCTAAATCGATATGCGCCATTCTCTCTCTTCTTACCTTAGAAAGAGTGACCTCTACTCCACACCTGTCACAAACAATCCCTTTGTGCTTAATTTTCTTGTATTTTCCGCAAGCACATTCCCAATCCCTAGTAGGACCAAAAATCTTCTCACAAAAAAGACCCCCTTTCTCGGGTTTAAAAGTTCGATAATTAATCGTCTCCGGCTTTTTTATCTCCCCTTTAGACCATTTGTTTCGAATGACATCATCTGAGGCTATCTTGATACTTAAACTATCAAACTGAGAGTTCTGTTGTAAATCTTCTGACATTATGTTTCCCCTTAAAACTTTTTACTCTTCTTCGACACTTCCAAAACAAACAGAAAGCGCGAGTCCACTCATCTCACTTCTAAGAACGTTAAAAGACTCCGGCATTCCCGGTCTTAAAATATTCTCTCCTTTTACAATAGATTCATAAGCAAATGTTCTTCCTAATACGTCGTCCGATTTGACAGTAAGCATCTCTTGAAGTAAATGTGCAGCCCCATAAGCTTCTAAAGCCCACACCTCCATCTCTCCAAATCTTTGTCCCCCCATTTGTGCTTTTCCCCCGAGAGGCTGCTGGGTTACCAAAGAATAAGGACCAATCGCCCTTGCATGTATCTTATCTGCTACCAAATGGCCCAGCTTCAACATGTAGATGTAGCCGACTACCACCCGGTTATCAAATCTTTCTCCTGTCCTTCCATCATAAAGATAAAACTTCCCATCATCAGAAAGACCATGCTCTTTCATCATCTCCCAAATGCGATCCTCGGGAAAGCCTTCAAAAACAGGTGTCTTTACAAAAATCCCTGCTTTTTTTGCTGCATACCCTAAGTGGGTTTCTAAAAGCTGTCCCATGTTCATACGAGAAGGAACCCCAATTGGGTTCAAGATGATCTCTATCGTCTCCCCTGTAGGAAGATAGGGCATGTCAGCTTCTGGAACAATGGTAGAAACAACCCCTTTGTTTCCGTGTCTTCCCGCCATTTTATCCCCTACTTGCAACTTTCTTTTCGTAGCAATGTAGACTTTTACCTGACGAATCACACCCGGATCCAGGTCTATATCTCCCTTTCTGGTAAGCTCCAGCTCTGTTTTATGTGCCGTTTGTAGAACCTGAAGATCATACTCATATTCTTTAAACGCTTTTTTAAGCTCTGCATAAAGCTCGTTTTCTTCCATTAAAAGATTTTCTAGCTGCTCATTTTCTAAAGCTTCTAGCTTATCTTGAGAAACAACTTCCTTCTCTTCAATGATAATTTCCCCGGTAATGCGATGCATAATAGCAGAAGGAGCCTCTTCGTTTAATAAAATCGCCCCCACTCTTTCATGAAAAGCAAGAGAAAGTTCTTCCAACTTCGCTTTATACTCTTGATGAATATCCTTCACACGAGAAGCCTCTACTACGTGCTCCTCATCTGTCTTAGAAAGCCTATCTTTTCTAGAAAAGACCTGCACATCCATGACAATCCCTTCCGTTCCAGGAGGAGCTATTAAGGAAGCATCTTTCACATCGGCTGCTTTTTCTCCAAAAATCGCTCTTAAAAGTCTTTCTTCCGGAGAAAGTTCCGTCTCTGACTTAGGAGTGATTTTGCCCACTAAGATGTCTCCCGGCTTAACCTCCGCTCCAATTCGGATAATCCCATCTTCCCCTAAATTGGCTAAAGCCTCTTCAGAAACATTGGGAATATCCCGGGTAATCTCTTCTTTTCCCTGCTTTGTCTCTCTGGCGGAAATGAAAAACTCTTCTAAGTAAACAGAGGTATACGTGTCTTCTCGAATAAGCTTTTCTGAAATAATGATCGCATCTTCGTAGTTGTATCCAAGCCAAGGCATGAAGGCAACAAGCACGTTTTTCCCTAAAGCCGTCTCTCCTAAATCAGTAGCAGGACCATCGGCAATCACATCTCCTGCTTTAATTTTTTGTCCTACAGAACAAATAGGAGTTTGATTCATTAAAGAACCCGCATTAGAACGCATAAACTTTCTAAGAGGATACTCTTTTTTCTGAATAGGATTATCCTGCGGAGCTATCACAATCTTATAGCCGTCTACATATTCTATCGTTCCATTTTCCTGTGCTAATAAAACCGCCCCTGAGTCTCTTGCTGTTCTAGACTCTAAACCCGTTCCCACTAAAGGAGCTTCCGGTTTTAAAAGAGGTACCGCTTGCCTTTGCATGTTAGATCCCATCAAAGCCCTGTTCGCATCATCATGCTCTAAGAAAGGGATAAGTCCTGCCACTATAGAAACAAGCTGCTTTGAAGAAACATCCATATGCGTTATGAGCTTTGTGTCCACTTGCATAGGCTCTCCCTTATACCTAGCCCAGCATAAAGGCTCTTCAAACATATGAAATTCATCCAAAGGAGCAGAAGCCTGTGCAATTACACATCTCTCCTCTTGATCGGCTGTCATATACTCGATTTCACTCGTCACCACACCATCTCGAACAATTCGGTATGGAGTCTCTAAAAACCCAAACTCGTTGATTTTGGCAAAAGAAGATAAAGAGGTAATAAGACCGATATTAGGTCCTTCTGGTGTTTCAATAGGACATATTCTTCCGTAGTGAGAAGGATGCACGTCTCTTACCTCAAAACCAGCTCGATCTCTATTTAATCCCCCAGGCCCCAAACAAGAAAGTCTTCTTTTGTGAGTAAGCTCTGATATAGGATTTTGCTGATCCATAAACTGAGATAGCTGCGATCTACCAAAAAAGTCTTTTAAAACCCCTACTAATCCTTTCGCTGAAATGATCTTTCCTGGAGTCATCGTATCGGAAGAAAAATCAAACAGATTCATTCTCTCTTTGATAATTTTCTCCATACGAGCAAGACCTATACGGCATTGGTTTTGTACCAGCTCTCCCACAGAACGAACCCGTCTGTTTGCCAAATGATCAATATCATCAACATGGGTTTTCTCATCGCCTTGCTTTAAACGGATTAAATACTTTAAAGCAGCTACAATATCTTCTTTCTTTAAAGTAACCGTCTCTAGCTCTTCATCGGTAACAGCAAAATCTAATTTATTATTTAACTTATATCTTCCTACTCTACCTAAGTTATAACGCTTCGGATCAAAGAAAAGCCTCATCATGGTAGATCTAGCATTAGAAAGAGTAGCCGGTTCACCTGGTCTAATCTTTCTATAAAAATCTTTTAAAGCAGATTCATAAGAGTCTGTAGGATCTTTCGCTAACATCTTAATGATAGGATGGTTCTCGTCAGCCTCTTCCGCTATCTTGATCGCTTCTATTTTCTCATCTAACATCCTCTTGAGCATTGCGGTAGTTAGCTTCTCTCCTGCTTTTCCAAAAACAAGACCCGTTTTTTCGTCGATAATATCTTCGGCTAAAACTTTCCCCGCTAACTTTACAAAGTCTTTTTCACTTTTAATCTTCTCTTTGTGTGTCTCAAAAAACTCTTCAATAATATCTGCATCTGAAGAATATCCTAGCGTTCTTACAAAAGAGGTAGCTAAAACCTTTCTCCTTCTTTTCTTTCTATCCACATACACAAAGATCATGTCATTGATATCAAAAGAAGCTTCTAACCAGCTTCCTCTATAAGGAATAATTCGAAAAGAATAGAGCATACCTCCCTTAGGATGTCTTTCCTGCTCAAAAGCAATACCAGGAGATCTATGAAGCTGCGAAACAATAACCCTTTCCGCTCCATTGATGATAAACGTTCCCTTATCTGTCATAAGAGGAAGAGTTCCCATATAAACCTCTTCTTCTTTAATTCCAGTCTCATCAGTAAGACGAAACTTCACTCTCAAAGAAACGTTATAGGTAACTCCCCTACGGATACAATCTTCCGGACTATGCTTAGGAACTCCTAAATGATAGGACAAAAATTCAATGATAGTTTTTTCGTCATAAGAGGTAATGGGAAAGATCTCATTAAAAACTTCCTGTAACCCTTCATTTACTCTCTCATGAGGTAGCTTCTCTGCCTGCAAAAACTGTTTGTATGACTTAATCTGTATCTCAATCAAATTAGGTAGATCGATGATTTCTTCTTTTTCTTGGAAAGCGACTCTCTTTCGAGAAAACGGTCGCACATTTGACTTATGCATTTTTTCTCCTGTTACTTGCAGCTAAGCACGAAAATACTTGAATTTTTACAAAACCCTAAAAGGGACAAAAACTACCCCCGCCTAAAAAGAAAACCTGCACGACTTAAAGCCGGTAGGTTTTTCTTTATAGACGAAATAAGAATCTATCAAAAAGCCTTTTATAGACCCTTGGAAGAAGCTTTTCCCCCAGCATCTGCAACCTTTTTCACGATTGCTTCCATCTCTGCTTTCGGAACAGATTCTTTTAAAGGCTTTGGCGCTTCATCTACAAGTTGTTTCGCCTCTTTTAATCCTAGACCGGTGATCTCACGAACTACTTTGATAATTCCAATCTTTTTGTCCTGAGGAGCACTCTCTAAAATTACTTGGAATTCTGTAGACTCAGCCACAGCTTTCGTCTCTGCCTGAGCAGGACCTGCTACCACAGCTGCCGCCGCTTGCGCTTTAACGCCCCACTTCTCTTCCAAAGCCTTTTTCAAATTAGCCATGTCTAAAACAGTCAACTGGCTAAGCTCTTCTACTAGTTGTTCAATTTTTTGTTCTTTTGTACTCACTTTCTTACCTCATTAATGTTTAACTTGACTTTGCCTTATTTTCTAAACAATGCATCACACTTGTTAAAAGGCTTTGCATTACCGATAAAGTTTGTGCCATCGGAGCTTCTAGAAGCCCTAAAAACTGCGCTCTCATTTCTCCTTGAGAAGGCAGTTCAGCTAACTTTTTCACCTCTTCTGCTGTGTAAAAAACATTTTCTGAAAAAGCAAAAATAGGACTTAGAAGATTCTCATTTCCTTCATTGAACTGAACGATCTTTTTACTGGCTGAAATAACATCTGTGCCCGATAAAATAATCCCTATGTTTCCTTTTAAATCAGAAAGCGTCGTTTCCCACTCTTTTTTCTCAAGAGCCTTAAAAAAGACCCTCTTCTTTACTACCTCTAAACTAGCTCCCACCTCTTTTAAAGAAGAGCGAAAGCTCCAAGATAAATTAGGTTCCATCTTCTCATAAGAAACAACCACAAAAGAAGGGTTCTCTTTCATTTGCCCTTCTATCTCATCTAATAAATAATGCTTCTCTTGTCTCATTTAACTTCCCCTATATTCCTAAAGAGTTTACATCTATCCTAAGACCCGGCCCCATTGTAGTAGAGAGATAAAGCCCTTTCATATAGATTCCTTTTGCAGTAGAAGGTTTTACCCTTTGTACCGCTTGTAAAAAAAGAGTCACGTTTTCCACCAAATGCCCCCTTTGAAAAGAAATCTTTCCAACCGCAGCATTAACAACGCCCCCTTTATCTACCTTAAACTCAATTTTTCCCGCTTTTACTTCTTGTATCGCTTTTTCTACATCATTCGTAACCGTTCCCGCTTTCGGAGTTGGCATAAGACCTCTTGGCCCTAAAACTTTTCCCAACTTTCCCACTTCTCGCATCATTTCAGGCGTAGCTATAATCGCATTAAAATCGGTCCATCCTTGCTTGATTTTTTCACAAAACTCTTCCGCTCCCACATAGTCAGCACCTGCAGCTTCCGCAGCTTTAGCTTTTTCCCCTTTAGCTAGAACTAAAAGAACAATTTTTTTCCCCGTTCCATGAGGCAAAGAGACAGTAGAACGAACCTGCTGATCAGACTTCTTCGGATCCACTCCAAGCTTCAAAGAAACTTCTAAAGATTCATCAAATTTAGGCTTAGGACATTCTTGTAAAACTTCCACCGCTTCCTCTATCTTATAAAGACGAGAAACATCTACTTGACGATCTACTTTTTTTAATCTTTTTGACCTTTTTGTCATGACCAATCCCTTTCCCTTAAACTTTTCCAACTATATCAATACCCATAGAACGGGCTGTTCCCATAACGGTCTTCATAGCAGCTTCCAAAGAGTTCACTCTTAAATCTGCCATTTTTTTCTCCGCAATCTGCTTTACCTGATCTTCCGTAATCGAACCAATTTTATCCCTGTTCGGAACGCTAGAACCTTTCTCCGCTTTTACCACCTCTAAAAGAGACTGAGCCACAGGAGGCTCTTTCATGATAAAATCAAAAGACTTATCTTTATAAACAGATATCTCTACAGGAATGATTTTCCCTCCCATAGACTGGGTCTTCGCATTAAAATCTTTACAAAAGTTCATAATGTTTACCCCAGCAGAAGCTAAAGCAGGACCAATAGGCCTACCCGGGTTTGCCTTCCCCGCCACTACCTGAAGTTTAATTACCTTTACTACCTTTTTACCAGCTGCCATAAAACACTATCCTTGATTCTCTTCGTTTACTTGCTCTATCTGCCAAAACTCTAAATCGTCTACCCTAGTATCTCTACCAAAAATAGAAACCATTACGCTAACTCTTCCCTTATCGTGAAAAACTTCAGTAACCGTTCCCACAAAGTTTACAAAAACTCCATCGGTAACTTTTACCTTGTCTCCCACTTCTACCTTGTGCTTTTGCACGACGCCCTTTTTCTTCTCTGCTAGATCCGATAAAATATCTTGCACTTCTCTGTCCGTAAGCGGGGTAGGAGTTCCTCCCCCCAAAAAATCTAAAACACCATTGGTATTTTTTACATAAAGACAAGCTTCGTCCGTCATCTCCATCTTCAGTAAAATATACCCAGGCCAAAGCTTCTTTTCAGAAATCTTTTGCTCTCCCCGAACTACCTCAGAAACATTTTCTGTGGGAACTAAGACCTCTGAAATTGTCCCTTCCAAGCCCTTCATAATAAGAAACTCTTCCAAGTTCTTCTTCACTTTTTTTTCAAGACCCGAAACAACCTGTACTACATACCACTTATGCACCAGTTTTATCCCCCCAACCATCTTACTACCCAAGATATCGTATCCAAACCACTTCGAATAATTAAATCCACTCCATAAATGGCAAGCCCAAAAGAAACCACAGAAACTAAAACCACTTTCGTAGCTACTTTCAAATCTTCCCTAGAAGTCCAATTCACCTTCTTCAGTTCTTTCTGAACCTCTACAAGGTAATTTTTCTTTTTTGTTTTTTGTGTTTTTGTCAAAGGTGTCGTCATCTTTCTTTTTATGTTTTTAACGAGTGCGGAGGGATTCGAACCCCCGACCGGCGACTTTGGAGATCGCTGCTCTAGCCAGCTGAGCTACACACCCTGGTTCTTAAAACTAATCTAGGATCTTGGAAACAGTCCCTGCTCCAATCGTTCTACCACCTTCACGGATAGCAAAACGCATCCCTTCCTCAATCGCAACAGGAGCCAAAAGCTCAACTGTTATCTCTACGTTATCACCCGGCATTACCATCTCAGTTCCCTCTGGAAGAGTAACCGTTCCCGTAACGTCTGTGGTTCTAAGATAAAACTGAGGACGATAGTTACTAAAGAAAGGCTTATGTCTTCCCCCTTCTTCTTTCGTTAAAACGTAAACTGCACCTTTAAACTTCTTGTGCGGCTTACAAGAACCAGGAGCGCAAAGAACCATCCCTCTTTCTACGTCGTTTTTCTCGACCCCTCGAACCAAAAGACCCACGTTTTCTCCCGCTCTACCCTCATCAAGAAGCTTGTTAAACATCTCAATTCCAGTTACAACACTCTCTCTAGTGTCTTTCAATCCAACAATCTGAATCTTATCGTTGATCTTAACTATTCCTCTCTCGATTCTACCCGTAACCACGGTTCCTCTTCCTGAAATAGAAAAAACGTCTTCAATAGGCATTAAAAAAGGCTTATCTATATCTCTTTCCGGCGTTGGGATCTTGTTATCCACCGCTTCCATCAACTCTATAATTTTTTCTTCATAAGAAGAATCACCTTCTAAAGCTTTCAAAGCAGATCCTCTTACTATAGGAACATCTTTATAACCTTTGTCTTCCAAAAGCTCTCCAAGCTCCATCTCCACAAGCTCTACAAGCTCCTCATCTCCTTGACCAATCTGATCCATCTTATTTAAGAAAACCACGATAGAAGGAACTCCAACCTGTTTTGCAAGCAAGATATGCTCTTTAGTCTGAGGCATAGGACCATCAGTCGCTGCAACCACTAAGATCGCTCCATCCATTTGCGCCGCTCCAGTAATCATGTTTTTTACATAGTCAGCGTGTCCAGGACAGTCTACGTGAGCATAGTGTCTTGCATTCGTTTCATATTCTACGTGAGAAGAGTTAATCGTAATTCCCCTTTGTCTTTCCTCAGGAGAGTTGTCAATAGATGCATAATCACGAACTTTCCCCTTGCCCCCTTTCTTAGCGAGCACAGCAGTAATTGCGGCCGTAAGCGTTGTCTTTCCGTGATCGACGTGACCTATAGTTCCAATATTGATATGCGGTTTATCTCTTTTAAATGTTTCCTTTGCCATCCTAAAAATCCTCCATTAGGCTCTTATATAATCTAAAAACTCTGCCCAGAATAGGAATTGAACCTACGACCGCTTACTTACCATGCAAGTGCTCTACCACTGAGCTATCTGGGCTTATGGTACTCACAAGCAGAAAAGTGTACTTTCGCAACCAAATTAAATCAACTATTCTTCTCAAGGCTCCAGACAGAGCTATTTATCTCTGCCGATATATAATCCGAGCTCTGCTCAAATCATAAGGAGACATTTCTACCGTAACCACATCCCCAGCATAGACTCGGATATTTCTTACCCGCATTTTCCCACAAAGATGCGCCACTACCTTCATCCCGTTTTCTAAAACCACCCGAAAGTGCATATTTGGCAAAAGCTCTTCCACCTTGCCATCAATCTTAACTGTCTCTTCTTTAGCCATAAGGAAGTAAAAGGAACCCTTTGTTTGGTTATCGCGTCTTTGCGGATAAAAAATATAATGTTGGAACCGAGTATAGAATACAAGTGGGTTTCTAAGCAAATTTTTTAGAAAAAATCTCACAAAAATTTCCTCCCCTATCTTTTCTGAAAAATTTTCTTATTCTTTTAAAAACTAGTTTTGTTGCTAGGAATTTCTCTTTTTGGGTAGGATGTCTTTCATGAATTTAGAATCTAAAATCAAATCTTTAAAAGAACTCTTTTCAGAAGCTCTTTCTAAAGAGAAAATTTATCAAAAAATAATTCAACTGGGGCATCTTCTCCCTGCCTTTTCTGCTGTTTTAAAAACAGAAGAAAACCTCGTAAAGGGCTGTCAAAGCAGAACATACCTTCACTCTGTTTTTCAAGAAGGTACAGTCTTTTTTACAGGAACCTCTGACGCTTTGATCTCTTCTGGTCTAATTTATATTTTGACTTACGTCTTTAATGGAGAATCCCCTGAAACGGTTATTCAAGAAAAAGCTTTTTTTTTAGAAGAAATCGGCATTTCTTCCTCTCTTTCTTTAAATCGCTCTAACGGTCTTTCTCAAATGCTCTTGCATATGAAAAAAAGAGCTCTTTTAGCACTTACCCCTGCTTTTTAAAGAAAAATTTTAATCTGCCAAAAAATTACCCATAAAGAAAAAAGAAGAGCGAGGAGCAATAAAAACTTTCCCCCTCTTACGTGAAAAGAGCTTTTTCTTTTTTGTAAGTACCTTCCTGAAAAAATCAAAGATACAGGAAGAACTCCTCCTAAAAGAGCATCCCCAAATCCTCCGGTAATTTCTAGTGCATACCGAAATGCCTTAGGAAAAAAAATAGCCAAGGAAACGGAAGGGACCACAACAAGAAGCCCTAAAATTAATTTTTGCCTACCTTTCTTGCTCAACCGAAAAGAGTCAGCTAAAAAATCAAATAACCCCAGACCGATTCCCAAATAAGAAGTTACAATAGCGAAAAACGCAAACGCATCCGAGAAAAAAAGCAAATAGGGGTGCTCTACTTTTTTCCTAAAAGGTTCTGTTGCAGGCTTTCCCTCTTCAAAAGCCTCTAAAAGCCCCCCTTTTCCCTCATGAGGAACCGTCCCTAAAACAATCCACTCCCAAATTAGATACATAATAAGAGGAATAAAGGTACCCCAAAAAAGCGCTTTTTTAAGCACCTTTTTATCCCTTTTTACGTAAGAGACCACGGTGGGGATAATCATTTGATAACTAAAAACCGTCAGTAAAATAGGAAAGGCTGTAAAAACTTTAGAAACAGAGCTTCTCTGTAAAAGAGAAAAGCTTACATTAGATATCCCAAAACCTGAAAGCCCCACATAGGCACCTATCATAGCTACCACTAAAATAGCGTTTATTCTTCCTATAAATTGAGTGCCTAAAAGGAAAAGACTCCCAAAGCTAAGTGTAAAGAAAAAAATAGACCCCAAGTAAGAAAGGTTCTGTTTAAAAAACGTCTCTCCCATTCCTTGAAAAAGAAGACCCCCTCCCGTAGTGTACGCTACTAAAGAGGCGTAGCCCATAAAAATAAAAAGACCAAAACTAAAGACTTTTCCAAATCTTCCCAAAAGTCTCTCTGACATGGTCATGATATGGACCCCTTCTTCCATCCAAAGAGCCACCTCCACGTAAAAAAGGCCCGTTATGTACATGAAAAGCCAACAAAGAAGTAAAGAAAATAAAGAAGGAATAAACCCCGCAGCAGAGGTGTCTATAGGAAGAGCAAGCATCCCTCCTCCTACACAAGTTCCCGCCACTAAAAGAGTCGAACCGAAAAGATGGTGTTTATTCTTTATCCAGGAAAGCATTCTTTCATGATAACTTCTTTCCCCAAAAACCCCCAAGACAAAAGAGCCTTCTCAAATCAAAAAACTCATTTAGGAATTTCTTTTTTCTCTTCTTCAGGGCTACAAAACTCCCAATCACTTCCAACTTCAACGTTATCGGGGTCTTCAGGGCTACAAAACTCCCAATGCCCAATAGGCTCCTGATCTTCTTGTCCCACAAACTCCAAGTCTTCTTCTGTAAAAGATAAAAGAAAAAAGGAAGCGGCTACCTTATCGTTTTCTAAGATAATCCCTTCTGATATAAGGGAAGTTCCTCTAAGGGCTTCTTCTATACATTGCCGGGGTTCTAATCCTACTTGATCTCTTTTATTTTCCTCAGATTTTATAACAAAATCGCCTCTTGAACAAAGAAGTAGATCTACATACTTCTCGTGCATGGTTTTCATAGCTTGTAAAGCCAGCTCCTGAGTTTTAGAAGAACAGTCTGCTAAAATCTCTTTAGCCTTTGTTATACGGGAACGGTCTAGAGTCTTTTCTAAATGAGGGGGCTCGTTTTCCAAAATATAGACAGCTATACTCCCAAAGTACTCCTTTTTCTTCTTAAAATTATAGATCTCTCTTCCAGATCCATCTTGCATAAATATGGCATACTTCAATTCTGGTGGTAGAGCTTTAACTGACATCTTTTGCATCCCCTTTTTTATAAAAACTGGAGGAGGGTATCAAATATTCCGTTTTGCTGTAATCAAAAAGTGCTTATCGATACAATTTTGTCTAAAAGTACCGGCCTGCTTTTCTTGTCTTTTTCTACTCTAGGACTAGGAGCTGAATCTTGAAGAGTTGTCCCGAAAAAAATAAAAGAAAAAAGAAAGAATAATACCACAACAAAGAAGAGAACTGAGCTCCAAAGAGGTGTCCGGCAAAACTGCTATCACAAAGCTAATAAAGGCTCCTACAATAGTAGCTATTAAAAAATAGACAGAAGCGGTAAAGCCCTCTTTAGAAGAAGAGGCTAAAAAGCTCTCTTTTACTAAAGGAGCAGAACTAATTCCCACTCCTAGCGCGTAGATTCCCATAAAAAAGAGAAGAGGAGAAATCGTAAGTTCTGAAAAAAGAGAAAGCATAAGAAGAGACAAGGCCCCTATAAAAGAAAAAATCATGCCTATATAAACGAGATAGGCCCTTCTTATGACTTTTAGTAAAAAAGTAATAGAGCGAGCCCCTATAACAAATCCTATAAAAACAAATGCCTGTAAAATCCCAAACTTCTGAGGAGAATAACCAAAGTGGGTCATAATAATCTTGGGAGAGGCGCTAATCCAAAGAACCATTCCCCCATCTTGAAACGCAAAAGCAAGACACCTTAGAAAAAACCCTCTACAGCAAAGAGTTTTTCGATAGGACTTATAAATAGCTCTTATAGCCAGCGGATGCCTCTCTTTTTTGGAAAGGCTCTCCGGCATAACAAAAAAAAGTAGAAAAAGCGCCCCTAAAGCCCATAAAAAAATCACCAAAAAAATGAGTCTCCACGAGCCAAAAAGGAGAATCCAGGAGCCAATTAAAGGACCCAGCATAGGGGAAGCCACGGCCGCAGTAGAGGTCCACGTCAAAATAAGCGTAGCTTTATGATCTCCATACAAAGAGTGAATGGAGGCATATCCTGCTATCATAATAGATCCAACAGAAAAGCCTTGTAGCATCCTAGCAAAAAAAAGGGTCCAAAAAGAATCTGCCAAAGAACAACTTATAGTGCCTATAAGGAATAAAATCCCCCCTATTAAAAGGACAGGTCTTCTCCCATAAGAGTCGGTAAAAGGAGCTAGCACAAGCTGTGAAAGAGAAAGACCTAAAAGCCAGCTTGTGATGGTCTCTTGAAGCGTATCAAAACTTCTACCGAGTTCTTTAGAGATAACCAAAAGAGCAGGTAGATACATGTCCGTGGAAAGGTTCCCGGAAAACTCATATAAAATAAAAAAAAAAGGAAAAAGAGCTAGCTTAAAAGCACTTTTTTTCATAAAACAACGTCTTCTTCACTCCAATAGTCATCCCCATAAGAGTACAAAAGTTGCTCTCCTTTTTTTACCCCTTTGGATCCGGTTGTATAGATGATTCTGGGACCTTCCGGAAGATAGTACTCCCAAGCAATCACGTTTCCTTTTTCTGAGTGGTTCATGAAACGACACCAATTTGCTTTTTTTTCCGCATCTATCGAATATTTAGGAAAGTCTTGAAATGTGAAGGTGCTTTTATTGTGAAGACCTATCGTAGAGTCTTTCGTTAAAACCCCGGCATAGTGGTTTAAAATTACATATTTTCCTATATCTTGCGAAGCAAAAACTCCGTAACCCATTCGCTTACTGATAAAGCGAATAGCAATTTTTTTACAAAAGGGAAGGTCTGTTTTCAGCTTTTTAAAACGGGTAAAAAACCCGGAAAACTGCTTTTTGCGAGTAGGGCTTAGCTTGTTTTTATTAGGAGAGTAAAAGGCTTTCCAAGCTTTTTCAAATCCCTTTTGAAACTTAGGATCTATTTCAACATTACTAATGTATCGTATCTTCGTCTGAATGTGAAAAATCTTTTTAAATGTAGGATCATACTGCATACAAATTCAGACATATAAAAAGCTCCCTTTTTCTTCAAAGCTTTTAATCTCTCAAACAAAATCAGGAAATACTTCCCTACCCACAAAAAACATACTTTCCAATACACTTTCTATACTAAAAGCAACCAAATCGACAGCTAATGAAAACCCGCCTGTCGTATTTCTTTGACAGGTATAGACAACGTTTTTGGAAGTTGAACATGCATGAGGTACCTGCATCTGGCTTTTTCCCAACACAGGTAAACCATTTTTTACAGCCTGTTCAAACAAGCTCATAATTCTTTTAAGTAGTGTAACAGGGTAAGGTAATACAGGAACCTCTAAGGAAGGGTTTTTTGCTATTTCATGGAGTTCGCTGCTTTCAGAAGAAAAAGAAAGCCTTCTTACAGACTCTCCCCCGAAATCACTATTTGTGTCCTCAAAATCACTAACATCTGCATACTCATCACTTTCCGGAAGACCTGTAACAGAAACACTATCTAAGGAGTCTCTTCTTATATTGTCTAGACTAAAGGGACTTCCTACGCTCGATATAGGAGGAGAAACACTAGACAAAGAACAAAAACTTCCATTTCCACTTAGCCTGTGTCCACTTAACCTGTCCACTCTTATTCTATTAGGAGAATTAGGAGCGCTTCGGGAAACTCTCGCAGCAGAAAAATCAGGAGTTAGACTAAAATTAGGAGAAGAAAGTCCACCATTTTCATCTGGGAGCAGATCCCGAGTATTAATAAAAACAGGATCCTCTTCAGAGACATGGCGCTCTTCGTTAGGTACATTAATAAAAGGAGAATTCCCCGGAGAATTTTCCAGAGAATGATTTATATCTTCAAAACCTCCCGGAGAGTCTGGTAGGCTCACTATAACGGGATCCTCTTCAGAGACAGAGCTCTCTTCGTGAGTTACATTAATATGAGTTACATTAATAAAAGGAGAATTCCCCGGAGAATTTTTCAGAGAATGATTTATATCTTCAAAACCTCCCGGAGAGTCTGGTAGGCTCACCATAACGGGATCCTCTTCAGAAATATCCCCTAAATTAACCCAATCTGGATCACTTCTAGGAGTAATAAGTGGTGTCATACATCCCTCCTATCCTCTCCTTTATTTCCGTCTCCTGCAAAGAAAACTCGAAAAAATATCGATCCAACCAACAAAACAAAACAGCCAACAGGATGTTGTCGAACAAAGTGCGCAAGAAAATACCCTGTATAGGCACCTGCTACTAAAGAAAGCCCTTCGAAAAACTTTACTATAGAGCTCTCTGCAAGAGTTAAGGGTCTATTTCCTCCTTCTTTACAAGAAACTTCTCTGGGAGAAAGCTCTCCTGTATCATCTACATCTCTGTAATCGTTTTGTCTATTATTATGAGGACCCCTATTAGGATCACAAACACAACTGCCACTCATAAAAAAACTCCTTCTAAAATTTTTTTTTGAAGCTACTTTAAAGAGCGCCTTCATTTATTTCAAAAAAAAATTTCACTATCTATAAAAACCAGAAAAAAAAGAGAGAAAAAGCTATGAGAGTAGGAAAAAAAGCTCCTAAAAATAGATACAAAGAAGAGATCCCCTTTTTGAAGTAGGGTTGTAAAATAACATAGCCTGCAGGATTAGGAGCATTCGCTATTACGGTAAGCCCTCCCCCTGCTAAAATACCACTCATAACAGCATACTTTAACGCTAAAGACCAGTTGGGAACTAAAGAGGTTAAATAAGCTATAGCAGCATTATCGTTAAAAGCAGTTAAAACAGTCCCTAAAAACATAACCGATCCTGCTTTTAGGTCTTGCAGAAGAGGAACAATCCACCACCCTTGTACTCCTGTGTGAATTACAAGCCCCCCCAAAAAAAAGCCCACCAAAAGAGGCTTTTTCAAATGGTTCTCATATTGATGCGCTTTTGTAGCTTGTATAAACCCGAGTAAAAGAAGATAACTAGAAATAAAAACAGCAGGATAATGAGCATGTATTACAACCCAAATCACAAAAGTAAGGTGAACTATTACAATCCAAAAAGGGATCTTAACCCCTTTTTTATCTTCTTCTTTATTTTGATTCCAAAGAGAGATGCTCTCTTTTTGCAAAAGGGTTAGCTGTTTTTTAAAAAGAAAAAAATACAAAGAAGAAGATAGCAAAATAGCAAAAAAAGCCTTGATTCCAAAAAGGGTAAAAACAAGCCAAGAACCCCAGTTCCAACATTTAGATACAATCAAAAGAGGAGGAGCCGCAAAGTTGGTTAAAGCTCCTCCTATAGATATATTTACAAATAAAAGAGCTAACGTAGCGTAAGCTAGAGAATTAGAGGGCTTATATTGATAGAACTTTTTTCCCAGCAAAACCGCGCTTAAAGTCATAGCTCCCGCTTCTGTAATAAAAGAGCCTAAAAGAGGACCTATGATCAAAATAGCAAGCCACCACCCCTTTATCTTTCCTCCAAAAATCCCGGCTACAAAGTGCAAAACCTTTTCCGCAAGCTCTACAACAGGTCTGGTAGAAGTCAAGCTCATAATCACAACCACAAAAAGAGCTTCTGCAAAATCTCGGGTGCTAATGTAATCTAGACTTGTCTTCCAATTAAAAAAGAAGGCTATCGTGAAAAAAAGCGGTATAGCCCATAAGCCAAAGATTACCTCTACTTCCCCCAAAAAATAAAGAATCTCTACTACAAAAGAGCGAAAAGAACCTTCTTTTACCCCCTTTTTTTCTAGCTTTTTCGCAAATCGGGTAATTCTATTAGCTAAAAAAGTGTGCACAATAGCTAAAAAAAAGAGACAAAAAGAGACAATATGAAAGGTATCGCTGGTCAACTTCTCTAAAGGGAGAACACTGGGAGGCTTCTTTATAAAACTGTCTACCTCACAAAGGGAACTTATTAAAGAAGAAAGCAACAAAAAGGCCTCTTAGGTAGATTCTCTTAAAAACCCTCTGTATACCAGTCTTATTTTTTTTTAAATGGGTTTCTTCCTTCAAGACTGTGGGATAAGGCTATGCATTAACTTTTGAAAGGCTTCTCCTCTTTTGCTACTCTCCTCCGTTTTTCTAAAAGAGTCAACCTCTACCAAACAAAAACTCTCGCCCAAACTATCCTCTTCTTCAAAAGGTCTATTTTCTAGCTCCGTTATAATACCTAGCTCAAATGCCTTTTTAGGAATGTCTTTTGCAAAAAACGTTTTACCTATCTTGTTAAAGTCTAGACTTTGCATAAATACACCAAGAGCCTCTCTCACTTCTTTTTGTTTTTCTTCTTGTATTTTTACTACCTTTACAAAGCTCTCTTGTAAATTGCACCTCTGAAAGAGCTTTTTTTGTCTCTCGTAGTAGAAAAAAAGCTTCTCTACATCCTTTTCTAAACTAAAAAATCCTTCTCTCCAAAAAAGCTCTCTATACTTCTCCTGAGAGACTACCACAAAAAAATGGTTTTTATGCCTTTGCAAAGAAGCCTCTAAGGGAGTTTTTTCTGCCTCTTCCCTTAAATGTTGTAACTCTAATTCATTTGTATAATCACAGATCTTTTGCGCTTTACAAAAAAAATAATGAGTAAGAAACAAGCAAAAACCAGCACACACAATCTGAATTTTTCTGTGCGAAAGCGTAAAAGAAAAGGCAGCACAAAAAATAAAAAAAAGAGCTGCTCCATAAAAAAACTCTTTTTTTATCCTAGAAGAAATTCTAGAAGAGGGAACATAAGGAGCGTAGGTAGAAGAGATAGGATGGGCCATCTTAAGTTATAAGAAATTTTTTACAGAGGCCATTTTAGCTCCCTTCCCCTCCATTTTGGCAAATGCTTTTTTTTCACTATCTAGAGAAATCCCCCTACAAGCTTCAGGGAAAACCGAAACGGAAAAACCAAGCTTTAAAGCATCGAGTACAGAAAAAAGAACACAAACCTCTGTAGCCACCCCCACAAAGAAAAGTTCTTTAACTTGGTTTTTTTTTAAATAGCTCTCTAGATCCGTTTTAGACTCTCTTGCGTTATCAAAAAATGCGCTATAACTATCTATGTCAGAATGGACCCCTTTATATACTTTATGGTCGATCTTTTTCCTGTCTAAAGAGGGAATAAGTTCTGCTCCTAAAGAATCTTGAACGCAGTGAGTAGGCCAAAGCATTTGTTCTACTCCTTTTACAGTGATTTTTTGTCCTGGGAACTTGCCATGGTTACAAGCAAAACTAATATGATCTATTGGATGAAAATCTACAGTTGCAATCACAAAGTCAAAATGGGACATGAGCTCATTTATGATGGGCGCTATCTCATCTGCTCCTGCGACAGGCAAAGTCCCTTTAGGCATAAAGTCATTTTGCATATCCACTATAATCAAAGCTTTTTTCATAGAAAAAGCTCCTTTTTCTTTTTTTCTCTTTTCTCTTGTAAGCTTTTTGCTACTTCTACAGGATATGGTTTTTCCGGAGAAAGAATTCGGAAGTTTTCAGGAAGCGCTTCCAGCTTTTTTCTAGCTTTTTCTTGAACCTGTGCTAAAGAAGGACGTTTATAAACCAGCTTTCCTTTTCTATAAATAGGAACCAAAAGAGAGGTCCCTTGTATCTTAGAAGAGAGGGGCTCTTTTTCATCAAAGAGATAGTCCTTTACCATCCTCTCATTGTGAAACTCTCTTTTTACTTGAAGCTCTCCGGGATACGTGCTTTTTCCCATTTCTTCTGATAATTTGAATTTACTTTTCCAAATCCCTTTTTTATCTTCGATAGAAGAAAGCTTATAAACCCCTTCTAAAGAAGGTTGATCTTTTGCTGTTACCAAATGAGTTCCTACTCCCCAAATAGAAATAGGGGCTCCTTTTTTTTTCAGCTCCTCAATCTTATATTCATTTAGCTCATTAGAAGCCATGATCATAACTTGTGAAAGGCCCTCTTGCTCAAGTCTTTTTTTAGCATATAAACTAAGTTCTAAAAGATCTCCCGAATCAAGCCGAATCCCTAAAAGAGGAACTCCTTTCTTCTGTAAGAAAAGAGCTGCCCGAATAGCTGTTTCAATTCCTTTTTTTGTATCAAAAGTATCTACTAAGAAAAAGACACTGCCGGGAAATACTTCCGCAAAATAGAGAAACGCCTCTTCTTCTGTTTCAAAAGACAAAACCCAGCTATGGGCCATGGTGCCTTTTACCGGTATAGAAAAGATTTTCCCCGCCAAAACATTCGATGTAGATCTACATCCCCCTATGAAAGAAGCTCTAGAAGCTTGAATGGCTCCACTATACCCTTGCGCTCTTCTCATGCCAAATTCAACTACCTCATCTTGTTTTGCTGCAAAACAAATACGAGAGGCCTTGGTAGCTATTAAAGTTTCAAAATTAAGGGTGTTTAATAAAAAACTTTCTATAATTTGGGCCTGTAAAATAGATCCTTTTACCCTTATCAAAGGCTCTTGAGGGAAGACTAGCTCTCCCTCTTCTACAGCATCTATATCTAAAGAGAGTTTCATCTTTTGTAAAAAAGATAAAAAAGCTTCTTCAAAAAGGGGCTTTTTTTGGCTGTCTGTAAGAGAAGATAAGTAAGCAATATCAGAAGAAGAAAACTGAAAGTTTTCTAAAAACTCTATTACCGATTCTAAGCCGGAAGCTAAAGCATATCCTCCAGAAAAAGGTTCTTTTCTAAAGCAAAGGTAAAAGATAGCGCCTCTTTCACTCCACCCTTTCTTCCAATATCCATAAGCCATGGTAAGCTCATAAAGATCTGTAAAAAGGATAGAAAATTTCTCTAACGGTCTTCTACTCACTTTTTACAGCTCTTTTCCATTATGAATCCTATTTTGCAGTCTCTCTAAAAAAGGCTCCAACTCCTTCCTCTCTACTTTGGATAAATGATCTAGAAAAAGAATCCCCTGTATATGGTCATATTCATGCAACATAACTCTAGCTTCCCAACCGGAAAGACTCTCTTTTTTCAGGTTCCCTTCTAAATCGCAGTATTGTACTACAACCTCCTCAGGACGACTTACTTTACCCTGTACAGTGGGAATAGAAAGACACCCTTCTAAGGTTTTCCAGCTCTTTTTTCCATAGGATAGAATTTCCGGATTGATAAAGACTTTAACTTTTTCAAAAGACTCATCTTCTTTTGGTGCCTTTACAATAAAAAGCTGGATGGAGTGATGCACTTGAGGGGCAGCAAGGCCCATTCCATTGTAAAACTCCATGGTATCTATCATCTGCTTCACTAACTTTTTTAGCTCTTTATCGAATAAAACAACAGGCTCTGCCTTTTTTCTTAAAATAGGATCTCCATAATAAGCCAAAGGGAGCACCTCTGTGCAGCTTTCTGTCATAAAGTTAGGAGCTCTTCCTGATATCAGCTTACTATTTTTATAAAGCCAGCCTTCTTTTGTTTTTTCAAAGAGGCTTTTTTCTGTGAAGGAGACCTCCTTTTCCTGATGAAACAGCTTAATAAAGAAAGTAACAAAGGCTTCTCGTTTTTCCTCTTTAGCTTCTAGTATTTCTAACTTATGGAAGGTAGTAAGCTTGCAGAATTCTTCGATCTCTTCCTTCCATTTTTCTTTATTGTCTCGATATTGAGGAGAGGCTGGATGGGTAGTATCTACTATATAATCAAAGACATGTAAAACATAGGCTGCATAACGGGCTCTTACCAAGGTGGGACAATTTCCTACCTTCTTTCCCATATGGTAGGGTTTACAGCAGGTTTCATATTTTTTTTTACTACCGCAGGGGCACTCTTCCATAAAAAATCCTTAATTTACCCAAAAAGGGTACCTGAAAGGAAAAAAACTCTTCAAGGAAACTTTTCTATGAAAAGAGGCCTTTGCTTTTCTACCCTCCTTTCTATAAAATGGGACCTTGTAGTTACTTTAGGGTCTTTTATGTTGTGGGCTTCTTTCCTTATTACTAGCGCCTTTTTTCTTTCTTCTTTTGTTATAGCAAAAATTTCTTTATTTTTCTTGAGAAACACCTCTTTTTTTTCCTCTCTTTTACAAAAGAAGAGACTCCCTTTTTTTCTTTTAAGCCTTGTCTTATTCTCTATTTTTTATTTTTCCTTTCTTAAAAAAGAAGAGGTTCCTTTTTTTCTTGTTGAAGGCTGTTTTTTATTTTTACTAGCAGAGACAGCTGTCTCTTTTTTTTCTCTTTTTACCGAGAAAAAAAAACCTATGGCCTTTATCCGTCTTATTTCTTGGCTTGTCACCTTTGCTTATATAAAAGGGTACGTAGATCCGTTCCTTCATGTATTGGGGAAAACGACAATTGAGATCGGCTCTAACAAGCTCTCTCTGCTTTCTTTATCTAAAGCAACTCTTGCTACCACTTTTTTTATTTGGCTTGCTCTTTTCTTTTCTAACTATTTAGAAAGAAAACTAGAAAACCATAAACATTTACAGCCTTCTATGAGGCTTATTTTTACAAAACTAATCAAAACTCTATCCATCTCTTTTTCTCTTTATTTCGGCCTTTCTCTTTTAGGAATAGACCTTTCTGCTCTTTCTTTTTTTGCAGGGGCTTTAGGGGTGGGTATTGCTTTTGGTTTGCAGAATATTTTAGCTAATTTTTTCTGTGGTTTTATTTTGTTAGCAGATCGCTCTATTAAACCTGGGGATGTGGTTAGCTTGGGGGATAATATCTACGGAGTAGTGCATAAACTAAGCGCTCGTTATGTCTCTGTAAAAACAAGACAAGGAAAAGAACACCTCATCCCAAACCAACAAATTGTAACCAATAAACTAGAAAACTGGTCTTATAGCGATCCCTTTATTCGGCTTGAGATCCCTTTTACCGTCTCTTTAAAAACCGATCTGGAAGAGCTACAAAAGTATCTTTTAGAAATAGCCTCTTCTTGCCTTAGGGTAGTAAAAGCTCCTTCTCCTTCTGTTCGCTTTACCGATCTTTCTTGTAATGCGGTACATTTAAAACTCTATATTTGGATTAAAGATCCCCAAAATGGGTTAAGTAGTATTCGCTCTGAAATTTTATTTAAAGCATGGAAGCTTTTCTTAGAAAAAGGAATCCAAATACCTGCTTCCCCTATGGAAATTGTAGATTCTTCTTTAAGGGAGATTCCAAATGTCTCTCCTTCTTTAGAATAATCCCTATTTTCTATATTTAGCGGTCTTTTTAGCGATTTTTTTGGGCTGTTTTACAAACTGTTTTCCTTGTTTAGTTCCTCTTACTTTAGCCCGGTTAGTGGCTGCTTTTTCCTGAGGGGTAAGAGCCTCTCTTGCTTTTTTGGGAAGGTATCTACTTTTTTTCGGTTCCCCAACATAATCCCACTCTTGATCAGTCCATTTTTTCAAGGAATTTTTTGTCGTTTTTTCCCCTATGTAGCCTCCTCCTGCTTTTTTATACTTTTTTACCGCAAGTTGGGCCTTTCTAGCTGACCACTGCCCCTTTTTTCCCCCTTTACTTGACTGAAGAACCTCTTTTTTTATTTTATCCCAGAGTCTCGGGTTCTTTTTTTTTGCAATACTCATAGAAACACCCTTTTCTTCCCAGATAGAAAAAGGTATACTAAAAGTCAATTTTTAGGGTTTTACATGACTCCAACCGGCAGTGTCTCAAGATTTTATTATATCGCGTGTTCTGACAATCAGAATTTGGACAGTCTAGCTTTCCCTCCTTATAACATGGAGAGGCATCTAAATCCTTCTTTATCTGTAAAAGAAGAGTTTTCTATAAAAGAAAGGATAGCTCGTACTATCTATTCCCTTTTCTACTCAAAGGAAATCTTGCCCGAAAATTCTAATTCAGAAGAACTTTCATCCGGGAATTCTACACAAAAATTGCTGTTAGAAAAAATCCGTTTTGCAAGGAAATTTTTTCAACTAGCAAAAGCACCTTTTAGAGAGATTTTCTATACACTAGAATGTTTGTCTTCAAAGTCTTTTGAAAACTCCTCAGAGTCCTTAGAGTTTTTTAAAGAAACCATACTGACTGCCTATGGAGTTGCCTATAAAATGTTAAACGACGGTACTTTTGGTGAGCTTCCAATAAAGGAACGCTTAACACTTCTCCGAAAAAAAATGGGTGTGGAGCCTGATGTGAAGCCTGATGTGAAGCCTCCTTCTCTAGGAGAAAGGGAATTACTTCTTCTTAACAAGATCCCCCTTATTTCAACCCAAAAATCTTTTAATCCTGATGTGATAATAGAGGAACTAAAAAAGGTCCCTTATCCGGCATTAGAAAAACCAGACATTCCTATGCCCTTTTTTCAGATTTTTTCTGCAGAGCATCCCATAATAGAACCTCTTTCAAAAGCTCTATTAGATATTTTTAGCATGCCTAATATCGAAGAATCTAAAGTGGATACAGGAATAAAGAGAAACTTAGAAATCTTTTCAGAAAAAAACCCCGATAGTACTTCTATAAAAGAGATCTTTCTTTTTTTCATAGATCACCAACATATCTGTAACGTAGAAATAGCTCTAGCTTGCCATTACCTAAAGAAACTCATAGAGAGATTTTTTCCAGAATATCAAAACACGAAAGTGCCTAGAACATATCTGCTAAAAATGCTTTTCTCTAGTCTTTCTTTATCCGTTAAAGGAAAATCTTCCGCTGAGTTTGATCCCCAATTTGTTATAGGGCCTTTTTCTTCTTACCAAATAGAGCTATGGCACAAATCTCTTATAGATGAAAAAAATCAACCTACTACTATCCTGGAAGATCACTGGAAAATCGTAGAAGAAGAACCTCTTTTAAGATGGAACAGTCCTATTGTAAGACTTAGCTCAAGGCCCCCTCCTCTTCACGAAGAGATAAGATCCTTTTTTAAAAAGCTTTTCAGCTCAGAAGAAATTCCCGCCGAAGATCACTTTTTACACCCCTTTATTTCTGATATAAAAAATCCCCCCATCCCAGAAATGATTCTCCTTTATTTATCAGCTCTTTCTGTTAGTAAACAAAGTTACTATTTAACCCTGTATGTTCTAAAAAAAGTTTTTCTTAAGGTCTTCTCTACAGAAGAGATTTCACCCGGGGATTCTCTTCCAAAAAAAGCGTTTTTCTTTCTGATGTACACGATATTTTATATTACCCTTAAAAAAGTGGATCCTGTTCTGATCCAATGGGAAAAACACCACTCTTTACCAAAAGAGACCTTAATAACCCTCTCGAAACGAATATACTCGATTTTGGATTTCAGCCTTCAAATCCCTAGAAAAGAATTTTTTGAACACCTACCTAATCCTCATAAATATTTTTTCAAGAATCCCCCAGAAGAAAAAAAAGAATAATTTTTGTTCTATTCTCTAGTACAAAAAAAGGGAAATTAGCTAAAGTTTGACTTGTCTTTATAGATAATTTCTTTATTTATAGGACAAAAAGAAAAAATCTTTTTTTTCTTTTAAGAATAAGTAAAACAAACCAAGAGGGTTATATGTCAAAATCAACAGGAACTATTAAATTTTTTAACGCTAAAAAAGGCTTCGGCTTTATCACTCCAGATCAGGGTGGAAAAGAGCTTTTTGTTCATATCAGCAATGTAGAAGGAGACGTAGAGTCTTTAAGAGAAGGACAAAAAGTAGAATACGTTGAAAAATCTGGTCGAAAAGGCCCGGAAGCTACAGAAGTAAATCTTGTATAAATTATTTTATACTCATTCTTGAATATAAGTCTTTTGGTTTAATAACTTTAGATTTTTAAGCAGAATAGATTTCTAGAAAAACAGTTTCACTAGAAGCTTTTTTCCGTTTTCGAGTCTCATAACGACTTCAAAAGTCTTATGAGACTTTTTCTTTTCTCCAAATTTGTTGTTGTTTTTCTGCTTGTATACGAAAAAATTCCTTCCCGGAAAAAACCTTACAACCCCTCCTTTTTGCTGCTTGAAAAAGAGCTGTTTTTTCTGGCACATAGATGAGGTCTAAAACGGTCCAAGAAGGCCTTAATATCTTCTCTTCAAAAAGAAGAGTATGAATGGGAGTTGCTTGAACGAAAAAGACATTTTCCCCTAAATCTAGAGAGGATAACTCCGCAAAAGAAAAGGTAAAAAAACCTCTTTTTTGTAACCTTTGCAAGGCCTCTTGATTTCTCCCTATGAAATATACGCTCTTATTTTGCATAAAAAACGCTTCCCCTAAAGCAATAGAGGCCCCTCCTGTTCCTAAGATGACGACTTTAGAGGCTTTTTTTACTGTGGCAAAAAGAGTCATAGCCGCTTCTACGTCAGTATTATACCCCATAAAGTTTTCTTCTTTTCTGGCAAGTGTATTGATAGGAGTCTCTATTTTGCAAAAAAGAGCCGCTTCTTCTTTTAAAGGCCGAGTAATACTAAACCCCAAAAAACAGCATTTTGCCTCCTGTAAAAAAGGAAGAAGCTCTTTTTTTTGACACCGAATCTTGAGATAAAGACTATTTTCTCTATTTTCTATAAAAGCCTTATTGTGAAACAGATCTCCTTTACTCTTCCAGACAGGGTCTCCTAAAAGAGCGTATAAGGAAGTGTTTTTATCTACTCTAGAAAAACGGCTCCATTCTTTTACTGTATACTGTCCTAAAAAGGCAGCTTTTTTGTCTTTGGCAAGATAATGAAAATAGTTTTCTAAAAAAGAAGAAATAGAGCGAAGCCATCTTCCCCTTTTTCCCATGCCAATTACCACCTTTTTAGCAGAAATACTTTTGGCTAAAGAGATCAGCTGTAACCCTTCTAGGGGAGTTTTTACCTGGCACGCGATTTTGAGTATATCTGCTCCTTTTTGTCTCATATGAAAAACAATCTCTTCTATGTTGGAGGGAACTTCTTGTAAGTTATGATAAGAAAGGATCCACTTGATATGAGGAAATTGTTTTTTCATAAGAGAAAAAGAGGGAAAATCTTCCGGAAGATCGCAATAGGTGGGATTTAAAGCCAAATAGGAAAAGGCTTCTTCTTTTTTTAAAAGGGGGCCCTTTAGGGTGAAAATTAGCGGTTTTACGACTTTTTCCCGAAATCGTTTTAAGGCCTGATAAGAAACTACACCTATGAGATCAAGCCGCACTTCAAAAGCATCTACTTGTAAAAAATGAGCCTCATAGGACTTCTCTATTTCTTCAACATTAGATCCGAATAAGACTAAGGTGCGCATGGGTTCTAAAAAAAAGAAAAAGAGCCTCTTTTATTTTTTCCTCTGTCAAAGAATGAGAAGGAAAAATAGCTTTTCCTCTTTCCTGTAAAGGAATAAAGGCTATCTTATCTCCTTTGTTTTTTTTATCAAAGCTAAGAGCTAGCGCTAAAGCGTCTATATCTATTTTTGAAAGAGGTGATAAAAGAGAGAGCTCCTCTAATAAAGAGGTGATTTTTTCATATTCTTTTTGAGGCAGGAGTCCCTCTTTTACAGAAAAAAAAGCCTCCATTAAAATCCCCCAAGAAACAGCCCTTCCGTGGGGAATTTCATAATGAAGTAATACTTCTAAACCGTGCGCTATGGTATGCCCCAAGTTTAAAAGTTCTCGTGCTCCCTTTTCTTCTTTATCCCTTGTTACAATCTCTTCTTTTATAGAAAGACTCTTTTTTACTAAAAAAAGGAGCGTTTTTTCTTCTTTTTGATAGATTTTTTCCTTTAAAAAGAGAAGCTCTTCTAAAAAAGGAAGATCTTGTATTAGCCCTTTTTTGACTACTTCTGCCAGCCCTTCTTGTATGTGTTCTTTGCTTAGGGTTTTAAAAAAAAGGGCATCGATTCCTATTTTATGGGGAAGATAAAAAGAACCGATTCCATTTTTGCTAAAGGGAGTATTCACAGCGGTCTTTCCTCCGAAACAAGCATCTACCATAGCTAAAAGGGTAGTAGGAATAGAAATAAAGGCAATGCCCCTTAAAAAAGTGGAGGCTAAAAAACCAACTAGGTCTAACGTAACGCCTCCCCCCATAGCAATTAAAAGATCTTCTTTTTGAAAAAAACTAGAAAAAAGCCAATTTTCCATTTTTTCTTTCATCTCTCTTGTTTTTGACTTTTCTCCTGGGGGAAAAACATAAATAAGAAGAGATTCTTTTTTTTGCAGACTCGCTAATCGTTTTTGATACAAATGGTAGATGTTTTCATCACAAAAAAGGGCCTTTTTCCCCTCTCTGTTTTTTATAACTCTATGTAAATAGGAAAATACATCTCCGAAAAAAAGGGTCATACTTTAGCTGCTCTATTCATTAAAATAGCATCAGCTATAGTTAAAGAGACCATAGCTTCTACAACAGGAACGGCTCGAATAGCAACGCAAGGATCATGCCTTCCCTCTTTTCCATATGAAAACGTAACTTTTTCTTGTTTTATAAAATCGACACTTTGTTGGGTTTTTTGAATGCTCGCTGTTGGTTTAAAAAAAACCCTTCCAAAAAGAGGCTCTCCTGTCGTGATTCCGGCTAAAATTCCCCCTGCATGGTTTGTTGTAAAATAGGTCTTCCCTTCTTTTATGGAAAAAGAATCGTTATTTTCTGATCCTGTTTTTCCTAAAACGGGCTCTCCTATTTCAAAAGCTTTACTAGCAGGAAGACTCATTAATGCCTTGGCCAAGTTTGCTTCCATTTTTTCATAAATAGGATCTCCCAACCCTATGGGAAGATTCTCCACAAAAAATTCTACTACTCCTGATACGGAATCTTTTTCTTCTTGTATTTTTTCCAAAACAGAAGAAGCTCTTTTTTCAAAACTCTCTTCTATGCAAAAAATAGCACTCTTTTCTCTTTTCTGTGCTAGATCGGAAAAAGAGAAAGGATAAGAAGAAAGACTCTCTTTATGAATCTGTCTTATAAAAGCAATTACAGAGATTTTATAATGAGCTAAGAAAAGCTGCGCCAAAGCTCCTGCTGCTACTCTAGCTGCAGTTTCTCGAGCAGAGGCTCTTCCCCCTCCTAAATAATCAAAAAGGCCATACTTATGTAAATAGGTAAAGTTAGCATGGCCTGGTCTATATAGGTTTTGTATTTTTTGATAAGACTCTTTTTGAGCATCTTCATTATAAATTACAATAGCAATAGGCGCCCCTGTAGACACCTGTTCAAAAACTCCCGATAAAATAGAAAACGTTTCCTTCTCTTTTCTAGGAGAGACAAACGAGGAGGTTCCCGGAGCTCTTCTTTGTAGCTGTTTTTGAATATAACTTTCGTCAATAAAAACGCCTGCAGGAAATCCGTCTAAGACAGCTCCAATAGCTTTTCCATGAGATTCTCCAAAAGTGGTTACTTTTAAAAAATTCCCAAAGTAATTGCTAGCCATGAACTAAAGTACCTTCTTGTAAGAGATCTTCTGCTACAAAAAACAAAGAGAGGAGATCCTTTTCCCAATTTCCTGTAATAGAAACTTCTCTTTTAGCAAGAGAGTGGTATATTTTCTCCCTTTCTTGAAAAAGCCTTTCAAAACAAGAAAGAGGATCTTCTCCTCCTTGGTAAAACAACGCAGAAGGGGCCCTCATGCATTTTTCTCGTAAGAATTCTTCAGGAGCATTTAAATAGATGAGAGAGCCTATTTTTTCTAAGAGGGATACATTTTTTTTCTGTAAAACACTTCCGCCCCCTAAAGAGATGACCCCTTCTTTCATAGAACGCAAACAAAAAATTACCCTCTCTTCTAGCTTTCGAAAAAAAAACTCTCCTTCTTTCGCAAAGATTTGAGAAGCGGAAAAAGCATCCCCTGTATCTCTTTCGTAAAAGTCTTCTATCATATGGTCTGTGTCTACAAACTTCCTTTTATACTTTTGCGCAAGAAGTTTCCCTAAAGTTGTTTTTCCACAATTTTTAAAACCATACAAAATCCAGTTCATACAATATCCATTTTAGCACCCATTTTTTTTAGATCCTCTAAAAAATGGGGATAGCTTTTTTTTATACACTCAATTCCTTCTACTTCTGTTTTCCCTTGGGCAAACAGAGCCGCTATAATCAAAGCCATAGCAATTCTATGATCTTTGTGAGATTGTAAATTAGCTCCTTGTAATTGAGAAGGAAAACTATACAAAAAATCTTCTCCTACTTCAATTTTAGCGCCCATTTTTCGTAATTCTTGAGAAATGGCATAAATGCGGTCTGACTCTTTTTGTCTAGCAATTGCCCCATTTTTCAAAAAAACTCCCTCTTTAGTAAAACAGCCTAAAACAGCCATAATAGGAAGTGCGTCTATAGCTTCATTTATATCAAATATACCTCCCGTAAGATTTCCTTTTTCTACCACGAACCCCTCTCTTGAGAAGAAACAAGAAGCTCCCATTTCTTGCAACCAGGAAAACAGAATTTTATCCCCTTGTTTTTCAGAAAAAGAAAGATTAGAAAAAACAGCTTTCCCTTGAATGGCGCATGCTACTGCAAAAAAACTAGCAGAACTAAAATCAGCAGAAATAGTGTGGGTAAAAGAGGGATAAACCTTTCCCTTTACCCGAAAGTGAGAAAAGCCTTCTTGCTCATAAAAAACCCCCATCTTACGAAGCCAAGAAAGGGTCATTTCAACCCAGGGGGTCTCTCCTGGATTTTTTACTACAATTTCTGTTGTCTCTTCTAAAATAGAGGCGGTTATTAAAAGAGCAGAAACAATCTGAGAATCTTTTCCCTCTACTTCCATTTTTCCTGGGGAAAAAGGCCCTTGTATCCAAATAGGAAAGTGATCTTTCTCTTGCAGATAAGAATAGCTTGCTCCTCTTTTATGAAGTGCCTCTAAAAGAGTTTTTATAGGTCTTCTTTTTGCAATGGATTCGTCTCCTTGAATAACGATTTTTATTGTATCCAATGCACAAAGAGGAGACAAAAACCGGGCTAGAATTCCCGAGTTTCCTGCTTCTATGAAATTCTTAGTAAAATGGGGTTTTCCCGCCACTCCTTCGATTTGTAAAGGATTTTCTGAGACGATTTTTGCTCCAAAAGACTCCACCGCTTTTTTCATAAGCTCTACATCAGGGGAAGGAAGAGGCGAAAACAACGTGCTTTTTCCTTTAGCCAAAGAGGCAAATAGAATAGCCCTCATTGTTTCTGACTTAGAGGGGGGAACGACAAGTCTTCCCTTTAAAGTAGAAGGATATAGGATAACTTTTGTCATAAAAATTTTTTCCCTTCTTCCCATTTGAAAAAGCTGTTATGATCTTCTTATCTATGAAACAATGCAAGATTTTTGATTATGTTGAAGGAGCACTCCCCTATGTCTTTACCTAATTATCACGAACAAGAAGATTTTCTGGTCAGAAAAGAAAAACTGAAAGAGATTCGAAAGCTGGGTATCAATCCCTATCCTTACCGATATGAACCTACGCTCTCCGCCCAAAAACTCCATGAAATACATGAAGGGGAAAAAGTAGGATCTTCAGAGGAAGCAGAAAAAGGCGCTACTCAAAAAGAGAAAGTAGCAGGGAGGCTTGTCCTTTTTAGAGCTATGGGAAAAAATGCCTTTGGTCATATCCAAGATAGTTCCGGAAGAATTCAGGTAATGTTCAACCGAGATCACACAAAAGTAGAGGGATTAGACACAGCAAAAACAGGGGTAACTCCGTTAAAGTTTCTCGAGAAAAAAGTAGACTTAGGCGACATTTTAGGAATAGAAGGACATCTTTTTACTACTCAAAAAGGAGAACTTACCCTGTTTGCGAAAGAGGTTACTCTTTTAACAAAGACGCTCCTTCCGCTACCGGACAAACATAGCGGCCTTGCAGACAAAGGAGTTTGTTATAGAAAACGATGGCTCGACTTAATTTCTAATCCAGAGAGCTCTCATCGATTTTTGCTTCGCTCTAAAATTGTAAAAGTGATTCGCGATTTTATGGATCACTTACAGTTTATGGAAGTAGAAACTCCTATTTTACAAAATATCTATGGAGGAGCAGAAGCGAGGCCTTTTACTTCCCATTTAAATGCTTTAGATCAAAAAATGTATCTTCGAATCGCCTTAGAAATCTCATTAAAAAAGCTTGTCGTAGGAAACCTTCAAAGAGTTTATGAAATAGGGAAGATTTTTCGAAATGAAGGAATCGACAGAACCCAT
This sequence comes from uncultured bacterium, assembly GCA_964351495.1. Classification (GTDB taxonomy): domain Bacteria; phylum Chlamydiota; class Chlamydiia; order Chlamydiales; family SM23-39; genus CAYGOC01. Next base: position 155,299 of record CAYGOC010000001.1, read on the forward strand.
AATCCTGAGTTTACCATGTTAGAAGCGTATGCTCCTTATTGGGATTATCATGACATGATGCATCTGGTAGAAAACCTCTATGCGGAAATTGCCAAAAAACTGACAGGCTCTACCGAAGTTGCTATTTTGCACCAAGGGGAAGAGGTTACGATAAGTTTAAAAACTCCTTGGAAGAGACTTTCTATGAAAGAGGCTCTTTTAGAATATGCTAAAGTAGACGTAGATAAGTTATCTATGGGAGAGCTTATCGATCTTTTAGTAAAGCAGGGAGTGGAAAAAGAAGAAGTAAAGGATCTTCCGAAAGGGTCTTTAATTGCTTTTTGTTTTGAAGAACTTGCGGAAAAACATTTGATTCAGCCTCATCATATTATAGATCATCCTAAAGAGACTTCTCCTTTAGCAAAAATTCATAGAGATCCCGTTTTACAAGAGGCGGGACTTATAGAGCGGTTTGAAAGCTATATCTTAGCCACAGAAATTGCAAACTCCTATTCTGAGTTAAATGATCCAGAACTACAAAGAAGCCTTTTAGAAGACCAGAGCTTCCTTCTTTCTCAAGGGAAAGAAGAAGCCCATCCTATTGACGAAGAGTTTTTAGAGGCTATCTGCCAAGGAATGCCTCCAACAGCCGGACTTGGCATTGGAATAGACCGCTTAGTGATGCTTTTTGCTAAGGCTCCCTCCATTCGGGATGTGATTTATTTTCCGCTTATGAAACCGGAAAATTAACGTTGACAAAACTTTTTATTAACAGCTAGACTCCCCAGCCTTAATTGCAAAATCGAGCCCCATTGGAGGTTTATGTTAAAAAAGTGTTTTTTGTTTTTTTTCGCGTTATCAAATACTGTGACAGCTTCTTTTCAAGAAGAGTGGGTCATAGATAAAAACCAAAAAGATTTGTGGGAAAATATTCTAGATCAGGATGCGATTTCTCCAGAATACCTTCACAAGGTCTTACCTATCGCCCCAATTTCTTTTGAAGAGGGAAATTTTTCACCTACCATTTTTGCCTGTAAAATGGAGACTTTTGTAGAACCTACTCTACTTTATGAAAATGAAACAGTAGAAGTTTACTACCCGGGAAAACCTAGAGTACGCAACCACCTTTGGATTGTTTTAAAGCGTCCTACTACCAGTTTTTTAGAGCTGACTAAAGAGGAGCTTCTTTCTGTTAAGGATATAGAAAACACCATTTGTAAAACGCTATCTCAGAAATTAGAACTTTCCTCTGTTATTACACAGTCAAATACCCTTCAGCCGGGTCAAATTCCAAATCGTTTTACTGTTGAGATCATCCCTTCTAGAGATGACTCTAAAGGGGTTCACAATATTTTAGATAAACACGACTGTAATAACTACGTTCTATTTAAAGGTAAATTCCCTTCCTCTTTTCCTCTTCCAACAAAAAGTGAAATGGAAGAAGATATCCACTTTTGGAAAACAACACTTTTACATATAAATCCTTTTCATTTTTCTGAAAAAGATACGGATGAGCCTATTGAAAAATGGACTCAAGTGCAAACTAGCACTTCCTTAGCAGACAAGAAAAGAGCTCAAGACTTCTATCAAATTCTGGTTGAAAAAGGCCTTAAAATAGCAATAAAACCCTCTTCTTATGCTCTTTCTGATGAACCACGCATATTTGAAAAACAGGGCTGCCCTTTTTGTATGGAAAAAGTGATTCAATCACAAAAAGTGTATGAAAGCACTTTTTCTTATATTATCTATAATCATAAGTCTTCTATTCCAGGTTCTCATTTTCTTATTATTCCAAAACGCCATGTTCGTTTTTCTTCTGATTTGAGAAAAGAAGAAACAGAAGAGATGCAATGCTTAGCGCAAAAGCTTACACGTGCAATACAACTTGAAAAAAACCGATCTGATATCAAAATGTATATTCAAGATGGTCCTTTTGTGGGGCAAACAGTACCTCACGTAAATATGCACGTTCTTCTTACTCCTTCTCCCTTGAAGTTTATGCTCTTTTCTATTAACTACAATCAAGAAGAGCCTGTATCTCCTACTGAGATGGAGTCTTTGGTAGAGGGTGTCAAAAGAAGACTAAATAACCTGTAGGTATTTCTTTGGATGCATTTGATGCCTATCAAGCGCGGTGGAAAGCTTTTGCTAGGCACCGCGTTTTTACTCCTTTTAAAAGGGGAAGATCTGATGAAGAGTTACAAGAAGAGTTTTATGAAATCTCTTCTACTCGTTTTAATCTTTGGAACGAACAAGAGTATGCTGTCTCTGAAGAACTTTTTTCAAACGATACCATAAGAGCAAAAAACTGCGCAGCCTTTGCTTATAACAATACGGCTTCTTACTACAATGCGAGCACTATCTACCTTGGAGGTAAAAGCTATGTAGCTTGCGAGGGTCCCCGGAAAAAAACGGTTCCTCACTTTTTTAAACTGCTTAATTTCACAAAAACAACACATTTAGTTCGTCTTACTCCCGCTTATGAAGGAACTTTAGAAAAGTGCTATCCTTACTGGGAAAACCTTTGTGAGGATACCTATCTTTGTTTAGGAGAGACTAAAATTCGCCTATTTATTATGGAAAACTGGAAAGATAACAGGGGTGTTTCTCCACAAGAGTTATTAGATATAGCGCTCCAGGTAAAAAAAGAGAGTAAAAATGGTTTTCTAACTGTCCATTGTAGTGCAGGCGTGGGGCGAACAGGCACTTTTCTTGCAGCGCTAGCCATTTTAGATGCTACAAAAAGTCCCTTTAGTATCGAAGAGATTGTCTACCGGCTTGCTGTGCAAAGAAAAAACTGCGTGGGAGAAGCTGCCCAGTATATTACGCTGTATCGCCTAGCAGAAACAATCCTATAATCTTTTCTAAAAGACCCCCGTTTCCTTGTTTACAAGGGTCTATTTTTACTCTCTAAAAACACTTCTTCAACCCAGAAAAACCCGCAACCAATTGATAAACAATGTTTTACGTTTGTTCTTCTGGATTTTTTTTCTTGACAAGTAAAGATTTTTTTGATATCCTTGAAGAGATAGGAGATCTATATCATGACAAAATTGCTAGAATCTACAGTCTTTGATAACTATTTTTCCCCACGTGAAGAGGTTATAAAGGGAAAAGAAGTAATAGAGGAAGCTTCTCCTTTAATACGAGCAGAAGAACCCCACCCGGATTACCTTCCTGTCTATTCTCTTTTCCAACAAACAATCCAATCTCAGATCGAAAAAGGCGATTTTTCCTGTGAAAAAATCCAGCAAGCTTTAGAAAACGTAAATCCAGAACGTGTTGTTGCAGACATAGAAAGATCTACTACAGTAAAAGTAGACTATTTAGGCTGTATTTTAGATTTAAAAGAGAAGGAAGATCAAGAAGATTTGGTAGAAATACTTATCGCAGAACATGAAAGAAACGGCTCTAAAGACAAGCCTGCCATGTTGGTATCTCTTTTTGATCAAGGGATTCGAGGGATTTGCATGACAGCTTTAGAGGCCTCTTTTAGAAATGTCGAAGACTACGATCCTGAATCTTCTCCTTCTTCTCTTATAGAATCTCATGAAATTACGGTAAGACAAGACGAAAAAGATAATTCCATCAAAACTGTTTTCTTTAAGACAAAAGGGAAAATCACAGAAGGGATAAAACGGCCTACAGATACTCTATCTTCTAAAAAGACCTTAGGAACGTTTGAACACACTTTTTCTTGTTCTTTTACAGGAAACCGGTTGGTAGATTTTCTTGTGGAAGATCCTATCTTAGAAAAAATAGAGGCTTAAAGTCCTTTTTTTACTCTCATTCCTTGGGGAGTATCTTCTAATAAAAACCCCTCTTGCAAGATTTTGTCTCGTAAAGAATCGGACCTTGCCCAATCTTTTTCTTTCCTTGCTTTTTCTCTTTCTTCGATAAGCTTTACAATTTTTTCCGGAATATCCTCTTTATCAAAGGGAAGAAAAGCAAAAACTTGGTCCCACTTTGTAAGCTTTGTATAAAAGGCTTTTCTCCCTTCTTCTCCAAGAAGGCTTTTCTCTAAGTAGATATTTCCTTGATGGACCGTTTCAAAAAGGATAGCTAAGGCTTTTGCTATGTTTAAGTCATCTTGTAAAGAGGCCACAAAAGCTTTTTCTTGCTTTTCTAAAAAGGGAAATACTTCTTTATCTGTTGTCTCTTCTGTTTTTTCTTGTAGCTTTTGAATAAAACCTTGAAGACGACTCAAAGAGGCTTTTACTGACTGCATCTCTTGAAAGGTAAAGTTTAAAGGCATACGGTAGTGAGTCTGAAGAAGCATATAACGGATCTCTTTTGCCAAAAATCCTTTTTCTAAAAGATCTCTTAAGGTGAAAAAGTTCCCTAAAGATTTCGACATCTTTTTGTTTTCCACTTTTAAGTGTTCTGCATGAAGCCAAAATCTAGCGAAGGGCTTTTTGGTTACACTTTCACTTTGGGCTATCTCATTTTCGTGGTGTGGGAAAATATTATCTACCCCTCCGCAATGAATATCTAACTCTTCTCCTAAAAGCTCTTTTGCCATGGTAGAGCATTCAATATGCCAACCGGGTCTTCCTTTCCCAAAAGGACTATCCCAAAAAATGGCACCATCTCTTTTGGGATCGTATGCTTTCCAAAGAACAAAGTCGGAAGCATTCTCTTTTTCATATTCATCCTGAACGATTCTTTCCGAAGCTCCCTCTTTCAAGTCTTCCAAGCACAGATGGGAAAGTTTTCCATAGGAGGGAAACTTTTGTATTGAAAAATAGATAGAACCGTCTTTCCCTTCATAGGCTATCCCTTTTTCTTGTAAAGCTTGGATCATTTTTATCATCTGAGGGATATACTCGGTGGCTTTGGGATAAAAATTGGCAGGATCTATATGCAAGGTCTTAATATCTTCTAAAAAAGCTTTAGTAAAAGGCTCCGTATACTCCTCTAAAGAAAGCCCCTTTTCTTTAGCACCTAAAATGGTTTTATCATCTAAGTCGGTAATATTCATTACATGTTCTATCGAAAAGCCCAAATAGCGTAAAACTCGTTTCAAAAGATCTTCAAATACATAAGTGCGAAAGTTCCCTATGTGGGCAAAATCATACACAGTAGGGCCGCACGTATAGAGTTTCACTTTGTGAGATGCTTCAAAACGCTCTTTTTCCCGAGTTAAGGTATTATACAGAAAAAGGCTCATCTTCCCATCTCCAACATACCTTGTAGTTTTCTATAATCGATTTTTCCCGTTCCTGTAATCGGGATCTCTGCTAACTGGACTACTTTTTGTATTTTTACGAGTCTACTAAACCCTTTTTTCTTTAAAGTGTGGTTTATCTCTTTCTCTGAAAGATTCTCTGTAGTAAACAGGGTAAGATAGGGAGCCTCCCCCTCTTTTTCATAGGCGCATACAGCAAAGTTATATTTTTCTTCCTTAGCAGGATAGGCTTGACTTATGGTGGCTTCTAAGCCCCCCAAGCTAATCATCTCGCCCCCTAACTTAGTAAACCTTTTTAACCTTCCGGAAAGGATGAGGTTTCCTTTTTCATCAAAATGCCCCAAATCGCCCGTCCTATACCAAGTTTCTCCTTTGATTTGAATAAAAGGAGAAGGAACATCTCCCAAGTATCCCCCAAAAACATTGGGTCCTTTTACACAAAGCTCCCCTTCTTGACTTTTGTCTAAAAGCTCTTTTGTCTCTGGATGAATGACACAAAACTCTACGCCGGGTATAGGCTGCCCTACCCCTTTAGGAGGAAGGTTAGGACGGTTTAAGGTAAGAATAGGAGAGCATTCAGTAATGCCGTACCCTTCTACTAAAACTTTATCTTCCCCTAAAGCATACACCTTTTTGTAAAGCTCTTCAGGTGTCTTCTCAGCTCCCGTTACAAAAAGACGCAACGTTTTTAACTCTTTTGGTTTGGCTATATGTAAAAGAGCTTTTAAAAAAGAAGGAGCGCTACAAATTACGGTAGCCTTCCATTTTTGGATCGCTTTTACTAAAGAGAAACTATCTGTGGGATCAGGAGAAAAAGCCACCCTTACTCCTGCTAAAATTGGGAAGAGGCCCGCTACAGAAAAGCCAAATGAGTGAAAGGGGGGCAAAATGCCCAGTAAAATATCCTCCTGGCTAAGGCGAACACACTGCATAGCACCATTTTCATCCGATAAAATATTTTTATGAGATAGAGGGACCCCTTTGGGGATTGTTTCTGTACCCGAAGTAAATAAAATAACACAAGGATCGTCTTCTTTTACGGAAGAAAAACCCCTCCACCATAAAAATACTTTCGTGGGTAGTTTTGTAAAGAAAAGAGCTTTTAATTTTTGCTTTATAGAAATCTTTCGTTTTATATCTTCTAAAAAGCGAATCTTAGGTGTAATCTCCCCAAACTCTACATAAGAGAGCTTCTCTAAAAAGCGCCAAGAACTAATCACAATCTCTGAATGGGTCTGTCTTACAGTTTCATTTAGATACTTTGCTCCTAAAGTCCAATTCAACATTACAGGCACCTTTCCTGCAAAAAGGGTCGCCAAAATGGAGATGTAGGCTCCTACAGATGCAGGAAGCATAATTGCTACATATTCCCCCGGCATCTCTTTGAGACTCTCTGCTAGGGCAAAAACGGCGATTTTGAGCCTACTGTAGGTTAAAACCCCAACCAGGTCATCAGAGACAGCAGAAAAGCCCTTCATTCTGTCACAGGAACGCAAAAAAGATTCGTAGATAGTTTTTGTCACGGGTGCTTCGGCAAAAGGTCTATTTTTCTCTTTAGGCCACCCGAAAGCTGTCTCTTCTTCTTCTCTTTGCTCTTCCTTATTTTGAACAGCAGCCTCTAAAACATCTCTTACCGTAGAAAGGTTTTCAGGGAAAACCCCTTTTACAGAAAAGTGATCTGATAAAAAGGCAATCAAATGGGCTATATTTAAAGAGTCGAGCCCCAAATCGAGAGCTAAACTATCTTCTTCTTCTATCTCTTTGGCTTTTTTATGAGAAAGCACTGCCAGTTCCTGGTAGATACTCTTCTTCACCTCTACAGGGATAGAAACCTCTGTGTTTTTTCTTTTCTTAGAAGGAGGAGGCAAAACTTTAGGAAGCTCTTTTCTCCAAATGCTATGCGAAATTAAGGTTAGCTTTTCTTCAGAAAGACGCATTCCCTCTTCCTCTACAGGATACCGGTTATACCATCCCTCCAAAAATCGGTTTAGCTCAATTCGAGAACCATCCCAAGGAAAATCGACTGGGTTTACTTCTAGTTCCAAGATAACCTTTCTTCTAGGAGTAAATAAGAATATGTTTTTTGCTAAAATCCAAAGGGAGTGAAGTATATTTTTATATACAGGAGGACTTTTATGGGTAAGCGCTCTAGAAAAAATACTCCCCCAAAGCCCTGTGGTTCTTACTAAAACCACATTAGTCTCCGGGATCTTTTGCAGCAAAGAATGGGTCGCAGAAGCGCCCCCTACAACCTCTTTAGAAGTCTCTTTAATCCTCCCGGAAGGGTATAACAAGAAAGAGTCTCCCCTTTTTAGCCCTTCTTCGATTTCCTTTAAGGATTCCTCTGCCTGTTTTAGTTTAAATTCATTGATAGAGCTTTCAAAATTTGGAATCGGCAAAGCTCTTATCTGCTTCATCAAAAAATGAATACCAGGAAGCCTATACATATAGTCGATCACCAGAGGCCTCATAAAAAACTTCGGCCAAAAATAGGCTACCACAAATAAAGGATCTATATGAGCCGGGTGATTTGGCAAAAAGAGCACCCCCCCTTTTTTATGTAGCATCTCCTTGGTAAGCTTTTCTTTTCCTTTGATCTCTATTTTGTAGCGCAAAGAAAGAAGAATCCTTCCTAAAAAACAAAAAACACGGAAAAACCAAAATCGCATAGTTCTCTATAGCAAAAAACGTCCCTTCCCATTCTCCCAATAAGCCCTTTTTAAAGAAAGTCTCTTTTTCGAAGAGCTTAACCCCTAGAGAAAAAGCAACCTATTCAAAATCAATCTGTTAAAAACATTTCTTAATTAAAAACTCTTTATTTACAAATAAACATAAAATTGACAGGTTAATTTAATTATGATATAATTATGTATTAAGCGGTTTTAATTAACTAAAAGAGTTTTTATGGTTTCAAAGCCAAATAAAGTTAAAAATAACGATAGCATTTCTGAGCTTAGCTCTTTTGTTAGAAGAGAGAAAAGCAAAATGGGAAAATACACTCTTTCTACAGAAAATCTCCCCTCTTCTAAAACAAAAGAGGTTGCCAAAGACTATTTTTCCAACACTGATCGTTAAATTCTTTTTTTGTTTTTCCTCTTTTGCTATAAAGCTATAAACAGTCTTTCACATCAAGGGGGTAGTAAATGGGAGAAATCAACAAAATACCAGGAAACCTTCCACCACAAGGGCCAAAAGAAACAACAGGAAATGCTTCTAAAGAAACAAAAATAGTAGCAACAAGGGTAAAAAGCCTCGCTAATGAACATTTTACCGTTTTTCAAGGTGTAGCTATAAGCTCCAGAGAAGCCTTTTCTTCTCTAAAAGGAAAAGTACAACCACAAACAGACTCTTCTGTTCCTAAAAACATCAAGCCTCGCTAAAAAAACAATAAAGAGCAGCCCCTTGAACAAGAGGCTGCTTTTTTTAATGAGAAAAAAGCCATCTTTTCAAGGCGAATACCCCCAAAAAGATTTTGGCGAAATCAACGAGAAAGAAAGGAAGAACCCCTAGATAAAAAGCAGATCCCCATCCTATGAAAGAAGAAAGGTGAGCCACTCCAAAACCATAGATTATAATCTGCCCTAAAGAAAGAAGTCCCAATACTTCAAAAACCTTTCTAATCGCTTTTCTCTCTACCACAACCCCTAAGATATAGGAAGCTACAAAATATCCTACTAAATATCCCCCTGTAGCTCCAGAAAGATACCATAAACCTCCCCCTTTAGCAAAAACCGGAAGTCCTAATAACCCTTCTACTAAAAATAAAAGAACCGCAAAAGCAGCCTTTCTCCCTAAAAAAAAGGGGAGAAAAAGAACCAAAGTAGTTTGGATTACAAAAGGAACAGGATTCCCCGGTAAAAAGACTTTTACATGGGAAGAAATAGCAACTAAGTTTGCTGCTAAAAAAATTTTTATAAACTCTTGCCAAAAAGAGCTTCTTACTTTTTTTTCATAGAGTTTCTCCATCGAGAACATAATAACCTCCTTAAATAGACCTTGAAAAAGGCCGGGTACTTCATAAAAGTTTTTCAAAAACAATGCAAGAAAGAAATTTCTTACAGGGGATTTTTTTCTAAAAAAAAGGCTACCTTATCCAAAAGAGCGCGACTCTCCAAAAAAGTAAGCACCTCTCTCGCTTTTTTTATGGAAAACCATTTTCCCTGTAAAATCTCCTCTCTTTGTATAGAAAAAGAACCCTTTACTTCTGCTAAAAAATAGAAAACTTTTTTATGGATTTTTCCTTCTTCTTTAAAAAAAGAATAACTCTCAGAAAAAGGATTCTCTTGTAACAGCCTTTTTTCCTTTAGTCCTGTTTCCTCATAAAGCTCTCGAAAAGCAGCTTCTTTATCTGTCTCATTTTTTTCTTTGTGCCCCTTTGGGAAACCCCAATGCCCCCCATTTTTGTGCTGCACTAAAAAAACAAGCTCGCTATTTCCTTCCTTTTTACAAGGAATAACCCCAAAAGACTTCTCCTGTAAAAACTCACTCACGATAGGCTCCAAAAACAAGGGTAGAATTGTGCCCCCCAAATCCAAAGGAGTTGGAAATAGCCACATCCACAGCACACTCTTTCGCTTTTCCTTGTATAATATCGATTCCTTGCAACTCCTCTTCCGGATTTTCTACGTTTATCGTGGGGTGTAGTTTTTTCTGATAAATCCCTAAAACCGTCGCAATCGCCTCTAAAGATCCTGCAGCTCCCAAACAGTGCCCTATCATCGATTTTGTAGCATTCATTTTAATGCCCTTTAAATCAGAAAAAACCTGTTTAATCGCTCTTATCTCACAAAGATCTCCCACTACCGTAGAGGTTGCATGGGCATTTATGTAACGCACCCTATCTTTAGAAACAGAAGCATCTTGGAGCGCTTTTTCTATACAAGAAGCAACACCCGATCCATCTTCTATAGGATCGGTAATATGACTCGCATCACAGTTTACCGCACCCCCCAAGTATTCTGCGTAAATAGTTGCTTTTCTTTTTAAAGCATGTTCTAAACTCTCAAGCACTAAAACACCTGCACCTTCCCCCATAACAAAGCCGTCTCTGTTTTTATCCCAAGGACGAGAAGCTTTTTCAGGCTCTTCATTTCTAGTAGAAAGGGCTTTGCACGCCACAAACCCAGAAAGACCAATAGGAGATAAAGGCGCCTCTGATCCCCCACAAAGCATAAGATCTGCGTGATTTTGCCTTATATGTTCTGCTGCCTGAAAAATAGAATAGCTTCCCGTAGCACAGGCCGTAGAAATAGAATAGTTTGGACCTTGAAAACCCAAATCAATCGCTAAAAGAGCTCCACCCATATTGGTTATAATATAAGGAACAAAGAAAGGAGAAAGTCTTTTAAAGCCCTTTTCTAAAAGGGTTTGCACTCCCTCAGAAAAGGTATGCATACCTCCCATACCAGAACCAACGATAATGCCAGATCTTGTCTTATCTAAAGAAGAAAGATCAGAAAGAGAAAAACCGGCATGCTCTAATGCTTTTTTTCCGGAAACCATTGCATAACGGATAAAAGGATCTACTCTTCTTGCCTGCTTTTTATCTATATATTCCCCTACATCAAAATCCTGTACGGAAGCTGCAAACCTAGTTGGATAACTACTAACATCAAACACTTCAATAGGTCTTACACCGCTTTTACCCTCTAACAAAGAAGTATAAAAACGGTCCACCTCTGTTCCAAAACAACTGACTACCCCGAGTCCTGTTACCACCACACGCTTTTTTTTCATAAAACAACTCCTAAGTAAGGAAAAATATTTCCTACCTACTTTTTTAAGAAACTTCTTTAAACCTGCAAAGAGCTATTCTACCCCATTTCAGATTTATTTTTGCAGAAGTTTTCCGAAGAAAATAGGTAAATAAAAATAATAAGTTTGCAAAAAACAAGAATAAGTAAGGCCCCCTCTTAAGTCTACAAGCTAAAGAGAAGCTCTCTTTTTTTTAAAGAAGTCAGGTTTTTTTGAACTAAATCCATCCCCTCCAAAAAAGAGGCAGCTTTTCCGAGAAAATGAAGGGCAAAAGAAGCATTTACAAGAGCCCACTCTTTTCCTTCTACCTCTTCTCCTTTCAATAAATTTCTGATTTTTTCAGAAGATATAAGGGTGCTTTTATAAAAGGATTTTCTTTTACAGGTAAGACCAAAATCTTTGGGGAAAATAATCGTTTCTTTGATTTCCCCTTTTTTTACATACGTTACTTGAGTAGGAGCAAAAGGAGATACCTCATCAAATCCATCTTCAGAGCCTATTATAACTATCTCTCTAGGAAAATTTTTCTCTTTCAAATAAGCACTAAGGGCTTTTCGCTCTTTTTTACAAGGTATTCCTATAATCTGCTTTTCTACCGAAATAGGATGAAGAAGAGGCGCTATTAAGTCGAGTAAAGTAGGAACTCTAATACTTTTTCGAACAGAAGAAAAAGCAGAAAAAAGAGCAGAAGAAATAGAAAAAAAACCCATACCGGTTTCCCCTAAACAGGCCTTCTGAAACGACGTATCAAATAGATTTTTTACTCCCAAAGCCTGTAAAATCTCCTGACTTCCGCAACAAGAAGATAGAGCAGGCCTAAAAAGCTTGGCCACTTTAACACCAAAACTTGCTACTAAAAAAGAGGCCGCAACAGAAACGTTGTAAGGCTTTCCCTCTTTACCCCCCATTCCCGTAATATCTAAGGAAGCTTCCCCCAAAATAGGATTTGAAAAATAAGAACAGGCTCCCTCTATTTCCTCGGAAGAGATCCCCTTTGCCTTCATGGCAATACAAAAAGAAGCTATCTCTATCTCGTTTACATGTCCCTTTTCTACAAGAGAAAAAAAAGAAACTATCTCTTCTAAAGAAAGGTTTTTCTTTTGTAAAAGTTTAGAAAGAATTTTTTTCATAAGAAGAAGGGACTTCCTTTAATTCCAACTCTACGAGTTTACTCTGAGGCCAAATTTTTTCAAGCTGATATAAATCCCTTAGCCCGGGAGCAAAAAGATGGACCATAAATCCCGGAAAATCAAGCACAACCCAATCTCCTATTTCTAAACCCTCTATTTGCATGGGCTCTTTCCCTTCTTGTTTCAAAGACTCTAAGATGGCTTTCCCCATAGAGACTACATGCCTATGCACTTCCCCTTCTGCAATGAGCATGTAATTGGTGATCGTACTAAGACCCCTTACATCTAAAGCTAGAAGGTTAATCCCTTTTTTATCGTAGATGATTTGAGCTGCTGTTTTTATCCACTTCATACGTTTTCTTTGTATAAACCATGTTTTTCAATATATTGCAAGACGGGAGCTAACAGAAGATGCTTTACACACTTTTTCTTATGTAAACGCTCCCTAATTTCAGAACTGGATATCTCCATCGTCTTGGTGTTTACTTGCTGAAATCGGGACTTCTCTAATCTTTTTCTTGTCCCTACCAAAATAGTGACCATTTTCTCAATTTCAGAAGACTCTTTCCAAGAAGAAAATCCTTTTTCCCCTTCTTCTGTCATAAGTAAATAAAGATCGGCACTCTTATACTCAGACTCCTGTTTTATATAACGAAGAGTATCTATCGTGTAGGAAGGGCCTTTTTGAGAGAGCTCCCAACTGAGAGAAGAAAAAAACGGGATCTCCTTACAAACCAGCTCCACCATCGAAAGCCTATCTTTAGTAGAAGCCCTAGGAGGGGCGTCCCATTTAAAAGGGGAACAAAAAGCAGGAACTAAAAGGATGTCATCTAAAGAGAGCTTTTCTTTTATCTGAATAGCCATAGAAATATGGCCTATATGAATAGGATCAAATCCCCCTCCGAAAAAGCCCACTTTTTTTTTCATTTTCCTTCCTAAAATTATTCTTCAAGAAGAAAAGAGAGCTTCTCTAAAAGAGCTTTTTCTGCCTCCACCATATCCTGTAACAAAAATGCGGTAGAAAAATCTAAATTAGAAGAGGCTAAAGTCTTTCGATACATTTCAAAACGCTCCTTAGAAGCATTTCTTCTTTTTTCTAACATATCAGAAGAGTTTTCCTTCTCTAATAACTTCTCTTCTACGTGAGCCACTAAATGACGGATATAAAGAGCCTCAAACCCTTCTAAAGAGGTAAAGTCAACCCCTTCTACTAGGGCTTTATATTTTTCTTCTATCTCTTCAGAAGAGTCTTCCAAAAGAGCTTCCAATTCTTTTTTTAACCCCTCTCCCATCTTCTGCTTTTTCTCCTCTTTTTCCTGAATTTGCTTTTTCAGCTTCTCATAAAAAGGGTCTAAAGCTCTTCTCAACTCCTCCCTGCACGATCTCATCTCTTTGGGAGGCAATGATAAGGTTTGTAAATCTTTTTCTAAAAGCTCCCTTTCTTTTTCCAGATCTTTCAAAGAAAGCTTCTCTTCTAAACACTTTTGGGAAAACAAGGTTATCTTTTCTTGAAAAGAACCCCTTTTACCTTCTTTTTCTTCTCTTTTTTCTAAAGAAGCTTTTTTCCTCTCTTTTTCCTCTTTCTTCAAAATGTCCCAAAACCTACTCAAAGATTCTCTTATTTCTAAAAACACTTCCGGAGTCAAACTCATCTCTTTAGCATGAGACTGCATCGCTTTTATCTCTTGTAAAAGAACATAAAAAGGAACAGAACTATGCACTTTTTCCCCTTTTTTATTTTCCTCTATAAAAGAGAAAACAGCCGTTTTAAAAAGGGCAGAAAGAGCTTCCATTTTTTCCCTTCTTTTAGGAAAAAGAATATCCCCTATCTCTCCCATTTTTTTGAAAAACTCATTTTTTTGCTTCATCCTCATAGGAATATTAGCTACTTCTTTACGAAGAGATTGTAATTTTTGCGCCAGCACTGAAAGAAGATGGATCTCTTTTTGTAAAAGAGCCAGCTTCTCTTCTTGAGAAGATAACGTCTTGCTTTTTTCAGAAAAAAGCGTCTCTTCCATTTTCTGTAAAAGTTTTTCTTCTTCTTGTAGGTCTTGCTCCAAAGAACGAAGTGCTAGCTCGATTTGCTCCACAGCAAATAAAGACTGTTCTTCTAACATTCTTTTAAGATTCTTGGCCTCTTCAGAAAGATCGATAAACTCCTTCCACATCTGATTTTTCACAAAAGAAACCCCTTTTTCCTTGAAAAGAGGAAAAAGCTCCTTTCGGATCTCCCAAAACTCTTTAAACTGAGGAGAGTCATTCCGCGAAAGCGCCTGTTTCATAAGATCTAAAAAAGAGCGCATCTTCTCTTCCAAAGAGAGGGCCTCTTCTGCTGTCTTTTCTTTTTTTAAGGGGGGATTATCTTTAGAGGAATTCATATATAAAAATTACACGTTGTATACCAAAGAGTATCATAGACTAACTTTCCTTGAAAAGCAAAGGCTTTCGGCAAAAAAATCAGATCCTTTGTTCATAGTCTTGTAAAATAATTTCTTTTCCTTTTTCTTGGCTCCACTTTTCCATGTCAAGCCAGCGAAACTCTCCTCTTTTTCGAAACCAGGTAAATTGTCTTTTAGCGTAATTTCTAGAAACTTTTTTAAATTCCTGCAAAAAGTCTTCCTCCTCTCCCCCTTCTTGTAAAAACTGCAATGCTTGCTTATATCCTATTGCTTGGGAGGCGGTAATGTTTTTTTCTAGTCCTGCTCTTTTTAAAGAGGCGACCTCTCTTAAAAATCCTTTTTCTAACATCTCCTCACACCTTCTTTCTATACGAGGATACAAAATCTCTTTTGGACAATATAAAAACCAACAGCGAAAGTCGTAAGGGGATTCTTCTTTTTCTTTTTGAAATTCAGAAACTTTTTTCTCCGATAACGTAATGATCTCCAGAGCTCTAACAATTTTGTGACGATCTCTTTCCCCTATCGTGCTGGCATAATCGGGATCTAAAAGCTGTAGCTGTTCATATAAAACAGAAGCGCCCATGGTATCTATTTTTTCTTCTATTGCTTTTCTAAGGTTATAATCAGGAGGAGGTCCCAAAGGAGGCCCTTCTAAGAGCACTTGTAAATAAAAACCGGACCCTCCTACGACAATGGGAACTTTTCCCTTAGAAAAGATTTCCTCTATTGCTTTTTTTGCTAAATGGTAATACTGCACTACATTAAAAGAAGAAGAGACCTCGCATACATCTATCAAATGATGCGGTATCCTTCGTCTTTCGTGGACCGTAGCTTTTGCAGTCCCTATATCCATCCCCCTATATACTTGCATAGAATCTGCAGAAACGATTTCCCCTCCTATAGCTTCTGCTATTTCTAAAGAAAGTTCTGTTTTTCCAATTGCCGTAGGCCCTGCAATCACCATAACGCGCTTTTTAGGAGAAAAAACAGGGACCTTCTTTTTTAAGGGAAAATAGACTTGGGAAAAAAAATACTCAACTTCGTGACTGCCTAAGCAACTATTATCCACGTTACCCACTCATTTCTTTTGAAGAGCTTCCTTTTCATTTCTACAAATATGTAAAACCTTTTCAAAACCTGCCATACGAACAATCTTAATAACCTCATCAGAAAGGGAAAACAAGACAAAGCTCCCCTGTAAGCTCTTCATCTTCTTAGTAAAAGAGAGTAAAAAACGAAGACCTGCTGAACTCATATACTCCACTTCGTTAAAATCTAGTAAAAGATGGATCTGCTTCTCTTGTATAAGAACCTCTATCTTCTTTTCTACAATAGGGCAGCTAACAGCATCTAACCTTCCTTCAATACGCAAAATTATCTTGCCATCCATTTTTTCTACCCGAACTTCTACTCCATAACTCATCCTATCCTCCCAATAAAAGCCTAGCTTAGAAAAAAAACATTTCTAAGCAAACGTTTATTTTTTCCTAAATAAAAATACCCCCTACCTTCTCTTTTGCTCAAGAAAAGCCTTAATTTTTAAACAGCTCCTTAACTTCTTGAAAAAATTTGTTTATAAAGACTATAATCTCCTCTAGAGAGGGGCCCCATGGAGTATACCTATTTTGATCCGCATGATCTTCCGAATGGAGAGTTGAAAAGAGCTGCCGAAAGCTTTCATAAGATGCTCACTTACAGAGCTTCTGATGTAAAAAAACTAGACGGTTCTCTTTTTTATCTAGCTGCTATCATGCATATCGCAGAAAACCACGTTCTATCTAAAAAGGAAGAATATACCTTTCTGGAAGAACTTAAGTCCCTGGAAGAAGAGTTCCATTCAGGAGCCCTCCCCCTTTCTTCTGTGGAAAAAACCCTAAAAGACCTTCTATACCATCTGTGTGACAACAATCAAAAAGCCAAGATTATCTTTCTTTTGGTAGAGCTGGAACACTTTCTCTGTGTAAGCTGCCCCGAGGAACTAGAAATTCCTCTAGAAATCTTCCAAAAAATAGCAGATCCTTATTTCGCTCTTTTACAAAAGCCTCTAACGACCATAGAAGCTATGAAGATTTATAAAAACCTAGAGGGCATCTCCTCTTTTTTAAAAAAAGAGCCCCATAAAACTTGGGAAGCAAAAGAGCTTTTTGAAAAGGGCTTTTAAGAGAGGCTCTCTTCCACCCATTTTAAATAGGAAGAGTTTCCTCCTTCTATGGGAACCTGTAAAACTTCCGGTACTCGATAAGAGCTGTTTTCCTGAATATACAGGACAATATCTTGCACCTTTTCTTTTGTGGTTTTAAAAAGCACCTTCACCTCTCTTACCTCTTCTAGCTTCCCTTCCCAAAAAAACAAAGAATAGACCTCAGGAAACAAAGTGATACATGCTGCTTTTTTTCTTTCAAGCAGCTCCGTACTGATCTTTTTGGCCTCTTTCATCTCCTTTGCCGTCCATAGTACCAAACAAAAAGCCATCTTTACTCCTTCTCTATAAAAGCTAAATCTTTGATTCTAAGATCAAAGATTCTCGAAGAAAAGTGGAGCTCTTTCTCCCCTTTTTGTAAAGAAAGAACCTGAAGTTCGTAATCTTTTCCCATATTTTCATTTAATGATAAAAAATGAAGAAGCTGCTCTTTATACCCTTTTACGGGAAGCCTTAAGTATTTGGGGAAAAAACAAAAAATTTCTCCCTCCTTTTTTTTTATTTCTTTTATCTCCTGAACCACCACAACCAACTCTTTTTTTCCGCAGGAAGGTAAAAATGCCTTAGAAACATCTATTCTCTTTAGGAAGATAGAATTAGGAAGTATCTTTTGTATCTCTTCTAAAACTTCTATAGCAAAGTCCCATTTTTTTCCGGATAAAGGCTCCTCCCAAAAAGTATTAGAAGGCGCTTTTTCTTCTCCTAATACAATCTCAGGCAGTTTTTCAGAAAATATATTAGGAAACAAGACTCCTTCTTTATCAATTAAGGTATTTTCAAAATCGAAAATAGAGGCTACCGGTTCTCTTAAAAGATACTTTACATACAAAGTATTGGGTTTCATTTTCTTGACAATAGCCTCCTTTATAAAAGGAGAGCTCTCTAAGCATTTTTTCTTCTCTTCTTCCTCGAAAAAAAAGAGATTTTCTGACTTTTCTTTAGAAAGGCCCATTTTCTCCGCTAAATACTGGGTAGAAAGCTTTTTTTTCCCTTGGCTAGTTTGTAAAATAGCCCGAATCGTATAAGAAGGATCTTGTTTTTTTTCTGCAATATGCCTCTTATAGAAAAAAAAACCCGCATAAAAAGGTCCTGATACAAAAATAACCGATAGAAAAAGAAGAAGAAAAACTTTTGCAAAAGAGAGTTTTTTCATATCCTGGATTTTTGCTTTTTTTTGGCAAAAAGAAGCAGTCTTTTTATTAACTCTTCCGAAGTAAATCCCCTCTCTTTCCAAAGAAGAGGAAATAGACTAATGGAGGTAAACCCAGGAAATGGATTTACTTCTAAAAAACAAAACTTCCCCCAGTCATCTACAAAAAAGTCAATACGGGCTAACCCCTTTAAATTGGCTATTTCATATATTTTCTTGGCAAGTTCCCTTCCCTTTTCCATCCACTCATGAGGAATTCTAGCGGGAACTTTTGTCAGCATAGGTTCTTTCCCATATTTTTTTTCATAAGAATAAAACTCTCCCCCATGTAAAACTTCTCCCCCTAGACTCACCTCTGTCTTTTCCAGCCCCATTACAGCAAATTCCACGATTTTTCCTTCAAAATGCTCCTCTACTACTAAAGCATCATCCATCGTAAAAACGGTCTCTATAGCCTCTTTTACCTCAGAAAGGCTTTTTACCGGAAATACTCCCAGACTCGATCCCAAATGAGCTCCCTTTACCCACAAAGGAAACAAAAGCTCTTTTTCTATCTTATCCAGAAAAACATCTTTTTTTTCTTCCCAGCTTACTTTAGAAAAAGAAACATACTTTGCCGTAAAGATCCCCTCTTTTTCCACAACCGATTTGATCCACCCTTTATGCATACATAAAGACGATCCCTTATAACTGGCTCCTACATAAGGCAATCCTAATGTTTCTAAAAACCCCTGCATCATCCCATCTTCTCCATAAGGGCCATGAAAGGCTGGGATAACAATATCGCAAGAAAGGAGCTCTTGTAAAATCTTTGGAGAAAAAGTAGCATTAGGGCTCCACTTACCCTCTTTGCTCACAAAAAAAGACTGGGTAGAAAACCCTAGCTTTTGTACATTTTCCAAAAAAAAGGAAGCGGTATTACAAGAGATTTCATGCTCTTTTGATTTTCCTCCAAAACAAACCCCTACCTTCCAGGGTCTTATTTTAGGAAAAACTTCCTTGATAAAAGAACCCGAAAAAGAAGAGAGCTCTCCTGCGTTTAAAAGCACCACAACATCGTAAGGCTCTAGATAGCTGGCTAGCTTTTTTGTAAGATCCTTCTTAGCAAGATACGTAAACCCTTTTTCTTGTACTTTTTTTGCTAAGTTCCACCCCTTGGGCTTTTTTTGTCCCGCAGAAAACAAATCTGTGATCAAAGTATAATCTGCCTCTTGTAATGAGAGAAAAAAATCCTCTTCTAAAGCTTGAAATCGGGTATATCGGTGGGGCTCAAAAATGGCTACAACCCTTCTTGGATAGTAAGCCTTTTTTACAGCAGAAAGAGTTGCTTTAATCTCAGTTGGATGGTGAGCATAGTCATCGAAAAGGGTGATATACTGTGTGTCTACTTTATGCTCAAGCCTTCTAGATACGCCAGGAAAGGTTTTTATAGCCTCTTTTACCTTGTCTTCCGGAAGTCCTAGTAAAAAACAAAGGGCAAACACAAATGCTACGTTTTCTCCGTTATGCTTTCCCATTAAAGGAGCTTCTATCGAAGAAAAAAGCCTTTTTTCAAAAGAGATATCCAAACAAAGTCTCCCCTCTTTCTCGGAAAAATTGTGTATGAAAAAGTGAGCCTTTTCATCATAGCCCAAAGAAAATCCAAAAGGAGCTAGCTTCACTAAATTAGGGTGATACCCAAAAACGGTATATTTCGGATTTGCCTTTAAAAAAAACCGAGAAAAGGCCTCTTCTAATTTTTCATAGCTACCCCAAAATTCGAGATGGTCCTCTTCTAAATTGGTAATAATAGCCGCTTTACAAGGAAGTTTCAAAAAAGTACCATCACTCTCATCTGCTTCGGCAATAAAATAGCGCCCTTTCCCTAGCTTTGCATTGCTTTCTTTTTGTTTTAATTTTCCCCCTAACACATAAGTAGGATCAAGATTAAGCTGACAAAAAACCCAAGTAAGAAGGGAACTTACGCTAGTCTTCCCATGCGTCCCTGCTACTAAAATAGAGTCGTATCCTCCCATCAAAGAGGCTAAAAATTCGGCCCTATGAAACGTAGGATATCCTTTTTTTCTCGCTTCTATAAGATGAGGGTGGCTTTTTTGTATGGCAGATCCATAAATAACCGTTTTTTGTTTTTCTCCTAAAAGGGCCTCTGCTTCTTTGTAAATTTTGGCCCCTTTTTTTTGTAAAATCTCGGTATACTCATTGGCACATCGATCTGATCCTTCTACTTGAAACCCTTTTTCCAAACAAATCTGCGCAAGAGCGCTAATACCCACTCCGGCAATCCCTAAAAAATGGTACTCCATACCTTTCATGTTCCTTGGTTTCGAATTAATTCTACAATCAAATGGGATAGACTTTTCCCATTTTGCTGTTCTTTAAATGTGTGTATCTGACTTTGATAGTAGTCTCTCTTGTTTTTTATTTCTAAAAGAGTCTCTGCCACCTTATCTGGAGTACTTTCTTCCTCTAAAAGCATCTTTCCCCCTTTTACCTTTTCACAAAAGAAAAGAGCATTTTTCTTTTGATGCTCTCCGGCAAAAGGATAAGGGATGAATAGAGTGGGTTTTTCATAAAAAATCACTTCAGAAAGAGTAGAGGCGCCGCTTCTGGCTATAACAATATCTGCTTTTTGATAAAAAGAAGGCATATCCTTTTCAAAAGAAGAAACACAGGCTTTTATTTTTTTCTCTTTATAAAAATCTGAAGGGTCCTGTTTGCCCCCTGTTATATGAAATATAGAAAAGATAAGCCCCTTTTCTTGTAAAAGAAGAAAGCTGTTGGGAAGGATCTCATTTATTGCTTTAGCTCCTTGCGATCCCCCAAATACTAAAAAGGTAAGACCTCTTTGTTTTTTTTTCGTAAGGGGGGATAAAAAAAACCATGAAAGAGGCTTTATAGAAACGGTGCGATATCCCTTCTCTTCCGAAAAAGGCATCGCTAAAACATCCGCTTTTTTGGCAAAAAATTTATTTACCCTTCCTAGACTGCAGTTTGGTTCCAATAAAACAAGAGGAACCTTTTTTAGATAGGCTGCTAATAAAACAGGAAAGCTATGAAAGCTCCCCATCCCTACCACTACAGAAGGCCTTTTTTGTTTTATGAGCCGTAAACAAAACCAGAGGGACTTCCCTAAGATAGCAACGGCTTTGAAAAACCCTTTTGAAAAATTACAGCTGTTTACTTCTTGAAAAGAAAACCGATTTCTAGAAAAAAAAGGATTTTTTGTTAAGCCGGCTCCTATAAAAAGGATTTTCTTATCCTCTTTTTCTAAAAGGGACGCTAGCTGCTCTGCCGGGAAAACATGCCCCCCTGTTCCTCCTACCGCAATCCAAATAGTCTCCGGTTTTTTCTTAAGAAACTTTTTCATGTAGCTCCTTTTTTCTCTTAAGAGGAAAGGCTATGGAGTATAAAAGAAAAAAAGCACAAAAATTCATGAGCAAAGAGCTTCCTCCTTGAGAAAAAAAAGGAAGAGTCGTCCCTTTACTAGGGAGCAAGTTAGAAACAACTCCTAAGTTTAAAAAGGCTTGGAATACAATTAAAAAGGTAAGAATCGAAGCTAGGTAAAAATCAACAGAAGTTTTTGACCTCAAAGCAATCTGAAATCCGGAATAGGCTATCCCCATATATAAAAAAAGCATAATACAAATCCCAAAAAACCCTGTCTCTTCTGCATAAATAGCCGCTATATAATCACTTCTTGCAGCAGGAAGATAGTTTAGTTTTTGAAAAGACTCCCCGAAGCCTTTTCCCCAAATTCCTCCGGACCCTGCAGCAATTTTAGACTGATGCGGTTGATGCCCTTTTCCTTTTAGATCAAGCTCCGGATGAAGATATCCTTGTATCCGGTTGGATACATGGGGCATGTTATACGCTAGGGAAATGGCTACAAGACAAAGCGCCGTAAGAGGCACCATCCAATATCTTCCTTTGACTCTAGAAAGAAATAAAAGCACTACCAAAGTTACCAAAATTAAAGCAGCAGAACCATTGTCGGGCTCCATTAATATAAGTAAGATAGGAACCGATAAAGGCGCCAAAACATAGAGTAACTCCTTAAGCTGAATCTGTTCTTTTTTCTCCTGTATCTTGTAGATAAAATAAAAAGGGATAATCAACTTAGCCCCTTCAGACGGTTGAAAAGAAGCCCCAAAAAAAGAGATCCATCTTCTAGCTCCATTAATTTTTTGCCCAATAGGGGGAACAAAAACAAGCAGTAGAAAAATAGATAAAACCCATAAAAGATGAGGACTATATTTTAAAAGAGTTTCATGCCCTATCTTATATAAAAAAAAGCCTAAGATAAGCCCTGATAAACCATAAAGAAGCTGCCTTAAAAAAGCTTCTTGTAAATTGGTCCTTAAAGATTTATCTAAAATTTCGGCAGAGGTGATGTTAAAAACCATCACAAGCCCGATAGAAAAAAGAAGGAAAATGCAACTAGCAAGCAAAAAAAAAGAGCGTCTCATACTCTTAGCGAATGCGCAATTTATCTCCCGGCTTTAGCCTTTTAGCTTTCTTTTCATCCAACTGGTTCAATCTTAAAAGATCTTCTACTTTCATATGATGCTTCATGGCAATAGTCCAGGGATTATCTCCACTTTTGACTAGATAAAACCCCGGCTCTTCTTTTTTCTTTTCTACTTTCAAAGGGTTTGGATGCGTTGGCTTTTTCTCTTGTAAAACTTCTTGTTTTAAGGGGATTTTAAGTGTTTGCCCTATTTTTAAAAATCCTGTTGGAAGGTTATTCGCTCTTTGTATTGCCTCTACAGAAGCACCATATCTTTTTGCCAGTTTTTCTAAGTTATCTCCCGGCTCTACCCGAACGATCTGTTCTGAAAGCGGTTTTTCTGCAAAATGCTCTTTTTCTGATGCCGGCTCTTGTACTAAAGCGGTTTTTTTCTCAGCCAAAGCCTCTTCTTCTTTCTTGTTTTCTATAGGAGGCAGTTTGTGAATTAGATCTTTTAAGGGACTCTCTTCTTCTCTTTCTCTATCTTTTGCTAAAAGGCTTTCTTTAGATTCCAAACGTTCTACTTTATCTGGAGTAATGTCTGCTAAAGAGGATCCCGTTTTAGAGCTGGGAGCATCTGTGATTGCGGTCACAAAAAGAAGCGTTAAAAGAGAAGCATTTACAAGTATAGCTACTAAAAGCGTATGTTTTTTTGTCATGATAAAGACCCCTCTTGCATCCATTGTTGCACAATTTTTATAAAAACCTCTCCTCTTTCTTCAAAGTTTTGAAATTGATCAAAACTACTACATCCAGGAGAAAGGAGAACTGTCTCCCCTTCTATAGCTTCCAAAATGGCTGTTCTTACAGCCTCCTTAAAGCAGGAAAAGAGTGCTACCTCCAATTTGGATTGTAAAACGGTTTGGATTTTTTCTGCAGCAAAACCGTACGCATACACTTTTTTTATAGATGGTACAAGATTTTCCTTCCAGGAAAGAAAAGAAGACCCCTTGTCCATCCCCCCCACAATAAGGCGCAAAGGGGAAGAAAATTTTTTTATAGCAAATAAAACAGCCTCTTCATTGGTTGCTTTACTGTCGTTATAAAAAAGGACTCCTTTTTTCTCACCTACATACTCTAAACGGTGTTTTGGTTTTGGAAACGTTTTAAGGCTTTCTAAGAAAAGGTCTTTCTCTATATTCCAATGCTTTGAGATCTCCCAAGCCCCCTTTATAGTCTCTTCTGACATGTCTTCTCTTACATAAGAAAGAGGAAGTTTTTCCGGAAAAAAAGATCCCTTAGGGAAAAGATGTTTCCACTTTTTATCCGTCCATAAAATACCCGAGGGTTTTAAGCAAGACGCAATCTTTTTTTTCGCATTGGCATAGTTTTCTATCGTCTTATGCCAGTCTAGATGATTCGGATATAAATTTAAAAAAAGAGCATAGTCGAAAAAAGCCCCCTTTAACGGTTCTAGTTGAAAAGAGCTAATCTCTAATAACAGGATTTCTCCCTTTTTAGGACTATAGGCACAAAAAGGCTCTCCTACGTTACCGAGAGCTTTTGCATAAAAGCCTGCTTTCTTAAATAGGTACTCTAGAAAAAGAGTAGTGGTAGTTTTCCCATTACTTCCTGTAATGGCAATGACGGTTTCTCTATTTTCTGAAAGACCGAGCTCAATTTCAGAGGTAAGAGGGATATTTTTTCGCACAGCTTCTTTTAAAATAGCATGAGATCTTTCTACCCCGGGAGAAACCACTACTTTTTCTATCGATTTCCACTCTATTTTAGGAAGATGCCCTTTCTTATCATCGTAGATTAGTGTCTTTTTATTCCTTTTTTGTAAAAACGCTTCCGCGGCTTTTCCACTGACTCCATATCCTAGAATGAGAAATTGTTTTTCCATCATTGAAACTTCAAAGAAGCAAGTCCTATTAAAGAAAGAAAAAGACCGATAATCCAAAAACGAAGAACTACCTTCGTCTCAGGCCATCCTCTATATTCAAAATGGTGATGCAAGGGAGCGCATAAAAAAACCCTTTTTTGATTCCGATAACGAAAGCTCAAAACTTGTATGATAACGGAGAGAGCCTCCACTACAAACATCCCTCCCACCAAAGCCAAAAGAAATTCTTTTCGTAAAAGAACAGAACAAACCCCTAAACTTCCCCCTAAAGCCAAAGAACCCGTATCTCCCATAAACACTTGTGCCGGATAGCCGTTATACCACAAAAAACCTAAGGAAGCCCCTGCCATAGCCGTTAAAAACACCGCAATTTCTCCGCTTCCTTCAACATATAAAATGTTTAAATACCTAGCTATTTGTATGTTATTGGTAAAAAAGGCAATGACGGCAAAAGTAGAGCACGCTAAAACTAAAAGCCCTGCTGCAAGGCCGTCTAATCCATCTGCTAGATTAACTGCATTAGAAGAGCCCGTTACAACAAACAAAATGAGAAAAAAAAGAAGAAAGACAAAAGGACCCTGCAAACTAAGAACAGGTTTTTTCATAAAGGGAAGGTAAATCTTACTAGCATATTCTTCTGTGTTTAAAGAGCTCTTTTCTTTGGAAGAGACAAACTCTTTAGCCTGGGGAGCTTTTACCCAAGAGACCCATTCTGTAAAAGATGGACAAAGAAGGTAGAGTGACAACAGAGAAGCAAAAAGAATTTGCACTAACAATTTTTTCTTAGGAGCGATCCCTTTTGCGTTCTTTCTTTTTAGCTTCCAAAAATCATCTAAAGCTCCGAGCATACCAAAAGTAACAAGGCTTCCTAGTAAAATCCAGGTAAAAGAATGGGTAAGGTCCATAAACAAAAACAAAGAAACCGCTATAGAAGATAGAATTAATACTCCTCCCATCGTAGGTGTATCTTGTTTTTTCCCATGAAGCTGATACAGCTGCGGGCACTCTTTTTCATTTCGTATAGGCTGTCCTATACGAAGAGCATAAAGTCTCTTTATAAACGGCTTTCCTAAAAAAATCGTAAGTCCTACGCTAAAAAGAGCCGCAAAGATCATTCTGGTGGAATAGTAGCCAAATACAGAAGGGATAGAGATTCCCCATCTACTATGAAAAAAAGAAAGCAAAAAAAGAAGCATCTCTACAGCTCTTATACCCGTTTTTGTAACTCTTCTACTAGGGTTTCCATTTTATAAAATCTGGCACCCTTTATCAAAATAATATCTTCTCCTGACAAAAGGGGAGAAAGCTTTTCTAAAAGGGCTTTTTTTTCTGAAAAAAGGAAGACTGTATCCCCTTGAAAAGCTTCATATGCTTTTCCTAAAAGAAAGACATAATCTACTGTTTCTTTCGCTTTTTTCACAATTTTTGCATGAAGCTCTTCTGAAAAACTTCCCAGCTCTTTCATTTCTGATAAAATAGCTATTTTCTTGCCCTTCCCGTTAGCATTGGGCATATTTTCTAAAGAGGCTTCTACGGAGGCAAAACTAGCATTATACGTATCGTTAATTAAAAGCCCTTTTTTGAAAGGAATCTTTTCAAATCTCCCCGGAAGACTTTCTTTTAGTAAAAAGGGAATTTTCTCTTTTATTGCTTCTTGGGAGACTCCTAAAGATCTCACAAGAGCATATGCTGCTAAAAAGTTATACTGTAAAAAGCTTTCTTCATAGGGAAAAGAAAAGAGAAAGGATCTTTCTTCTTCTATAATCTCTCCTTTTTTCTTCAAAAAGAAAGAGGCGGTAGGATCTTTTTCAGAAAAGCTAATATAGGGCTTTTCCACCTCCACAGTAAAAGGCTTAGGAGCTACAAGCACTTCTGTTTTATCATAAGAAAAAATCATTTTTTTTTCTTCTGCTATATCCCGAAGCCCTCCTGGAAAATTTTCTGCATGCGCATAGGTGATTTTAGTTATCAACGAGGCAAATGGCTCTACCAGCTCTGTTAAAATAGCAATATCCCCTTTTTTTCTCATGCCGAGCTCTACAACAAAGTACTCTCTATCTTCTCGGTTTAAAAGAGCCAGTGGAAGGCCTATTTCTGTATTGTAGTTTTTAGGGCTCATCCCCACTGAAAAAGAGTCCTTCAAAAGAGTGTATACGAAGGCTTTTGTGGTAGTTTTTCCTACTGACCCTGTAATAGCTATAACCTTAGTAGGAAAACGCTCTAGGGATTTTTTTGCCAAGAAAAGAAGGGCCTCTTTTACCTTTTTTACCCGAATCAAAAAAAGACCGAAAGAGTCTCCTCTGTAATTTTCCTGGACAACAGCTGCTAATGCTTTTTTTTTAGCTACCTCTGATAAGTGCAGGTGCCCATCAGTTCTCTCTCCAGGCAGCGCAAAGAATATACTTTGGGGAAAAACCTCTCTACTGTCGATACAAAACCCAGAAAAAGGCCCCTCAAAAGGAAGGCCTATCCCAAGTTCTTTTACAACTTCTTGAATAGAAGAAAAGGGCATAAAATTCTCTTTTTAAAAGACAATCTATCCCTTTTTTTCTTAAAAAGAAAAGTGTTAAATTTTGTATACTTTAAGAGACGTGCTCTATTAAGCACCTGTGAACTTTTCTTAAGAAAGCTGTTTCTTTTTCTAAAAAGCTCTCTTCTTCTATTTGTAGAGTATTTTGAGCTCCTAAATCACGAAAACAAGGAACAGGAATCCCCCTTTTTGCAAAAACAGTAGAAAGTCCCAAATGAAAGAAACACCTTGCGTAAACCTGCACAAGTTTTGAGCTTCTAAATAGGGATGAAAAAAGAAAAGGAAAAGCAACAAGAAGGCCTAAATATGAAAAAAGGCCTAACGCTATATTTATCAGCGTAGAAGAGCTTCTCTTTTTCGATAAAGCTAAAGATTTCTCTGCAGATTTTAGTAAAACTCCTACTTCTTCCTGGCTCTCTACCGAAAAACCTGAATAGTTTTTTTGAAAATTCTGTAGGATTCGCTCTTTTTGCTGCTCTTTATAAGAATCTCCATGTGCTGCAAGAATAGTCTCTTTTGCACTACAAGCAACAAAGCGGTGTATTTGATATACTAAAGAAGAAAAAATAGTGTACAAAGCTAGCATTTTATAAGAGCGGAGTACCTCTTTTGGTGAAGAAAGAGGAGTACACAAAATGCCCAACACGAAAACAGCTAAACGGGAAATGTTGACAGCTAAAAGCTGCCAAGAAATAACATTCGGCAGTAAACGAGGATCTTCTTTTAAAAGATAACGATTTACAAACTGCTGATAATCGGGATTCTCCTCTAAAACTACTGTTTCAAAACTTGTTAAAACAGCTCGTAACTTGTTAGATACAGTATAGTCTTCCTTATAGTCTTCCTTAAAGGGTTGTGTAATATTTTTAAGCCCCCCTTGTGGGTTAGAATCTGCATACTTTTTTAAAGTAGCCCCTATACCTTCAATGGTCCTCTTAAAAATTTCGTGCTCATCTGCTGTTGTATCAATACAAAGCCCTAAAAAGTGAACTACCTGTAAGGAGGCCTGTAATTGAGTGACTGTGGAAACCATAACATCCCTTTGTCGAAAGGGATCTATTTTAATAAAATCTTTACAAATTAGCAATAAGTTTTAACTAGCTCACAACCAAATAGATAAGCGCTTATTTTTGTAGACCTACCTCTAAAGCTCCTTGTTTCTTAAAGAAAAGAATACCCCCAAAAAAGACCCCCCTTATAAACTCTC
Organism: uncultured bacterium; assembly: GCA_964351495.1. Lineage (GTDB taxonomy): Bacteria > Chlamydiota > Chlamydiia > Chlamydiales > SM23-39 > CAYGOC01. The sequence goes on from CAYGOC010000001.1 coordinate 183,192, forward strand.
TTCATTTTACCCCTATTTTGAGGCTATGTACCAAGTATCTTTACAACTTCTCTCCCTTTTCTATCAAAGCGAATTGGGAGGAACCCTTCTTGAAGAAAACACAAAAAATAAAGTAAAGGATATTACTCGACAAATTTTAGAACAGATAAGCAAAGGTTCTTTTCCTAAAAATGAGGACAACTTTGTAGAGACTTTTGCCTATGTATACCTAGAATGGGGAAAAAAAAGCGACCACTCTTCTCATGTAAATTTTTTTATTACTCAGATAGCCTGCATCAAAGAAACCTTTACTATCTACTTTCCAAAAGAAAACCTGTCTTACCTAGAAACAGCGATTATAGAGCTACAAGATCACGTATCAAAACAAAAGATCAAGAATTGATCTTTAATACTCCCCTCTTTCATAATGGCTCCTTTTACGCTATTTAAGGTGGCATAGCCAAGTGGTAAGGCAGAAGCCTGCAAAGCTTCCATTCCTCAGTTCGAATCTGAGTGCCACCTAAATTTTATGAGTATTGTTTGCCTCTATATATTGTTTCAATCCCTATTGGTAACCTAAAAGATCTCACCTTCAGAGCGTTGGAAACCTTGCAGAAGGTGGACTATGTCTTATGTGAAGACAAGAGAAAAGCCCAATTTCTACTCTCTTCCTATAATCTCAAAAAACCTTTAGTGCTATTTCACGAGTTTTGTGAAAAAAAACAAGAAGATAAAGTCTTACAGGACTTAAAAGAAGAAAAAGAGATAGCTTTAATCAGCGACGCCGGTACTCCTTTAATCAATGATCCGGGAAGCTCCCTTTTACAAAAGATCCTCCAAGAAAACCTTCCTTTCGAAGTGATCCCAGGAGTATCTAGTGTAATTACAGCTCTTTCTATTTCTGGCTTTTCTACTTCTCGGTTTCAGTTTGTCGGATTTTTCCCAAAGAAAAAGGAAGCAAAAAAACGGCTTTTAAAACAAATGCTTTTTTTTGAAGGAACCTCTATAGCTTTTGAGTCCCCCCATAGAATTATTTCTACTTTAGAAGAGCTCAAAACTCTTTGTGAAGAAGCTGAAGTTGCCCTAGCAAGAGAGCTTACCAAAAAATATGAAGAGTGTCTTAGGGGAACCTCTTCTTCTTTATTAGAGCATTTAATGAAAAAACCTCCTAAAGGAGAATTTGTATTTCTTTTGAAAGGAGGGAAAAAAACAGAAAACCTTTCTCTAGAAGAGCTTTCTGCTTTTTTTCAAGAAGAGATGGGTCTCTCTTTTAAAGAAAGTCTAAAAGAGGCAAAAAAAAGACTGAAGAAAAAAGCGTAAAGCTCCCATTGATCCAAAAAACTTTTTTTGTATATTACAAAAAAGGATCTATGGAATCGCTATTTTCTTTTTCAGCCAAAAAAAAACTTTTGCAAGGGATCTGCAAAGTAGCAGAGCCTCTTAAAAGCACTTTTGGAACAGGAGAGACCTCCTATTTCAACCTTGCCTTAGAAAAAGATCCTTTTGTAAACTTAGGCGTCTCTTTTGCCAAAAGTACTATAGAATCCCAAGAAAAAACCTGTTTAGATGGAAAAAAACTCTCCCTTCTTTTTTTGGAGTCTATAGTTAAAGGGGGACTCTCTTTTTTAGAAAAAGGAGGATCCCCTTTTTCTCTGCAAGAAGAGCTCCTGGAAACAAAAAAAGTTTTCTTTTCTTTTTTAGAAGAAAAAGCCCTTTTTTTTACCGATCCCTCTTGGATAACTCAAGGCTCTTTTTTTGAAAAAGAGGATCCCCTTTTTATAAAAGCTCTTTTTACCTCTTCTAAAGAGCAGTTTTGTTTTATCCAAACAGAAAAAGAGCCTTACTTCAAAGAAGAAAAGGGAGTTTTCCTTCCCCATGGAATAGCCTCCCCTTTGTTTTTTAAGAAGAAAAGCCCCCCCATAGAGATAAAAAACCCTCTTTGTTTTATAACTGTTGAAATATCCTCTTTAGAAAAGCTTTTCTCTTGTTTACAAAAAGAAGAGCCTATTTTTCTTGTTACAGAAAAAATTTGTCCCGACGTTTTAGCGACCCTTATTTTTCATGCTCTAGAAAATAAAAAAGAGATCTTCCCTATCATAGTCCCTAATAAAAAAGCCCTTTCTACCTTTCCGAAAATAGAATATCCCCAAAAAGAAAAGGGGTTTTTTAAAATGCGAAAAGGGATCCTTTTCCCTGAAAAAACGCTTTTCTTTTTACAGGAAAACGCCCCCTCTTTTTATACCTTTTTCACAAAAAACACAGAGGAGAAACAGACTCTTTTTTCTGTTTTACACCCTATGATCCAAGAGGGATTTGTAGAAGGGGGAGCTTCTTTTTTAGTAAAAGCTGCTCTTTATTTAGAAACAAAAGAAAGATCTTCCGGTTCTTTAATCATCCAAAAAGCTTTGAGAATCCCTTTTTATCATTTAGTACAAAACCATGCGCGGGACCCTAAGGCTCTCATAGAAGAACTAAAAAAAGAGGTTCCTTTTTCCGGATTTGATAGAAAGACAGGTGCTATAACAAACTTAAAAAAAGAAAGGGTATTTGACTCTGTCTATCTTATCAAGAAGGCTTTTTCGCATGCTTTACAGAAAGCTTTAGAAGTTTTTTTTATAGAAGGAATCATTTCTTGCTAGAAGATAAAAAACAATCTGCTATACAAAAATAAGAATAGAGGTTTTTCTTTGCTATATTGGATCCTTCTTATTTTTCCTTTACTCGGATTTGCTAACTTTTGCGAAAAAGAAAAAGAATGGCTTAAGCAAAATTCCCTTCTTTTTAATGCCTCTTTTTTAGCTAAACATAGACAAGAAACAAAAGAAAACCCCACCTACTCTTTTCCTAAACCGTATGCTGCTTTAGACATTTCTTCAAACTGGCTTTTTATAGATCCTCATTTTGTAAAAGCAGCAAAAGGAAAAAGCGTTTTCTCTGAGTTACAAGAAGAAAAGGTTTGGTCTATTCTTCAAAACACAGGACTTAATGGTGTTCACTTTGCTTCTATGCAGCTTTGTGCAGAAGTAAAACAAGTTCAGATAACCCCTTCTCTAGAGGGATTTCAGCCTATCTCCTATTTAATAGACCCTTTTTTAGGCAGCTATCCGGAATATGAAAACTTAGTACAAGTTTTACAAAAACAAAACTTTTCTCTTATAGGAACGCTTCTTCCTTTTTACACGGGAAGGGGCTTTGATTTTCAACTAGCTTTAAGAAACTATGAAGACTACCCTAGCCTATATCAACTTGTAGAAATTGCAGAAAAGGATTGGGACTTTCTCCCTAAGATCTCCTATCCGAAAGAGTTTGCTTCTCTTCCCTTTTCTACTTGTTCCCTTCTACAAGAAAAGGGGTACATAATAGGCTCTTTCAAAAATGCAAATTGGTGCTCTACTTCCCCTGTAAAAGGATACGATGGAAAGCTAAGAAGGTGGATCTATGTGTATCATGAAGTAGAAGAAGCCCCTCTTTTACAAGGTTTAAGCCCCTCTTTTTCCAGTCAAAGAGTTTTAGCGGGAAGCCTTCTTTCTTCTTTGTATCACGAAAAAAATAGCCTTGTGCAAATTGCCTCTACTCCCCCTCTGGGAATCCAAGGTGGAGCCTCTATAGAAAAAACGCTCCCCTTCTCCCTTACCTACTCTGACCTTTTAGCTCAGATGACCAGACAAAAAGGAGGCTTTTCTTTTCAAAAGATCTTCTTAAGCTCTTCTAGCATACAAACCTTTTTAGAGTATGGACCCGAGTTTGCTTATGATTTTGGAGGAAGAAGCGCTTTTTTTCATGCTTTGCTACAAAAAAGGACAGACCTTTTAGTCTATCTATATCAAGAGCTCAGCAAAAAAGATTTTCCTTTTCATAGGTTTATCCACCCCCTACAAATAGAAGAGGGTCTGAGTTACTCTTGGGCTGATTTAGAACAAAAAGAGGAAGAACTTCTTTTTTTTAATGGGGAGTTTCAGAAGAAAAAAGAGGTAAGAAGAAAGATTCTTTTACAAGATTTACCCCTTCTACAAAACAACTCCTTTGTAGCTTTTTCTGATAAAACTCTATACTCAACCACAATAGGGCTTTTGGCAAGCTGCCTTAAGATTTGTGACCTACAAAACTTGAGCAATTTCCAAAAAGAACAATTAAAAAAACTGCACCTTCTCTTCTCTTTTTTTTCCGCTATGCAACCAGGCGTGTTTTCTCTTTCTATGTGGGACTTGGTAGGAGCGCTTCCTTTGTGCAAACAAGAAAATCCCTCTAATGCAAAAATAGGAAAAGGAGCCCTCTCATTTTTACCTGAAGAAGGATCTTCTTACTCTTCTACTATACAAGCCTCCACTCTCTACCCTCCTCTAACCTGCCAAGCAAAAGATAAAAATTCTTTTATCCAAAAATTGAAAGCCATCTTAAAAGTAAGAAACGCCTACCATATTGAAAGAGCTACCTTTTTAGGGCCCGTTAAAATGCAAAACCCGACTCTTTTTGCCTACCTACTAAAACTTCCCTCTACAGAGTATCTCTCTTTAGTGGTTTTGAACTTTTCAGAAGAAAAACAAGAGGAGACTCTTACTCTACCCGAGCTTCAAAATGTTTCTGTAATCGATCTTTTTTCCAGAAAAGCAGAGAAAAAGTCCCCAAAAGAGCCCTATTTTAAACTAGAAGTTCCTCCTTACGAAGGAAGGGCCTTTTTGCTGTTTTCTAAAGGGATCTGATCACCCCTCAAAGATTTATTTCCTGTAAAAAGTTTGTGAATAGCCGGTTTTTCTATACTTGTTCAAAGCAAAGGCAAAGAAAAGCAACCCAAAAAACCGAAAAAGTTACCCAGCTTTTTTAAACAGTACTCTTCCATAACATCTCCTTTATCTTTAAGTTAAGCGGAAGCGACCTTAGGTTAAACGTTTGTTTCCGGTCAAATATACTATGTAGTTATCAGATCATTTTAGGGAATTGAAGGATATCCTTGTGAAGAATTTTTACAGAGGTTAGCATTGCAATTTGCGTTTTTGGGAGTTCCTTATGAAATGGTTGTCTATCTTTTTTCTACTATTTATGCCATTTTCTTCGATATTCCCGGACATGCATCACCATTATGTGAAACATCAGGACATCCAAAGTAATTCCTTAACTTGGACTCAGCAAAATACCCTTCCTTTTGAAGAGTTACTTATTACATGGAACGCCCTCAGACCAGCTCAAGGACATTATTCAATTTATGTTAGCGTTGACACAGGAAACTGGTCTCCCTGGCTTCTTTATGCTACATGGGGAAATGACTTTCAAAAAGGAACTATTTCAACACTAGAAAACATACCTGTCCAAGTTTATCAAGATGCAGTAGAAACACTAGAAGGAAAAACCGGAAATGGATTTAAGGTGAAAATAATCGCAGAAAAAGGGGCTGATATTTCCGGTCTTAAATCAATACATGTTTGCTCAAGCAGACCAAATTCTATGGATATTTCTTCTCCCTGCATTAACATAACTAAGTCCTATCAACTAGCTGTGAATGGCCTATCACAAATGGCGCTTATAGATGAACGAGGAAATAGATTATGCTCTCCTACATCTACAACGGCTGTGGTTAGGTTCTTAAAAAATGAAGATACTTTAAATCCTATTCAATTTGCCGAAAATGTATGGGACGCTTCTTTTGATATTTTTGGGAACTGGGTCTTCAATGTCGCCGAAGCATACAATCAAATAAAAGATTCCTCTATTTCGTGTTGGGTAGAAAGGTTAACAGGGTTTCAAAGTATTTTGGAAAGTTTACAAGAAGGATTTCCGGTAGTAATCAGTTTGCGAGGACCTCTTCCTGGTAGCGCCCAGCCCTACAAAAGTGGTCATCTTCTTGCTGTAATTGGTTTTGACGGTAGGACCCAAGAAGTCATTTGCATGGACCCCGCATTTGATAAAGATGATGAAACAAAAGTCCGATATAAATTAGAGGACTTAATGACAGCATGGAATCGCCGCAAAAATGTAGCATACATTTTCAGAAATGCACCATCGTTAAACTAACTTTTTTCCAGATAGGGCTCTCAGGTCAGGTTTTGTGCTACACAGACTAGGACGAGAGTTTTTTTCGAATAAATTGTGATGGAAACTTGGGAAAATTAGTCCCATCTGACATGGGAATAAAATACATATACATCTCTCGCATAGCTGAAGCTCTCAACTTGGTATTTTGAGGAGATTTTTTCCGTTTTTTCTGATAGTGATGTATGCGAGCCTTTCCATATACACCGTTTATATGCTGCATCAACAGCTTGTAGCTTTCTCTACCTGTGAATTCAAATAAACCATAAGAGGGATCAAAAAGAAACCATTCGGTTTTAGAAACTATCACCAAGGAAAGTATATGGAATCCATCAAAGTTATACATTCTGATAAGGTAAGACCCCTTACTTAACCGCTTTAAATCTTTTTGGTTCTTATAAACGAGCTTACCTTCTGATACAGAAGATTTATCATCATCTGGAAATAACCGAAGGATATGCCCGGGTCTGAGGTCTTTGTTTGTTAAAAGATTAGATTCAGCTTGCAAAGAGGAAAGTAGAGCGTAGTGTAATCTCAAAGCAGCTTCTTTACCTCCTTCTATAAATGTATTTGCACATCGAATAAGAAGCTCTTTTGGATTGGTTTGTTTATATTGATTTTTTTGTGAAAGAGTATGAAAAAGATAATTAAAATAGACCGAAGCTCCTCCGCAAATACCCATAAAATCTAAACGTATTTCGGCATTTTCAAACACATTTTTTGTCCTTACCAAAGGAGGAGAAGGAGCTCCTGTCAAGCGATCTTCCAAAAGGTCTGAAACATAGACTGCTTTTTTAGAGAGAAGCTTACATCCTAAAAACTGTAAAGTGAGCGCTGTTATAGCGCAAGAAAAGCTCATAGAGCGAAGAGCCACCCTCCCTACACCCATGGGTAGGCCGCTCAAACACTCATTCAACCACGCCCCATTCTCAAGAATTATCTTTCTAAAACGGGGCATTTCCTGAGGGATTTCAGAAAGATTCGATTCTCTTAAAAATTGCTCTACACTGGAAAAATCCAAAGGAATTGGTTTCGCATTTAAAAGATCAATAAAATTCATAAAAACTGTGTCCTTAAATAAATCGCTCAAATTTTAAGATTAATGACAATTAAAATAAATCAAAAAACATAATAAATGCAAACCAATTTACTATTAATAAAATATTAAGTTACACGCATCCGAGATCAAGAATCAGGTACAGAAGTGCTAATAGATAGAAATAACGTAACGAAAAATTACAGATGTACCAGCATAAGCCTGTGAATCAAAGGATACGAAAGAGGAGGGATTCGTCCCCCAGTACCTTTGTTTTAATTTAAAAACAGGTTCCCTGACTCGTAATGACGTAAACCCCTATAAAACACAAAAAAAGCCAAAGCAACAAATAATCCGGTTGCTCCTAGCAAGGAAAAAAGCAACCCCCATGAAAATCTTTTTACAACTTCTACTGGAACATAACCAATTAACCCTGCAGGAAAAATAGTAAACATGAATATATGCATCAATCCTGAATAGATATTGACTGGGTAGTGCACAAAAAGAAAAATCGAATCAACATATTTTTTCGACACCTCTCCTATATTGCCAAACCAAAAGCACAGACTATGGGCCATAACTGCAACAGACGTAAAAAGTAGCCCCCCACAACAAACTCCTATCAGAAGCATGGGTAACTGAACAAAATGCACACCTCCCAATAAAAATAGAATAACTGCCGACACAAGATGCCCCCATCCCTTTGATTGAGACTCGGATCCTAATAAATGAAGTAAAACATTCTTAGGTTGAGTCATATAGGCATCCAGACCACCTCCTGTTATTTTTTCCGCAAGTAACCTACTTCCTCCAAAACATACTCTTGCAATACCATACCCACCACGAACAATGGCCATCATAATGAGGACATCATTAAAATCCCAAGTCCCAACATGGTCAAATTTATCGAAAAAAACCCACCAAATCAGGAAAAAGATTAAATTATTTCCTATGTTAAGAGCCATCTCGATAAAAAAAGCCAGCTTAAGACTGAAGGAAGCTCTAATACTTGTTGCTATTAAGAAAAAAAAGAAACGGATGGTTATCCTCCCCCGACATTAATAATTCTCAGCCCACGTCTATATAACAATCCCACTACAATCCCTCCTAAAATGATCCACAAGAAGAGCTTTGTTAAAAGCTCGAAAGCAAATATTGCGCCATAGTTCAAAGAAAGAAGGCTCCTATCACTCAAAATCACAGAAAATGGAGTATACTTAGCCACTATTTGCCATCCAAAAGGATAAGCACTTAAAGGAAGAATTAAACCACCAAACGCAAATAGGGATTTCTCCCAAATCCAAAAAATGGGCTCTATATCATGCATCCAAAAAGAGAGTAGTCCTATGATCATTTTAAATATAATACCCAAAATAACTGCGAGAATCCCACTAACAATGGTGATTATCAGCCCCCATCCAGAAATAGTAATGATTCCGACAAATCCCCAAGTAAAAAGGCAAGAAACAGCACCCAGTACTATCATATAAACCGTAGCCTGTCCCAGTCCTTCAGCAAAAACATACCCCAAGTATGAAATGGGACGAGGAATTAAATAAGCGAGCTTTCCAGAACGAAAATCATTTTCGATTATTTTCTCGGTTCGGGGGATAGCTATAAGGACCCATTGGTTTAAAGCTATGTACCAAAGTAGCTCTTTTGGATTCATTATCCCCCCTCCTCTTCCTATAACCTCCCAAAGGTTGGCAAAGATAACTAGACAGATAATCAAAAAGAGCGATAACCCAATAAGCGCCTTTTTATTACACCATGTATGGTAGTGTGAAAGAGAAAAAACCTTTAGATACTTACTCATATATATTTCGGATGATTTCTTCCATTGTAGGATCCTCTATAGTAATATCTTTGAGAGAACACTTTTTTAAAGCTGCATGTATAACCTGTTCTATAGAAACAGTTTTCAGATCTACTTCACATTTAAAAATGTGATTTTGGTTTTCTAGAATATTAATACCTTCTAAATGAAGAGCTATTTCTTTCTGATCACTTGTAAGGGTCACAACTTTTTGCTTTACGTATTCAGAACGTAGTTGCTGTAAAGAACAGTCTCGTAAAATACTCCCTTTATCTAGGATAATTACTCGCTCACATACTTGTTCAATATCCACTGTATCATGTGAAGTAAGAAAAAGCGTAGTTCCTTGTTCTTTCGAAATTTGATTCAACAAATTGCGTATTTTTAATTTGGCTACTACATCTAGTCCAACCGTAGGTTCATCTAAAAATAATATTTTTGGATTGTGTAATAAAGAAGCAACAAGTTCACATCGCATTCTTTGCCCTAAAGAGAGCTTTCGCACGGGACAGTTTAAAATATCTTGAATTCCGAATACCCCAACTAAGTGCTTGAGCTGTCTCCTATATGTCTCTTGGTTAATTTCGTAAACTTTTGAAAGAAGATCTAGGGCATCTTTAGGTGGTAGGTGGTACCAAAGCTGACTTCGCTGTCCAAAAACAGTACCTATTTCAAAACCAAGAGCACGTCTTTGCTTCCAAGGAATTTTTCCTAATACTTGTATTTCCCCAGAGGTAGGATGAAGAATACCTGTTAACATCTTAATCGTTGTTGACTTACCTGCGCCATTTGGCCCAATAAAAGCAACCCTTTCACCCTTATTAATTGCAAGAGAAATAGCATTAATAGCTAGTGTATTTTGTCTACCTGCTTTAAACCGCTTTGTCAGATTTACTGTTTCTATGACACAATCCATAGCAGCTAATTCTTTCACGGAGATCGTAAAATGTCAAATTTCGTTATATCCCTTATATTTTTTACATAGAGATTCTCATCACCCTACAAGAAACTATTTATATTAATCATTGAAAAAGACTGAATCAAAGGATACGGACCCGACTGCAACCAATTCGAACCTTATCGCTCCTCCCAATTCAGATAAAAATTTACCTGGAGGAGAAAGAACCTCTCTATTTTGAGCTAGCCCCAAAAATTAAAGAATTAAAATCACTGCAAATGACCTACCAAGAAATCGGCAATATTCTCAAAATAAGTAGAAAAACTATCCGAAATGCATTAAAGACAGGCTCTTCTACTCAGGAGTCTTGACTTATAGACCTGGCTCTCTTTCTAAACCTTCTCAATCGAGCATTTTTGATTTTAAGCTATATAAAACTTTTACCTCCAAGCTTAAATAGTAAATTTCATCATCTTTTTGTTGAGGCATTTGATCTAATTTGCCTATTTTTGAATTTCTTTCGGCAATCATTCCATCTATTTGTTCTGTGGTTAACTTAACTCCCTTCTCTTCAAATAAAGTCTCTACTGGAGAAAAGAAAGAAGCTTTCAAACAATCAAGATCCCAATCTTTTTTTAAATCCTTCAAAGGAACTTGAACTTGTTTTTTTACATTTTCCAAAATGACCTCAACTCCTTCTCGTAACAGACTGTCTTCTTGTAACAATTTATCAGTTTCATCTTTCTTCATAATATTCTCCCTCGACCAAAAAAGTTACTTCATATAAAATCTCTCTTTTTTTAGCAACATAAAACAAGTGCTAAAAAAATAAAAAGGTGTTCAATTGAAGGCATTGACAATTTACGACATGCACGAAACAGCAAAACAAAAAGGTCTTGTCTGCCTCTCCAATAAGTATATAAACAGCCAGACACACCTAAAATGGAAATGTGAAAAGTGTCTTCATGAATGGCTTGCAAAGCCAAACAACATCAGAAATGGAAAGGGTTGCCCAAAATGTGCAGGGAATCTTTCTCTAGACCTAGATTTAGCTTATGAAATAGCTAAAAAAAGAGGAGGAAAGTGTTTATCTAAAATATACTTAAACTGCAAATCCCCTTTAGAATGGGAATGTGAAGAGGGACATATATGGAAAGCCCCCTTAGATAGAATTCTGCATAATAATTCTTGGTGCTTAATGTGCAGCAGGAAAAATTCTGGAAGCACACAAAGAGGCTCTCTAGAAGAACTCCAAAAAATTTGCATTGAAAGGGGTGGTGTCTGCCTTTCTGAAAATTATGTAAACTCTCAAACTTCTCTTGTATTTAGATGCCTTTATGGTCATATCTTTGAAAACATACCTAACAGAGTCAAACAAGGAAGCTGGTGTCCTCAATGTGGGAATTTCAAAGGAGAAGAAATCTGTCGTATTTATTTGGAGTCTATTTTTGGAAATAGATTCCCAAAATCAAGACCTAAATGGCTTAAATTTAATGGAAATCAATGTGAGTTAGATGGCTTTTGTAAAGATTTAAATATTGCTTTTGAGCATATGGGTAGATTTCACTACGAAGTGGATGGCTACTATTCAAAAACACTTGAAGAAGTAGCTTTAACAAGAGAGAAAGATGAAAATAAAAAAGAACTCTGTGAATTAAATGGGGTAAAACTTATCGAAATTCCTGAGATCTTCTCACTTACAAAAATAAAGGACTTGCCCAGTATGATAAAAAAGGAATGCAAAAGACTGCAGATAGTTTTAGCAAAAGATCCTTTAACAATGGAAATAGATTTAAATGGGGCTTACAAAAACCCTAAAAAAGTAGAGAAGATTTTAGAGCTGAATAGAATTGCAAAAAATCATGGTGGTTATTGCTTATCTGTTCATTACCTTGGCTTTGAGATACCCCACTTGTTTCAGTGTTCGCAAGGACATAAATTTGAAAGCATACCCCAAAACATTCTAAAAGGTCACTGGTGTCGGTTTTGCGCAAAAAACATCCCTCTTGGCATAGAAAAAATGAAAGAGTTTGCTAATCAACATGGGGGACTTTGTTTATCAGAAAACTACATTGGAGTAAAAAAAGCACTTAAGTGGCAGTGTAAAAATGGAACCATCTTCCTTGCCACACCTCAAACGATTTTATCAAGGCAAAGCTTTTGTTACTGTGGACAATGTATTAAGATTGAGCCTATCCCATAATCTATCCATCCAAAAAGTTATCAGTCCAAAGGCCAAAAAACCTCTCCAGTAACGAACTCTTCTCTCCCAGCTAACAGCCAGCCGTCTGAACTTTCTTTGCAGCCAAGAGATCGCACGCTCTACTTTCCATCGCATCCTCTTCAAAGTGGATTCTATTTTCTCGACCGTTTTTCCTGGTTTTTTGCGTCTGCAGATCCAGGGAAAAATGTGCCTGTTCAGCAACTTGCGTCTAAGTTCCCTTATCTGCTTCAAAAATTGGAACCGTTCCACGCTGTTCCTGCGCATTTTCTATCCTCATGCGCACCCTGTGTAGCAATGGCCCCACTTGTTGACGTTCGTCTCCATTCGCCGGAGTACTTGTAAGAGCAATAGGAGACCCGTTTCCGTCTACTAGTAGGTGGGTAGTAGTTCCTTTTCCCTTGAATCCGTATTCAGTTTCCTCGCCGCCTCCCTTCCCTCTGGGAAAAAAAAACCATCGGCAGCTAGTCGTTCCCAGTCTAGCAACCCGGCGGCGAGATCTGCTGTGTCAAGCAGAGCTTGCAGTAACTTGTCCAATATGCCCTCCTCCGACCATCGCCCTAACCACCTGTGCGCGACAGAAGTTGCAAACTGGTCTCCAAGGTGTATGTGGGTGTCCTTTTCCTCTCTGTTCGGGTTCCCTTGGCAGTAGCGGCGCAATTATCAACCACTGTGTATCAGTCAACCCTTCGAACCTTCCTTTGGTCATCGTATAGCCCTCCACGAAAAGAAAGACATTCTACAACTCATCAAGTAAAAAATCTATTACTGGGATGGGTTCTTCTCCCACATTAAAACTTAATTCTTATCAAAATTTGAAGGTGGAAAGATGTAATTCGAATTAATTTCATGATCTTCTAAAAAAGAATTCACTTCTTCTTCTGAGTTTGGGGGGAGAAGTATTTTGATGTAAACCTGCTTCCTTGTTTTTTTCTCTAATAAGTCCCAAGATAGCCCCAAATCAAAACGAGAGTCCGTTTGAAAGAAGTACACAGCTTTTTGATTTGTTGGTTTTTGGTCTTTCAGGTTGTTTATTTGGAAAGAAGGATAAATAAGCAAAGGCAAACCTCCATAAGGCACTCCTTTACAAGTTTTCAAATGCTCTCTAATTTTTTCGAATTGGCGCGCAGTTGCATCAGAGTCCAAATGCATAACTGGACCAATAGCAGTGGGATTCACAACAAATAGAACCCTACTTTCAGTGGATTTTTTCGAATAATCCACTTGTTGGTTAGCAAAAAAAAGAGCTATTTTCCAGTCTTGTGAAAACTCTAACATAGGATTAAACTCATCCCCCAAAAACGAATTTGAAGGATTCTGCTTGTTATGCCGATAAAACTCAAAATAGGGATCTATTCCAGTAAACGCTTGCAGTTCAGAGCTCAGCTCAATGCTATCGAAACTTTCAATTAATCTAGCTCCTTGCTCATGTTGTAGAGATGTATTTTCCAATGCTTCCCTAGCATATCTACTAGTTAAATCAACCCCATTTTCTTCTTTCAATTTTCTAGCAAATTTTGAGTCTAGTAACCACTCAGCTTTTCTTTGACCACGGTAAAAATAATTGCCTGTTTTAGACAATTCTTCCATTTCTTCCAAAAAAGCAGGCCAAGAAACTGGAAGCCAAAAATATTCATCATTACCCACTAAAGTATCTCTTCTCTTTGGATTAAATTGTTCATTCATCTAAAAAATACCCCCCAGATTTATTTAAAACTTTAGCAATTTTCATAAGTGTGTCCAAAGAAGGAACTGCGGCACCTGTTTCGTAGCGAGAAATAGCTTTCTGCTGGGTCTCCGCTGCTTTAGCAAGGTCTCCCTGTGTCATATCCATTTCTATTCGAGCCAGCTTGATTTTCTTCCCAAGCTTTTTTGGATCCATTTAATACCTAAATTTTTTAAAGAAATATGTATTTTTAGGTATATTTTATTCCTTGAAGGAGAATCTAGAATTGAAAATGGCAATCTAATCCAAGAAAAGCCTTATTACATTGCCAGATCCAACATCGATACCCTTGCCCTTTTAGATGACGGGACCAAGGGTTCGAATTGGTTGCAAATGCGGAAGAGGAGGGATTCGAACCCCCGGTCCCTTTCAGGACTTCTGTTTTCAAGACAGACGCAATCGGCCACTCTGCCACTCTTCCATATTATGAAGAACAAATTCTAACAAGTCTTTAGAAAATTGACTAGGGAAATTGCGATAAAAACCGATTATCATTTTCTGTGAAAAGACGAATGTCCGGGATTTTATGTCGTAAAAGAGCGAGCCTCTCTATACCAATCCCCCAAGCATATCCAGAATATTTCTCAGGATCAATGCCCCCTTGCTTTAAAACTTCAGGATGAATAAGCCCCGCTCCTGCCACTTCTAACCATCCTGTATTTTTGCAAATCTTACACCCTTTTTGTTTGCAGGAGGTGCAAGCTACATCCACCTCTATTCCGGGTTCCACAAAAGGAAAAAAACTAGGACGATACCGCATCTTTATCTCTTTTTTGAAAAACCGATTCCAAAACTGCTGCATCGTAGCTAAAAGATCAGAAAAACTCACCTCTTCATCTATGTAAAACCCTTCTATCTGATGAAAAAAGACATACGATCTAGAAGAGACTGTCTCATTGCGAAAACACCTTCCCGGCGCTACCACCCGAATAGGCGGTTTTTGCTTTTCCATAACGCGTACTTGTACGTTGCTCGTATGAGTCCTAAGAAGAAGCGTTTCATTGATGTAAAAGGTATCCTGCATCTCTCTTGCAGGGTGGTCTTCCGGAAAGTTTAGAGCCTCGAAATTATAATAATCAGAATCGACGTTCGGTCCGAGCTCCACAGAAAACCCCATAGAAGAAAAAACAGATAAAGCCTCTTCTAAAAGAGCCTTTACCGGATGCTCTCTCCCTAAAAAATTTTTTTTTCCAGGAAGCCCTACATCGATCTTTTCGCTAGAGAGCCTTTTGTTTTCTTCTTTTTGGAAAATAGAATGCTGCTTTTCTTCTAAAGAGGAGAATATTTCCAGCTTCAAATCATTGATTACCTTCCCTAAATGAGGCCTATCTTCTTTAGAAGCCTCCTTTAAAGAGATCATAAGCTGCTGGATTTCTCCTTTTTTTCCTAAATAGGCCGTCTTTAAGGACTCCACTTCTAAAGAGTTCGTTATAGAGCCCAAATCCTTCGAAAAACGGTTTCGAATCTGCTCCACCTTTTCTCGGATAGACATATAAAGGTACTTCTTTTTTTATGAAGCTAAAGAAAGCTTTGCTTTAGAAGCAATCTCTTGAAAAGCAGCTATATCATGCATTGCTAAATCAGCAAGCATCTTTCTGTCTACTAAGACATTAGCTTTTTGCAAGCCCTGTATAAGCCTACTATAAGAAAGACCACAAATTTTTGCCGCTATCCCAATACGAACAATCCAAAGAGCCCGGAAATTTCTTTTCTTTTGCTTTCTATGGATGTAGTTATTGGACTGCGCCGTCATCACACAATCTTTAGTAAGACGAGGGTGATTCTTTCTATCCCCTACAAATCCCTTGGCTAGCTTTAAAAGCTTTTTCCTTTTTTTTCTAACGGTAGATGCGTTTGTTACTCTTGTCATAAAATCCTACTTTAATTAACAAGCGCCCATTAAGCACTTGTACATTTTCTCTTGTCCTGCATGGACTAACTTTGCTTTTTTCAATTTTCTCTTTTTATTAGAGCTCTTTTTGGTCAAAATATGGCGTGTCCCAGGTCTGCCTCTTTTCAACTTACCCTTTCCCGTTACTTTAAAACGGGACTTTACCGCTTTCTTCGTTTTCATCTTTGTCACGATTGAGACCTCTCTGTTTTTTCTGTTTTCCCTTTTTTCATCCCTCCAGGAGCCATTACCAAAGTAAGGTTTCTCCCCATTAACTTAGCAGGAGCCTCTAAAGAAGAGACTTCCTGTAAGCCTTCACAAAATCGCTTAAGCAGCTTTTCCCCTAAATCTACGTGCAACATCTCCCTTCCTCGAAACATACAAGTAACTCGAACTTTGTTTCCCTTCAAAAGAAACTCTTTAGCTCGATTTAACTTAGTCTGGAAGTCGTGCACATCAATATTAGGCTTTAGCTTTATTTCTTTTACCTTAACTTGATGCTGCGATTTTTTTTGCTCTTTATCTTTTTTCGCTTGATGATAACGCAACTTACCATAATCGATAATCTTACAAACAGGAGGAGTTGCATTAGGAACAATCTCTACTAGGTCAAGCCCCTCTCTTTCTGCCATCATTAGAGCTTGGCGAGAAGTCATCACACCAAGCTGCCTTCCGTCGGAGGCTATAACCCGAACGGACTCTGCTCTTATTTCTCTATTCGTCCTCAAAAATCCTTCCTACTTTTACCGAGCTGGTAGTAACAAAAT
Source organism: uncultured bacterium (assembly GCA_964351495.1). Taxonomy (GTDB): domain Bacteria; phylum Chlamydiota; class Chlamydiia; order Chlamydiales; family SM23-39; genus CAYGOC01. The sequence continues at coordinate 199,550 of CAYGOC010000001.1, forward strand.
CTTTTATGCTCTGCAATAATTGAAAATTTTAAGATTTTTCCCACTCAAAAGCAAGGAAAAAACCATCTCTTTATCTTTGGGATATAGCTGACTCGAACAGCTGACCTCCACGATGTCAACGTGGCGCTCTAACCAACTGAGCTAATACCCCGAAATAATAGAGGCAAAGTGTAAGAAAATGAGATAAAAGCAGCAAGAAATTTGTTTTTTAATTTTTTTTTATATAAACCCTTTTTTATAGAAAAGAGCCCTTTATTAAATCGGTTAAGGCCTGCAAAATAGAGAGGATGAAGCCCCATATTGATCTAGCTCATTTTTTTTGGAAAAGGCTTATAAAAAAGGGAGACCTCGTAGTGGATGCTACCTTGGGAAATGGCCTTGACTTTTTGCAGCTCTCTAAACTGCTATTTCCCTCTAAAAAAAGTCTTTTATATGGAATGGACATTCAAGAAAAAGCTTTAGAGAATAGCAAGCTTTTGATGAAAACAGAAAAAATAGATCCAAAACAACTTTTTTTTATAAACTCCTCCCACGAAGATTTTTCTTTTTTATCTAGAAAACCCCGTTTAATTGTCTATAATTTGGGCTACCTTCCTGGGTCGGACAAAACCGTTACTACAAAAACAAAAACAACGCTAAAAAGCGTACAAGAAGGCCTTCTTTGTTTAGAAGAGGGTGGCGCTTTAAGCATTATGCTCTATCCGGGTCATAAAGAAGGAAACAAAGAAAAACAAACCCTTCTTGATTTTTGCAGAAAGCTTCCCCTTTCTTTCTCCGCTGCCCAATATGAATTTTTACAAAACCCTTTAGCTCCTAGCTTTTTGTGGATTCAAAAAAGATCGGCATAAATCTCTTCCATAATATAAAAACTTCCTGTAACTAAAATGATTTCATGAGAAGAAAAAGCCTTATGAAAAGCTTCTTTTACAGAAGGAAAAAATGCTTTTGAAAAAGGAAGAGAGCTTATCTTTTCTTGCAGCTCTTGCAGAGAAACGCCTCTTGGATTTTGAAGAGGAGAAAAATATCCTTTTTCTATAAAAGAACGTATCTCTTCTAGTGATTTTGTTACCTCCTTTTTTTGGGAAAAAGAAGCAACAAGTCCTACTTTTTTCCCGGCAAGTTCTTTTTCTAAAACTCTACGCAAGCTCTCAAAACCAGAAAAATTATGAGCCCCATCTAAGAAAATCACCTTTCCCTCTTTTTCTATTCTATGCCAGCGCCCCCAAGGTTTTTCTTGTAAGGCATCTAAAAAAACCGAAGTAGAAGTAAGAGGAAAAAGAACCGATAAAGCTTTTTTTACTACCTCTTGGTTCTCCTCATCAAAAATAGGAAAGTCCCCAGAAACCTCATAAACAGGAGCCTTTTTTTCTTTTGCTATAGTAAAGCAGCTCTTTTTTCTTGCTGTGGGACCCAAAACAATCGGAATTCCTTCTTTAATAATTCCCGCTTTTTCCGAGGCAATTTTTTCCAAGGAATCTCCCAAAATATCCATATGATCCCAACCTATAGAGGTAATAATGGTCAAAATAGGATCTATAATATTGGTAGCATCCAATCTTCCCCCTATTCCGGCCTCCCAGATTACATAGTCCACTTTCTCTTTAGCAAAAAACAGAAGGGCTACAAAAAAAATCTCTTCAAAAAAAGAAAGGCTATTCTCCTCCCCTATTTTTTCCGTAAAAAACTTTGCTAAAGCTCCTACTTTCTCTTCTGAAATAGGAGTGTTGTTTATCTGGATTCTTTCACAAAAAGAAAATAGATGGGGAGAAGTAAAGAGCCCTACAGTAAAACCCATTTTTTGAAGAGAAGCTTGCAATTTCCAACAAACAGACCCTTTACCATTGGTTCCTGCTACATGAATGGACTTATAGTTTCCTGAAGGAATTTCTAGCTTTTCTTTCCAAAACCGCAAAAAATCCAGTGAAGAAAACCGGGGCTTTCTTTCTTTTTTTCGTAAAACCCTTTCTATCCATTTTGCATAAGACGTTGAAACACTTCCCATCCAACCCAAGACCTTCCCAAACAATTCGCTGGTTTTATGCTTCCATGATAATCAGAGCCCCCGGTAGGGATCCACCCCTTTTTATCTGCGATTTCAAGCCATTTTTCTTCCTCTTTCAAGGAAAAATACGCATAATAACATTCAATCCCATCAAAAGGAAACTGCAACAATTTTTGAATGAGATTTTTTTTCTTAAAAAAATGGGGATGGGCTAAAACCGCTTTTCCGGAAGCTTTTTGAATTGCTTCTATAGCCTCTATGGTAGAGGCTTTTTCTCCTAAACAAAAACAGCTGGCCCCTTTTTTTAAATAAAGATCAAAAGCCTCTTGAAAACTTGAGACTATCCCCTTTTTTTCTAATAAAAATGCAATATGAGGCCTTCCGATTACCTTAGTAGGAAGAGAGGACAACTCCTCTTCAGAAATTATGATTTTTTTCTTTTTCAGGTTTTCTAGAATTTTTTGGTTTCTCTCTTTTCTCTTATCCCTGTTTTTCTGCAAAAAAGCTTGAAAAGACTCGCTTTGAAGATCAAAACCATACCCTAATATGTGAACCTCTTCTTCTTGAAGTCTAGTTGAAATTTCAACTCCAGAAAGAAGGGAGATCCCCTCCTCCTTTGCTTTAACAAAAAGAAGTTTATCATAAGCTTCTGTAGTATCATGATCGGTAATAGAAAGACCTGAAAGATTTGCCTCTTTTGCTTTTTCTAAGATCTGAAAAGGAGAGTCAGTCCCATCAGAAAAAGAGGTGTGAACATGCAGATCTGCTTTAAAATCCTTGGCAAGGGACATACCATACTTCCGCTTCTAAAAAGATGTTATTTTCTTTTCTTATTTTTTCCTGCACAAAAGCAATTAAAGCTCTTACCTCTTTAGAGGTAGCTCCCCCCTGATTTACAATAAAGTTTGCATGCTTCTCAGAAACTTTAGCGCCCCCTATAGAAAACCCTTTCAAGCCACTTTTTTCTATCAAATAAGCAGCAGCAGGCCCCTCTTTGGGATTTTTGAAGATACACCCTATGCTTTTTTCTTGCAAAGGCTGCGTAGCTTTTCGTTTTTCTAGCCACTCTCTTTGTTTTTCTTTGGCTTTGTTCCCTTTTTTAAGATGAAAGACTCCTTCTAAAATCACCCCTTTTTTCTTTTGAAAAGAGGAAAACCGATAAGAAAAGGCAATCTCCTCTTTTTGATAAACTCTTTTTCTACCCTCTTCTAAAAAAGAGACTTCTCTTAAAACTCCTTGCGTATCTACCCCATGGCAGCCCGCATTCATAAATAT
>CAYGOC010000002.1:0-66651 GCA_964351495.1 uncultured bacterium
CTCATAAATAGCTCTTAGCTCGACTTTTTCTAAAAAAGAGGAGGAAATGGTTTTGCAAAAAGAAAAAAGCTCTTCCACGCTCATAGCTTTATCTACAGTAAGAGTCCAGTCTCTTTGAGATCCTGGAAACAGAGGGAGCTCTTTCATCGAAAAAGAATCTTGTTTCGCTTTATATAAAGAGGAAAAAGAGAGTTCAAAAAAATAAGCTCTTTGATCTAAATCGAACTGCGCTAAAAGAGAAGGGTGGATTTCTCCTAAAGCTCCCACGTAGGTTTCTTCTATGTAGATGTTTGCCTGCCTTTCAGGATGAAAACTGGGATGATCGGAAGGTTTCCAAGTATAGCCCTCAATGTGCAGGGAACTAAAAAGATTCTCTAAGATCCCTTTCACTTCCAAGAAAGATAGAAAGTTGTCTGTTTCTGAAAAATGAAAAGGGAAAATCTCCCCTGTAAAAATCGAAGAAAGAACCTCATGCTCTTGAAATTTCCCTCCCTTTTTGGAGTAGGTGTGGGCTATTTCAAAGCCTTGGAAAGAACGCACTTTGTGAGAAAAATTGTGTTTTAAAACAGATAGGTGAGACCCTAAAAGAGAAGGTCTTAAGAAAGAGTACTCCTCACTTTTGGCATGCTTTACTTGAATCAGCTCTTGCTCTTCTAACGATTTTTCAATAGAAAGTCTGGCCAAAGAGGGGCTTACTAAGTCAGGGGTTATGATCTCTTGAAGAGACTGTCCTATTAGAGTTTTTCTCACTTTTTTTTCGAAAAGATAGGCGGGGTTATCTCCCTCTGTGCCCACTTTAAAAGGAGAAGGGGAAAAAGAAAATCGATTCAGACCATAGATTCTAGCGAGTTCATCTAGAAGGTCTGCTTCTATAGTTACATCGTGTCTAAATAAGGGTACTTCAAAAAGTAGTTTTTCCTTACTTTCTTTTACGGAAAAAAAAAGCCTTTGAAAGATGTCTTTTACCTCAGACAAAGAAAACGAGACGCCGAGTCTTTTTTGAAAATAAGAAAGAGAAGAAGTAAGGATTAAAGGTTTTTTAGGATAAACTATTTTTGTTTCCGATATAGCTTTTGCTTTTGCAACCTTTTCTAAAAGAGAGGTGGCTATCTCGACCACTGAGGGGATAAGCTGAATATCGCCCCCTTTTTCCGCTCTTACTCCACTTTCTGTTTTTATAGGGAGCTGTTTTCCTGTTTTTCTCACTTTAGAAGGAGAAAAAGAAGCCGCCTCTAAAAAAAGCGCTTTTGTATTGGAAGAAACAGCCGTTTTTTCTCCTCCTAAAACTCCTGCTAAACAGATGGGGGTTTTGTTAGAAGTTACGCAAAGAGCCTTTTTCAAGGAGTAGCTTTTCCCATCTAAAGCAGAAAAATCGCAAAGATCAAGCTCTTCCAGACCTATTTCTTTATGTAGGGTAGAAGCATCATAAAGATGTAAAGGTTGTCCATAAAGCATGAGCATGTAGTTTGTCACATCTACTACGTTGTTTATAGACTGAATCCCGAACAATTCTAAAGTTCTTTTTAGCCAGAAAGGGGAGGGCTCTATATGCACGTTTTCTAGTTTTCTTAAGGAGAAATAAGAAGAGTCTTCCTCTCGTATGTGTAAAGAGAGACCTTTTTCTTCAGGTAGGGTTTTTACTGAAAAAGAGGGCTTTTTCAAGGGTAGGCTCAAAAATGCAGCAAGCTCTCTCGCAATCCCAAAAACACTTAAGCAGTGCCCCAAATTGGGAGTTAAAGAAATATCAAATACCGTATCGGAAACGTTCTCAAATAAAGGCTCTCCTAAAGAAAGGGTTTTATCCAGGCGATAAACAGCTTCATGGTTTTCAGAAAGAGCCATCTCTTTTGCAGAAACCAACATTCCTTCCGATAAAAAACCCTGAATAGTTTGCTTTTTTACAGAAAAAGATCCCTCTTTAGTAGGTAGCGTAGCTCCTTCTTTAGCATAAGCTACTCTATCTCCTTTTTGACAGGACAGGTCAGAACAAACAACAGAGAACGTATTTGTTCCGTCTGTAACTTTTAAAAGAAGGAGATGGTTTGTTTTGGGATGAAGGGAGCTGGAGAGGATTTCTGCTACTATGACCTTTTCAAAAAAAGGAGAGGTATAAACCCCTTCTACTTCAAGCCCTAAAAGAGTTAAGGTTTCTGCTAAATCGTTTGGAGAGAGAGAAAGATCTAAAAAAAGTTTTAATTGAGAAAGAGGTAATTTCATGAAAAATTCCGTTTTTCTTTCCCAATTTAACCTATTTTTGTGATAGAAAAAAGAGAATCTTTTGTTTTAAGGAACAGGGTCGTCTCCCCCTTTGTGGAAAGGGTGACATTTTCCGATCCTTTTCACAAAAAGGAAAAGCCCTTTAAAAAGGCCATGTTTTTGCAGTGCCTCTTTTGCATAATCAGAACAAGAGGGGGTAAATCTGCAGGTGGATCCTATAAGAGGGGAGATAAATTTTTGATATATACTAATAAGAAACAAAAACAATTTCATCAAGGATAAGGGGTTCTATGGAGGATATCTCATTTACTGATTTTTTAGCATCTTGGGAGCCTAAGTTTGCAGAACTTTCCAAAAGGGCAGCGCAGGCTTTTTGGCTTTTGGAGACAACAGGAAGTAAAGATGCAGCAGAAGTAAAAACTTTTTTAGAACTTCAGTTAAAAACTCTTTTAAGTGACGCCCATACCTATGAAAAGCTGCTTCTTTTCCAGGAAAAGGTAGAAGATCCTATAGAAAAAAGAATGTTAGACCTTTTAATTCGCTCTTTTAAAGAAAACCAGGTGCCCCTTTCTCTTTTAAGAAAGATCACAGAAAAAGAGAGTGAAATTGCATTAGAATACGCTTCCTTTCGCCCCAAACTACAAGGGAAAAAGATTAGTGAAAACGAGATACGAGAAGTCTTAAAAAATGAAAAAGATCCCACTTTTCGTAAAAAAATTTGGGAAATTTCCAAAGAAATAGGAAAAAGGCTAGCTCCTAAGATTGTAGATCTTGTCAAATACAGAAATGAAGCCGCGCAAAAACTGGGATACAAAAACTATTTTTCAATGCAGCTTGATTTGCAAGAAGTAGATGAAAAAGCGCTTTTTTCTCTTTTAAAAGATCTCTCTCAAAAATCGAAAGGGGCTTACGATAAGCTCATGGAAAAAATAGAGAAAACTCTTTCAGAAAGGTTTCAAGTTCCTGCCTCAGAAATAGGGCCTTGGGCTTTTAGCGATCCTTTTTGCCAAGAAGATCCTCTGGAGACAAAAGAGCTAGATCAGTTCGTAAAAAGAATTAACATGGAAACAGCTGCAAAAGGATTCTTTTTAGACTTGGGATTTACCGAAGTGGGGGCTCTTTTAGAAAATAGCGATCTTTATGAAAGAGAAGGAAAAAACCAACATGCTTTTTGTGTAAACATAGATAGAGAAGAAGACATTCGTACTTTAAACAACTTACTCCCTTCTAGCCGTTGGATGGAAACTCTTTTACATGAGCTAGGGCACGGAGTGTATGAGCAAGGGTTTTCTAAGGAGCTTCCTTGGCTTTTAAGGCAACCTCCTCATATGATTCCTACGGAGGCTATGGCTCTTTTATGTGGAAGGCAGGCATATCTTCCTGAGTTTTTAGCAAAAAACGGTGCTTCTGAAGGTGAGATTTTGTTAGGGCAAGAAAGCCTGAAAAGAAGAGAACTTATTTTTAGTAGATGGGTTTTAGTTATGACTTACTTTGAAAGGGATCTTTATCAGAATCCCGATCAAGATTTAAACGCTCTTTGGTGGAAGTATGTAGAAGCCTTTCAAAAGGTAAAAGCGCCTCCTCAAAGAGATAAAGCATGTGATTGGGCTTCCAAGTATCACATAGGGCTGGCTCCTGTTTACTATTTTAGTTATCTACTAGGAGAGCTCTTTGCCTCCTCTTTGCAGAAAAAAATGAAAGAGAAAGAGGGAACCTTGTTTACTCCAAATACCAAGGTTTTTTTAGAAAAAGAGCTTTTTTCTAAAGGAGCGGCTCTTTCCTGGTCTGACTTGATTACTTCTTGTTTACAAGAGCCTCTGTCTCCTGCGGATTGGCTGGAGGAGTTTGCTCAAAAGGAAGAAGCTTCCTTAGAGGGGAGTTCTCAAGAAGAGTCTCTTTGAATATCGGGGAGAAGGAGTTACGTAGGTAACTATGACACAGGAACGTTTTATTGGACAATTTCGCTTAGGGTTAGGATTTCCTTTCTGAGAAAAGGAAGCAACTTGTCTTTGTCCGGTGCGCTGTAAAACCCACTACTTCACAACTGGGATACAAGGTGTAAGAATCGCTTTGGACTGCCCAAGTTTTGCTTGCGATTTTTAGTTCTCTTTGTTTACAATCGCCTCACTGTCCGAGCAGACTGAGGATTGTTTTCTTGCAAGCGAAAGTGGTGGAACTGGTAGACACGCTACCTTGAGGGGGTAGTGGGAGCAATCTCGTAGGGGTTCGAGTCCCCTCTTTCGCAATATCATTATTTCATTTTCGAAAGTTCTTGAGAGAGGGTTTTTATATCAAGCTTTTGTATGGCCCTTTCAATCTTTTCATAAGAAGGTCCTAGTTTTTCAGGGAACTTTAGTTTGCCTTTCTCTAAGGTTTCTAAAAGATCTTCTTGGTGGTTTTGTAAAAGGAGGTGGATCTCCTCTATTTGTTCATCTAAAGTGCTAGAGGCTTCTTCAGAAGAGCTTTCTTGTTTTTGTCTTTCTAAGCTTTGGATTACCCCTTTATTGTCATAGATGAGATCAATTACTTCTTGAAAGTGTTTATAAAGCTCTTCCCACTCTTTTTGGTTTTGAGAGTCCATTTTTTTCCTTAATATTTTCTTTTGTTTTTAGCAAAGTAAGGATATTTTACACTACTAATGAATCGTGTCTAAAAGAGAAATAAGAAGCTGAGAGTAGGCCTTTTCAGGAAAAGAAAGGCTCTCTATTTCAGAAAGTTTTTTTGCCGATAAAAAGGTAAACAGAGCCTGAAACTCAGAAGGGGCAAAGGAGGGGCCCAAAGAGTGTCTGCTACAGAGACTCTCTCCTTTATGAAGAGAGGAGGCCTCTTTTTCACATTGAGAACAAGTCTTGCTTAAGTGAAGAAGGCCCTCGTAGTGTAGTACTTTTAAATAAAAGCTAGAGACCAATGCAAAAGGATTTTGGGTAGTTTCTAGCTTTTGTAGGAAAAAGAGAAATAAAGAAAATAGTTTAGGCTCTTCTTTCTCCAGAAAAAGGATCCCTTTTACCATGTGAGAAAAGCCCTTAATCAAAGAAAGATCTTGCCGGATCTTTTCAAAAGCAGAAAAAAAAGTGTGGTCTTCTAATAAAAAAAAAGAGGAGCTTTCCTTTTTTTTTAAAGAGAACTCTCCGTAAATCAAAGGAGTCAAAGAAAAAGCCATTTTTTTCTTCTTATACCAAACAGAGACGATCCCAAACTCTTTTGTGAAAATTTTTATGATTTTGGTCTGATCTGAGTAGGGGATCACCTTGAGGATTATCCCTTCGGTTTTTTTATAGAGCATAAAAGAACAATAGAAAAAGGATAGATTAATGTACATTTTCTCTCCTTTTCTTTTGTAATGGACAGCTTTTTGTTTTTTTTCTATACTCCCCCGGTAAGTTGCACCGATAGCTCAATGGATAGAGTACTTGGCTTCGGACCAAGTGGTTAGAGGTTCGAGTCCTCTTCGGTGCGTATTACGAGGAAATTTTTCTTTTTAAAAAATCTGGGGAGTCTATGCAAAAAAATCACATATTTGAAACGGAAGGGTATACTATTTCAATCTTAGGAAAAAATATTCAGGTTACAGAACCGATTCAAGAATATGTTTTAGAAAAGCTTTCCAAAATAGAGAGGTTTTCTAAAAATATCTTGGAAATTTTTGTTACTCTCGACGTACAAAAACTAGACCATACAGTCTCTTTTTTTATGAAGTTTCTTCATTTCTCTATAAAAGCACATGCGTGCACAGATAATCTCTATTCTGCCATCGATAAAGCGACAGATAGGCTTGTCCGTTTAATTTCTAAATATAAAAAAAGACTGCAAGAAAAACATGTAGCTAGCGTGGGATTTGTAGATTTAAAGGTAAATGTACTTGAGCCACATAAAGATGAAGTACAGGAAATCAACACAGAAATTGAAGCGGAGAACTGGCGCAAAGAGATGGAAGCCTTTCAGTTTCACAAGATAGTAAATACAGAAAAAATGGCCGTTAGAATGTTCACCCAAGAAGAGGCTATTATGAAGATGGAATTATCAGGGGAGTCCTTTATGATTTATAAAGGAGAAGAAGACCAAAAGCTCAAGGTAATCTACAGAAGAGAAGATGGAAACTTTGGAGTTATTGAAATCGAAAAATGAGCCTCCTTTTTGACGATTTTCGGAAAAAGTGGGTGGAAGATACACCAGAGGAAAAGATAAGACAACGGTTTTTAACGCTTCTCGTAGAACAGAAGGGGTTTCCGAAAAATTATATAGCAGTAGAAAAAAAAATAGAGAACTTATCCGGTCTTTTACTAGAAAAAAAAGAAAACCCTAGAAGATTAGATATTGTTTGTTACTTCATGCAAAAAAAAGAGGTTTCTATTCTTTTGCTGGTAGAGTGTAAACAAAAGATTTCCTTTCCGAAAGATTTGTCCCAAATTCTGGGATACAACGAGAGAATAAAAGCGCCTTTTTTTGCTTTAGTGGAAGAAAAAGGCTTTTTTCTGTTTCACCAAAAACAAGAGGAAGTTGAAAGGCTTCCTTCTTTTCTCTCTTACGCAGAAATGGTAGAAAAAGCTTTATGAGACTCTCCTTAGAAAAGCTATCTATATCTCCCACTACAGAGGTGTTTTTTCTATACAGATGGGATCCTTCTTTTTTTGAAAGGCTTCACAGATGGCTTCTTAAAAAGGATCGCTATTTATTAGTTTTAGAAGAGGAGGGATTTTCTCAAGATCCTTTTTTAGAAAAGCTTTTAGAAAAAAAAGAAGTGCAGCTTCATATTCTTTCCTCTTCTTTAGAAAACAGAAAAGAAAGGCTAAAGAGTTTTTTTTGGGAATTCTTACTTTTAAAAAAAGAGCTGTTTACCGCTTCTTCTTTTCGAAAGACAGACCCCTTTTCTTTTTTACAAAAAAACTTTGAAGAGTTTTCTTTAGGGGTAGATATGGTTGCCTCTGAATTAAATGAAATAGATCTTATCTATAAAAATGGGTATGAGAACTTCCTTAAAATGGATTCTTTTCAAAAGGCTTCTGATTATAAGGGGATTTTTACGAATGTGCCGGCTTTCTTATTCGGAGCAGGAGAGAGTCTTGAAAAGGGGCTCGCTTATTGGGAGAAATGGGAAAATAAGGCCCTTTTTTTTGCAGCAGGAACTGCCTTTGAAGCCTTGCGCGCTTTTGGAAAGAAGCCCCACTTTACGGCATCTATAGACAAAGAAGCGCCCTCTTCTCGTTTTGAAGGAGAGGTTTTAGAAGAGATACCTCTTTTTTTTCAGCTAAGATCCAATCCCAAAGTAGTAGAAAAACCTTTTTCTAAAAAGATACTGACAGCAGATCATCCTTTTTACCCTCTCCAAAGAGAAATGTATCATTTTTTACAAGTGCCGGAAAATTTTGATAGTGGGTGGAATGTAGGAACTTTTCTTCTGTCTCAGATGCTTTATATGGGATGTAACCCTATATTTTTAGTAGGCCTTGATTTTTCTTTTTCTAAAGAGGGATATTACGCTCATAAAAAAGAAAAAAGAGAAGGAGAGTTGATCCCTTTTACCACAAAAAAGCAAAAGACTCGTTTTACGAAAAAAGACTTTTTATTAGCCGCAAAATGGATTGAAGATATAGCAGAGAAAAACCCTGAAAGGATCTACAATACTGCAGAAGAGGGGCTTCCCTTTAAAGGAGTAGAAGAGCTTTCTTTTGAAAAACTGGTAGAGAAGTTTTCCTTTTACCCTTCCCTAGAAAAAGAGAAGATACAAGAAGTGGTTAACGCCCTTCCTATGTACTGCTTTTCTACAAAAGAGAAACAAGAAAAACTGGGTTTTCTCCATAAAAGCTTTGAAAACTGTTTAAAACAGGCCAAAAGACTTCTTGCTTTCATAGAAAAACACTTTTCTTCTCTTTTACAGAAAAACCGGTTTCCCGATTTTCTTTTAACCAAGGCATGGGAAAAAGAGATAGCCTATAAGGCCTATCTATATCCTTTATGGCTGAATTGGAAGGAACCACTCTTAAGAGAAAAAGACAGAAGGGTCCCTTTCTTTTTGCACTTTTGGCTGCAAAAGCTTATTTTTATCCAAGAAAAAGCAAAGGGTCAAATAGCTATTTTAGAAAACCTGCTAAAAACTTTTTAAGCCTCTTTGTATTCTTGTAATTTATTGCGAAGCGTTCTAGGGCTAATTCCGAGCGATTTGGCAGCGTTTTCTTTGTGGTAATTGAGTTTTTTTAATCGTTCCAAGATAGATCTTCTTTCCATTTCTTTTAGGGAGGGCTCCTCTAAAAAGAATTCTTTTTTTTTGCTTTCTAAGGCAAAGTCTTCCTCATCCAAAATTTTTTTACTGCTTAACACAGTAGCTCTTTCAATAAGATTGGCAAGCTCCCTTACATTACCAGGCCAAGAATAGGAAAGAAGCATTTCCTCTGCTTTAGGAGAAAGTGTTTTTATTTCTTTGTGATTTTCTTGGCAAAATTGTACTAAAAAATGGTTTGCCAAAAGAAGGATGTCTTCTTTTCTCTCTCTTAAAGGGGGAATGTGAATGGGTACTACGTTCAATCTGTAGTATAAATCTTCTCGAAAGACTTTTTCTTTTATGGCTTCTTTCATATTTCTGTTTGAAGTAGCGATGATTCTGACATCTACTTTTTGAGATTTCTCTGAGCCTACTCTTTCAAAAGTTCCCTCTTGTACAGCACGGAGCAGTTTTGCTTGTAAATTTAAGGGGATCTCGGTCACCTCATCTAGTAAAAGAGTGCCTTTATGAGCTAGTTCAAACCTTCCTATTCTTCTTTGCAAGGCTCCTGTAAAGGCCCCTTTTTCATGCCCGAAAAACTCTGACTCAACTAAATTCTCTGCTATAGCAGCGCAGTTTACTCTGATAAAGGGTTTTTCTTTTCTAAAGGATAAGTAGTGTAAAGAAGAGGCTAGCACTTCCTTGCCGGTTCCCGATTCTCCTGTTACAAAGACATGAGCATGACTTTTGGCTATTTTTTCTACGTCAAGAAAGAGCTTTTGCATGATAGGGCTTTTATATTGCAAAACATAGGAGCTTTTCTGAGAGCTGATTTGTTGCTTCAAGGAGAAGTTTTCTTGGATTAAGGCTTCATGCTGTGCTGCTTTTTTCAAGAGGGCTTCTAGTACCTGTAAAGAGAAGGGCTTGATTAAATAGTTAAAGGCCCCAAGTTTCATGGCTTCTACCGCATTTTCTACAGAAGCAAAGGCAGTCATAACCAAGACTAAAGCATGAGGAGAAGCCTCTTTTGTTTTTTTGAGCACTTCTAGGCCAGAGGCTTCCGGCATTTTCATGTCGGTAAGCACTAGGTCAAAGTTCTCTTTTTCTAAAAGTGCTAATGCTTCTTTCCCATTTTTAGCGAGAAAGACTCTATTTTTTTTTCTTTGGAAGTATTCCTCTAAAAAGGAGCGAATTAAAAAGTCATCATCAGCTACTAAAACGGTTTGCATCAAAGTCTATCTCCTTATGGGGAGGGCTAGAGTAAAAGAGGTCCCTTTTCCTATCTGGGAGCGTACTTCTATTTTCCCTCTGTGAGCTTGTATGATTTTGTGGGTTTCTGCAAGACCTAGGCCATTTCCCTCTTCTTTAGTAGTAAAAAAAGGAGAAAAAATGTTTTCCAGGTCTTTTTCGGGTATTCCTATCCCTTCATCAGAAATGGTAAGAAGCATCGTTTGGTCTTGTTTTAATAAAGAAAGGGTTACCTTGCCTCCTTCTTGCATAGATTGAAACGCATTTATGAGAAGGTTCCAAAGGCAAGAGCGCATGGCATCTTTGTCAAAAGGGACAAACAAAGGATCATCCGATATATGAATCTCCAGGGTATACTTTTTACTAAACTTAGGATCCATAATTAAAAATTTACAGGTATTTCTTAAAAACATAGAAAAGTCAAAAGAGCCTATTTTTAGCTCTAAAGGTCTACAGTATAAAAGGACCTTTTCTACGAGTTTATCCAAGGTCTTTACCCCTTCTATAATATAGTCTACTTTTTCTTTGTGAGAGCTATTGGTTAGATCTTGGTATAATAAAGAGGCATATCCACGGATTCCCCCTAAAGGATTTTTAATTTCATGAGCAATAGTAGCGGCCATTTCCCCTAAGTGTTCTAGTCTGCTAGATCTATGGGTGATCTGTTTTAGTTTTTCAAATTCCGTAATATCTTTTAACAGTAAAAGAAGCCCCCCATAGGGATTTTCCCCATCAGATAAAAAGGAGGAGGTTACCTCTATTTCTTTTTTTTCTTTTTCTGAGAAATGGGTGAAGTAACTCAAAGAGGTAACCATACCAAACCCGAGCGCATCCTTTAAAGAAAACCCAAAGAAGGTATCTTTAAAAAACCGGCTATACTTTTGAAATAAGATAGAGGACTCTGGTATTTTTAAGATTTTTTCTGCTGCTTTATTATAGGACAAGATGGTTCCATCCATATGGATGAATATAATTCCTTGGGAGATGTTTTTTAAAAGGCTATTTAAGTAAGAAGAGGTTGTTTTTAGCTGAACGATACTTTTTTCCAGCTCTTCATGGGTGTTTTCCAAGTTGGAGTGGGTCTTTTTGAGCTCTTGTTTTAGTTCTAGATAGTTTTTTTTGATCCTGTGGCTTTCTTCAGAAAACAGATAGAAAGCCTTAGATAAATGGCGCATGCCTTCTTCTAAACTTTTACTGTTTAAAGCCAAAGAGGCGGTCTCTTTGAGCTTTTCTTCTAATGACTCATGCATTTTGATCCCCCTCTAAAACTGGACTATAAAAAAAAATCTGAAAAAGTACTACTATGGAGTCAAAAAAAAGGATTATGAGAGCTGTTTTATTAGTGCTATGTACATGTTTCTTTTTCTCTTGCAGTGACTTAGAGCTTTCTGAAAGGGAGAGAGATCAAAGGGAAAAAGCAGAAGGGGAGTTTATTGAAAGAGACAAAGATGAGGTAATCTACCCCTATGAAATCCCCAAACTTCAGAAAAGATCTCCCTACAAGTGGGAAAAATAGGGGAGATTGCTTTAATTGGTTTTTCTATGCTACAGTCTATTCTCAACTTCAGCCGATGTGGTGAAATGGTAGACACGGCAGATTCAAAATCTGCTCTTAGCAATAAGGTGCTGGTTCGAGTCCGGTCATCGGCAAAGTTTCTTGTCATTTTCTTTTATTTAAAATATAAGTTTACATTTTGTTGTTTCAAAGAGGTAGTTTATGGCAAATGAAGTAGAAGAAAAAACCTCAAAAATTGCCGTTTTTAAAGGCAAAGAAATCCGAAAGACTATCTACCAGGGAGAGTGGTTCTTTTCCGTTATAGATATCGTTGCTGTTTTAACAGAAAGCTCTAATCCTCGAAGATATTGGTCAGATTTAAAACTTCAATTAGTTGAAAAAGAAGGCTTTAGTCAACTGTACGGAAAAATCGTACAGTTGAAATTAAAAGCTCCTGATGGAAAGATGCGTGAAACCGACACAGCAAATACGGAGACCGTTTTTAGGATTATCCAATCTATTCCCTCTAAAAAAGCAGAGGCTTTTAAGAGGTGGCTTGCAAAAGTAGGCTATGAACGTATCCAAGAGATAGAAGATCCAGAACTTTCCGTAAAACGGAGCCGGGCTATTTACAAAGCCAAGGGATATCCAGATGATTGGATTGAAAAAAGGATGCGCGGTATAGCTGTCCGTGAGCAATTAACCAATGAGTGGGAAAAACGGGGAGTAAAAGAAGAAAAAGAATATGCCATTTTAACCGCTGAAATAGCGGAGGCAACTTTTGGGTTAAAACCTTGCGATCATAAAAAGTTAAAAGGGCTTCAAAAACAGAATCTTCGTGATCATATGACAGATCTTGAACTAATTTTCACTATGCTTAGCGAAGCATCCACTACAGAGATCGCTATTCGGAAAGATGCTCAAGGATTTCCGCAGAATAAAAAAGCATGCTCTTAGCAAGAGTAGCAAGGCTGTTTTTCTCTATAAAGGAAAGCTTTTAGCTCATAAATTTTTCGCATTCCTTCGATTATCTGGTTCGATAATCGTCCGGCCACCTTGCAAATTTCCAGAAGTATTTTTCATAAATATAGAATTTTTTAGTCATCAGCTAAGAAATTACTTGCTAAAATTGTAGCCTGCTTTCTACAGACCATTTTGTTAAGCTCAACAAAATGGTGGATTCTCGCCGTTCATAAATTCCTTGTTACTTTGTTTGTGTTAAAATATATTTTTATCTCTTTTCAACATTGCAAAGGAAGTTTATGAAAGGCATTTCATTAGAATACTCAAGTTTATTGGAAAAATTGAAAAAGGATATCCAAGAAACTCAATTAAGAGCTATCCATTCAGCTACTAAAGAGCTTATTTCTCTTTATTGGAGGATGGGGAGGTTATTAGTTATAAATGTTGAAAAGGCGGGCTGGGGAAATAAAGTTATTGAGCAGCTTGCAAGAGATATAGCTAATGCGTTCCCTGGTATTACTGGATTTTCCTATAGAAACTTTTACTTTATGAAGCAGTTTGCAGAAAGCTACCCCCAAGGGATTTCTGAAACAGCTGTTTCACAAATTCCCTGGGGACATAACATCATTTTACTGCAAAAGATACAGTCTTCCAAAGAAAGACTTTGGTACGCAGAACAATCAGTGGAGCATGGATGGAGTCGTAGCATGCTTATGACTTGGATAGAATCAGATTTATTTAATAGACAGGGGAAGGCAATAACAAACTTTAGAAAAACTCTCCCTCCTTTACAGTCAGATATGGCAGAACAAATCTTAAAAGATCCTTACAACTTACAATTTATGACTTTAGAGGCTTCTTATAGAGAAAAAGAGCTAGAACAAGGCCTTATTGAACATCTTCAAAAGTTTCTTGTTGAACTAGGAGAAGGATTTGCTTTTATGGGGAGGCAGTACCGTATCGAGGTAGAAGGTGAAGATCATTGGATTGATTTGCTTTTTTATCACGTTAAATTGAGATGTTATATTGTAATAGAGCTAAAAGCAACCTCTTTTGACCCTAGAGATGCTGGTCAAATGAACTTCTATTTATCTGCTGTAGATGACCTTTTAAAACATCCTCAAGATCAACCTTCCATGGGTATTTTACTTTGTAAAACAAAGAATCAAGTTAAAGTGGAGTACGCACTAAGAGGATGTTCTAGTCCAATTGGAGTAAGTAGTTATGAAACCAAGATTATGAAAAGTTTACCTAAAAATTTACGCTCTAAACTTCCTACTGTAGAAGAAATTGAAGCTGAGTTATCAAGGCCAAAATCTTTGAAGAAAAAGGTGCTATCAGAAGTAAGAGGATAGGTTGTAGGTTTGTTAAGGGGGGGGTAATACTAGAGGGACTTATGAGATTCTAATGATACAGCTAAGCAACTATGTAGATTGACTCCGGTTCCTTGATGATGACCTATTGGGCCTAGACCTGTAGTAGCTTCTCTACTGCTATAATCGAGAACACTTCCATCTTGGATAAATAAAACCGGATTTTTTCGATTTTTAGCTAAATCAAAAACTTGAGACCAATGACTTTCTTGTAGAGCTTGATGGGTAACGTCTTCTTCGTTTAATAAACGATAGGCAGCTTTGATATCACTTCACGATAGCCATTGCTCGAGGAAGGCTAACTGCTGGATTTTGTAATAGATGCTGAGCCAATTTAATTGTTCTTTGGTTACGTCTTTTGTCTCCAAGTTGAACATGAGTCCATGTTTTTTCTATCCATTCGAATGAGTGTTCTTTAAACATTGGATCCCTCCTAGAAAATTTAAAGGAGGAAATATAAACTAAATATTTTTAAAAATGTGGGTAACTTCAAGGGCTTTATCCATGGGGAGTCGTCAATGGAGACTGTCCCCCATTTTCCTCAGTATTCATTCCC
This sequence comes from uncultured bacterium, assembly GCA_964351495.1. GTDB lineage: Bacteria > Chlamydiota > Chlamydiia > Chlamydiales > SM23-39 > CAYGOC01. Next base: position 14,049 of record CAYGOC010000002.1, read on the forward strand.
CACTGTGCCGTGAGTGTGCCACGAAAAATCATAACTCAAAAATGTTTCTATACTAAGTGATCCGGCTTTAATCTTAGCAAAAACTGCTCTAAGGGAATACAATCAACACCTTTGATTTTTCGGCGCTCTTTCCCTAGGTAAACACATAGAGGAATTGCTTCGGGATACCCCTTACAAAAAGTTTGCAACCCTTTTAAATCTTTAAAATTAACGTCCGAACCTCTTTTCACTTCTATTGCCCAAAATCCTTTAGGACCGTAAATAATGAAATCTACTTCAACTTGGCTTCTTGTCCGCCAATAGCAAAATTGATGCGGCTCTTTTTGCAACTGTACCCAGGCTCTTAAATGTTGTCCTACTAGTCCTTCTAACGCCGGACCTTCTAGCTCCGCTTCTTTATCTATCGGACCTTTAGGTCTTAAACTTCGAAATATCCCAACATCAAAATAATAAAACTTTGAGTGACTAACAAGTGATCGTTTTGCGCGTCTTGTAAAAACAGGAAGACGAAAAGAAATAAGTAAATCCTCTAATATTTGAAGATAATTATCGACTGTTGTTCGCTTTACCTGCGCTTCTCTAGCAATTTCATTTACATTCAAAACATTTCCATGAGAGAAACTACAAACCTCTAAAAATCTTGCAAAGTCACCTACCTGTCGGACTAACCCTTCAGCGATAACTTCTTCTCGTAAATAAACGCCTACATAATTCAAAACTTTTTCCCAAGGATCTTCAGCTTGCCAGACCATAGGCAATAAGCCCACTTTCAAAGATTTTTGCAAGTCAAAATCTGAACCTAATTCTGAAACAAAAAAAGGTGGCATAATTCTTAATAAAGCTCTTCCTCCCAAAAGATTTCCTACTTCTCTGCGGAGTTTTCTTGCACTACTTCCTGTCATAATAAATTGAATGCCTTTTTTTTCTTCTATTAAAGAATGAATTACAGGCAAGAGAGAGGGTGCGCGTTGAATTTCATCCAAAATTAATACATCCCCACTAACCATTAAATCTGTGACTTCTAGAAGCCTCTCTGGCTTACTCATATATCGTCTTTCTTGCTCAGGTATTAGCAAATCGATTCGAGTAGCTTTTGGATAAGCATGCTTCAGCCATGTGGATTTTCCTGTTCCCCTGGGCCCTAGAAGAAAAAAGCTCTCTTTTGGTGGAGATATTAGCCTCTGAAAGTATTCTTGCAAAATTACACCTTAATTGGAATATTTACTGTAATTATTCCAAATCAAATAGAATTTTGCAACTTTCTTATTTAAATTGCCTGTTATTAGATATTTAAACCCGTCTCTTCTGTGTCAATAAAAGATATATAGTAGTTTAAATCACAAATTTCGGTTTTCAAAAGTTTCTTGTTGAACTAGGGGGAGGATTTGCTTTTATGGGGAGGCAGTACCGTGTCGAGGTAGAAGGTGAAGGTCATTGGATTGATTTACTTTTTTATCAAGGCCAAAATCTTTGAAGAAAAAGGTGCTATCAGAAGTAAGAGGATAGGTTGTAGGTTTGTTAAGGAGGATAATACTAGAGGGTCTTGTATCGGCTTAACTAACTTTTATGTGAAAAAGCGTGCTCTTAGTAAAAGAAGAAAAAGAATATGCCATTTTAACAGCAGAGATAGCAGAAGCGACTTTTGGGGTAAAACCTTCTGATCATAAAAAGTTAAAAGGGCTTCAAAAATTAATTCTTTTTTTCTTCCTCACGCGATTCTTGTGAAGAACTAGGGTGTTCCTTTTGAAATATTGTATTCATTTTTTCGACTAACCTTTGGTAGTTAGGAGAGTAAATATATTTAGTAGTTCCGTCCATTCCAGTTTTGATATATCCGAGTTCTTGTAAAGAGGCTTCTGATATTTCAGGAATATTCGGTAATTCTTCAGATGTTTTTAGAGTAAGATAATCGGTTAGAGGAAGATAATCGCACTGGTCTGAAATGGAAAATGTTTCAAGAAGCTTTTCCCTGTTATTTCTTTGTTTTTGGATTAATTCTAGTTGCTTAGATGATTGGGAGTTGGTGTATTTAAATAAACTAATACGAAAAAACAAGAATTGACCAGTACAACTACAATCTTTAGTGTTACAGAGTCGGATGTCCTTAAATACCACTGCTGTTTTAGTTTCATTTAATGCGTTTTCTTGTAGATTTTTTGGACCAAAACCTGGAGGTTTTGAAGAGCTACTAGAACTAATTGATGAAGTTTCCATAAACACCCTATTTTGTTAAGATTTTATTAAGATTGTAAAAGAACACCAGCTTTTAAAGAAAGGTTCTTCAATGAACCCCGATTTTTATAGATTGAGCTATCCTTTCGTTATAGGAAAAAAAACTACTTCTGGGGAGCATTTCAGGTAATACAAGGCCAGGCTTTATATGAATTGAGATAGAATCATCGGGGATTAGGAGTTTTATGGAGAACCGTATGGGGCGAAGGGCAGACCCACTATTCAAACCTGCAGAAGGGGCAATGCTAGTTATGCAAAAGGTGAGATATCTATTTCCTTTTTCTGAGAAAAGAAGAATAGAGAAAGTCGTTTGAAAAACATCCAGGGGTCGTCTTTGTCCTGTTTCTGGCAAGGTATAGAAAGTATGTTGAAAGAAGCTTGGTAGGCGAGATAGAGAGTTCATAAGGGGATCCATAATTTTTTTTTAAAGAGTTTTTAAATCGCATTTTTTTCAAACAAAGGGTTGATTATAGAAAAAGCTCTTGTTTTTGATAAAGTACGATTGTAGAATCCCCTCTTTTATTTTTTAAAAGGAGAGGTCATGCGACTTTTGACAGTGATTATTTTTAGTTTTGCATCTGTTTCTCTATTTGCAGAAAACTCCGAGGAGACTCTTGTAGAGGGTTCTTTTAAGCAAGTTATATCTCCGGAGGTTTCGGAAGAAGCCATAGTAGCTTTACAGGAAGGGGTTTTGCTGCCTAAAATTCCTTTAGAGACAGAAATAAAAGCAGTGGAGCTTTCTAGTGTGCCACAGAAAAGTCCTAATTTTGCCGCTTTTTTATCTTCTATTATTCCGGGGCTAGGGCATACCTATATAAAAGATTTTAGGACAGCGACAGAAGTCTTTGGTAGCTTTAGCGCAGGCTTGAGCCTTGCTAGTTTCGATAAAAAGTCCTACTCTTCCGTCCAAACAGGAATTTTAGCTGCTACCACCTCTTCGTTTTATGGGGTATATGCGGCCTATAGGGATACCCGTTTGTATAATGGTCGTAGGTTCTATTTGTATTCCATGCCAGAAGATAGCTTTGCCGATTTAAGCTATGCCCCTTTCAACTATAAAGTGATGAAAAAGCCGGAAGTTTGGGGGGGAGTTTTAGGTTCTTTAGGTCTGGCTACGTTAGCAGGTTACATAATGAGTAAGGGAGAGATGTCTCTTTCACCATGCTCTTTAAGAGAATCTAAAGAAAAGACAGTCCATGTTCTGAGCGCTTTTCCAGTCGGAATTGGAGAGGAAGCTTTTTTTCGAGGTTACTTGCAATCATCTCTTTCTGAAACGCTAACTCCTTGGGGAGGGATTGTGGCTTCTTCCATTTTATTCGGGGTGGCTCACTTGCCTAACGCGTCCGCGCTTGATCCACACTATAGAAAACAGTATTACAAAGTAAGTCTTCCTTTGATTACCACTTTAGGGCTCTATTTTGGATGGCTTACCCATAAGAATCACTCTTTAAAAGAGAGCGTAGCGGTTCATGCCTGGTATGACTTTTCATTGTTTTTGTTAGATGTGGCTCTTTCTTCTTCTATTTTACCTGAGAAGCCTTCTCAGTTTTCTATTAGTTTCTCCTTTTAAGGGTAGCTTCTTCTTTAACCCCTGCTTATGTTTTTAAGCGGGGGTTTTATTTTAAATTAACAGTTGGTTTTTATTTGTTTTAATTAAAAAAACAGCCTTTTTATTTTTTTGTTGAAATAAAAAACAAATTATTTTTAAAATAAGCCTAGGGGCGAGAAATAAACCCAGGCAAAAACTAGAGAAAAGAGGAGAAGAAGGTATGTCTGAAATGGAGAACAAGGCTCCTCAAGGGGAAATCCCTGAGGAAAAATATGAGGCTCAAGAAGCCACACTAGAGAAAGGAAATGCTTTTTCTGAAGAAATGATAGAACTAGATATGGATGAGCTAAGCTATCCTGTAGGAGAGGTTCCACAGGCATATCTTGTAGATCCGGAGGTTCATTTAACACTTAACTCAGAGAAGTTAAATCAAAATGCACAAATGGTGGAGGGACTCGTTCAAGAGGCTGAATCTATCATACAAGAAGAAGTAACCCAAATACAGAAGCTACAAAAAAATATCGATCAGTGGGAATCTAGAATTGAAAAAAACAAGATGCTTATTGAAAAAAATCAACAAACAGCTAAACAAAACAACAAAGAAATTGTCTATGACAAGAAAAATAGAGACTACTGGGCCTCTAGAGCTGAGCAAGTAATGTTAGATTTTAACAATGCATCTGTCGCAGGTAGAGAAGACTCTTGGAACTGGCTTGTTAAAAAATATGGGTTAAAAAATCCGGATGGAACACCCATTGATGCCAGAAATCATTGTATAGACGAACTATGTAATGGAGAGATCAGCAACTTAGCCGGAGAATATAAAAGCGCCGCTGATAAGTATGAGCTTGCTAAAAAAGATAAAGAGGCACTAAACCTTCGTCTTACAAAAGATAATGCAAAGCACAAAAATAGTGTAGAAACGCTGCAGAAATATATCCAGTCTGCCTACACCTATCAAATAGAGCCTTTGCAAGATGGAGTGCTTCTTCTAAAAGAATTTACAGCAAAATTAAAAAGCTTTTCTTCTCAAGAACAAGCCACTTTTGGCGATTTAAGAGAGTGGGCAGAACAGTTTTTGGATGAATACTTACAAGAAAATCCAAGAACACACCAGTCTGTGATTCATGACTTTAGAAGACTTGCTTCTATCCCTTTACCTCCCGAGTTTAGTTAACTTTAAGAGGCAGGAGCATCTATGCCCCGCCTCTGTTTTTCTTTAGAAAAGGGTTGTTTTCGCCTATTGTGCCTCCTGTAAAAGGGAGGCTTTTTTATTTTCTTCAAGGCTTAAGCTAACTTCTGCTTGTTTTAACTTTTTAGTATTTTGAGAAAGAAGAAATTTTTGAAAAGAAAGACTGTTTTGAAGGTTTTTAATTTTTTTTTCATATTTTTCTTGAAGCTCTTTTTTAGAAAAAGGAAGGATGTAGAACTCAGAAATCTTACTTAAGTAAGCTCTTTTCTCCAGTTCTATCTTTTCTAGCTCCACTTCCAGAGAAAGAACCTTCCATTTTTCCAGCTCAATCTCATTTTTCAGTCTTCTTACTTCCTCGGACCAATATTTTTGAGAAGAAACCTTTTTTTGGATCTCGTGGGAGCTATATATGAAAAGAAGGGATAATAAAATCAAAAGACACTCAGACCAAAAAGCAATACGCTTTTTCATATATTTCCCTTATCGTGATTTACAAACCAAGGTTTGCCCTATGATGCTAGCAAATAAATAGGCATTATTGCAACCTACTTAAAAATAAAAGGATATAAAAATGAATTGGATTTTAGACTTTGATCTTTTCTTATTTGATTTTGATGGTCTTTTGGTAGATACCGAACAAGTTCATTATCAGGCTTATAAAAACTTGTGCGCTAAAAAAGGGTTCTCTTTACCTTGGAGCTTTCCCGAATTTTGTGAGATAGCCCACTTTAGCTCAGACGGGCTGAGGAGGGAGATCTACGCCCTTTTCCCGGCTCTTTATGAAAAAGAGCCTAACTGGAACGTTTTATATGAAGAAAAAAAACAGGAGTATCAAGATTTAATTCGAAAGCAAGAGATACCGCTACTTCCGGGGGTTTTTTCTCTTTTAGAGGCTTTAAAAGAGGCAAAAAAGACAGCCTGTGTGGTAACGAACTCCATAAAAGAGCATGTAGAATACATCAAAGCCAAAAGTCCTGCTCTTCAAAAGATCCCATACTGGATTACTAGGGAAAGCTATGAAAATCCAAAACCCTCTCCGGAATGTTATCACAAGGCCATTCAGCTTTATGGAAAAGGAAAAAAAAATATTATCGGATTTGAAGATAGTGCAAGGGGACTAAAGGCGCTTTTACAAACTCCCTGCATAGCAGTTTTAGTCTGCCCTGAGAAAAATAGGCTTCCTACAGAACCTCAAGGGGAATTCTATCATTTTGAATACCTGGATCAGATTCCGAGTAAGATGAAGTTTGCAGTTCATCGTAGTATACCTTAACCAAGAAAAGGGCTTTAGCAGGGGCGGAAGAAGGGGCTTTTCTTCTGTCTTTAAGCCCAAGTAAAGTAGGGATCTCTTCAGGGGCCATCTTTTTCTTTCCTACAAGGATAAGGGTTCCCATAATATTTCGGATCATCTTATATAAAAATCCATCCCCTTCAAATCGGAGAAAGACCCCTCTTTGGGTGGGTTTAATCTCTATTTGGTAGATGGTGCGAACGGGATTTATTTTGGCGGCTCCTTTAGAGGCGTCATTGGTAAAGGAGGTAAAGTCCTGTTTTCCCACAAAATAAGAGGCTCCTTTTTCTACTAAAGAAAGATCAAAAGGAGAATAGATAGGAATAGAGTAGGCGTGGGAAAAAGGAGACGAAAAAGGAGCCAGTTCTAAATAGTAGTGATACAGCTTCTTTTTCGCCTTGTACCTAGCATGAAAAGAAGAAGAGACCTCCTCTAAAGAAAGAATCTTAATGTCCTTGGGAAGAACGCAATTTACCGAATAAAAAAGCTTTTTTAAATCGAAAGGGGAGTGCATGTCAAAATGGGCTGTTTGAGAAAGAGCGTGTACCCCGGCATCGGTTCTAGAAGCTCCTAGTATAAAAATTTTTTCTCGAAGAATTTGGGAAAAGGCCTTTTCTAGGGTTTCCTGGATAGTAGGAAGTCCTTCTTGCCTTTGCCAGCCACTATATGAAGTACCGTCATAGGAAAGGACAACTTTGATTCTTTTAGCGCTTGAAAAAGGGTTTTTCTCCATAGGTGGAGAGTATAAGAGAGGAAAAGAAAAAAATCCCCCCTTTTTTGTAGGAAAAAAGAGGGGGTTTTAAGACTAGCTTAGGTGTTTGTTTACCAGTTTTGTCATTTCAAACATGTTTACAGGCTTTTTCCCTAAAACAGCAGAAAGAGAGCCATCCGGAAGGATGTTTCTTTTGTTTTTAGGATCTTGTAACTTATTTTTTTTAATATAAGCCCAAAGCTTTTTTGTTACTTCTGTTCTCGGCATAGGACCTTTTCCTACAACCGCAGACAAAGCCTCGGATAAATTCATAGGTTGCATAAACTTGCTGTTTTTTTGTTTAGTTGTCATTTCCTTCTCCTTTCTAAAATAAGGGTGAAACTAGGTTTGCTTTTACATAAGGAACTTTTTATCTCCTACGGGATTTTCTAGTCAAAAAAAAAGCGTCCTTTTTTGATTTTTCATCATTTTCTTGCTTCAAAGCGTCTTTTCATGGCACCCTTTCGATCAATTTCAAATTAAAAATTAAGGTGATAATGAGCTCCTCTTTTGTGCAACTAGAAGAACAAGAAGATAGAATTTCGTGCCTTATTAGCCAATTACCCAAGAAAATAGAATTACAGGAAAAAATTTCCTTACTAGAAAAATCGGAAGAGGTTTTTCTTTTTTGGGAAAAATTTCCGGAATATAAAGAACAAATGGCCTCTTTCTCTCAAAGAGAGAAATATTTTTTTCTAATTCTGGTTGTTTTAAAGCAAGAGCTCTTAATTCAAGAAAAACCTTGGAAAGATCCTTCTTTTTTTTCTTCTCTAGAAGAGATAGAAAATTTTTACCTTTCCATAGGGGGACTATTAGGATATCAAAAAACGGTGCTAGATCTTTTACAAAAAGAAAAAAAAGAAAGATTTACCTCTTGTCAGTTTTTTTCTCCTCCCTATTTTGACATAGCTACTTTTGATGATACGGTAAAAAAATATGTAGAGTGGGGTATAGAAGCTCTTCCCTATACTGCAGAAATCTACCCCTTGGGAGGAGCTGCAGATAGACTTCACTTAGTAGATGAAAAAACAAAAGAGGAGCTGCCTGCTGCAAAACTTACCTTTTGTGGAAAAACTCTTTTAGAGCATCTCATTTCCGATTTGCGAGCAAGGGAGTTTTTATATTTTCAAAAACACAAAAAACAAATCATAACGCCTATTGTCTTGATGACTTCAGAAGAAAAAAAAAACCAAGAACACATAGAGGCTGTCCTAGAAGAGAAAAACTTTTTTGGAAGACCTAAAAGTAGTTTTTTCTGGGTAAAGCAGCCTTTGGTTCCTGCTGTGGATGAAACAGGAAAGTGGGTGCAAAAAGAAAAGGGAAAGCTACTGCTAAAACCCTCAGGACATGGGGCTCTATGGAAGCTTATGCAAGAAAAAGGCGCTTTTGAGTGGCTTGCAAAACAAAATAGAAAAAAAGCGTTAGTTAGACAGATTAATAACCCCATAGCCGGAATAGACTACGGAATTTTGGCCTTCTTAGGCATCGGATATCATTTTGATATGCATTTTGGATTTGCCAGTTGTCCTAAAGCGCAAAACGTAGCAGAAGGGCTTGATATTTTAGTAGAAAGAAAGAAGGAAAAAGGGTTTGAGTACTTTATTACCAATATTGAATATTGCGAAATAGATCAGTTCTCTATTGAAGAAGAAAATACTTTTTTGGCCAATACGAACCTTTTATTAGCCGATTTAAAAACCGTACAAAAAGCAGTAGAAAAAAACCCTTTTCCGGGACTTTTACTCAACTTAAAAGAACATAAAACCTCAGAAGGGATAAAAAAAATTGGCAGACTAGAGACTACCATGCAAAACATCTCCGATGAGATACAAGAGGAGAGTAAAAAGGCAAGAAAACCTCCCAAAACAGAAAAGACATTTATTACCTATAATCAAAGAAGTAAAACGATCTCCACTACCAAAAAAGTCTATAAACCAGGACATTTTTTTGAAACACCGGAAAAGTGTTTTTATGACTTTTATAAAAACCATCATGAACTTTTACAAAGCCATTGTAAGGTAAAGCTTCCTCCTTTAGTGAGCTTTGAAGAGATGATGGAAAAAGGGCCCTCTTTTTTCTTTCAGTATGACCCCTCTTTAGGCCCCCTTTACGAGACCATTGCAAAAAAAATCAAAAAAGGGGAGCTTCTTTTTTCTTCTTATCTTGCTTGTAACTTAGAAAGTCTTCTTTTGGAAGAAGTGTCACTTGCAGGAGCCTGTATTTTAGAAGCAGAAGAGCCTTTAGGGAGTTTTAAAGAAGGGCTTTTGCTCTACCAAGAAGAGAGACCTTCTTGTGTTTTATACCAAGTGAAAATAGAAAACAAAGGGGTAGATCTTGTAAAAAGTAGACCTTTTTGGAAAAAAGCTCCTTGTTGCATAGAATCTCTTACTATAAAGCTAAAACAAAACAGTTCTTTTTTTGCAGAGAAAGTAACTTTTACAGGAAGCCACCATTTTATAGTGGAAGAAGGAGAAGAGTGCACTGTTTTTGAAAAAAAAGGGAAGATTCTTATAGAAAGAAAAAGAAAATAAGAAAGGGGAGATATAAACTCCCCTTAAAATGCGAAACGAGAGAGCTCCTTTTAATCTTATACTGTCCCTGGTTTTGTAAAATAACTTGCAGCAAAATTGCAGACCTTTTGAAGGGCTTTATAAGCTATAAAGGTTCCAGCTACAAGACCGAAAACCACCACAGCGCGCGCTGTGTTAGGGCGGTTTGTGAAAAGGTCTTTTGGAATATGGCTGGCTAAGTTATCTAGATTACGAAGAAAGAAATTCCCCGCTCTTTGCATCATCCCTGAAGTTTGTGTAGTTATATTACTATCAATATGATTCATTCCATTTATTCCATCTGTTGCCATACTTGACACTCCTTATGTAGTAAAAGTTGTAAAAAGCAGCACCGATTCTACTTTTTTTTTAAAAAAAAACCAATCAAAAGAAGATGTTGATAAAAAAAAAATAAAAATCGCTAAAACGGGAGGTTTTTTTGGGATAGATTTTTAGCCAAGAAGGTGCTATTTTTTAAGACAAATCTAGAGGGAAATATGCAAGAGATCTGGGAAAAAATAGAAAATTTAGAAAAAAGAATCTTTGAAATGACGAGGTTTCTTTGACGTTTCTTCTAAGAAAGAAGAAATAAAGAAATTGGAGGAAGTAGTAGAAGAGCCTCTTTTTTGGGAAGATCCTGAAAAAGCCAAGCAGATTTTACAAAAGAAGAGTGAACTTTTGGCGTGGGTGGAGCCTTGTGAAGAGATCCAAGGTAGAATTACTAGCGTAAAAGAGCTTTTTCCCGAAGTGGAAGCGGAAAAAGAGGAAGAGCTTACCCAGGAGATTGTACAAGAATTAGAGGTGTTAGAGCAAAAGGTGGAAGAGTTAGAGCTAAAAAAAATGCTCTCTTCTGAAATCGACAAAAAAGGGTGTTTTTTTAGTATTAATGCAGGAGCCGGTGGAACGGAAAGTTGTGACTGGGTATTAATGTTATCTCGTATGTATCTTAGATGGGCCGAAAAAAAGGGATGGAAGATACAAATTGTAGATAGAATAGAAGGAGAAGTGGCAGGCATTAAAAGTATCACATACCGATTAGAGGGATCTTTTGCTTACGGATATTGTAAATCAGAAAAGGGAGTTCACAGGTTAGTCAGAATCTCTCCTTTCGATAGTGGAGCAAGAAGGCATACCAGTTTTGCCTCGGTAGACGTTTCTCCTGTTGTGGAAGATATCCAAATTGAGATTAATCCAGATGAAATAAAGATAGATACCTTTAGAGCCTCCGGAGCAGGAGGACAGCATGTAAACAAAACCGACTCAGCCGTTCGTATAACCCATATTCCTTCCAAGATTGTTGTTTCTTGCCAAACAGAGAGAAGTCAAATTCAAAACAAAGAAACAGCCCTTTCTCTTTTGAAAGGAAAGTTGTATGAGAAAAAAATGGAAGAAAGACAAAAAGAGTTAGAAGAGCTCTCAGGAGAAAAAAAACAAATAGGATGGGGTTCTCAAATCCGTAGTTATGTATTTCAACCGTATACTTTGGTAAAAGATGAAAGAACCAAAGAGAAAACAGGCAATATACAGGCTGTTATGGATGGGGACTTAGATCCTTTTGTAAAAGCCTATTTAAAAAGGTTTGGATAGTGGATTTTGATATTCGGTTTTCAGAGCAAAAAGATGGCATTTTTTTAGAAAAATGGCTTTTACAGAAAGGAGAACTCTACTGGTTTCCTATGTCTGAAGAAAAAGAGGTAAAAGAGGTCGTTAAAAACTGGATCGGCTTTGCCAAATTTAGAGCTAGTTTGACAGCAGAAGGAAAAGAGGGTGTCTACGCTATAGGCACCCTTTTTCTGATGCCCTATAAAAAAACGGCTCACCAAGCGCTTTTTTACCTTATGGTGGGTCCCGAATATAGAAGAAAAGGGATAGGCTCTTCTATGGTAAAAAACCTGAAAAATCTAGCAAAAAAGTACTTTAAGTTAGAAAGATTACAAATAGAGCTTTATGAAGGCTCTTCTTTAATCCCTATTTTGGAAAAACAAGACTTTCATCTAGTTTTTTCTCAAAAAAATTACGTGAAAGAAGGAAATGTTTTTCGCTCCCGTCTTTTTTGGGAGGCAGTTTTATGAAAGAGAAAATAACAATAAGGCTCGCAAAAAAAGAGGATAAAGAGCACCTAATCCAGTGGCTTATGGAGCCTCATGTTTTGAATTGGTTTCCTATGGATAATATACGAGAAGTAGAGGATTCTGTCCGTCTTTGGCTTAGCTATATTCCCCAAAAAGCTGTTTTCATTGCAGAAGTAGATGGGAAACCGGTAGGCTCCGCTAATTTATATTTACAGCCCTTTGAAAAACTTTCCCATCACAGCCTTTTTGCCATTATCGTAACAACTTCTATGAGAGGTAAGGGAGTAGGGACGGCTCTTTTAAAAGAGCTGATTTATCAAGCAAAAGAGGTGTTTCATCTTATGTTTTTACATTTAGAAGTGTATGAAGACAATCCCGCTAAAAAGCTGTATGAAAAACTGGGGTTTTCAGAGGTGGGAAAACAGCCCTTTTTTATTAAGAAAGAAGGCAAGTACTACACAAAAATTTTTATGGAAAAATACGTGTAAAAGGAGATTTTTTTGGCTGGGCATAGTAAATGGGCTAATATCAAACATAGAAAGGAAAGGGCTGATAAGAAAAAAGGGAAAGTTTTTTCCCGTATTATGAAAGAGCTTATCTCTGCTGTAAAACAAGGGGGAATAGATCCGAAAACCAATTCCAAACTGCGTATTGCTATAGAAAAAGCAAAAGAGGCCAACATCCCTCAAGAAAATATAAAAAGAAACATTGAAAAAGCAGCAAGCCCAAATACAGAAGAATATAAAGAACAAACCTACGAACTTTATGGGCATGGGGGAGTAGGGATTTTAGCAGAAGCTTTTACCGACAATAAAAATAGAACCGTTTCCGAGCTTCGAATTGCTATCAATAAGTGTGGAGGAAACCTAGCGGAACTCGGTGCTGTTTCGTATAACTTTGAAAAAAAAGGGGTTCTTCGTCTTGCAAAAGAAAAAGAGTCGGAAGTGTTTGAGCTTGCCTTAGAGCTAGGGGCAGAAGACTTAGAAAAAGAAGAAGAGGCCTTTTTTGTTATAGTAGATTATCAAGATCTTCTTTCTGTTAAAAAGCAGTTTGAAGAGAAAAACTTCAAAGTCTTATCAGCAGATATCGTAATGCTTCCGAAGCTTTTTATAGAATGCGCGCAAGAAGACTATGAAAAAAATGAGAAACTGATCGAATGGCTAGAAAATATAGAGGACATCGATACCGTTTTTCATAATATGAAAGAGCTTTAAAAAAGCTCTTTCTCCTCTTCTTCTTGTGAAAATCGATTTTCTATCTGGGTGATTTTTCGAAATTCTTCAGGAGCATAAGGTTCATAAGTAAAAGGAGAGGTTCCTTTTATCAAAAGTCCCAGCCTTTTTTTATTGGTTTTACTAAGTAAATCCTTACAAAAAGCGCAAAAATCCGGATAGCTAAGTTCTTCTACGGCTTTTCCTAGTTGTTCTAATTTAGTAAAGTCTTCCTCTTCAGAAAACGCAGCCTTGGCCCAAAGGGCACCCTCTTCTTTGAGGTTTTTATGGGCTTTGTTTACTTTATTTAAAACTGCCTCTTTAGAAGAAAGAAAGCGCTCTTCCGGGATTTCTTTTGAAAAATTTTCTAAAAGATCTTCTAAAAAAAGCTCAAAGCGAAATAACAAATCCAAGGGTTCGTGAGAACTAGATTGAACCGTTAAAATTTGGTAGAGATTATCCCCCCATTTTTTTGTTTGAGAGAAAGCTACATAACCTGTTTTTTGCTTGGTTCTTAAGACGTGAAAAAAGATCTCTTGCAAAGGATTTTTCAAAATAGTCAAAGCGGCTTTTTTTTCAGGGGTTTCTCTTCCCGATTCTATTACGAGTAAAGAAGCGCTTCCCTCAAGATCTATTTTTTTCTCCATAAGATAAGGACCCTCTTTCAAAGATACAGTGGATAAAGGAGGGTGGTATGCCTTGGGGAAGGGTTCGTTTTTTAATATATGATGAGCATCAAGCCAAAGGCTTTCTGCTTCTTTAGAAGTAAGATTTCCTAGCATAAAAGATTGGATATACGCTTTTGCAAAGAGCTTTTTTTGAAACTCTAAAAACCTTTCATAAGAGAGGTTATGTAATACCTCTATTTTTTCTTCTGAAGAAAAAACTTCTTTAGAAAAACAGATGTTTAAGAACTGAAAACCTTGAGAAAAGGCAAGCTCTTTTTGCTCATTATAGTAATCTTCTAAAAGGGACTCTTTTATAAGGAGAAACTCTTCTTGCGTAACCGATCTGTTTTTACACTCTTTTAAAATCTTTTCTAAAAGGAAAGGAGCCTTTTCGGAAAAACCGCTAATGGTAAGGAGGAGGGAACCTTTTCCTTTATCAAAATAGGTGTAAAGACCTGCTTTACCGGCTGAAAACAAAGTAGTTTGCAGCTTTTTTTGTAAATTGGTTACGAAAAGATCTAAAAGAACTTCTGACTGGGAGCTAGGAGTAATCTCCGGGGATAAGATGGAAAAAGAAAGAGAGACTTCAGGAGTTTTATAAAAATTATCTCCTTTGTAGTAAAGAAATCCATAGTCATTTTTTAAAAGGAGAGAGGGCTTTTCCTTTTCACAAGGAATTACAGAAAAGTCTTGAGGAACAAAAAAGTTTTTGGGAGGAAGCTGTACCTTTGTACTCGGTTTTACCGTTTTCCAAGTGCGGATCATTTCAGGGGCAATTTTCTGCATGCTATAAGAGGCTTTAAACCAAGGTTCTTCTTCGGTACAAGGAACAGGTAGAGAAGGAGCCATTAGGTAAATGCGAAAGTTTTCGGGACGTAAAAAGAAAAGAGCCTCTGCTATTTTCTCTTGAGAAGGCTCTTCTGAAAAAAGGGTGTTTTTAGGATAAGAAGAAAGAGGCTCTTCTAAAATAGAAGAGGCTTGGCTAGAAATAAAAGCAAAAGGATCTATTTGATCTTGATATTGATAGTTAAGCTTTGCTGTATGCTCTTTTTCCTCCCAAATATAGGAAGGAAAAGGCTCTTTTCGAAACAAAGCGAACGTTTCAAAGATTTTTTCCACTACAGAAGGGTAATTTTTTACCCCTTTTTCCGTTAGGCTAACGGTTACGGTAAAAACAGGTCTAGCTCTAGTTTTGGTAGAGACATAAGAGTAGCAGTTTTCAGCCAGAGCTTCTTTTTTTAACGCCTCAGATAGATTTTTTTCGTGGGGGTTGTTAAAGACATGAGAAATTAAGCTAAAAGGTTTAGAAGAATCTTCTAAAAGGGATTGGGGGATCTCCCATTCGAGCATTAAATACTTAAATTTTTTAAGCGGTTTGATATAGGTGATTGTGTCTGGGTTGCTATCTTTTAAAGAAGCCAGGGCGACAGGTGTTTTTTCTGTAGAACGAGGCTCTATTGTAGAAAAAAAAGCGGAAGCTTTTTCTTTTAATTCAGAAAGAGGAAGGGAAGAATAGACCACCAGATGCATTTTTTCAGGGCTGTAGTTTTTCTCAAAAAAGGTTTGCATATAGTTTGAGTCTACTTTTTCTAAAGAAGTAGAATTTCCACAGCTAAATTTATGATAAGGGTGTTCTTTAGAGCTTGTGGCTCTTATCACCTGAAAAATACGAAAGCCATCAGACTGCTGTCCTTTTAAAAATTCTTCGTGTACTACATAACGCTCTTTTTCAAGAGCCTCATCTAAAAAAAGAGGTTCTCTTAAATGGCCTGCTAAGCGGGATAAAGCTTCTTCAAAAAACTTATGGTCTATAGAACAAAGGTAAGACGTATGCGTATCTTCTGTAAAAGCGTTAAACGTTCCTCCATGATCGGAAATAAAGCGAATAAAGGAGTTACTTTCCGGATGACTTTTGGTTCCTTGTAAAACCATATGTTCCATAAAGTGGGCTAGGCCTAAAGCTTCTTCCGGATCAGAAAAAGAGCCTACTTCTACAGTTAAACAAGCAGAAGACTGAGAAGCTTCCGGATCAGAAATTAGGTAAGCCCGAAGGCCATTTTCTAAAACAATTTTAGCCGTTTTTCTGTTTTGCAAGGAGGGAGTTAAAAAAGGAAGAGAAAACTCATCTACTACTTCTGTAAAAGGTGCTGCAAAAGAGAGGGTGCAAGAAAAAAGAAAAAGAAAAAAAGATTTCATAGAAGAGTCCTCATAGTAATTTTTGGTACTGCTTTTTTACCATATCAGTAATAAATAAAGCCCGTTTTTTTCGAACCTCTAACCTATCTTTCCCGGTAAAATTTTCCATGGAAATTTCTTCCCCAAAATAGAGCCTACAAAAAGAGAAGTTTGCATGCCGTGTTTCCCCGATTTCTTTTTGAATGGTATCTGGAGGAGGTAAAATAGGATAGGTATACAAAGCTAAAGGGAAAAAGTGGACCTTTTTTTTGGCTTTTTTCGCCATGAGATAAAACATTTCCACGCTTTGAGGATCAAAAGGATCTGGATCTACCTCCCCTTTTTTATTTCTCCGATCCCTTCCTCCGGAAGGAGCTACATAAATGGACTTCCCTCCTTCTGCAAAAAGAGAGCTCATTAACCTCATGGTAACTTGGTTGTGTTGTAGTTTTTTTTCTTTTAGATGAGGAGGGTGATCTATGTATTTTTTAGAGTAGATACAGATGAGATCTCTTCCTAAGCTAAAAGGAATAGCAGCAGGATCTGTAATGACCCTTTCTCCTGCTACATAGATGGTGTCAGAGGCTATCTTAGGGAACTTTTCTTGTAAAAGAAGATCGATAAGCTGGGGGTCTAGTTCTGTTTGGTGGTTTGCTAAAAAAACTACGCTTTCTTGTTTTTCTAAATAGGTTTTTGTTTTTTCTAGAGATTTTTCTCCTAAAATCCAAGAATTAGCAAAGTCAACTAAGGGTCTTGTAAAATCAAGACCAAACTTGTGGTAGTCGAAAGGGGCCGTGATTTTTTGATGATAGGGTTGAAAGGTAGGAGGGTTTTTTGCATTTTCATTCATTAAGGAAAAAAGGGTAGAAAACAAAAAGACCCTTTTTTTTTCTTCTAAATGAGAATAGGTAGCTTTTTTGTACTCCAGATAAAAGCCCTGTAAAATGGAGATATGTTTTTCAGACAAGACTCCTTTTTTTTTTGCCTTTTCTAAAGAGGAAAAAAGGGCTTTTTCTATTTCACTAAGAGAGCAATTTTTCATCATTCAAAGTAGAAAAAAATTGGTATTCGTTTAAATGAAGCGTATCATCTGTTGTAATTTCCAGATAAGCATTTGCTTTCGAAGCCATTTTTTCTAAAAAGGGGATATCCACTACCTTTAAGTACTTTTCCAGTTCCGGATGAACCTTTAAACGAAGAGCGTATTGACTTTTGTAGTGAATGAGTCTTTTTAAAGAACGCTCAATTTCTACCATGATACTTTCATGGTTTTTTATCGAACCACTCCCTGCACAGTAAGGGCAAGGGGTAAGGATCGTTTGTAAAAGAGACTCTCGGTTTCTTTGCCTTGTCATTTCTACAAGACCAAATTCACTCATTCCTAAAATAGTACACTTGGCACTGTCATCTTTCATGCATTCTTTTAGCTTTTCCAGGACTCGTTTTTGGTTTTTGCGGTAGCGCATATCAATGAAATCGCAAATGATAAGGCCCCCTAAGTTCCGGATCTTTATTTGCTTGGCAATTTCTTGCGCAGCTTCTATGTTAATGCGCACTAAGCTCTCTTCTACATCGGTATTAGAACTTTGAGAACTTCTTCCTGAGTTTACATCTATAGTATGCATCGCTTCTGTCTTGTCAAAAAACAAGTAACCCCCCGAACTGAGCCATACTTTTCTTTTTAACGCTTTATCGAGCTCTCTTTCTACGTTAAATCTTTCAAACATAGGCATTTTATCCCGATAAAATTCGATTTTTAAAGGGTGCTCTGATTCATATTTTCGGTAAAGGCGCCTGCAATTTTGATGTGTTGCGTAATCATCCACTAAAAGACGAGAGATCTTCTTGTCAGCAGCAGTTACAATCGCTTTTTTTATGAGATCAGTCTCTTCATAAAGAAGGGCTGTGCCTGTTGTATTATGAAAGCTCTCTACAGTAGTTTCCCAAGTTTTTAATAGATCTTGCGCCTCTTCTATTAATACTTCAGTAGAAGCATTTGCACTAGCCGTTCTGCAAATAAGGCCCATGTTTTGAGGCATTTCAAAAGCCCGAATTAGCTGTTTTAACTGATCTCTTAAAGCTCTATTTTCAATCTTTCGGGAGACCCCTCTGTGAGGGTTATTAGGAAGGAGCACCAGATATCTTCCCGCAATAGAAATATTAGAAGTAAGTCTAGCTCCCTTAGTCCCGATAGGTTCTTTGACCACTTGCACTAAAACAGGCTGGTCGATTTTTAAGACTTGGGAGATGTCTTGTACTTTTGTCTCTTTATTATTGCTAGGTGCCTTCGACTCTTCTATATCAAAATCCATATCGAAAAGCTCTTCAAACTTTTTTGTGTTTTCTAAGATATCACTAATATGGATAAAGCCATTTTCTTCTTCTTGAATATCTATGAAAGCCGACTGAATATTATGGAGAATATTGGTAACTTTTCCTTTGTATATGTTACCGGTAATTTTTCGAGATTTTTTTCTTTCTATAATAAGATCATGAACTTGACCTTGCTTTAAAAGTACATACCGAGTCTCTTTTGACTCTACATTTAAAAGGATTTCATACATAAAACGGTTCCTTATACCCTCTTTTTTAGTTTTTAAGGGGTGGTTTTTGATTCTTTTCCTGAGAAAAGGTGCGGATTTTTTTTCAGCTCTTGTTCCCATTTTTGGGAAAATTTCTTTTTCTGTAAGAAGAAGAGCGCTTCAGCTGCTTCTACAAAAGTCTTTGCTTCCGAGTTTCCATGACATTTAAATACCATTTTGGGACACCCTAATAAAAGAGCTCCCGGATAATACGAGTAAGAAGGAGCTTCTCTTACTAAAGACACAAAATCGGAAGGAAGTTTTTCCTCTATAGAACTGAGTAAAAACCGAGCCACTCCTTCTGCTGTTTTTAAAAATATATTTCCTGTAAAACCATCTGTCACCAAAACGTCAACATCCCCTTCGAAGATAGTAGTGCCTTCTCGGTTTCCTATAAAGGAAAAAAAAGTCTCTTTTTGAAGCTGTATTAAAGCTTTTCTCTGTTCGTGCAGTCCCTTAAAGGGCTCTTCTCCCATATTTAAAAATGCTACCCTCGGCTTTTTTATTCCGAGCAATTTTTGTAAAAGAGCCCCCATTTTTGCAAATTGCTCTAACGTCTTCCCACTTGTAGAAATATTGGCTCCCACATCCAGTACAACTAAAGGTTTTTTTTTGGTAGGAATAAAAGTAGCTAGAGCCGGCCGTGAAATTCCGGAAAACAAAGAGAGCTCATGTTTGGCTTTAGCAACTAAAGCCCCTGTATTTCCGGAAGAAATTAACGCATCTATCTTTCCCTCTTTCAAAAAGGTAAGAGCTACACAAAGAGAGGCTTGTTTTTTTTTTCGAATCACCTCCAAAGGGGGATCTTCCATATGAATTACCTCTTTAGTAACCACATATGTAGTAAGGGGATGTCTAGAAGAGGGAGGAAAAAATGTATCAAAGAATCTTTTTTTTTCCGGGAGACCGAAAAAACAAAAAGGTTCCTTATTTCCTTTTTGCGAAAAGGCCTTCAAGATTGTCTCAGGAGGGGTTTCCCCCCCCATCAGATCAATGCCGATACAAAAAGGACTATCCTTCACTAGAGATGACTGCTCGATTTTTGTAAAATCCGCAAGATGCGCAAATATGATGGGATTTTTTAGGCTTGCCACAGTTAGAGCAAGAAAGAAGCTGAACAGGCTTTTTGGCCATGTGAGCTCTTCGTGAATTCTTCCGGGCGTTTGAGGTTCTGTTTCTAGGTACTGCCATGACTATCTCCTAATTGGTTGTCTAAGTTAGAAAAAGGGAAATGTCCTCCCTCTTTCTTTGAAGATGCTTTTTTTAAAAAAGGTTTTATATTTTTTCTCTCAGGACAATTCCCGCTGTTACATTCCAAAAAAGAAGGAAATTCTAGTAAAAGAGCTTCTCTAATTACAGGGCGGATG
Source organism: uncultured bacterium (assembly GCA_964351495.1). Lineage (GTDB taxonomy): Bacteria > Chlamydiota > Chlamydiia > Chlamydiales > SM23-39 > CAYGOC01. The sequence goes on from CAYGOC010000002.1 coordinate 33,688, forward strand.
TCAAAAATACGATTTTTTATCTCTTCTATGGGGTAAGTTTGATAAAAGTTTTTTACCTCAATCTCTTTTTCGGTAGGTTCATTGCAAACAGTACAAGGAAGCCATACCTTTACTTTCGCATTTAGATGGATTACAAGAAGCTCTGAAGTGAGATACGCCTCTGCCTTTACTTCTACTTCATCTTGCGTAGAAATATCGGCTTCTTTTTTTTCTAAAAGAGAAAGAGGGAAAACCCCTTCGATCTTCTCCTTTTTATCTCCTTTTAATCTATCTAAAACAATTTTTAAAGGGTCGTTCATCCCATGTCCCACAAAAAGGTCCCAAGAAAGCAATAGATTACCACAGATTTTAAAGACAAAGCAAGTCCCTTATCGAACGTTTTATCTAAATACAAGGAAATTTTTAAGAAGGGAATAAAATTTCTACTACTTTTTGGGAGGGATTTTCTGTTTTCAAATATTTTTGTAGCTCTTCACACTTTCTTTTTTGGTTTTTTCGCTTTTTTTCTTCCGTAAACAGGGAAAAGGTTTCTGCAAAAAGTGTTTTTTCTGTCAAAAAAGGACCTATTAGCTCAGGAAACACCTCTTTTTTCAAAAGAATATTTGCTAGCGTGTAAAAGGGGAGCTTTAACCGGAGGATATTTTTGGCTAAAAAAAGATCGAAGCCTCCCACAGCGTAAGTAATAATAGAGGGAGTTTTATGAAGGGCAAGCTCTAAAGAAATAGTGCCTGAGGTAGCCAAGGCTATAAAAGCTTTTTTCATCCAAAAACTATTCTCTTCTTTAAAAAAAAGGGTAGTTTTAGAAGAGACACTAGAGGCTATTTTTTGTTTTGTATACAGATTTATACAAGAGATGGCAATACGTATTTCCGGATAGATTTTTTGTAGGTTTTCCGCTGCTTTGTATTGCAGTGTCAAATTTTTTTCGATTTCCTTTTGTCTACTTCCCGGGAATATGACAATTGTCTTGGAGGTAGAAAAAGAAGAAAATAACTCTTTTTTAGCAGGAAAAGAAAAGAGGCTCCTTTGTGTTTCAAAAACCAAAGGATGACCCACATATTCAACGGGTAACTTGGTGTGAGAGTAGTACTCTTTTTCAAAAGGAAAAAGGGTGAAAAGCTGATCTGTCCAGGTAGCTAAAAAATCGGCTCTTTTTTTTCTCCAAGCCCACACACTAGGGGAGACAAAGTGGACAAGTTTATTTAAGAATCCCTTTTTTCGAAGAGACTTTTGTAGTTTCATATGAAACTCAGGATAGTCTATAAAAAGAACTACTTTGGGGTTGTTTTCTGTAATAAAAGCCTTTAACCGGAAAAAAAGAGAGATAATTTTGGGAAGGGAAAAGAAAACCTCTTTAAAACCCATAACCTGAAACGATTCCATACGAAAGGCTTCCTTGTACAAAGCTCGCATCTTGGGCCCAAAAACTCCTGAAACTTGCAAATGGGGTCTTCTTTTTTTTATCTCTTGAAGAAGGTGCTCTCCCAAAGTGTCTGCGCTAGGCTCGCAAGCAGAGATAAAAAGATCTATAGGCCCATTTTGCGGCATATCCACTTGGCTCCTTTTTCAAAAATTTCCGGGGGCGTTCCATGGCCCAAATGTCCTACAGAAGGATAGGAAGTAAGCTCTATTTTAGGAGAGCGGATTCCTTTTCTCAAGGCAGTTTCCATCAGTCTATGGAAAAAATCAAAACAAAAAGCAGTTTTTACTCTTTTATCTGCATTTCCTATAAAAAAAGAGAGCTCTTTTGTGCAAAGATTTTCTAAAAGAGAAGAAAGGGCATATTTTTTTAGTAAGGAAGCATTTTTAAAAGAAGCGAGCTCTTCTATAGACTCAAAGGAGATAAGAGGGGAGAAATGTAAAGAGAAAGGCAAATCAAATAACGAAGCTATATGCAAAGCAAAAAAAGAGCCTCTAGAAAGACCACAGCTAACGCAAGAAGATAGGTTAATAACCTTTTTTTCAAAAAGATAGGAAAGGATCTTTTCTGAAGCCGTAAAAAAAGAAGGCAGGGGATCTTCTCCTTTTTGAAGACTTTTTATAAGAGAAGAGAGTCCCTTTTCAGGATTAAAAGGCTCTTTATGAAAAGGCAAATCCCAAGAAAAAAGGCGTATTTTTTTCTTTTGTAAAAACTGCGCTATCTGGTTATAGGGGTTTAAAGAAAGGCTGCTTTTTCCTGTAGAGGAAAAATAAAATACAGCTGGAAGCTCTCCTTTTTGTAAAGAGGGCCCTGCGTAGAAAAAAGAGAGATCTTTTTCAACGCTTATTTCTTCTACGAAAACGTCTGTAGGGCTGTACATGAGGTTCAGAAAAGTCTTTCTTTTGTAGTTCTTTATCCCAAGCTTGATACGCTTCTAAAAGACTGGGGTCTAATTCAGAACGAATTTTAAAAAAGTAGAGTGCTAAAGGAAAGTCAGAATCCCTGGGTATGCGAATCCTTTTTTGTTTTTTCTCTTTTTCGGAAAAGCGAAACTGGGAGGTCATAACGGAGATCATGGTTCCTCTCATCTTTCTTGAAAGATGAAAAAAAGGAGAGAATACCGAGTCTATCCATATTTTGGCACTGGCGCTAATTTGACCTAAATGAAGATGTTTTTTTTCTTTTTCTGCCAGAATATGCGCTTCAAACAAAGGATATAGCAAGCAAGTAGCCAAAACAGGTCTTTTCAGTAAGGTTTTTTCTTCTTGAGAATCTACTTGTTCTAAAAAAGAGAGCACCTTGTTGTCTTCTTTTGCCTCTGAAAAAAATTGAGAGAGTTTTGGTAGGAGAAGCTTTAGAAGTCCTTTTTTATGTAAATGGTCGAAAAAAGGAGCTGAAAAGCCAGACTCTAACATGCGGAAAAGCTCTTCTAAAATACGAGCTTGAGAGCTTTTTACAATCTCTTGTTTACACTTTTCTAAAGCCTGTAGGGCAGAAGATTCAATATTGAGGCCAAATCTAGCATGAAACTTAATCAAGCGGATCATTCTTACAGGATCTTGCTGAAATCGAAGCTCCGGTTGTCCTATAGTTCTAAGCGTTTTCTTTTGGAGGTCTTCATACCCTCCTACATAGTCGATGATAACCTCTTTTTCAGGATCATAAAAAAGACCATTTATGGTGAAGTCTCTTCTTAAGACATCTTGCTCTTCAGTTCCAAAGTCATTATCTCTTATGATAAGATCGGACTTTTCCGTATCCCCTGAACGAAAGGTAGCTACCTCTATAATTTTTTTCCCAAACCGGATATGGACTAAGCGAAACCGCCTCCCTATAAGAAGGCTATTGCGAAATAGTTTTTTTATCTCTTCCGGTTTTGCAGAAGTAGAGATATCAAAGTCCTTAGGCGTTTGATCTAGTAGAAGATCTCGAACGCTACCACCTACTAAGTAGGCTGAAAAGCCGTTTTCCCGTAGCTTTTTAATTACATAATAAGCATGAGAATCTATCTTAGAAGGAGATATAGAATGGTCTTGTATAGTATAGATTTTAGGCTGCAAAGTGAGGCCCTAAGGATTAACTAGGGCCTACCATATAAAGATTCTTATTTTGCCGTCAAGCTTTCACGTCTCAAGGAAAAAGGCTGACAGAACCATTCTTTCTTGCTACTATCAAAAACCATCTAATGGGAAAGATCATGTACATTCAAGAAAAACATATATAACATGAGTAGTTCTTTGAAAAAACCATCTGTTTTAAATGGGGCCCTTCTAGTTTCCGGAACAGCAATAGGAGCTGGAATGCTTGCCCTTCCTGTAGTTACAGCAGAAGGAGGATTTCTTCCTTCTCTACTTATCTACCTTTTGTGCTGGGCTTGTATGAGCATTACCGGGCTTTTTTTATTAGAAGGATGTCTTCGTATGAAAAAAGAGGTGAATATCATCTCTCTGGCAGAACACTACCTAGGATTAAAAGGCAAAATAATAGCCTGGGTTTTGTATATTTTTCTCTTTTATAGTTTATCGATTGCCTATATTTCAGTAGGGGGGGCTCTTTTAGGAAAACTTCTCCATCTTCCTCCTTTTTTAGGAAGCCTTCTTTTTGTCTTGTTTTTCGGGTTTTTCGTTTTTAAAGGTGCTTTCTGGGTAGATAAAATGAACGTGGTTTTGATGATAGGGCTCTTACTTTCTTACCTGGTTTTTTTAAGTTTAGGAGGGCCTGAAGTGGATGTGGTGCGCCTAAGACCGCAAAAGTGGGGGATCTCTTTTTTAGCTTTACCTGTTATTTTTACTTCCTTTAGCTATCAAGGAATTATCCCCAGTTTAACTAACTACCTGCAAAGGGATAAAAAAAAGCTAAGAAAAGCTATTTTACTGGGAACCTCTTCGGTTTTTGTGATGTATATCATATGGCAAATTATAGTTTTAGGAAGCGTCCCTTTAGAGGGAAAATATGGCCTTCTGGAAGCAAAAAAATTGGGAGAGACCGCTATTTACCCCTTCCAAGCTCTTTTACAAGCCCCCTTTCTATACTCTATGGGTATGGCCTTTTCTTTTTTTGCTATTACTACTTCTTTTTTAGGAGTGACTTTAGGCCTTTTTGACTTTTTATCAGATGGGTTATCCTTACACAAGAAAGGGGCTAATAAAGGAATTCTTCTTTTTTTAACCTACTTTCCTCCCTTCTTGGTGCAGGCGGTCTACCCGGCTATTTTTTTAAAAGCTCTTGGCTATGCAGGAGGGATAGGGTGCGCTCTTCTTTTGGGGTTTTTACCTACCTGGATACTCTATAAAGCGCGCTATATCCGGAAAGAGCCATTTCCTTGTGTAATACCTTCTAACAAGATTGTATTTTATTTTGTTTTTGCTTTTATTTTCTTTGAATTAGGCATCGAATTTTATAAAGAATTATTTTTCTCTTGAACAATTAATTTTTCTAAAATATTTAGAAGAATATGCAAGAGAAATTTAAAGCAGTTCAGAAGCTGGTTATATTTACAGCTCTTTTTGTTCTTGTCTGTCTTAGCTTTTATTTGGTGTGGCTCCATTACCAAAATAAAAGAGCGGTGTTTATTGAGTCGAAAGGGCAGCCTAAATTTGGCCTTAAAGAGGCTCCGTTAAAGCTTGTATTATTTGAGGATTTTCGGTGTGAAAACTGCCATGTTTTCATGGAGGAAGTATTTCCTTTTGTATATACCAACTATGTAGAAAAAGGAAAGGCAGAGCTTTTTCTTGTTCCTCTTGGATTTTTACAAGGATCTAAAGACCTGGCCAATGCAGCTCTTTGCATGTATTTTTTATATCCGGAAGGGTTTTTTCCTTTTCTAAAAAAAGCATCTTCTCTTCCTCTAAATAAGGCATATAAGGAAAAGTATTTGCAAATAGCCGCTTCTTTCCCTGCTCTTTCTTTTGAAAGCTTTCAAAATTGTTTGAATAGAGATAGTTATTTTTCTCAAATTGAGAAAAATTTTGAGATCGCCAAAAAAGTGATGAAAGGGGATGTAGCAACACCTTCCCTTTATATTAATGGAGAGAGAATTCCTACCTATTCTAAAAAGATAGTTTTAGAACACTTAGAAAAACGAACCAAGAAAAGAGCATGAAACAAAAAATAGTCTCCTTTTCCCTATACCTAGCTTGGGTTGTCTCTTTAGTGGCAACTCTTTTTAGCCTTTACTATTCTGAAATAGAAAAGCTCCCTCCCTGTAATCTATGTTGGTATCAAAGGATTTGTCTTTTTCCTTTAGTCATAATCTTAGGGCTTGCTGCTTATAGGGAAGAGAGAAAGATCGCTTTTTATTTGTATCCTCAAATAGCTATCGGTTTTCTTTTCGGGTTAACTCACCTTTTATATCCTTATTGGAACCCTTGGGGAAGCTCTCTTTGTGGAACGACCTCTTGTTATGAACCCTCTCATACTTTTTTAGGGCTCCCTCTTCCTTTTTGGAGCATGGCTACTTTTTTTGTAATAGGGGCTTTTCTTAAAATCGGTTTGCAAAATCAGCAAAGAAGCTAAGCTTTTCTGCTTGCCTAGTTTCTGGGTTTAACAAGGCAGAATACCCAATAAAAATAGGTGCCTCCTCCGGGGATCCTATTGGGAAATAACCAAACACCTTTGCTTCTTTTTTTTCTTCTTCCCAAGTGATCTGAATCCACTTAGAGGGGAAGTAAGAAATATCTGCCTCCGTAGGTTCTTTAAAATAAGAAGAAACCTCCTCAGGTAAAAACTTTTTCAAAGCAGTGAGTATTGTAAGAATATCGGTCAAATCTTCTAAAGAAAAAGAACAACAAGGAGTCTCTTTTTGCCAAAAATAAGATAGAAAGCTATGAAAAGGAAAGTAGGAAAAAAGTCCCGTTAAAGAGAAGTAAGGGCTCTTTTTCTCTTCTTCTAAAGATTGCAGGGGGTTTTTACACTTTTGTAGGACAGGTTGTGTTTTTTCTGATTCTAGGCATCCTTGGCAGGCATTACAGGGAGTTTTTTCCCCTTGAATAGCTTGTAAAGATTTTTCCGGGTTGAAAAATAGAGAAGGGTCTCCTCCTTTTCGAGAAAAAGCTTCCATAAGGAGCTTTAGATAAAAAGGGGCCTTCTCTTTTGGAATACGCAAAAACCAAAGTGCTATAGCTTCTGCATAAGTTCCTTTTATCTCTTTTGGCATGCTAGGGGAAGATTTTCTGCAAGGCTCCATAGTATACAAAGAAGCGGAAGGAAACTCCTTCATGAAAACTTCTGACATAAAGGAACATATACTAGCAAAAAATCCTTGGTGGGTCATCTCATAAGGAAAGTTTGGTGCAAGTAGAGTTTCAAGTAGAGTTTGAGGACTCCACAGTAGCGCTCCATTGATAAATAGAGGAAAAGACCTCTCTAGGCAGTCTTTTTTTATCTGCTTTTCGTTTATTTTTTCCGGATCAGAACAGAAAAAAGAAGGAAAATACTTGTTAGATATAGAAGTTTCTAAAGCGGACAGTACTGCCTCAGAAGAAGGCGGCTCTAAAAAAGAAACAGGAGAGCTACAAGGCGCTACAGGCCAATTTGTTTCATTTTCATCATAAAAGCCTTCCGGTTCTTCACCTTCAGAAACAGGGTCAAGATCGGGTGTAAACTTCGGGGGGGTCGAAGGCTGCTGTATAACAGTTGGGGGCCTTTTATAGGAAAGAAAAAAGCACCGGCTAGAGAGCGTTTGATAAAGCTGGGAGATATGCTCTACTAAAGCTTGGTAGGCTAGCTTCCCAATCCGTACTAAAAGAAAGTCTTCAGCTTTTAGAGAACTCTCTGAAATAATGCTTTTTATTGGACCCCATATAATTTCTCCAAGACGTTGTATCAAAAGAGACCTCCTTTTTTGTGGCAATACTCTAAAAAGAAAGGGCTTTTTTTGCTAAATTTATTTTTTTATAAAAGAGCTTGTTTTAGTGTGGTCTTACAAAAGGAGAGTGTTATGCAAACTTTGAATATAAAAGCCCTTTCCCTTTCTATGGGAGTTACTTGGGGGGTAAGTTGTCTTTTTATGGGTTGGACTGCAGCCTTTGATTGGGGAGATTATTTTGTCGATGTTATGGGGTCCTTTTATCTTGGGTATCGTCCGGGATTTATGGGAGGAATTGCAGGAGCTGTTTGGGGTTTTATAGATGGAGCTATAGGGGGCGCTATCCTCTCTTTTTTGTATAATTATTTTTCCCACCAGGATAAGAAAAGGTAGGCTTGTTTTAAAAGAAAGATCTTGCTTTGATAACCCAAAAAAGAAGGATTAAGAACCTTTATGGCTAAACTATACTTTCGTCACGGAACTGTGGGAAGCGCTAAAACACTCAATCTTTTAGCAGTAGCCCATAACTACAGACAGCAAGGAAAAAAAGTCTATCTGATAAAACCGAAGATGGACTCCCGTTTTGGAGAGGAAAAGATTCAATCAAGAGCTGGACTTTTTGCAGAAGCAGATTTTTTGGTAGAAGAAGAACTCTCTTTGGAAAAACTCTCTTTGGAAAAAGTGAGCTGTATTTTAGTAGATGAGGCCCAGTTTTTAAAAAAAGAAGTGATAGAAGCGTTAAGAGCTATTGCCACAGAAGAAGATATTCCTGTTATTTGCTATGGCCTTAGGACCGATTTTAAAAGCTATCTTTTTGAAGGCAGCAAAAGGCTTATGGAACTGGCAGATGCTATAGAAGAGGTAAAGGCTACTTGTCATTTTTGCAACAAAAAATCGATTATGAACTTAAAACACGTAAACGGAGTGGCTGTAAATGAGGGTCCTTCTATAGAGCTTGGAGCAGAAGAGAAATACTTCGCTTCTTGTTATGAATGTTTTTGTTATGCAATTAAAAAGGCACAAAAGAAGGCTACAGTTTAAGATTATTTCTTTCTAAAAAAAGATCTTTCCAAAAGTAGTTATCTAAAAGTCCCTCTGCATTTTTTCCCAAAATCCAAAAGGCAAGAAAAAGAGCTTCTATCGAAGCTAAACCCCTTTTGGGATCAGGGCAGTCCTCTTGTTTTCTAGGATAAGCAGTTACAAAATGGGAAGGAAGGCTTCTTTTTTCTATAGAAGAAGGGAGGTTTTTTTTCATCAAAGAGGTATATCTCCAGGTTCCATCTAGTAGAAGAATGGAGTAGTTCGTATCTTTTTCAGTGAGGAGAGGCGCCTGTACATCTAAAACAAGATACGTCTTTAAATTTAGAGGGATGGGATTGGGGTAAGAAACAAAGTAAAAATCTTTTCTGGTTTCTAGGCCTCTTAAAGAGCATTTTTTTCGGTTTTCTCTTTTATGTCTCCATATCAAGGTAGGGCTCATGCAGATTCTCCCAGCTTAAAAGGAGTTACCTTTAACAGAGATTTGGAAATATCAAATAAAAAGCGGGACGGGTTTGTAGCAATCTCTTTCCCCATCTTTTTCCGTTTTCGGGCCATACTTAAGGTTAAAAACCGTTTTGCTCGGGTAATTGCTACATAAAAAAGTCTTCTTTCTTCTTCAATACCCGTTTCAAAAAGGCTTTTTTCATGGGGTAGAATATGATCTTCCAAAGCTACGATGAAGCATGCCTCAAACTCAAGTCCCTTTGCACTATGAAAGGTGAGTAGGTTAAGACTCTCTTTTCCTTTCCCAAACTTTTCAGAAGGAAAGCTTCTTGTGAGCATGGTATTGGCGATAAAGTGTTGCAAGGAGGGCTCTTTCTCTTCTTCTTCATACTTTTCTAATGTATACTTTAGCTGTAAGACGTTTTCCCATTTATATTGCAAAGCTTTTTCACTTTTCACCTCTTCTTGCAGTTGGGAGTGATAGCCTATAGTGTGAATTAGCCAATGAAAACTTTTAGATAAAGAGTTTTTAGAAAAAAAATGTTCTGCTTCTTGAATCAACTTTACAAAGCTATGGATTCCCTCTAGCCCTTTACTAGAAATTTTACTCTCAAAAAAAGGCTGAAAAGAATCTATCTTGGTTAAAATCTCCCAAAGATCTTGCTTTTCTTTTCTTTGAAAAGAAGTTAAAAGATCTACTGTCTTAGAAGAGATTCCTCTTCTTGGAAGGTTAATGATTCTTAAAAGAGATTCTTGATCTTTTCTGTTGGCAATAAGCTTTAAATACGCAAGTAGGTCTTTGATTTCAGATCTTTCTGAAAACTCTAAGCCTCCATAAACTTCATAGGGAATCCCTCTTATCCAATTTTCTTCTTTTTTATAGATAGCATTCATTAAAGCTATTTCAAAATTCCTCGATAAGATGTTAGATCTGTACAAAATAGCCATATCCTTAAAAGGAACCCCCTTTTCTTGATGAAGCTGTAGGATTCTATCTACAACTGCTTGTGCTTCCTCCTCTTCCGAGGGAGCATGAAACAGTTCTATGGGAAGGTCTTTTTTACTTTGACTAAATAGTGTTTTATTATGCCTCTTGGTATTACAGGCTATTACCTCATTGGCAGCTTGCAATATACTTGGGAAGCAGCGGTAGTTTTCTTCCAGGCGTATGATAGTATCTGCTTTAAAGGCTAAGATATTTTCAATTAAAGCGCCTCTCCATCCATATATAGACTGATCATCATCTCCTACTACGCAAAGATGGTTATATTTTTTCGCCAAAAGTTCTGCTAGTTGAGACTGCACTGCGTTAGTATCCTGATATTCATCAATCATGATATAGCGATACTTTTCTTGGTATTTTTCTAAAACTTCAGGATGTTTTGTAAAAAGCTCAATTGTTAGGGTGAGTAAGCTGTCAAAATTTACCGCATTATACGCTTTTAACGTGGTTTTTAAAGCAGTTTGCAGTTTTTGAGTAAAACCATCATTTTCAGAAGATTCTTGCCCGTTTTCTAATTGAGAGATTTTAGTAAGCGAGTTTGCAATAGAGGGGAGTTCTTTGGTTTGCAGAATCTCTTGACCAAGCTCTTTGGCAAGGCGGTATACATCTCTTTCATCGTACAAAGTAAAAGAGGGGGTGTACCCTAAAAGAGCGATCTCTTTTCTTAAAAGATTCATACAAAAACTATGAAAAGTAGAAAAAGTAACCTTGTTTGCAATCTCTTTTTTTACCATTTTAGCAAGACGATCTTTCATCTCTTTTGCAGCTTTATTGGTAAAGGTAAGGCCTAAAATGGATTTGGGAGAGATCCCTTTTTCTAAAAGATAGGCAGTTCTGTGGATGATAACTCTCGTTTTTCCACTGCCTGCTCCCGCTAAAATGAGCACCCTTCCTTCTGTGGAAAGCACCGCTTTTTTTTGGGCGGGATTTAAAGACGATACATCAAAAAAGTTTTTCATACTTCCAAGAAAGAAGAAAGAATCTTTTGTAAATCCTTTTTTAAAGAGGGCATCCGTTCTAGTTTCGCCTCTTTTTTAGGATAGACCACTACAGTAAAATTTTGAGATATTTCAGAAGAAAGGGCCCTTAAAGCCTCTCTTACCTGTCTTTTAAAACGGTTTCGAGTACAAGCATTTCCATACTTTTTCGAGGCTGTGATGCCAAAAAAAGAACCCTTCTCTCCCTTATAAACCTCTGCTGTCAGAAAAGAGCCTACATATCTCTTTCCCTGTTTTTTTACCTCTAAAAAGTCTTTTTTTTTCTTTAAAGAGTAGAGGCTCACACAGTTAAGGATTTTCTTCCCTTTTTTCTTCTTCTTTTCAAAACTTTTCTGCCATCAGCTGTCTTCATTCTTTTTCTAAAGCCATGGCTTTTCTTTCTCTTTCTCTTAGTAGGTTGGTATGTTCTTTTCATAAATCTTCCATTCCTTTTTCCTAAGAAAGAGTACTCAAGAGAGAATAATCTCTCAAGAGTTTTGATAAAGGCTCTTCAATCTAATAAAAAAAGGGAAGGAGATTTTGTTCAAAGATTTCTTTATTCTTGAAAAGAATGGTTTTGTTTTCGTATAAAAGGAGTTCTTTTAGGAGAGATTATGAAAGTAAGAGCATCCGTTAAAGCAGATCCTTTAAAAGGGGATAAAGTGGTTCGTAGAAGAGGTAGAATCTACGTTATCAATAAAAAAGATCCAAACCGTAAGCAAAGGCAGAAAGGCCCTGGCAAGAAAAGGTAATATATGGCTACAAAATCACAAGTTGCAAAACAACTTAGAAGAAAAAAACTAGTTGATACTAAGTGGGCGAAAAGGCAAGAGCTAAAAAAAATTATTTTAAGTCCTTCCACTTCAGAAGAAGACAAGATGGCAGCGGTTAGTAAACTCAACCAGCTTCCTAGAAATTCTTCTGTGATTCGTCTTAGAAATCGATGCTTAATCACAGGAAGATGCCGAGGGTATCTTCGCAAGTTTCAGCTTTCAAGACTTTGTTTTAGAGAACTCGCTTTAAGCGGGATGATCCCGGGCATTATAAAAGCCAGCTGGTAATACTTTCGGCTGGCTTCTTTTTCAAGCTAAATTGGTATCCAAATTTTCTTGTAGAAATGTAAATTCTTGAGCCTTTTTCCACTCTTCTAAGGTTTCATTCCAAAGATAGGAGTGTCCTTTTAAGGCTCCCTCTTCCCACAGTTTCTTGATCCCTTCTGCAGAAAAGGGGCCTCTCTTCGTATTTTGATCATCTAGATAATACCAGGAAAGAACAGATAGCTCTTTGGGGATCTTTTTCTTTTCAGAGAGGGGGTCTTGTATTTTCTTTTTTTGTTTGGGCCCCAGTAAAAATAGGATAAAAACGCCTGTTAAACAAAAAAACAACGTAGCTAAAGACCAAAAAAGAAGATTTCTTTGGTATTTTTTAGCTAAAAGAGCCCCTAAAAAAGCAAAGAGACCTAAAACAGTAAAATAAACATAAGGATGCTCAAAAAGAGGCATAATGATTTCTCCCTTAACTCAACTTCAATTTAGGAGAGAAATTGGAAAACTTTCAAGGAAAACTAGCTTTTTTTTTTCTCTTTTTTTTCTATAATGCGAGAAAACAAGGATGCAATATGTACGATAAATTAAAAGATATGGATGCTAAAGAGATTCATTTGCCGGAGACTGTCTACGTAAGAGATGTAGAAACAAAGGTCTTTCAGGGGATTACCCTCCAGTGTCTTGCTAAGATAGAGGGAATCTGCCTTCCTGAAAATACCCTGTTTGATAATCTTTTAGGAAGAGACGTAGAAAGAATCAAGGGGATCCATGTAGAGCAGGATCACAAGAAACACTCGGTTAATATCCGGGTAGAGATTAACGTAAGGTATGGGACTTCTCTTCCTGAAAAAGCAGAGGAGATCCAAACTAAGATCGTAGAAGAGGTGAGCCGCCTTACAGGACTCCATGTAGCCTCTATTCATGTTATCTTTAAAAACTTGATTCTCCCAGAGAAAGCGCCCATTTCCTCTCAGCAAGAGGAATTAGAAGAAGAAGACTCTGAGATGTTATCTATCGAAGAAGAATTTAAGCCTGTTTAGAAAAGTGGCTGTAAATTTTTTTTGCGTCTTGTTTTTGTAAAAAGGGGAGCTTTTCCAGCTCTTCTTGAGAGGCCTCTTTGATTTTGGAGATCCCTTTAAAATGCTGTAAGAGCGCTCTCTTCTTTTTGGGTCCAATCCCAGGTATATCATCCAGGCTGGAGTGAAAGAGCTCTTTTTTGTGTTTTTTTCTGTGGTAGCCAATTGCTACCCTGTGAGCCTCGTCTCGGATTTTTTGCAAAAAAAACAGTATAGGAGAGTGCTTAGGAAGAACAAGAGGCTCTTTCTTATGGGGAACGAAAATCTTTTCTTGAGTAAGTCCTTTTGTATGTAAAGAGGTTTCCTTAGCTAGCGCAATCACATCTACGTTCACAATATTGAGCTGTGCAAATACCTGAAGAGCCAAGTTTAGCTGTCCTTTTCCTCCATCTACAATTAGAAGATCACAAAAACTTTTTTCTTGTTGTAATCTAGAAAAATGGCGCAGCAGGGCCTCTTTCATAGAGGCGTAGTCTTCTGAGAATTCTTTTCGGATCTGAAAGTAACGCTGCCTTTTTCCTTCTTTTTTTCCGTTTATAAAACAGACCAAAGCTGCCACCGGATTTTGGGAAGATATGTGAGATGTGTCTATGCACTCAATTCTTCTAGGGAAGCGGTTTAAACGGAGCTTTTCCTGCATTTCAAAAGATACTTTTTCATAAAAGTCTTCCTCTTTTTGTTTTCTTTGTAAAAAAGAGAGGGCATTTTCATGAGCCATTTCTAAAAGTCGTTTTTTTTCTTTTGACTTGGGGGATAGTACGGCAACTTTTTCCTTAGAAGACTCATAAAGGATCTCTTCTACAACTTTTATGTCCGACAAAGAAAAGGGAATAAAGATTTCTTGCGCTCCCTTTTGGGTAGCGTAGTTTTGTAAAAGAAAGGTTTTTATGATTTCTTCTTCTTCTGAAAAAATAGGAGAAAAAGAAAAAGTTTTTGCAGAAAGAAGTTTCCCTTGCCGAAACTGTAAAACAGAAAGTACTACCAGATCTGCCTCTCTTGCAATGCCTATCACATCTCGGTTTATAGCATCAGGAAGATCTACTAGCTGTTTGTCTAAAAGGTGCTCTATTTGTTGGATGGTTTCTAGGTAGCTTTTTGCTTTTTCATATTCTAAATTTTCAGAAGCTTTTTCCATTTTTTTGGTTAAGTCTTCTAAAACAGTTTTATCTTTTCCTTGTAAAAAATTTTTAGCACCTTCTACTAAAAACTGATATTCCTGATCAGAACATTTATGCACGCAAGGAGCCGCACATTTTTTTATATCATACAAAATACAAGGAGTGGTTCTTTTTGCAAATTCTCTATCAGAACATTGCCTTAAAGGGAAAATTTGTAAAATCAGATCAAAAACCCTCCTTGCCGCTTTTGTATTCGTATAAGGGCCAAATAGATGTTTTATCTTTTTGGGTCTTTCTTTGGAGCGCAAAAGCTGCAGCATAGGGTAAGAGTGGTCTGTTAAAGCTAGATGAATAAAACTTTTATCATCTTTTAAAAGAACGTTGTACTTGGGAGCATGTTTTTTGATCAGGTTGTTCTCTAAAATGAGAGCCTCTTTTTCACTAAAGACTAAAAGAGTATCTATAGAGTGTATCTGCTTGACTAAGAAAGGGATCATCTCCCTTTCATCTCCTTTTTTTGCAAAATATTGAGAGAGGCGCTGTTTTAGATTTTTTGCTTTCCCTACGTAAAGAACCTTTCCTGAAGCATCTTTCATAAGATAGACGCCCGCTTTTTGCGGATAAGCAGAAAGATCTATAGAAGGCTTATTCTTTTTGGAGTTCATACAGGGTCTTTAAGGCAGATAAAGGAGTGATCTCCTCTAAGTTTAATGCTTTTATCTTTTCACACAAAAGGCAAGGCTCTTTTACAGAAAAAGAGAAAAAAGGCTCCTCTTCTTTCTCTTTTCTTTTCCCTTTTTCTAACATTTTAAGTCTTTTTGCTGCAATTTCTAGCGCCTTTCTAGGAAGACCTGCCAGTTTTGCTACATGAATACCGTAACTTTTATCCGTTCCCCCCGGAATAATTTTATGTAAAAAAATAATGCCTTCTACCGTCTCTTTAACCGCTACCTGGTAGTTTTTTGCCCCTAAAAAGAGGCTTTCCAGTTCCGTAAGTTCCCAGTAATGGGTTGCAAATAAGGTTTTTGCTTTTTTCTTATCTGTGGTAAGTAAAAACTCCGCTACAGCCCAAGCAATAGAAATCCCATCATAGGTACTAGTGCCTCTTCCTATTTCATCTAAGATGATTAAAGAAGAGGAGGTGGCCTCTTGTAAAATATAGGCGGTTTGTTTCATCTCCACCATAAAAGTAGATTCTCCTTTGGCGATATCGTCTGAAGCACCAACTCTAGAAAAAACCTGGTCTACAAGGCCAATAGTAGCCGATTTTACCGGAATAAAAGAGCCTATTTGTGCCAAAATTACCAAAAGCGCTACCTGCCGAATATAGGTAGATTTTCCCGCCATATTGGGGCCTGTAATTATATACAGAAAGGAGTCCGGGTAAGAAAAAACCGTGTCATTAGGGATAAACTCTTTTTGCAGGTGAACTCTTTCTAAAATGGGATGTCTTCCTTCTAGGATTTTTAGCTCATTAGTGTTTTTGAGCGTAGGCTTTGCATAGCCATACTCTAAAGCAACCAAAGCCAAAGAGGTCAAAACATCTATATGAGAAATCGCAACAGAAATCTTTTGTATCTCTTCTAAAAACTGTAAAACCTCCTTCTTTAACTCTTCAAACAAAAAGGTCTCTAAAGCGCGGATTTTTCCTTCTGCTGAAAGAATCTGATGCTCAAAAGACTTTAGTTTTTCAGTCACATATCTTTCAGCAGAAGTGAGCGTTTGTCTTCTGATAAAGGCATCAGGCACCTTATCTATTTGCCCTTTACTTACCTCAATATAGTATCCAAAAGCTTTGGTGTAGCCTACTTTAAGCGTTTTGATACCCGTTTCTTCCCGAAGTGAGACTTGGTAGTTTGCAATCCACTCTTTACTTTTTCTTCCGATCGTTTGTAGTTCATCTAGCTCTATATTGTATCCTTCCTTGAAAATGTCCCCGTCTCCCAAACGGTGGGGAGGGTTTTCCAAAAGAGCTTTGTCTAAAAGAGATACCAAGCTAGGAAGAAAAACCAGATTTTTTTGATGTTTTTGTAAAAGAGAAGAGGTAGTACTTTCTAAAAGAGCTTTTACTGAAGGGATCCTTTCCAAAGAGACTTTTAAAGAAAGAAGGTCTTTTGGAGAAGCATAGCTATTTTCCACTCTGCTTAAAATTCTAGGAAAATCCCGTATGTTTTTCATCTCTTTTTGCAGGTTGAAAACAAGAGAGGGCCAAGAAATAAGCTCTTCTATACTCTCTTGCCTATCTAACAAAGGCTCTAAATCAAAAAGAGGTCTTTTTACCCACTCTACTAAAAGTCTACCTCCCATCGAAGTTACCGTTTTATCTACAAGATTCAAAAGAGAAAAATCCCTATTTTCTTTAGGTAAGATATCCAAATTTTCCAAACTCATCCTATCTATGGACATGTAAGAAGAGAGCTCTTTTTTTTCCCCTTTTTTAAAAGAGGCGGTAGAGATCTTCATCTCTTTTTCTAAATAGTAAAAAAGAGAGGAGGCAGCCTCTAAACAAACAGGAGAGCTTTTTAAAAAAGAAAGATCTAGAGAAATCTTTTGATCTAAAAAGAAAGCATCTTCTTTTACCGTCAAAAGAAAAGAAAAGCTATGAGAGAGCTCGCTTAGAAAAAAGGCATACTTTTCTTGAAAACTTTTTAGCACCAAAATTTCTGCAGGGGAGATCCGAAATAGTTCATCTAATACTTTGTTTTTATCTTGTACCTCTAAAAACTGAAACTCCGAGGTGCTAAGATCCAAAATAACCAGGCCAAAAAGACCTCCTTTTTCTGTTACAGAGACAAAGAAGTTATTCTTTTTTTCTTGCAAAAGAGAAGAAGAGAAAAGGGTAGCAGGACTTACAATACGGGTGATTTTTCGCATTAAAAGGCCCTTGGTTTTACCGGGCTCTTCTACCTGATCTGCAATGGCTACCTTAAATCCTTTTTGTAAAAGTTTATCTAAATAGTTTTGGGCAGCGTGAACAGGGACGCCGCACATAGGAACCGACTGTCTTTGTGTTAAGGTAAGCTGCAAAGTGCTAGCTAGAATTTCTGCATCTTCATAAAAGGCTTCGAAAAAATCCCCCAAACGAAAAAAAACAAGGGCTTCTTTTGCCTCTTTTTTGCAGGTAAGCCACTGCTGCATCATAGGAGTTTGTTCGGAAAATGGCTTCATTTTTGCTCTCCTTTGCTAGAACTTATAGGGTACTATAGAGTATCTTATAGGGAGTGAATCTTTTGTAAAAGGAGTTTATGGGACTTTATTTCTGGAGGAAAAAAGAGGTAAAAAAGGTAACTATAGCTACTTCTTGCTGGCAAGAAAACTGGAGGGAAGTACTCAATAAAGAACCTTTACAAAAAAACATAGAAAACCACCAATATCCCTTCGTAGAAAGGCTTTTGGTGATTAATAATGTTACGGAAAAAAACAAGGTCTATTCCGCAGCAAAAAAACTGCTAGAAGAAAAGGTTTTTACCAAAATTGTTTTTTCAGAAGAAAAGGAAACAGAAGTTCTCTCCTTTTTTTCCTTAAAAAAAGAAGAGTTTGTAGCCAAAGATGCAAGAAAAGAGTACCAAGTAGCAAATGACTGGGTTTTTTATAACTCTTTGGCGCCTCTTACAGCGATCTATCACTGTCAAACGCCCTACCTTCTCTACTTTACAGCAGATGCCCACCTAAAAAAGCCGCTTTCTTGGATAGAAAAAGCTCTATCCCTTCTAGAAAAAGATCCCTCCTATAAGGTAGCCAATCCCTTGTGGAATGAGAGAAAAAAAGAAGCAAAAAAAGAAGCTTTTACCCAAAAAAAAGGTTTTTGGATCTCTAGCCAAGGCTTTTCTGATCAGATGTTTTTGATAAAAACAGAAGACTTTCGAAAGCCCATCTATTCAGAGATCCGAGAAGATGCAGATCACTTTCCAAGAGGGGAGGTATTTGAGAAAAGAGTCTATAGCTACTTAAAAAACAGAGGATATAAAAGGCTAACCTTTAAAAAGGGCTCCTATTACCATGTGTAGGCTAGATAAAGTAATAGGAATAAATCGCCAAAGCATGTAGCCTCCCTCTCGTTAACCATTTGGAGGTAATTTTTATGGCAGCACCAGTAGATAAGAGATTGGGCGATGAATTTGGGATGCTCCCACAAGAATTAGGATTACAAGTTCCTAATTGTCATAACAAAGCAACTAGAAATTGTGAAACATGTTCTGAATATAACAAGGCAGTTTATCAAAAATTTGAAGAGTTTAAGAAAAAATTGGACGAGTCTCGTGTTGAACTGGAGAAAGCTCAAAAAAGTGGTGCTAATTCTGAAGAAATCCGGCAAAAAACTGAAATTGTAGATCAAAACCACGAGCTATTTGCTTCAGCAGGTAGATATATGATGATAATAACAGGCCAGCTTAAATAAGTTAACTAGTTTGTTCTTTAGAAAGGGAATTTCAAGGTAGTTGAAAGCTTATTTTGTTAGAAGGTAGGCTTTTTCTTGGAAGCTCTTTCATAGGTTGCCACACTTCTTGCCAAATTTTGGGCTTCTTTTGCCTTTTTTACCCAGGAATAAGGGGGCTTTTTTTATGCTAAAAAGTCTTGATATTTCCGGTAAAGAAGGCTTATTTATTCAGACACTCGAGAAGATATAGACCATTTTTTTAGGGGAGGTATTTGAGAAAAGGGTCTATAGCTACTTAAAAAACAGAGGATATAAAAGGCTAACCTTTAAAAAGGGCTCCTATTATCATGTGTAGGTTTTTAAGGAAGTTCCTTTTCATCAGAAAGCTTTATAGCTCTAAGAGAGGTAATCCCATCGTTCCCTTCAAAAGGCAAGAGTAGGAGTTTAGGCTGTTTTTTTCTATGTTTTAAAATCTTTAAGAAAGAGTGTACAGCAGTTTTTTCCACAACCATAGAATCTTCACCTTCCTGTTCCGAAGAAGCGACTGAGTTTCTTCTTCTAGACTCGTTGGTAGCAAGAAAATACTCTGCTGCGTCGTCGCCTTTAGACTCTGAAATCTCAAAGCTACTTTCTTCTTCGGAAGGATAGCACCCTCCTACTCTTTCTTGGGATACAAACGAGGAGTTTTCAATCCACCGGTGGTTTTTCAAGAATTGTGTATACGCTTTTCTCAAGGAGCCTTTGAAGTTCCCTTCAATAGCAACTTTAAGATCTTGCATAAGCTGAAAAAAAGCTCTGGGAGAGGTAGAAAGAAGGTTTAAGAGCCAATCTGCAGGAACTTGCTGCCAGAAATCATTATGTTTAAAAATAAAAGAAGTACTATTTTTTTCAAGTTTAAAATCTTCTTTCCCGGGAGAATAAAAGTCGACAAATAAGCTTACAAATACGGGTGGGTTCGCAGGGTCAGAAAATATAGCTTTTAAGTTATCTTTATTCAAAACAAGGCTCGATAATAAAGCATTTTGTTTAATAGCCTTATCCAAAACTTCTGAAATCTGTGAAAAATCAGAGTCAGGTAAAGGTTTTTCGGGTTCGTTGCTTATTTTTATTAAGCAAGCTTTAAAAAGAGCGTAAGTCTCCGGAATAGCTTCTACCCAATCAGCTGGAATATGACCAAAGTTCTCTTCTGTTACAAATTGACTTAGATGGGCCTCTGTAGAAAGATAGTTTTCGCTAATCTCACCCCAAGCTGCTATATAATCCAAGAAATCTTGTTTCGGGATTGAAACAAAAGCTACTCCTTTACATTCAGGTTTGCACTCATACTCTTCTTGTTGAGGTAAGGAGTGACTAGCATGTGATAAAGCGTGAGAGACAGGCAGTTTTTTACTTAGTTCCCTAAAGAAGCCTTCAGGAGTGCTTCCTTTCTTGTTAGGAACGATTTTGCTGGGAGCAAGTGCAAAAATAGCCACATCCACAGCAAAGAGTAAAGCTAGAAAAGTCGATCCTGTATATACGGGGACAAGTAGCATAAGGGCGCTTTTAGCAATTGATAGAGGAGTTACTGTAAAAATAAAATCATGTAAAGACTTTTGTCCTTTTGCGTATTCGTATGTCATTTTCACAAAATGGAGGGCGCCTAAAGCGGGGCTCAACACTTGCCTAGCATAAGGAATATAATTGTACACAGGGCGAAATCCTGTGTATCCAAATTCTTCCGGGTTTTTTGTATAATGAAAAAAGTCTCTAACTGTATCCATAAGGCTGAAATCTTAACAAAGATATACATATAAAAAAATACAAAAATATTTTTACTCAGATTGGAGTTGTTTGTTTTTTATTATAAGTTGGTTAGATGAATTAAATTGACCGAAAGCCCCTCCTTGGGCTTTGATTAGGGGGTAAGTTTTAAGAGTGTATGCAAGGTTTTTCTAAAGAAAGTTTGGAGCTTTTACGGGACAGAATGGACCTCATAGAGGTTTTATCTCCTTATGTAAAGCTACAAAAAGCGGGTGCGTATTTTAAGGGGCTATGTCCTTTTCATGAAGAGAAGAGTCCCTCTTTTGTGGTTGCTCTGGGTAGTAAACACTATCACTGCTACGGATGCGGAGCACACGGAGATGCTATTCAATTTTTTATGAATCATTTAGGCATGGGATTTGCAGAGGCGGTAAAAGCTTTAGCAGAAAAATTTGGCGTTGTCTTAGAAGAAGAAAAGCAAGATGTTCCGGGGTTTAGTAAACAGTTTTTACGAGAGCCCTTGCAAGAAGCGGTAGCCTTTTACCATTTTACTTTGTTACACACAGAAGAGGGGAAAAGTGGCCTTCAGTATTTTTATCAAAGGGGAATAGACTTATCTTTTATAAAGAGATTTTATTTGGGGTATGCCCCTTCTAGAAACCTTTTACAAAAATATTTGGGGAGCAAGTTTTCTCTCGATCTTTTAGAAAAGATAGGCCTTGTAAAAAAACTCTCTTCCGGAAAAATAGCCGATTTTTTTTCAGAGAGGATTGTAATTCCTATTTTAGACGGCATAGGAAACCCTATCGGGTTTTCTGCTAGGAAAATACGGGAGGATACGTTTGGTCCTAAATATGTAAATTCACCGGAGACTCCTCTTTTTAAAAAATCAAGAGTACTTTTTGCTCTTTCTCATAGTAGAAGAAGAATTGCTAAAGAGAGAAAAGCCCTGATTGTAGAAGGACAGCTAGATGCTTATCGCCTAATTCAGGAGGGGTTTGATTTTGTCGTCTCTTCCCAAGGAACTGCCTTTACAGAGGAGCAAGGCAAAGAGCTTTTGCAGCTGGGAGTAGATAAAGTAACGATTGCTTTTGATCCAGATGAAGCAGGACTTCACGCTGCAGATAAAACAGGAAACTTTTTTCAAAAAGAGGGAGTAGAGGTGTATGTTACCTTACTGCCAAAGGGGTATGACCCTGATTATATCTTAAGGGAAAAAGGGCCCGAAGTAATGGAGAGCTTTTTACAAAATAGCGTGGACTTTTTGACTTTTTTAGTAGAGCAAGAAAAAAAACGATACAACCTAAACTCCCCTGCACAAAAAACAGAGCTTGTCCAAGTTATTTCTAAAAAAATCCGATCTTGGGATCATCCTTTAATGGTACATGAGAGTCTTCGAAAACTGGCCAGACTTACAGAGACGCCAGAGTCTCTTTTACATTTGGAAGTGCCTCAAGGAGAGGTCTTTTTTCAAAAAGAAGGGAAAAGAGAAAAAGAGAGTTTTGATCCAGATCAGATTTTAGAAGGAGATTTTGTAAGATGGCTTTTTTTACTAGGAGAAGAAAAGCCGTTTTTAATTGAAGTAGCTAAAAAAAATATCAAGGAAGGACACCTAAAAACAAAAGAGTGTCGTATTTTGTATGAAACCTATCTTCATTTGTATGAAAATAAAAAGCCTTTAGATGTTTTGTCCTTAACATCTTGTTTTTCTCAGGAGAACATACAAGAGTTTTTAGCAAAACTTCTGCAGAAAAAAGTAAATCCTGCCAGGGTAGAAGAGAGCTTTTTGGATACCTTGCAAAAGATCTTAGACAGGTCGTGGATGGAAGAAAGGGAAAAGATCAAAATGAAAATCTTCGAAGGAAAATGTGAAGAGGCAGAAGTGATGAAACTTGCTCAAGAATTTGATCTGTTAAAAAAAGCCAGACCTAAAATAATCAATTAAGTTTCTCTTCTAAAAAAGAGAGGAGCTCTTTTACAGGGAGTCTCTGCTGTTTCATAGAGTCTCTCTCCCGAATAGTTACCGTATCATCTTCTAATGTATCATAGTCAATGGTTACGCAGTAAGGAGTTCCTAGTTCATCTTGCCTTCTATATCTTTTTCCAATGGCTCTAGAATCGTCATATTCGATTTGCCATTTTTTCCGGAGGAGCTTTTTTACCAAGAGGGCTTTTTCCACCAAAGGTTCTTTTTTCATAAGAGGAAAAATCGCTACTTTAATGGGAGCTATTTTAGGAGATAAGTGAAGTACTACCCTTGTCTCTCCCCCTTCTAGAGTCTCTTCTTCATAAGCATCACATAAAAGAGCCAAAACAGTTCTATCTAGTCCAAAAGTAGGTTCTATTACATGAGGTATAAACTTTTCTTTTTTTTCTAGGTCATGATAGTAAAAAGGGGCTTTTGCATGTTCTATATGCTGCTTTAAATCATAATCGGTTCTATAGGCAAGACCGTAGAGTTCTTGGTTTCCGAAGGGGAAATCATAGGTAATATCTACCGTTTTTTTGGAATAGTGAGAAAGTTTTTCTTTGGGGTGTTCCTTTTCTTGCAAATGCTCTTTTTTTAACCCTATTAAAGAGCACCAAGCACGCATTTTTTCCAGCCAAGAAGAAAACTCTTCCTTCCAGTTTTTTTCTTCTAAGAAAACTTCTATTTCCATCTGTTCAAACTCAATCGTTCGGAAGATGAAATTCCCCGGAGTAATTTCATTTCGAAAGGCTTTTCCTATTTGGGCAAGGCCAAAGGGAAGCTTTACTCTCATAGAGTCTAAAATATTTTTAAACTCTAAAAACATAGCTTGGGCCGTTTCCGGACGAAGGTAGCAAAGATCTTCTTCGGAAGAGGTGGTTTTGTTCATTTGCGTGGGAAACATCAAGTTAAAATGACGAGCTTTAGTCCACTCTTTACAGCCACATTTGGGACAAGAAATTTTTTCTTGTACAATGGAAGTGATCTCTTCTAAAGGCTTTTCTTCCGCAGAAATAGAAAGAGCCTCTTCAATTAAATGATCTGCTCGAAATCTAGATTTGCACTTTTTACAGTCAATAAGAGCGTCGTTGAAACTGGTTACATGGCCTGATGCCACCCATGTTTTAGGGTGGAGCAAGATAGGCCCTTCTATGGGGAATATGTTTTCTTCTTGCTGAACAAAGAAGTTCCACCAAAGGTCTTTAATATTTTTTTTTAAAAGAGCGCCGTAGGGTCCATAAGAATA
This sequence comes from uncultured bacterium, assembly GCA_964351495.1. GTDB lineage: Bacteria > Chlamydiota > Chlamydiia > Chlamydiales > SM23-39 > CAYGOC01. The sequence goes on from CAYGOC010000002.1 coordinate 56,952, forward strand.
GGTATTTGCAAAGCCTCCATACACCTCAGAGCCGGGAAAGATAAATCCTCTTCTTTTACACAAAGAGACAATTGGTTTTAAGGAAGAGAGGATGGTTGGTTTTGACAAAAGGGCTCCTTCAAAGTTGACATAGATATAGGGACTCAGCCATGTTAAGGAAAACGGGATTTTTATGGAAGATGCCCCCTTTTTTTCTATTTTTCTGATCTTGTCTGATTTTACCCATATGGCCCACTGGAGTTTTGAAAGCATTTTAGCGCAAAGCTTTCCCTCTTTTGAAGTTTTTGTACTGGAAAAGGAACCTTCTTCTACCATTCGCAGTATGGGGGAAAAAGGAGGCGTTAAAGTCCACTTTTTAACCTCTAATAATAAAAACATTTCGGTGGCTGAGTTTTTGAACAAAGCCATAGAAAAAGCCAAGGGAAAATATATCCATGTTCTACAGCCTGGGGATTTTTACCTATCAAGTAAGGGTCTTGAGTATGTGAAACAAGAGATAGATAAAAAACCAGGTAGTGACCTTATTTACTGCTCTTATTTAGTTCGAGACGAGATAGCTCCTCCCAAAGCCATTTCCTATCCGATTAGCTCCCAGTTTTTGCAAAAAGGGAAAATGCCTTCTCGCCTTCAATGTTGTTGGTTTTCAAAAGAGATTTTTGCCAAGGTGGGACTTTTTAATCCCAAATATGCAAGAAGGCCGGGACTTGATTTTTTATGTAGGGTCTTTTTACACAAAGGGTGTCAGTTTTCCTCTTTCAAAAGGGTGATAGTAGACTATGAACCAGTTAAAGCTTCTTCTGCCCAAGTGATAGGGTATGCCTTAGAGACCTTTAAGGTGATCTTTCACTATTTTGGGATTATAAAAGCAATCTCTTGGTGGTTTTCTAAAGAACACCCAGGTTTTTTTAGATGGGGCAAGGACAAGGTGCATAAAATTTTCTTTAAGCCTTGATCTAGCCGTAGCGCTCTTTTTGATGGACCCATCTTTTGATCCAACCATCTAAAGAGACTTTTCCGGGACCAAAAATCAAGACAACAAGAGAGGTTAGAAGAAAAGGAAAAGGAGCCTCTTTTACAAGAAGAGAAGGATCAAATACAAAATGGAAGTGAGAAAAAACATGAGCGTGTGCTGTTCCGTAGGCTACAAACATAGCAATAGATAAGAAAAAAGCAAAAAAACGGGATCCAAGCCCGATTACTAAGCAAAACCCTCCTACAACCTCAAAAAGTGCTAGAAGATACGCAGAAAAGGGAGGGAAGGGAATATGCAAAGAGTCTAGAAATTGCATAGTACTTTCTATCTTATGCAGCTTAGAAAGGCCTACTAAAAAAAACTGATGTCCCCAAGTAATACGCAAAAGAAAAATAAGAGCGCTTTGCAGGTTAGAAAAAAATGAGATGAACCAAATATAGAATTTACGAAACCCTTGTATAACAGGATGAAACAGCATAACCCTCTCCTTGACTATATCTCAACATGAAATATTTTTGTTTTTTATACAAGAGGCTATCCAAAGTTATAAGCTATAAAGTTTCATTTCGTATTTGGGTAATGGGGCTCCTTAAACTGGTGTTCTTCTACTACTTTCAGACAAATTTTGTTTTTTAAGCTGAGGTAATTTTTATCCCTTTTTTTTATTGCGGGACTTGTTTAAAATCAGCCGTCTTTTTTACAAAAAACAGCTCAAAAAAGAAAAGAGAGTGGGTAGAAAATGTATAATTTTTCTTTAACCAAAGAGGTCGTATGAAAAAAATAAATAGATGTTTTTGCTTGTTATTACTAATAGTTGGATTTGCTCAAGTCTTTGCTAAAGAGGAAAGTTTATCCATAGAAGACTATGCAAAAATGTCACAAGCAGAGTTAAATGCTGCGTTTGTTTTAGCTGTACGAGAACATCATGCGGAAAAAGTAGAAAAACTTTTACAAGCAGGAGCTAATAGTAATACGCCAATTCTCTATACGACAACCGATGGTGGCTGTGATTGGACAGTTGAAAGTACAGCCTTTATGTATGCTGTAAAACAGAATTGTCCGAGTTTAGTAAAGGTACTTAAAGTAGAAAAGCAGCTTAATGAAGCCCTTGATATAGCTATAAAAGAAGGCTATTCAGAAGTAGTAGTAGAGCTTGTAAAAGGGGGGGCAGACATCAATTATGTAAATAAGGATACAGATACTCCTCTTATTACAGCTATAAAAAATGCTCGTGCTATTACAGAATTTAGCCCGCAAGTACAAGCTAGGGTTGGCTCTCGTTGGGCCCAGAGACGAGATATCATACACACTCTATTAAAAGAGGGCGCTAATATTAGCTATGCCAATAAACATGGGAGGACGGCTCTTATGGAGGCTGTAATAGAGCATGATCTTAGTACAGTGCAAAGGCTTTTACAGGCTCCCGAAATTAATACTGGTTCCTTTTTTGGTTTTGGAACAAAACCGATTAACTATGCTGATGAGGCGGGCAATACAGCTCTTATTCTTGCTGTACAAAGAGTTCGTTTTAGCTATACCAACAACCAAGAATATAATATTTGTAAAAACAGTCAAAATATTATAAAAGAACTTTTAGAAACCCCAGGAATTGATCCTTATCGTATTAATAAAAAAGGGGAAACTGCTATAGCTTTACTGGAACAATTACAAAAAAAGAGATGATGAGAGTCTCTGCTTCTTATTGATTGCAGAATTGATTCGGGAACGCATTAGCCTTGCAGACTCTTTTGGTACTTGCAGTTTTATAAGAAGCTAAGGTAGTTTCATCTACAGGCATAAGAGCTTTATTTATGATAACTACTGCTTTGTATTTTACCTTCTTCCGTATTGTAATTAGTCCTTTGTTTCCCATTCTCTATTTTTATGCCTCTTCTTTTGGCATTTCAGAGAAGGTAACGCCTTTTTTGCTTCTTATCTTGATTACCCTTTTTGAATTTACCGATCTTTTTGATGGGTTTATCGCTAGGAAAAAAGGGGAAGTTACCGATCTCGGGAAAATTTTAGATCCTATTTCTGATAGTATTACCCATATAACCATTTTTTTTACCTTTACTAAAGGAGTGGTGGGTATCCCTATGCTTTGGGTATTGGTTTTTTTGTATCGGGATTTTTTAATCAGTGCTTTAAGAACGGTGTGCGCCTTAAAAGGATATGCTCTCTCAGCTAGAAAAAGTGGCAAGCTAAAAGCTGTTTTGCAAGGGGGAGCTTGTTATGTAATTGTACTGGGGATGATTTTCTTTTCCTGGGGAGGAATCTCCCAAAAAACGCTGCACACTACAAGCTCTATTGTTGTGGGGGTTGTAGCTGTGTATACAGTTTTTTCTATGGTAGACTATCTTTTTGCGAACCGCAAATATCTGAAGAAGATGGTTCGGGGAGGCTAAGGAGTTTTTGGTAGAGTTTTTCGTATTCCTCTACTGATTTTTCCCAGCCTGACTTTTGTTGCATGCCATTTTTTCGTAGAAAAGTTTTTTGGGAAGGATTTTTATGCCACATATTAAAAGCTCTTTTCAACGTAGCTTCTAACTCTGTTTCTTCGTAATTTTCAAAAAGATATCCATTTTTCTTCTCTTTTGAAATAGAGGTATCGTCTATATCAAATAGAGTGTCTTGTAAACCTCCTGTTTTTCTTGCAATGGGAATGGCGGCATACCGCATAGCAATGAGCTGAGTGAGTCCGCACGGTTCAAAACGAGAAGGGATCACAATAAAATCAGCTGCGGCAAAAGAGAGTCTAGCTAAACCATCATCATAGATGAGATGAAGATGAAAGCCCGGTTTTTTTATAAGGGGAGCGAAAAGTGCTGTATCTTTTTCTCCGGGATGGGAACCTAAAAGGACAAAATTTCCGCCATTTTGTAAAGTATACCGGGCTGCAAAAGCGAGAAGTTCGGGTCCTTTTTGTTCTACGAGCCTACACACAGCAATGACAAGAGGTCCCTTTCTTTCAGGGAGGTGTAGTTGTTTTTCTAAAAGAGAGCGGTTTTTTCTTTTTTGCCTATCTATTTCAACAGGGGAGTTTTTATAAGAAAACGGGAAGGGGACATGTAGATCTTTTTCCGGATTCCAGGCATCTTCATCCAGTCCGTTTACAATACCCGATAAAACCCGTTTTCTTTGACGTAAGATAGTGTGAAGACCGCACCCTTTTTTAGCGGTTATGATTTCTTGTGCATAGCTGGGAGAGACGGCTGTAATCCAGTCTGCATATTGAATTCCTACTTGCAAAAGATTTATTAAGGATTTTTCAAATAAGGGAGAAGAAGCGAGTTTTTGGGTTTGTTTTTGGGAGGCTCCCAGTTTTTTTAAAAAAGAGATAGGGCCTATTCCTTGATATAGAAGGTTGTGGATAGTTAAAATGGTTTTTTTCTTAGCTAGTGAATTTTGAGAGAAGAGGGTTTTTATCAAAAAGCTACAAAAAGAAGTGTGCCAGTCGTGTAGATGCAAAATATCAAAGGGGATATTTTTTTGCTGTAGGTAGTCTAGGCATGCTCTGCAAAAATAGAGAAATTTCGCAAAATCATTTTGTGTATAGGCGGATTCTCCAGAAAAAAGCGTGTTTTCTAAAGGCTCTATAAAAAGAATAGGAATTTTTTCAAAAGTGATAGATACGGCTTTATTTTTTACCCAATTTCCCTCAAAAAAAGAGGAAAAGATCTCTTCTTGAGCGCTTTTCAAAGGGGGTATAAAAGAATATTTAGGGAGAATAACAAGGGTTTTTTCTCCTTTTTCTATCCACTTCTTAGAAAGGCCGTGGATTACATCAGCTAGTCCTCCTACTTTAATAAAAGGCGCCATTTCAGATGCGATATGTACAACAAACAAGTCTATAATCCTTTTTTGAAAAAATGCCTTACATTTTCTTTTTCAACCCAAAAGACCAAAATAACCAAAGAGCCTTTTTTAAAAAGGGTTTTTTGGAAAATGAGGCCCTCCTTGCAAATAATTCTAATACTCAGATAAGATCTCCTTGTTTTCCTTATGTATTTAGGGAGTGGTTTTTATTGGGGTGTAGCCAAGTGGTAAGGCAGCGGTTTTTGGTATCGCCATTCGGAGGTTCGAATCCTTCCACCCCAAGACTTTAAGTTGGATTTAAGGCGCTATGGTGCAAACTGGGAAGGAAAAACTTCTCTTGTTTAGCGGGTCTAAAGCAGAGGCTCTATCTCAAAAATTGGTGAAATTTCCTCCTTTTTTTTTGGGAAAGAAAAAGACTCAAGTGTTTTTTGACCAAGAGGTAGCGGTTCAAATACAAGAAACGATTTCGGGTCAAAAAGTTTTTGTATTACAAACACTTTCTGGGGATCCAAATCAGAGTTTTTTAGAGTTCTTGTTTTTAGTAGAAGCTTTAAAAGAAAAAAAAGCGAAAGAGATAGTTGGGATAATTCCTTATCTAGCTTATACTAGGCAGGACAAAAAGAAAGAGGGGGTTTTTCCTGCTATAAAGTGCATAGCAAAACTTTTAAAGCAGTCAAAAATAACCTCTTTAATTACGGTGGATGTTCATTCAGGAGATAGTAAAGGGTTTTTTGAGATTCCCTTTATCTCTCTTGATACCACGGCGCTTTTTTATGAGAGACTGAAAAAAGAGCGGTGGAAAGATCCGATCTTATGTTCTCCTGATAAAGGAGGGAAAGATAGGGCTCTTTCTTTGGCGAAGCTTCTTGGTTTTGAGTTTTTTTGTATAGAAAAACGAAGAAGGGGAGAAGAGGTGGAGATTCTAACCTTTGAAGGAGAAGTAGAAGGTAGAGATTTAATAGTGGTAGATGATGTAGCTTCTACCGGAGGCACTTTGGAAAAAGTGGCGCAAGAGGGAAAGAAAAGAGGGGCTAGTAGGGTAGTGGCTTTAATCAGTCATAGACTTCCCTCGGCTCGGTTCCCTTCTGTGGATTTGGTTTTTTCAACCGACACAGTGGAAAACAACAGGTGGCCTAACGAGGAGATCCTCTCTGTAGCCTCTTTGTTGCAAGAAGCGATGAAACATGTGTAACCTAAAAGAGAGTGTATGAAACTAACGGTTTATAAGAGAACAAAAGAGAAGAAAAGTGAGCTGACAAAGATTCGAAATGGGGGGGATATTCCTGCTGTTTTGTATTCTGCTAAAAAAGAGGTAGAGACCATTTTTGTAAAAGGGAGCGAGTTTGAGGCCTTTTTAAGAGGGGTAAAACCAGATCATTTATCTACAGAGTTGGTCACCCTTTCTTTAGATAACAAAGAGGTAAAAGCCGTTATAAAAGAGGTGCAGTACCACAGAACTACCTATAAGATAGAGCATATCGATTTTTATCTTCTTCAAGAAGAGAAGCCTCTTCTTTTAAATGTTCCTATTGAACTAGAAGGGACAGCCGAGTGTTTAGGAGTGAAAAAAGGGGGAGCGGTTCGTCAGGTGATTCGTAAGATGAGAGTTCGCTGTTTGCCAAAGGACATTCCTACTAGCTTTAAGTTAGATGTTTCTTCTTTAGACATGGGAGAGTCTAAAAGACTTTCTGACATCCAGTTGCCTTCTTGTATTAAGGCGATAGCAAAATTAAAAGAGGTGGTAGCTACTGTAGCGAAGAGATAGGATGTCTTTTTTTTTGGTGGTAGGCCTGGGAAATCCGGGAAAAGAGTATGTCTATACAAGGCATAATATTGGGTTTCGGGTTTTAGAGAGTTTTGCAAAAAAAAAGAATACTTCCTTTCAAAAGAAGAAAAAGCAAGCCCTTTTCACTTCTTTTGAGGAAGGAGAGAAGACCGTTTTTTTGATTTGGCCTCAGACCTATATGAATTTGAGTGGGGATGCTGTAAAAAAATGGGTTCGGTTTCTGAAGATACCGAAAGAGCATGTTTTAGTGATAACCGATGATGCGGAGATTCCTTTTGGGAAGCTTCGGTTTCGGAAAAAGGGTTCTAGTGGGGGACATAACGGGCTAAAAAGTATAGAAGATGCCTTGAAATCACAAGAGTATGCCCGTTTAAGATGGGGCGTAGGTAGAGATGAAAAAAGAGATTTGGCAGATTTCGTTTTAGAAGAATTTACAAAAGAAGAGGAACAGCAGGTGCCGCTTATTACTCAAAGAGCTATAGAAGAAATAGAAAAGTGGCTTCAAGAGCTTTAGAAGGGCTTACAAGCTAAATTAGGAGAGATAAATGGAAAAAATGAAGACAAAACTTTACGAGGGGATGTACCTATTTACCCCAACTCTTAGTGAAGAGTCGCGTAATAAAGCCTTAGAAAAGGTTTTACACGGGATTACAGAAAAAGGGGGATCGATAGAAAAAATTCATGATATGGGTAGGAAGAAGTTAGCCTATTCAATACGGGGAAAAAAGGAAGGGTATTACTATTTGATATACTTTTCTGTTTCTCCTGCAGCGATAGAAGAGCTTTGGAAAGAGTACAACCTACATGAAGACTTGATTCGGTTTATGACTTTAGAGACAGAGAAGGTAAGGGAGTCTTTAGAATTTAAATCACTAAAAGCTACAACCTGAAAATTTAGGGAGAATTCATGTATAAAAAATCGTCTAATCTAGCTTTTGCGAAAAAGAAGAAGAGCTGTCCTTTCAAAGAAGCGAATATGAAGGATATCGATTACAAAGATATAGAAACATTAAGGCAGTTTGTTACAGAAAGGGGAAAGATCCTTCCTAGGAGGATTACTGGGGTGTCTCAATATTATCAAAGACGTCTCAAAGTAGCTTTAAAAAGAGCTCGTCATGTAGCTTTTTTACCTTTTGTTGCAGACCAATAAAACTACATAAAGGAAGATACCATGAAACAAAAAGTGCTTTTGCTAGAAGATGTAGATTCTTTAGGGAGATCTGGGGAAATCGTAACGGTCAAGATGGGCTATGGACGTAACTTTTTGATTCCTCAAAGAAAAGCGGTTATAGCAAACAAGCAAACGATCCGGATGCAGGAAAAACTGCAAAAAGAGAGAGCGGTTCAAGCGGAAAAAGATCGAAAAGAAGCAGAGGAACTAGCTGCTTCTTTAGAAGGGCTTTCTATCAAGATCACGGTAAAAATTGATGCTCAAGGTCACCTGTATGGATCGGTAAGTGCGCAAGATATTTTTGAGGCTCTACAAGAACAAAAGGTGGTGGGAATTGAGAAAAAATATATTCAGCTTCCCAAGCCGATTAAGTCTTTGGGTTCTTTTAAGGTTGCTTTAAAGCTAAAAGAGGGAGTTCCTTCTTCTTTTCAGCTAAAAGTAGAGCCGGAAGCGGGATCTAAGCTCCCTCCTTCTTTAGAAGAAGCAAAGCCTGAGCCGAAAGAAGAGCAAAAAGAAGAAGAGTAGATGCTCTTTTTTTCGCCTGCAAAGGTGAATCTTTATTTCACAGTAATACGAAAAAGAAGGGACGGATATCATGATATCTCGTCCCTTTTTCACGCAGTAAATTTCGGCGATTTTCTAAATATAGAAAAGAGCCATAAAAAAGAGTTTTTTTCTACTACAGAGCCTTCCCTAAAGTGGGATAGGGATAACTTAGTATTTCAAGCGGTAGAGCTATTTCGAAGCTATACAAAAAAATCGTTTTGTATTCAGATCCATCTAGAAAAAAACATTCCCCTACAAGCGGGATTAGGTGGAGGCAGTAGCAATGCAGCAACCACTCTTTGGGCTTTAAATGAGCTTTTTCAAAAACCTTTACAGATTCAAGAGCTTCTATTTTTAGCAAAAAAACTAGGATCAGACGTTCCTTTCTTTTTTTCCTTAGGGCAAGCTATCTGTGAGGGAAGAGGGGAAAAAATAGAGCCTGTTACCCAGATACAAACCAAAGAATTTTGGATAGTAAAGCCTTCTTTTGGATTAAATACAAAAGAGGTGTTTTCTAAATATCAGTTCTCTTTAAAAAAACAAGAGGCTTTGAACGATTTAGAAGAGAGCGCGTTTCTTGTAGAACCTCGCCTTAAAGATTTTAAAGAATTTCTTTTACAAAAAGCAGAAAAAGTAGTCATGACAGGCAGCGGCTCCTCTTTTCTAGCCTTTACCGAAGAGGACCTTTCCTCATTTGCTTCTTTTTCTAAAAGGGTAAAAAGCATAACCCGGCAAAAGGATAGTTGGTATTCTATTTTAAACTAATTAATAAAATTTTTTATTATAAATTAAAATATTGTTTTTGTTTATATAAAGTGGTTTTTTATAAAATGTTCTGCCTATGAATAGTGTTTATGAAAGAATTTGTTCTTATAGTCGGATAGCTCGTGCAAGAGCAGCTAGTTTAAGAAGAGAGTTGTATTCTAAAGAACCAATAAAGCCTGTAGAGACCTCTGCAGCTTTTTCGGGGCAAACGGAGGTGAAAATCACCTCTTATGCAAAAAGATTTTTTCATTGTACTGCGTTGAAAGTAAAAACAGCTTGTTCTCTATTAGGAAGAGTGGCTCTTTTAGCTGTTTTGTATGTTCCTTTACTGAACATAATAGCAAGTAGGGCTTGGGAGCTTTTAGATCCACAAAGTGCCTTTTTAGCGCAATATAGGAATTGGCGTAGTTTTTCCGGTAAAACAGTAACGTATGCAGATTTTTCAAAAAGTTTTTGGAGTTTAGAAACTATCCCTGATGGAGTCTTATTTCCTGAAGTAGAGTCTCTAGATTTTCAAAGTTGTGATTTAACGGGATTGCCTAGTTGGATTGGAAAGGCTTTTCCTAATTTGTTGAGCTTGAATCTCTCCCATAATAAAATAGGCATAATTCCTGAATCTATGAAAGAGCTTACGCAGCTGCGG
>CAYGOC010000002.1:66751-178873 GCA_964351495.1 uncultured bacterium
TTTAACTAGCTTGCCTCCCTGGTTTGGGGAAGAATTTAGGAGGTTAGAAATTCTACATCTGGATGGTAATCAGATAGCAACTATTCCTCGGGGATTTAGCAGTCTTAGAAATACACGAATTACAGCGTATGATAATCGTATTACAGACCGAGAAATAACACGTATTAGACAAGAAAACTTAATACATGAAAGCGTTACTTTTGACTACAGTATTTACGATGAGGATCTCTCAAGAGATGAAACATTTAATACTTTGGCTTCCTGTATTGAGGATTTACAACAAAAAGCTAAAAAAGAGTCAATTCCACTAGAAATAAAAAACTTAGAAAAAATAGAGGGTTTTTCAGAGAACTTTCTCCGTTTTTATAAAAAACTTTTTATTTCTAAACTGTATACCGGTTCTTCACAAATCAACACAAAAACAGCAGAGACTCTATTGGACATGCTTTTGTTTGCTTCAACGAATCCAGATTTTTTAGTCCAGTTTTCTAGTTTATTAGGGGAGTCTTTAGCAAGCTGTGGTGACCGGGTAAGTTACTATTTTGACTTATCTTATATGCTGTATCAATGCTATAAGATTCAGGATAAGAGGTGGACCCTTGAGCTGCAAAATCTCTTTGTAGGATTTGCTAGGTTTCACCTGCTCTTTAAAGAAGCGCAAAAAATCATTGAAAACAGAACACTGGTTGATCCTTTGGAAATTCATCTGGCGCTTTTGGTAAAACTCAAGGAAAGGCTGAATTTACCGATATTTTCTGAAGAGATGCTTTATTTTTCTCTTACAGATCTAACTCAAGAGGATTTACAAGTTATAGAAAGAAAAGTTACGGAACAAACAAAAGATATAGCAAAAACTTTAGCTTTAAATGAAGAATTTGAGAATCATTTTTTAAACAGGTTTTATTCAGAAGAAGAGCGGCAAAGTGTTTCCTCAAAGCAATATCATTCGCTTATACTGGATACTTTATGGGGTATTTGTGCAGAAGATGCTAGTTTTCCCAAAACTATACCGGAACTAAATAGCGCTCAGCATAAGAGGGTTTTAGATGGAGCTATGTTAAAGTATAACCTACAAAAAGTTGCTCTTATTCAAGGGGTTTTAGATTCTTCTTCAGAAGAGCAATAACAAACCTTTCTCAGTTATGATTCATCCAATTGACGAGGTGGAAACCCAGTTCTTTCGCCTTTAGGCGAGAGTTGTTTACTAACTGGCTTTAGCTAGAGTATAATTCTGAGTATATCTATAAGGTAGAAAAAGCATTTAAGTAGGTTTTCGTTGCATGGAACCAGTTTTTCAAGACTCTGCTTTTGGGTTGATGAAAAAAATACAGCAGAAAAAAATCAGTGTAACAGAGCTTGTTTCTAGCTGTCTTAAGCAGATTTCAAAAGTGAATAAAAAAATCAATGCTATCGTTGTAAATAAAGAAGAGTCTGCTTTAGAAAAGGCTAAAGAATATGACGCCTTATTAGAAAAAGGAAAACTAGTAGGACCTCTTCATGGGATCCCTTTTACTGTAAAAGATATTTATGAAACCAAAGGAGATCTGAATACAGCAGGGTCTCTTGGTTTAAAAAATAATATCGCAAAAAAAGATGCCGAGGTAGTTGAAAGACTCTTGAAAGCAGGCGCTATTTTACTGGGAAAAACAAATACCTCAGAGCTGGAGAGTGCTGTATATACAGACAACTTAGTCTATGGCAGAACTAATAATCCGTATAATACAGAGTATTGTAGCGGAGGAAGTAGCGGAGGAAGCGCCGCTTCTGTAGCTAGCTGTTGCAGCGTATTTGATGTGGGATCCGATACGGGAGGAAGTCTTCGCATACCTGCACATTACTGCGGTATTACCGCGGTGCGTCCTACCATTAACCGTATCCCTTCAACAGGCGTTGTATATGGTATTAGAACAGGAGCTCTCGGTGCTATGACAACAGAGGGGCCTTTAGCAAGGTCGGTTGTAGATTTACCGCTTTTATTAGAAGTTCTACAAGGACCGGATCAAAAGGATCCTAAAGTATTAGATCTACCCTTACATAAAATGGAAACAGTCAACCTAAAAAAAGAAAAAATCGCCTATTTTTTCGATAACGGATTTGTAGCTGCCAACAAAAAAACAGTAGAGGCTATAAAAAATAGCGCCCAAGTTTTAGTCCATGCAGGATCCCAAGTAGAGCATGCGATGCCTTCTTGTTTTATGAGGGGAAATGAGATTTTTTTAGAGATAATGGGAGCCGATGGAAGTAGAGCTTTAAAAGAGGCTCTGCGACACTTGGGATCTAAGCCCTCTTTTTCTACCTCTAAAGTAATAGAGTATTTAAAGCCTTACGCTTGTGATATGAAAACGTTTTCTGCTAGGTGGGATAAGTGGGATCTTTTTCGTAGTGAAATATTGCAGTTTTTTAAAGAATACGATTTGTTAATCTGTCCAGTCACTCCTACTAGCGCTCTTAGTAACCAAGTAGCCGAAGAAAAAGGAAACTTTGAGATGTTAACCTATATCTGGACAGTAAGTACGATGCTTATGCCCACGGTTGTAGTTCGAGTGGGAACAGATGCAAATCACTTGCCTATTGGAGTGCAAATCTTAGCAAAACCGGGCTGTGAGCATAAAGCTTTTGCTGCAGCATATGAGCTAGAAAAGTCTTTGGGAGGATGGCAGTATCCTAAGTTTTTAGAGGGATAAATTTTACCAACCGCCCATTTTTGAAGGATCAGATCCAAAAAAATGGTGGGTAGGGTCTGGCTGAAAACAAGGGGCTATAACCGATCTTTCATACTGAAAACGCTCTAAAGTAGCGTAGAGTTTTCTTCCGTTATAAGGACAAAATATCCCGTAAATAGCAGATAGCTGTAATCCTACTATAGTTAGAGGAGTTATGATAACTTTTAAGAAGTCTCCTCCTGCTTGTATAGCCCTATTTTTTAAGGAGTAGGTTTCAAGGATGTCATTGGGACGCCAAAAATGGTACAAAGAGACGAGCTTTAACATCCGAAATGCTATCATAGCTATAGAAGCTATAGGGTGAAGAATAGATGTGCCGAGCGTAAGCAAAAAGCATTTGCTTCTAATAATGTCAGGAGGTTCATGCCAGTAAGCTCTTTTGGTGTGCTGATCAATTATATATGCAGGGATAGTTGTTCCTTTCCACCTACCGCCTTCATAATCAAGCTCCCACTCGCTAAACGGATGAAAGTCATACAAAGTAACTTGTGACCTCTTAGGGTCTTCATGTTGAATGCTCATGGTAATATTATAGAGTAAAACCACTTTTTTGTCAATAAAATTATGAGACAGATTTCTTTTTAAGATGTTTATTGTTATAACTTTGCGGATTTTTAATAAATGTTGGGGGTAAGAAAAGAGGTCCCTAGAATGGGGATTTTTTTAGTGCTATTTTTAGAAGATGGATAAAAGCACTCTGTGTTCTTAAATGGATACTTTTGTTACTCTTTCAACTCTTGCAAGGGAGAGAAAGATGAGTTTTATCGTAATTACGGGTGCTTTTGGATTTATTGGGTCATGTTTTGTGCAATACCTAAATGATCTTGGAATTGACAATCTGGTTTTGGTAGATGACTTTAAAACATCAGAGAAATGGAAGAACCTTCGTAAAAAACGATTTCAAGAATTGGTCTCAAGAGAGAGGGTGTTTTCTTTTTTATCCGGGAAAGAAAAATCAATTGAAGCGATAGTACACTTAGGGGCTTGCTCTAACACTTTAGAAAAAGATGGGGATTTTCTTTTGGAGAATAATTACCGTTTTTCTATTCGTTTGGTAGAGATAGCCCTAAAAGAAAAAATCCCTTTTGTATACGCTTCTTCTGCTGCTACTTACGGAGATGGTAAGCATGGATTTTCTGATGATGAATCCCTTTTGTATCGGTATGAGCCCTTGAATTTATACGGCTTTTCTAAACACCTTTTCGATCTTTGGCTTTATGAAAAACAAAAGTTAGATCAAGTAGTAGGCCTAAAGTATTTCAATGTGTTTGGCCCTAATGAAAACCATAAAGGGATGATGGCCTCTATGGTGTATAAGATGGCGCATAAAGTAAAAAACGAAGGGGTAATTCAGCTTTTTAAATCGACAGAGCCACATCTTTATAAAGACGGAGAACAGTTAAGAGACTTTATATACGTCAAAGATGTAGTCAAAATGACCTACCTTTTACTGGAAGAAGCAAAAAAAGGAAAAGCTTCCGGTATTTTTAATATAGGAAGGGGGGAGGCAGTAACTTGGATTAGGCTAGCAAAAGCTCTTTTTCGGGCGCTGGATAAAAAAGTGTGCATAAACTACATAGATATGCCCAAAGAGATGGTAAAGGGATATCAAAACTATACGAAAGCAGATATGGAAAAGTTTTTGAAGATATGCCCTTCTTTTTCTTTTACAGAAATAGAGGACTCCGTAGAAGATTATGTGAAAAACTATCTTTTACAGGATGCAAGATGGTAGAGCTGTTTCGCTCTTTTACTAAGTTAAAACCGGCCCCTATTTTAGTAGTGGGCGACTTTATGCTCGATGTTTACACTTTTGGAGAGGTGAAAAGAGTTTCTCCGGAAGCGCCTGTTTCTGTTTTAAAAGTATCCAAAGAGGTAAATCTTCCGGGAGGAGCAGGAAACGTAGTATTAAATCTTGTTTCTTTAGGAGCAAAAGTAATTCCCTTTGGAAGGATAGGAAAAGATATAAAAGGGGAAACATTAAAAAAGGCTCTACAAAAAGAAAAGATAGACACTACCTATCTTTTTGCAGATGGCTCTTTTAAAACGCCTGTCAAAAATCGATTCATAGCAGACTCGCAACAAATTTTACGGGTAGACTGGGAAGAAGTTACGCCTTTGTTAAAAGAGACGGAAGAAATGCTTTTAGAAAAGCTTATGCCTCTTTTACAGAAGGTAGAAGTAGTAGCGATTTCTGATTATCAAAAGGGGTTTTTGACCCCCTCTTTTATCCAAGCTCTTATAAAAAAAGCAGCCAAACAAAAAATTCCGGTTATTGTAGATCCAAAAGGAAAAGACTTCACAAAATATAAGGGAGCCTACCTTCTTAAACCCAATCAAAAAGAGGCATTTGAAGCTTCATTTTCTTCCGAAGAGACTTCTTTTGAAGAGGTTTGTTTTTCTTTAATGCGAAAAACGAAGGTAAAACACCTTTTAGTTACCAGATCAGAAAAAGGGATCTCTTGGCTTTCTAATACTTCTTCTAAAATAGTCCATTTTCCTGCTAAGGCAAAAGAAGTAAAAGATGTAACAGGGGCAGGAGATACGGTTTTAGCTGTAATTTGCCTTTCTATTGCTAACGATTTGAGTATAGAAGAGGCCGCATCTTTGGCTAATATTGCAGCGAGTATTGTAATTGAAAAAGTAGGCTGCGTAAGGGTAAGCCTCTCTTGCCTTGCAAAAAAGATGGTGCAAATAGACACCACTACCAAAATCTTCGAAGAAGAGCAGCTAGAGGCCTTAGTAGAAGTGTTAAAAGAAAAGCCTTTCTCTTTGATTTCTGTAGGGAGTGAAAAAGAGTTTTCTCCCTTTCTTTTTAAAGAGCTTTTTGAAAGAGGAAAACAAGAAAAGATCATTTTATACCTTCTAAAAGAAAAACTTTCAGAAGAGTTTATAGAACTGATCTCTATTTTAAAATCAGCAGGCTTTTTTTTCTTGGGAAAAAAAGGTATCCAAAAGCTTTTTTCCAGGCTAGAACCAAGCAAGCTTTTCATAGGAAAATTAAAAAAGTTAGAAGAAGTCTCTAAAAAAAAATTTCTGCAGCTTGTTAAGTAACCACAGTTGTCTTTTGGCTTAGTGCGGAATTGTCAAGAGATAACGCCCCCTCCTAGGAGTTTCTCTTTTTCATAAAAAACGACCGATTGTCCTGAAGTAATGGCTCTTTGCTTTTCTAAAAAAGAGACCTTCCAGGTGTTGTCTTCCCTTTTTTCCAAGCGGCAAGAAGCATCTTCCGTACGATACCGAATCTTACAGGTGCAAAAATAGGGAGAAGGGATTTCTCCATCTACCCAAGAAAGCTCTTCTGCAATGAGTTCTTGTTTAAAAAGGTGGGGGTGGTTTTCTCCTTGTTCGATTATAACTACGTTTCTAGAAGGGTCTTTATCTACGACATACCAAGCTTCTCCTTTACCTCCCAGACCTATTCCCTTTCTTTGTCCTAAGGTATAAAAGGCCATTCCATCATGCTCTCCCAATACCTCTCCTTGTAGGTTTTCAAAAACTCCTTTTTGAAAACCGATAAAAGAGCTTAAAAAGCTTTTAAACTTTTTCTCTCCGATAAAACAGATGCCGGTACTGTCTTTTTTATTGTAAACAGGAAGGTTTGCTTTTTTAGCAATTTCCCGCACTTCTTTTTTCAAAAGATGGCCAATAGGAAATAAAACCTTTTTTAGCTGCTCTTTTTTCAAAGTATATAAGAAATAGCTTTGATCTTTAGAAGGATCTTTTCCCCTTAACAGTTCAAAAAAAGGGCTTATCTGGCAGTAGTGGCCCGTTGCTAAAAAGTCTCCAATCTGAAGAGCTTTTTCTAAAAGAACTTTAAATTTGATTTCTCTATTGCATAAGATGTCCGGATTGGGTGTTCTTCCTTTTTGATACTCTTCCAAAAAAGAAGAAAAGACCATCTCCTCATATTCTTTTGTAAAGTTTACCGTGTAGTAGGGGATTTTCAAGTGAGAGCAGATAGAGACTACATCTTCATACTCCTCTTCCGGACACTCCTTCCAGTTTTTCATATAAAGAGCTACTACATCAAATCCTTTTTCTTGTAGTAAAAAAGCGGAGACAGCGGAATCCACCCCCCCTGATAAAGCAACTACCACTTTTGGTTTCATAAAGAATTTTGTAGCCTTTCGATTCTTTTCTCTAAAGGAGGGTGGGTAGCAAATAAAGCGGTAAGACCTCCCTTACTTTGATGAGAAATCTTTAAAGATTGTAGGGCAGGGGCTTCTGTTTTTTTATCTTTGATTTGTTGCAAAACCCGTAAAGATTGAAGCGCATGGATCATAGAATTTTTGCCGGCAAGAAGAGCGCCTCCTTTGTCTGCCCGGAATTCTCGAAATCTAGAATAAGCGGCAATAACTAAAGAGCCTAAGATCATAAAAAGCACTTCAAAGATAAAGACAAAGACCATATAGCTTCCTAAAGAAAAGCCGCCTCTTTCGTTTTTAGAAGTTCTAGATAATGCAAATGCTAAAATGCGGGCTAAAAACATAACAAAAGCGTTGATAACTCCTTGTAAAAGAGTCATGGTGACCATATCTCCATTGGCAACGTGCGAAATCTCATGAGCTAGAACTCCTTCTACCTCTTCTTCTGAAAGTCTTTCTAAAAGACCGGAAGAAACGGCTACTAAAGATCTCTTTTTCGTAGGGCCTGTTGCAAAAGCATTTACCTCTTTAGAAAAGTAAATACCTACCTCAGGAGTAGGGATAGAGGCTTTTTTAGCCAGTTTATCTACTTTGGACCACAGTTTTTTTTCTTCTGAGTTTTGAGTTAAAGGATCTATAATTTTTACCTTTAATATCCATTTGGCCATAATTCTAGAAAGAGATAGAGAAATAAAAGCACCTCCCATACCCCAAATAAGACAAAAAAAGATCAAAGCTTCGTAGTTGAGACCCGTTTCTTCTATGTAAGGGCGTATGTTAAGTAGATTCAGCACAAAAGAGATCATGATGACTACTAAAAAATTCACTAGGAGGAAAAGAAAAATGCGTCGAAACATACCCATAAAAGCCTCGGTTTTTAGGTTATTTTTCCCCTATTTTAGCGATAAAAGCATTAAAAAGGGACTCTAGTTTTCTAAAAGATATTCTACAGCGGTGGAAAAGGTTTCAGAAAAATTTTCCACAGAGAATTTTTTCGCCTCTTTACTCTGTAAAAATTTTTTAATCTCTTTTTGATAGGAGAGATACTCTTCTTCGGACATAGATTTTAAAAAGTGATAGAGTTCTTCATAAGAGGAGAAGTCTCTTCTATCAATAAAACATTTTTTAGGGATATATTTTTCTACATTAGGAGCCCCATAGTAAACAGGAACACATAAAGTAGCAAAGCAGTCAAAAATTTTTTCCGTTACATACCCTTCTACCTCTTTCGTGTTTTCATAGCAGATACAAAAGCGGTAGTTTTTTAAAACGGCCATTTTATCTTGAGGGGCCCCTTTATACGTTTGATACTTTCTCTTTTCCCAATGCCGTCCATAAAAATCGAAGTCTTCTGGATGTCTTTCAAAAAATTGGATGGCTCTTTCTCTTTCTGTATAAAGTTCTTTGGGATAATTACTCTCAAGTCTTGCTGAAATAAAGGTACATAACTTCCTATCTTTAAAAGAGGGAATGTTTTCAAAAACCTCTTTTAACTCAGGGTAGTGAAATTTAAAAAACTTCTTGTTATCTACTAAAGAGTCATCCCATGTGTACACTCTTCCAAAGTTTTCCAAAAACGATTTTTCGTAACTAAAAGGGATCACAGTAGGGGGCTCCCAAAGAAACAAAACCAGTTTTTTTTTAGGATAGAGGGAAAAATCAATGTGCTGATAGGCATTTTCTATGTTGAAAAAGATCCTTCCGGCTACTTCTTTAGGAAGCCTCTCTTTTTCTTTTTCAAAAAACCACTCTTTTACAGTTTTTAAAAGGGAAGGTTTTTTAACAAACTCTTTTTCTTCTTTTAAGCTTTTGAAAACAAGATCTAAATGTCTTTTTTTTGATTCCTGATAAATAGAAGAAAAAAGATCCTTAGAGTCTTCTTGTAGAGCCAGTTCTTTTGCTCCCCAGTCAGAAAAAAGCTCTATTTTTTCTGAGGCTTCTAAAAAAAAACAGGACAAAAAGAAAGAAAAGAAAAAAATGCGCATACAGCCCCTACTTTGAAACCCATCTTAGGCAATAAGATCTTTCTTTCCAAGACCTTTACCCTAAAATTAGGAAAAATAAGAGGGGAAAGTATTTTCTTTTTTTTACCCTTTTTTCACAAGAGAAAAAGGGTGTTTTTTATCCAAAATTATTTACAGAATATTCCTGTTTGTGAGATGAACTCTAACTATAGTTCTTAAAGCGGTATAGCCTTATATGACCAAGCTTTCTCTTCTCAATAAGCAGGATAAACCTTTTGATCGAAAAGCGATTCAAAGGGCCTTAGAAAAAGAGCACGCCTGTTATGTGCTTATAACTTGTTCCAATCCTTCCGAAAAAGGGGAGATGCAAGTAGAACTTTCTTATGAAGGTGATGAGGGACTAGCTTCCTATCTTTTGGAAAGCGCCCAGTCTACGTTTAAAAAGCCGGAAGATTTTTGCGAATTTTAGATGACTTTAAAAAACGATCTTGGAAAGTGGTTTCAAAAAGAGAAAAAAAAGATAGTAGAAGACTACACAAAATTTCTCTCTTTTCCTTCGATTAGCACCGATTCTAAGTATAAAAAAGATATGCAAGAGTGTGCTTCTTGGCTATCTTCTTATCTACAGAAGATGGATTTTTCTTCGGAAATCATTCCTACGAAAAAGTATCCCCTAGTATTTGCCTCTTCAAAGCCTTTTTTGCCGGGAGCTCCTACTCTTTTGATATATGGTCACTATGACGTACAGCCGGTAGATCCTCTTCGGGAATGGAAAACTCCTCCCTTTAACCCCACTTTTGTGGGAGAAAAGGTGTTTGCAAGAGGTGCTGCCGATAATAAAGGACAGCTTTTTTACACTTTAAACGGACTCAGAGCGTACAAAGATATAAAAAAAAGCTATCCCCTCAATATAAAGCTTTTACTAGAGGGAGAAGAAGAGTCTGCAAGCGTGGGGCTTAGCTCTTCTCTTTCTAAAATCGCGAAAAAGATTGCGTGTGACTTTATTTTAGTACCCGATGTAGATATTCCCTCAATGGATAAACCAGCTATTACCGTGTCAACAAGAGGTATTACTACGTTAGAAATAGAGCTTACCTCTTCTAAAAGAGATCTACATTCAGGCCACTACGGAGGAATGGTGTATAATCCCAACCGCGCTTTAGCGGAGATATTAAGCAAAGCTTTTAACAAAAAAGGAAAGATTCAGATACCGGGATTTTTCAAGGGAATAAAACCGT
Organism: uncultured bacterium; assembly: GCA_964351495.1. GTDB lineage: Bacteria > Chlamydiota > Chlamydiia > Chlamydiales > SM23-39 > CAYGOC01. The sequence goes on from CAYGOC010000002.1 coordinate 76,825, forward strand.
TTTCTCCTAAAGAAAAAAAAGAGATTGACCTTGCTTTAAGCATTCAAAAAGAGCTAAAAAATTTACAAATTACCCCTTTAGATGGGAAAGGTCTAGTAGAGTCTATTTGGCTAAACCCTAGCTTTGAGATTAATGGAATCTCAGGGGGTTATGCAGGAGAGGGGTTTAAAACGGTAATTCCTGCTAAAAGTGTGGCTAAAATCTCCTCTAGATTGGTCTATAACCAAAATCCTAAACAAGTATTTACAGCGATTGTAGATTTTTTCAAAAAAAATCTCCCTCCGCACGTAAACATGAAAACTACTTACCAAGGAGGAGGCTCTGCAGTTAAGAGCAATTTGTCCTCTTTTTTGATAAAAGCTTTACAAAGTTCTTACGAACAGGTATTCCAAAAGAAAGTCCGTTTTATAGGCTCTGGAGGGTCTATACCGGTCATTGCAGAAGTGGTGAAAGCGACAAAGGCAGATGTCGCTTTTATGGGGGTCTCTTTAGATAGCGACAACATTCATGCCCCGAATGAAAACTTCGACATGGACCGGTTTGAAAAAGGACTTTTGATTATAGCTAATTTGGTAGAGCAGTTTCAAGGTCATGCTTAGCTTATTAAAACCTTTACAGAAAAAAAAAGAAGCGGGAGCCTTTTTCTTTTTCTTAGCTATTTTAGGCCCTCTTTTTTTGGGACTAAACTTAGCCGTAGTGAAAATTTCTCAATCTATTTCGATAGATCTATGGATTTTGTTTTTTCTCTCTCCTGTGGTTTTAGTACAATTTCCGGAAAAGGGAGAAAAAATTCTTTTTTCATCTCTGATCGCTCTTTTTTTCTTTCGGCATAGTTTTTTATGCCAAAGCCACATTTGGGAGTTTGGACTTCAGAGCTCTTTTTTAGTGAGCTCCTGGATCACTAAGTTATCTATAGGAGAAATTAGAAAAGAGATTTCCTCATTGCAAAGGAAAAAAGAAGAAAGCTTTCTTCTTCTACAAGAAAAAGAAGAAGCCTTTTTAGAAAGGGAAAAAAGCTGGACAAAACAAGAGCTTCTATTTTTAGAAAAAGAGAGAAATTTAAAAGAGCTACTTTGTCAAAAAAAAGAGGAATTGGCCTCTTTACAAGAGCTTACAAATACAGTAGAGAAAAACGTAGCCTTTTTATCTCAAGAAAATAAAGAGCTTCTTTTAGAGATAGGAAACGAGAGAAGAAAAAAAGAAAATTCCCTAGCAAATGCAGTGATAGAAGAAAAAACAGAAGAACTTACAAAAGAAAAAGAAGAGTTACACAAAAAAATCGAATCTCTACAAAGGGAGCTTTTCTCAGAAAAACAGAGGCACCAAGAATTTTTTTCCCAAAAAGAGGAGCTAAAGTCCCTTTTACAAACGCAGCAAAAAGAGTTAGAAAATCTTCGCAGAACATACGCCTCTTATGAACAGCTAAAAAAGCAGTTTCAAGAAAAGAGAAAAGAGCTTTTAGAGGCAAAAAAAGAGATTTTTTCTTTAGAGGGAAGGCTGTTTTTCCAAAAAAGAAAAGAGGAAGAAGAAGAATTAATCAAACAAGAACAAAAATACTCAGAAGAGCTAGAAGCCATACTAGCCCTTCAAGAGCAGTATGAAACAGAGATTGCTCTTTTACAGGGATTTGTTTCTTCTAAAGAATTCTCAAAAAAATATATGCAGGGTTCTTTTCTTTAAGGAAGAATCTTCGTTAGAATTTCAGCCCCATCTTCTGTAATTAAAATGGTATGTTCCCACTGAGCGCTTGGTTTGTTATCGATGGTTTTGGCGATCCATTTATTTTTGGTATCGATGACAGCCTCTTTTTTTCCTGCATTGATCATAGGTTCAATCGTAAAAGTCATACCAGCTGCCATAGGAATTTTATTAGAAGCCCTATGGTGGTACACCTGAGGTGGTTCATGAAACTCTTTTCCCACGCCATGTCCTACAAATTGATCTACCACAGAGCAGCCTCTCATCTTGGCGATCTCTTCAATGGTTTTTCCTATCTCTTCCATAAAGGTGCCAGGTTTACAAATAGAAATAGCTGCCATAAGAGCCTCATAAGCAGTTTCTACCACGTTTTTTCTTTCCTCTGTTGTATCTCCTATCACAACCATAGCAGAGCAGTCTCCATAGAAACCATCCAAAATAGAGGCTACGTCAATATTTATTATATCCCCTTTTTTTAAAGGAACTTCATCGGGAAATCCATGACAGATTACCTCATTTAAAGAGGTGCAAATCCCAAAAGGAAAAGGAGGAGATCCATACCCTAAAGCGGCAGGGGTAGCATTTTTCTCTTTATGCAGTTTCATGGAGAGCTCATCTAAGTAGCGGGTGATTACCCCTTCTTTTGCTTCTTTACACAGCTTTTGTAAAATAGAAGAGGCTGTGTTACAGGCAGCCCGAATCTTTTGTATTTCCTCCTTGGTTTTTAAAAGGATTCCATACTTTTTTTTATACAAAGAGGTAAGATCGGGCATCTGTTTTTCCGGATAGTGGCATTTTTTCCACTTTTTTCCGCTTCCACACCAGCAAGGGCTATTTCTTTCCATAAAAACCTTTTCTACAGGAGAATACTATAGCAGGGAAGGGTTTTGTAGTAAAAAGATTTAGGGAGAAGCGTGTAAGCAGGCAGAAAACCCGCTCAAAAACATTTGAACTGCGATTAAGATCAAAACAAGACCCATCAATCTTTCTAAGGCTATAACTCCTTTGTTTCCTAAAAATTTTTGTATTAAAGGAGAAAGCAAAAGAACAATTAAAGAAAACCCCCAAGAGAGAAAAATAGAAAGGGCTATGATTTTTATAGAAGTTTGATGGGAGTATAAGATTACCGCAGCCAAAACAGCAGGCCCTGCTATCAAGGGAACTGCTAGAGGAACAATAAAAGGCTCTTCTAAAGAATTTTCCAGCCCCGATTCTTTAGGAGCGGGAAAGATCATCCTTAAAGAGAGGATAAAAAGAATTATCCCCCCTGCTATTTGGACGGTAGAGGTGTTTATTTGTAAAAAAAAGAGAAGCCCTTCTCCTAAAAAGTTAAAGGTAAAGATGATAATAAGAGCAATTACCATTTCTCTAAAGATCACCCATTTTTGTCTTTTTGGAGGAGTCCCTTTTAAAAAAGAGAGGAAAAGGGGAATATTCCCAAAAGAATCCATCAGTAAAAAAAGGGTAAAAGTCAAATAACCTATCTCAGCCATACCATCTGGATAGTAGAAAATAGGTTGAAAAGCAAGAAGATTTACTTTCTTAGTTTTGACTCATATACAATTTTGTTCCAGAGCTTTTCCATAAACTGTTTTTGAGAAGGATTTAAGTTGTACAAAATAGCAAAAAGGTCCCTGTTTTTATAAAAGGCAGCTTTTGTCCAGTTAGCAGAGCCCAACAGCAAATCCTTATCATCTACATATAAAAATTTATGGTGTAAAAGGTTGGTCCCTGAACTAAAGTAGATGGGAACCCCTTTTTTTTGTAAGAACTCTACCGCTTTACTACTAGCGCCCGTTCCTGACTGGTGATCTACTACAACCGTTACCGAAATACCTCTTTTATGAGCTAACATAAGCTCTTCTAAAAGTAGTGGGTGGGTAAGGGTAAACATAGCTACACGGATGCTTTTTGTGGCTTTTCTTAATAAATAACGGATGCTTTGAAGGGCGTGACCTCTAGGATCAGGAAGAAGCCATATCTCCACATCTTGTCCTGCAACCATCGTTTTTAAGTGGCCTTGGGAATGAGGCGTTTTCTCTTTTAAAAAAGAAGCTACTTGAGGGCTATAGAGTCCGATCATGAGGTTATCATGCATGTTTAAAGAGCTTCTTGTGAGATTGGCGGAACCTAAAAAGACTAAAGAATCATCCAAAACAAGTAGTTTTTGGTGTAAAAGACCACTGCATTCCACCGGTTTGGCTTCTAGCTTTTGTATTTTAGCGCTTAAAAATAAAGAGGCAGTTGGATCGTAAAAGACTTCTGTAGGAACTTCTGCTAAAGATTTTTGGTAGAGAGTTTGTAAAACAGTGGTGTCGGTAAGTCCAAACATCACCAAGTAGATTGACTTTTTTGCGTTTTGAAGCGCTTTTAAAACTGTTACTTTTAAATCTTGCCTACACTGATTTGAGTACAAAAATACAGGGGAGCCTGCTTCAGGTAGCCTGGGGGTATAGGCATAGTAGAAAACCCAAAGATAAAAAAAGAAAACCAGGGACAAAAGGGGAAAAAGCTTTTTCCGGATGAAAGAAACCTCCTGTAAAAATCTTTTTCAAAGAAAAGATTATACTCTTTTTCCCTCTTTTCGCATTTTTGCAATTACTCTGGCAAGGCCTATCTTTTCTAAGATACGCATGCCGTGCGCGGAGAGACGCAAAGTAACGAATCGATCTTCTTCTGCAAAGAAAAATCGTTTCTTGAATAAATTGGGGCTGAATTTTCTTTTAGTAATCCCGGTAATCTTAAGGCCAATCCCTTTTTTCTTCTTCGCAATTCCGCGGATAGAGTAGGTCCTTCCTGTCGATACCCTTTTCTTTGTAACAGCACATTGCTTTGGCATTTTAGCTCCTTCCCTAAATGGATCAAGAGCCAGTATAGCAACTTCAGCTCAATTAGACAAGGATCTCTTTGTAAAGACTCATTTTGAGGAAGAGTTCTCTTCTAATTCTTTTCTTTGGGGTTGGGCAGGGACTTTGGGTTTTTCTTCCGGTTTAGGCATAGAAGAAATTTTTTTAGCGCGTACTTTAGAGCCTGTCAAAGAATTGGTTAACGTATATAAGTCTTCAGAATCAGGTACTTTTTCAGGGATAATTTCAACCGGGGTAATCCAGCTTTGTGATATAGGCCAGTCAGAAGGGAGCACTTCCCATAAAGAGTTATCAGAAAGCTTTAAGTAAGCCCCACCATTAATCACTTCAGAGATAAGAGGGTATTCATTGGCATTTGTGCCCGGCCTTTTTACATGGTGTTTATTAATCCATTTTTGAAGCGCCTTTTTTTCTTCTGGGGTAAGCTTATGGACTCCTGTATTTCTTTCTTCTCCTGGAGTCATATGGGTATCTAATGTGTTGGTAGGAGTATAGCTTTTATAGGCAAAAAGAAGAGAAAAGCAGGCTACAAAGAACAGTGTGAAGGCAGATTTTTTCATGAAAGGTCCCTTTTCTTCTTACTTAATAAAAATCGCTAAAATAGGACAAGAAAAAAACCAACAGGCTTCCATTGGACCTATTTCTGAAGTTCATTTAAAAAAAGAAGGAGAAGGTTCAAAGCTTACCTCAGAGAGTCTTTTTTGTAAGTCTCTTAAGGCTTTTGGGTAGTAGCTTTTATCTTCTACGAGCTTTTGTAAGAGAAAAAAGTGTTTCCAAGCAAGAAGGTAGCTTCCTCTTTCAAGGTATAAAGAGCTTAAGTAATAGTTTACAAGAGGGTTTTTTGTATCGATACGAAATAATCTTTCTAAGACGGTTAAAGCTTTTTTTTCTTTGTGAAGCTGCATGTAGGTAGAAGCTAGTTGAAAAAGGCCCTCTCTGAAAAGGGGATATTTTTGGGTTGTTTCTAGGAGGAGGTTTTTTTTATATTCTATAGACTCTTTTGTCTCATCGGTTTTTGTAAAAATTGCTTCAATCCCTTTTTCATCTACTCTGTTTGCCAAAAAGTCTTCTGTAATATGATCAGAATAAAGAGAAAGGGGAGTTTTTTTTTCTTTTTGTAAGAGAGGATAGGCTTTTTCTTTTTCCCGTAAAAGAAGGTAGGTATAGCTTAAAAACTTTTCAATTAAGGGATCATGGGGGATATAGGTTAATGCCTTTTCATAAAGAAAAGCCGCTGTTTTATAGTCTTTTTTTTCGAGCTTTGTAGAGGCTTCGTTCATAAGGGCAAGTCCCATTACCTCTTTTTTACTCCTTTTTTGCAAGGAGGGAGTCTCTATCTTTAAGTAGTGTTTGGAGGGGATATGAATCCCTCTTGATGTGGTTTCTATATTTCTTTCTTTTCCCTCTTTTTGATAGCTTACAAAGATGTGACCTGGGGGCGTTATAATCGTTAAGGGAAGATTTAATCTTTGTGCTAAAGAAAGGTATAAAATAGAAACTCCAAGACAGACCCCCTCCCTTTTATCCATTACAGAAGAAAGATAGGTATAGTGTCCAATATCCTCTGTCCAAGAGGAATTGGCAGGAAAGGAAAAATGAAGATCAAAAAAGAGCAGTTTATTTATAGCAGCTATTTTCTCTTCATTAGAGGCCTCTTTAGGTAGGGAGGCTTTAATTTGAAGAGCCATAAAGTCCAGGTAAGCCTCGTAGGTTTCTATCAAAGAAAGATCGTGAGGATGGGTAAGTAAAAGGACAGATCTTGCTATATCAATTTCGTCCTCTTCCAAAGAAAGAAGTTCTTGTTCTGAAGTTGCCTTAGAGCCTTTCAAAGAACGATTTTCTAAAGATACGCTCAAATGTTTTGCAAGCTCTAACTGTTTTTTAGAAAGCGGAGCAGGTTTTTGAGAAGAAAATACTAAAGCATCTAATATCTTAGAAGAAATAGGTAAAAGGCAAAGGGGGTCTTCTTTGTTCCCTAAAAGATTTTGAGCCCTTTTTAAGGCAAGCTTTCCTTCTTTTGTTTCCGGATACAGTTCGTAAAAAGCTAAATTTTGGCTTAAAGAGGTAGGCTCTATTCTAGAAAAACTCGTTCTAATTTGGGCAGAGCTTGGAAAATCTAAAGGATTGGCAAAACAAAAAGAAAAAAATAGGGTAAATAAGAAGACCATCTACTTCTCTCCTTTGGTAAAGGATCTGAGCTGCTTTATTAGTTTTGTGTTTTTCTTAAGACTCTCTAAAGAAGGCTTCATTCGATAAGACCAGTTTTTTTTAGAAAGAGTGCCCGGGATATTGATCCTTTTTTTTCCCTCTTCTTTATAAAACAAAGCTAAATATTCAGATAGAAGATTTACATGAAATAAAGAAGGGGATTTATGCATGATTTGTAACAAAGAAGTGCGCATAGAAGAAGAAAGCTTTTTTCTATAAGGAATTTGCAAGGTGGCGCTCAAACTTTGTGCTTCAAGTGGGTATATTTCCCACCACTCTTCTAGAGTTTCTGAGTCGTGCGTAGATAACGTACTCAAGCTTAAAAAGGGATAGTCTTTAGGATGTAAAAAGGTTTCCTCTTCTGTTTTAGCCCACCTTTGCACGATTGTTTTGCAAATTCCTAGCTCTTTTAAAATAGGTCTGACCTCATAAGGAATAACCCCTAAATCTTCTGCTATAGGAAGCATAGAAGAATTAGAAAGGAGCATTTCGAGTCTTTTTTTTCCTAAGAAGGGCCATAGAAGACGGTTTTCAGAAATAAATCTACCCTCTCTCGCTTTTTGAGAGGGTTTTATACTCCAAATTCTAAAAAAACCAACCAGGTGATCTATTCTATACAGATCGTAAAATTGAGAGGCTATTTCAATTCTTTTTTTCCACCAAAAATAGTCCGTTTTTTCTAAAAAATCCCAATTAAAAGTAGGGAAACCCCAGTTTTGTCCTTCAGGGTTATACATATCAGGGGGAGCTCCTGCCAGGTTTTCTAAAGAAAAAACCTCTCGATAAAACCAAACATCAGAAGAATCATAGCTTACTAAAATAGGGATGTCTCCTATTAATAGGATGTTTTTCTCTTCTGCTTGTTTTTGTACTTTCGAAAACTGGGAAAAGGAGAGATATTGCAAGAAAGTATAAAACTGCAGTTTTTCCTCTAGGCTGTTACTCCACGAAAAAAGATCCTTTTCCCGGGGGTTCTTATATTTTTCAGGCCAAAGATTCCAGGGTTTGTTTTGAAACTTTTCTTTTAAGGCTTTATATAAGCTGTATTCTGTAAGCCAAGAATTTTTGGCAACAAAATCTTGGTAACTTTTTTTCTGCGATAAAGTGGAATAAAAAAAAAGGAAGTACTCATATAAAAACAGAAGTTTTTTCTTTTTTACAGTAAAAAAAGAGTTTGTTTTTTGTAGGGACTTTCTAAGAGCTTCTCCCTTTTTTTTCCATTTAGGATTTTCCTGTATGCCGAAAAGGGCATTTATCCGCAAATAAACAGGGTCTAAAGCAAAAGCACTTTCTGCGCTATAAGGACTGCTATGAAATCCGGTATCGTTGACAGGAAGAAGTTGCACCAGGTTCATTCCTGCCTTTTGCAACCAGTCTAAAAATGAGAAAAGATCATAAAAATCACCAATACCTTCGCTATGGGAGCTTTTCAAAGAGAAAAGAGGCGTGCATACTCCATGATACGGCTTAGGGGGGACCCTGTTCCAGGAAGAAGCGCTTTTTTTCTCTGATAAGATTTTTGTGTAATCCATGTTTTACTATAGAAGGGCAGGGCCTGTTTCATTTTTTTCTAAAGACTCTTTCCAAGAAAGAGCCCTTTTGGTGAAAGAAGTGAGTATTTGTGAAAGTTCATCAGGATAGATCCTGTCCTCTTCTATAAAATAGAATAAAACAAGCTGGTCGTTATGAGCGTTATACGCGAGGGACCCTATTTTCGAAGAAATATGGTTTTCTTTCAGGCTGTTTTTCAAAACCTCTTCTCGATATCTTCCGGGAGGCAAAGAGCCTAGCATGGAGCCTAGAAGGTACCCTTCTTTTCGGTCTCTTTTTTCTATGTGCACTTTAATTTTTTCTTCAATAAGTAGAGTGCAGCTTTTCCCTTGAATAGCTTTTAAGGAAACACCAATAGCCTGCCCCAGCCCTTCTATTAACTCTTCAAAAAGCTCTTTCATGATTCTTCTTCCTCTTCTTCGTCCCCTTCTTCTTCGAGCTCTTCCAGGGCTTCTATTAAAGCCTCTAGAAGATCTTCTTTGTGCTGGTTTGATTTATAGAGTCTAGGAGCTACTTGTCTTATAGCATCCCTTACTTGAGTATAAACGATAATTTGAGCTATTTCATCTTCTAAAAGCCCTAAATTTCTTCCCATCTGAAATATTCTATCAGCAGATAGATACCTTTCTTGCAAAAGCTTTAAAAACTCTCTAGAAAGGCTTTCAAAATGGAGTTTAAAGGGAACTGCTAATTGGTATTGTTTAAAAAGGCGTCCCATTAAGGAAGATCTGGATTGAAAAAATAAAAATACCCCTAAAATAGCTTGTATTATTCTGATATCTTCTACGATTTTGGCAAGCTCCACCTTTGCTATGGAAGGCCCTTTTGCTTTTAGATCGGCCCCTAAAGAGTGGAGTAGAAATTGGGCAACCGGCTTCATTTTCGCAAAGGAAAATTGAGAAAAGAGCTCGTCAAATAATGTGTAGGCATCTCTAGGGTTTCCGGTAACATCTCGGTATAGGTTTCTTAAGGCGTTGGGATCTCCTAGTCCTTGCGTTGAAAACTCTCTAGCATGAGAGGAGATGTTTCTTCCTGCTTTTATTTCTCTTTCATAGTTTTTTTGTAAGAGGCTACTACTTTGAGAAACTTTTTCCTGTAAGAGGCCTCTTGTTACTTCGTATAAAAAAAGAAGGGCTTCATCTGCTAAAAAAGGATCAGGATAAAAACGAAGCACTTTTGCCAGAAGAGTCTCGGCCGTATCTTTTGCAGAAATTTCCTGCAAAAGAAGCTGTAAAGTACGGGCTCTGAGCTCCGGGTTTTTTCTTTGAAAGCTGAGAGCGGTTTCCTCTACTTTTTCTTTTTTTTCGATCTTATCTTGGTCGTCTGCTTCCCCCTTTTTTTCAACAGCCTTTACTTTAGCATGAGTCTCTTTTTGCTCTTTTAGATTGCGAAAGCGTCTAGTGGGAACTCCATTGAATCCTTGTTCTGCCCACTGTTGAAAGTCTTCTTGAGCTTCTTCCGCTTGCTGGATTAACCCCTTTTCAAAGGCTTGCTGGGCTTTTAATTCTTGCTTCCAAATGGGCTCTGTAGAGGATATGCGGGGGATGTCAGATTCTGCCATAGATTTACTCTTTAATCTAGGAGATAGCCTAGTTTATCTTTGTTGAAAACTTCTTTTTTGAGGAGAAAAGGAAAAAGTGAGGGAAAATTCCTTTTCCCTCAATAAATAAAACTACTTGATATGCTTGCTGATGCAACCTGCAAGCTTTAACATGTCTATAGGGTTTTTCCCTAAAACTTTTGACAGCTTACTGTCAGGAACGATCATTCTTCTGTTTGTCTTATGTTGACATCCATGTTTTTTGATATAGGCCCATAGGTGCTTTACAATTTGGGGTCTTGTTTTCTGTCCGGAACCTACGACTTCAGCCAGGTCAGAAGAAACAGAATAGGTAAGTTTTGTTAGCCCAGAAGCTTTTCTTTTTCCGGAAGTTTTTCTTTTCTTAGCTGTTTTTTTACGGACTGTCTTTTTTGAAGCCTTTCTTCTTGTTGTTTTTTTTGCAGCTCTTTTAGGAGCTTTTCTTCTTGTCGCTTTTTTCGCAGCTCTTTTAGGAGCTTTTCTTCTTGAGGTTTTTCTTTTTTTGATCATATCTTTCTTCCTTTTGTCTATTCGATAACATGTTAAGAAAGTTTCTTTCTTACACTTATTCTTATCTGAATAAAAATTATTTGAAATTCTTGCAAGGTTTTTTCCATTTATAGAAAAAGAAAAAAAAGAAAAGCTCCTTCATTTTTATCTGTTTTTTCTATTAGAATGAGGGTAGTTTTGTCTATAGAAAAACTAAAGAGGAATTTTTTTTCGTGGCAGCAAAAAAACCACAGTTATTTATTTTGCTTTTTTTGGTTTCTTTTGCCTCTGTAGGAGCTGTTTTATTTTCTCCGGGGCTACCGGGTCTTGCTTCTTATTACGGAATTTCCGTAACAGAAGCACAGCTTCCTGTAAGTATTTTTTTGTTGGGGTATGCTTTAGGGCAACTACCTTGGGGACCTATTGCTAACCGAATAGGAAGAAAAAATACGCTAGCTATAGGGATTTCTCTGCAAATAGTGAGCTCTTTTGGAGCTTCGTTAATGGGCTATTTTTGTTGGTATTTTCCTTTTTTATGGTTTGTTTTTTTTACTGCATTAGGATCAGGAGTAGGCCTTAAGATGAGTTTTACTTTGATAGGAGACTCTTTTTCTAGGAAAGAGGCTACCAAGTATGCCTCTTATACAGGACTCTCTTTTGCTGTGGCTCCCGGTTTGTCAGTTGCTTTAGGGGGACTTTTAGTGAAGTGGTTTCATTGGCAAAGCTGTTTTATTTTTTTAAGTGTCTATGGAGTTTTCTTGCTATTTCTTTCTAGGCTTTTGCCGGAAACGGGAGGAGAAAGAGATAAAAATGCGTTAAAGTTAAAAAATATTATTTCTACCTACTCCGCAGAGTTTCGCAATAAAATTTTGGTCTTATCAGGGCTTACTTGGGGCTGCGTTACTACTATCATCTATCTTTTTGCCCAGTTTGCTCCTTTTCTAGCGTTAAATCATTTAGGACTAGACTCAGAAGAATATGGATTTTTAAGTATGATTCCCAGCGTAGGGTTTGTTTTAGGCTCTGTTATGGCGCGTATTTTAGCTTCTGCAGCGACTCCTTTTCAAACGATGTCTTTAGGAGTGATTTTTGTTTTTTTAGGAGTGTTTATTCAGCTATTTTGCTTTTTGGCAGGATATGTAAACTTTTGGAGCCTTTTTTTCCCGATGCCGGTGATTTATTTAGGAACTCCTCTGATTTTTAGTAATGCTTCTTCTTTTGCTTTAGCTTGTACCAAGAATAAGTCAATTGCTTCTGCTATTTTAAATTTTTTAAATGTGGGAACGGCTGTTTTTGTTACGATGCTTTTAGCTTTTCTTCCTTTTAAAAAGGCGGTTGTTTTACCCCTCTTTTTTTCTGTTCTTTTGATTTTCGTGATTATTTTGATTAGTTCTTTGAAAAAGATCGTTCCGGATAACTCTTAAAAAAATAGGCTCTTTAGTTTTCTTGGTAGAATTAAAGAGCCTAGAATTGTGGTTACACAAAAGCTTTTTTGGAGAAATTACCTTTCCCTTTTCTTCTTTCGAAGGGTTTTCTTCTTTTATGAAAGGCTTTTTTAGGTGATGGCTTGAATTCTTCTTTCTTACAAAATCCCTCTACTTCTTTGAAGGAGATCGGTTGGTTAAGGGCTTTTTCAATCTTTCTTAAAAGAAAGAGGTCTTTTCTAGAAACAAAAGAGAGAGCCTCTCCACTAGCACCGGCTCGAGCTGTTCGCCCAATTCTATGAGTGTAGTCTTCAATCATTTTAGGAAGGTCAAAGTTGAGTACGTGGCTAATGGCCTTTATATCAATTCCTCTAGCTGCAACATCGGTAGCTACTAAAATTTTTGCTTTTTTCTCTTTGAATTTTTGTACAGTTCGATTTCTTTGACTTTGGTTCATGTCCCCATGCAAAAAGGCTGCAAGAAAACTCTTTTCTTGTAAAAACAAAGCAAGCTCTTCTGCGAGTCTTTTAGTAGAGGTAAAAATAATAGAGCTTTCCCAATTTTCTTTTTGCAAAAGGTGGGTTAGAAGTGCCTTTTTTTGTCCTATTCCATCTACGAGGCAGGCTTCTTGTTTTATTAAAACCGCATTTTCTTCCCTTCTTTTAGAAGCGATATCCATAGGTTTTTTTAGAAGCTCTTCGGAGAGCTTTCTGATTTGAGGAGATTCTAAAGTAGCAGAAAATAAAAGGGTCTGTCTCTCAGAAGGCATGTGTTTTACAATAGTTCTGACCGGGTCTATGAAGCCCATATCTAACATTCTATCCGCTTCATCTAAGATAAAAATCTCTACTCTAGATAAAAAAATCCTTCTTTGTCGGATAAAATCTAAAAGTCTTCCCGGAGTTGCAATCAAGATATCATAAGGAGCACTTAGTTTTTTTCCCTGCTTGGCGTAGGGGATTCCTCCAAAAATAGCGACGGTTTTTATGTGGGGCAAGTGTTTGCTATAAAGATTTGCCTGATCTGCTACTTGTATAGCGAGCTCTCTGGTAGGCGCTAAAACTAAAACTCTAGGCCCTTTTCCTTTTTTTGGGTTTTTTGCTAACATATCAATGCAAGGGAGGAGGAAAGCCCCTGTTTTTCCTGTGCCTGTTTGGGCAGAGCCTCGAATATCAAATCCTTGTAAAACCTTCGGGATCGCCTTGGCTTGGATTTCTGTGGGGGATTCATACCCTTTTTCGGTAAGGGCTTTTAGAATCTTAGGGTGTAAATTAAAATTATTAAAGGACATAACTACTTTTTGTAAGGTTTAAAAGAGTATTTTCCCAGAAGGGTTCTTTTAAAGATATGGAAAAGCACTTAGAGTAAAAAGAAAAGCTTTTCTTCTACCCAAAAATGGTTCAAAATCGGGCCAAACGGGGCTTTTATGAGAATAGGGTCTATTTTTTGGGTCACTTTTAGCTTTTTTTTAGTGTTAACCTTTTTTTTCTTAGGCAAGGGTAGCCTGGCCTTTTCTTCTAGTTCCAATGAGAAAAAGATAGAGCAGATCGATCGCCAGATTGAGAGCTTAATGGATAAAAAAAGAGGCCTTGAGTCTCAAGCTTTGCGTCATGAAAACCAGGCTCAAAGGCTCCAATTCCGCCAAGGGGAGCTTGCTACAGCAAAAAGGCACTGGAAAATCGCTGAAGAAAAAAGGGTAAAAGCCGCCAAAATTCAAAAGAAGGTAGATAGGTTGCAGCAAAAAAAGAAGCAAATCGTCGCAACCAGCTTACTCTCTAAGATTTAAAGAAAATTCTACACAATAATTTTTCACAAGTCTTTCTATTTTAAAAACCTATATATTTTATTTTTACATATTTTTAGTTTTATTATTAAGAAATCAATTAATTTCATTTACTTACAATAAAATTTATGATATAATTATCGAGAGCTAAAAATATTAATAAAATTAAAATGATAGGTTTATTTATGACTGGATCTACTAATAATACGATGGCAGGGCCTAGAGAATCTTATTGTAATAAGGTCTCTTCTTGCGTTTCTTCCTGTACAGGGTCGGTAAGTAGTTGTCTTACTGCAAGTTCCTCTTGCCTTGTTTCTACCGTTCAAAAAACCAAAAACTGTTTTGCTGCTTGTGCAAAAGGAATCGCTACCTGCGTTTCAGGAACGGCAAGCTGCGTTAAAGGGGCTTTTACGGGATGTAGAAGGTATAGCAGTTTATGTGCCGAAGGATCTAAAGAGGCCTGCACATCCCTTGCCTACGGGACCAAGGATGCTTGTCATAAACTAACCTCTGCTATTGTCCTGGTAGATAAAGCAACTCTTGCCATTCTTCCAGGATTAAAAGATTTACAGGCTGGGATCAAGCAAAGAGACAAAGCCTTAGCTACCCAAGGAATGTTGAAGCTTCTAAGATCTTCTCTTGGAGCGGCCCTTTTTTCTGCCCTTTTAGCACAGGTTTTTCCTGCTTTTGCAGAAGCCGGAGGTGGCATTGAAGGAGAAAAAGCTGCAATATTCTTTATAGCGTCTATGTTAAATACTTTTTTAGGATTAAATGACCTAAAAGAGCATATAGCTCTTTTTGAAGTACTACAAAAAAAGTCTCCTAGAGAAGCCCTGGAACTAATAGCACAAGACAAAGATAAGAAAACGGTCTCTTATAACGCTATTTTTTCAGGTTCGGTAGCAAGACTATGCGCTTCTTTAAGAAACTCTCCTGATTCTGAAGTAGAGAGTTTACAAAAAGGACTTGTAGCTGTTTTACAGCAAAAGGTCAGGCTTCGCGTAGCCGGTTCTCTATTAGATGCGGCTTCTTTTATTTGTAATATTTATAGCTCCGTGTACCAAATTGCAGGAGAAGAGGCTTCCTCTGAGCCTTTTGTATTAGCTAACGCGGGGATCATTGCTACTGCCTTGTTTTTAAAAGCTGCAAGGTCTGCTCTTTCGGTAAGGGCTTTGAGTAATTTAAGCCGATCTGAACTACAAAGTCTAGATTTAGAAGAGGAATATACGAGTCCTCGGGTTCATAACCCTAAAGAAGAGAAAGATGACTTAGAAGAAGGGGTTCCTTCTCCTACAGTTATAGGAAGTACTCCCGGCACGGGATCTTCTACTTCTTCTAGGGAATCTACAGATGAAAGAGTTGGGATCCAAGAGGAAGAGATCCCCCATATGGTATAAGCAAAAGGCTTATACTAATCACACCCGCAAGCGTCTTGGTCTTCCATCTCTTCGTTATACAGTTTTAACGTGTTAAAAAGCCCTTGTACCTGTCTTAAAAGGGTAGCAAAGTCCTTTTTAAAAGGTTCACTAGACATAACCATCTTCCTCTCTTTCGGATCTTCTGCTTTTTGCATTAAGACGTTTAGCCTGGAAAGAGAAGTGTTAATCGTATCCATTTCTGTTTCAAAATAGCTGCGAAATTCTTTTGGAGTATCCAAAGCCTCTAGGAGATTGGCTCTTTTTGTTCTGGTTCTTTGCCAGCCTTTATCATACTGAAATAAAAGACCGTAGTGATTTAAGTCATTCATAAGCGTATTGGCTTTGCTCATAAGAGAGCTTACCCTCAAATAGAGGTCATCACTTTGGATAAGCTTACCCAAGGTGCCTGTCCCGTCAGCTATATTCTGGGTAATCACATTGACGTTTTGTAAGATCTTTTTTCCATCTAGGTTAAAAGAAGCTAAAACCTCGTTAAACCCGGTTAAGGCTTCTCCTATTTTAACCCAGGCGTCCTGTTGATCTAGTTGATCTAAGGCTTGGTAGACCAGCTCTAAATCAGAGTTTAGGGTTTCAAGTGTCTGTTTCACTAGGGCTACTACCTTTTGTTCGTTGAGATCTCCTAAAAATTTCCCCGATTCTTGAAATGTTTTAGAAAAAGCCGCTACCGCATTAGAAAGTTCCTGGCTGTTTTGCCCAAACCAGGTATCTACGTTTTTCACCAACTTGTTGATGTTGTTGCCTAGTTTAGAGATCCTCTGCATAGCTAGCTGAATGGCATCGGTAGAGTCTGCATAGAGAATTTCTCCCTTTTTCACTAATACAGGAGAGGTTCCTTCAGGAGGTTTTTTGGGAGTGATAGCAACCATTTTTTCTCCCATAAGACCGGTTGTCTGTACGGTGATCTCGTCAGTATTATATACCTGTACAGAAGAGTCGAGTTTTAGGGTAACTTGATAAAAATAGAGATTTCCTTGCGCGTCCGCTTTTGCTTTTCTAGGATCTTTCACTGGAGAAATAGAAGAGACTTCTCCTACCGGTTTTCCGGCAAAGATAACCCGGGTCCCTTCCGAAATACCGCCTACGTTAGAAAAGCGGACTATCAAAGTTTCTTGCCCATCTCCTATTTTAGGATCTAAAAACAAGATCATAGAGACAGTAACTACAATTGCAGAAAGGACGAAAATCCCTATTAAGATGTTTTTAATCCTATCTGGCATCGCTTAACACACTCTCCCTATTTTTCTTTACCATAACAAAAAAAGGCGTTTTCAGGGAAAGCACTATTTATTCCTTGGATCTAGCTCTAGGATGGTCATTTAGCGTTTTTTTCAAGAAAGCGATGATGGGATTATCGATATTTAAAAAACTTTCCGGGTCAGAAACACACGTAATTTTTCCCTCTTCATGAAGAGCCAGCCTGTCTGATATATACAAAGCAGAATGAATGTCATGCGTGACCACAATGCTTGTTCCTTCGAGTTCTTGCTGCGTTTTTACGATCAGCTCGTTAATCTGCTGCGCTGTAATAGGATCAAGTCCCGTTGTAGGCTCATCATATAGAAGAATTTTGGGACGATATACAATGAGCCGGGCAAGGCCTGCTCTTTTTTTCATTCCCCCTGAAAGATCAGAAGGCATTTTTCCTTGCTCGTTTTCAAGGCCTACTAAACGAAGAGCCTCTGTTACTCTATGATCTACTTCTTCTTCTGATATGGGCTCTCCTGTTTTAGGATCTCCATGCTGCCTTAAGTAAAAAGCGGTATTTTCCTTAATGTTCATAGAATCAAAAAGGGCAGCTCCCTGAAAAAGCATGCCCATCTCTTTTACAGCGTGGCTAAGCTCTCTTTTTTTAAGAGCAGAGATATTGACTCCTTTCACTTCCACAAAACCCTTATCGGGTTTTTCAATTCCTAAAATTTGTCGTAAAAGGACGCTTTTCCCCACACCCGATCTTCCCAAAATAGTGAGAATCTCTCCCTCTTTTACCTCTAAATTGAGTCCTTGAAGAACAGGGGTCTTTCCATATTTTTTCCACAAGTCTTTAATAAGGATCATAACCTGTCCAGGGTAAGCTCTGTATGGATAGAGTTTAAAGCCATAGTCAATAGAAAGTCCCAAATCAAAATAAGGACATAGCTTGTTACCACACTTTGCGTAGTAGCTTTTCCAACACCCGCTGCTCCCCCACTTGTATGCATCCCCTTATAGCAGCATATAGTCACCAAGATTGTACCAAAAACAAAGGACTTTACTACCCCCGTAAAAACATCAAAAAGGGTAATATGTAAAGGCATAGGATCAAAATAGGTAGCGGAGCTCATCCCAAAAAAATGAACTGAGATTAAATATCCTCCAAAAATACCCATAATAATGCAAAAAATGGTCAAAAGGGGAACCATGATAATCCCTGCCATAAATCTGGGAGCCACCAAGTAGCTATTTGGATTTATAGCCATCGACTTCAAGGCATCGATCTGTTCTGTTACCTTCATAGAACCCAGTTCTGCACACATAGCAGAGCCAACTCTTCCTGTGACCATAAAGGCGGTAAGGATAGGGCCTAGCTCTGTGATCATCGCCTTTCCCACTAAAATACCGGTAACTCCTGCAAGGCCTTTTTCACTCAGCTGATAAATAGACTGAGCAGCTAAAACAAAGCCTGTTGTAAAGCCTGTAATAGCTACTACGGTAGTTGACAAAACACCGATATTGAAGCACTGTTCTCGTAAAAGGGACCAAGAAGGGGGTTTTCTGCAAGCAGCCCAGGCCACTTCTCCAATTAAGACGATATATCTGCCTACCGCCTCTAAAAAAGCAAAAAATTGATCCCTTACCGCTATGATCATAACCCCTCTTTTTTGGGGATTGTAGCAAAAAAACAATTGAGGTCAAAACAAAAGAGGCTATAAAAAGCCTCTTTTGTACGAGTCAAAATAAACCGGAAATCTTATCCTCTGGGAGGGGTCGCTATTTGTGTGAACTTTTGTAAAAGTTGATAGAAAAGATCGTTTGTTCTTTGTTCTAAAGAGCTCAAGTCTTGTTTGTCAGTTTGATTTAAAGAAAGCGTTTTTTGCAGGATTTGCTGCTGAGGTTGGAGCCATAACTTTGTAGGAACGGATTCAAACTTACTAGCCATTTGAAAAGGTATTTCTATTTGAGAAAGAGGCATTTTATTATACAAAAAAAAAGTTGCAGCAACTATAGATGCTACGGAGGTAGCTACAGAGAAAAACCCTTCGTTTCGTATAGAAGAGGCCAAGCCTGTATAGGATGTTTCTATTTTTGCTCGGTTCGATTTTTTCTCTTCTTGTCTTTGAAGTAAGCTTTGTGCAAACCTTTCATGCTCCATTTTAGCCATTCTATTTACTGCTAAAAAAGTGTTTCCCATTGTGTTCTCCTTATTAATTTTTTTTAAACAGGGGTGGCTGCGTAAAGAGGAAGCTGCAGATCTAAACAGCTACTAGAAATTCTAGATAGGATCTCGAAAATACCTCTTTCGCAATCGGTGGTCTTTTTAAGATTCGATGCAGCTCTGCTTGCCTTTCCTGTTATAGTTTCTATTTTCGCTGTATGTTTAGTTGAAAAAGCTTCTCTTTTTTTAGTTTGATACTGGGTTTCTCCTTTCAAAGCAGTAAAAAAACCCTGTCCTAATAACATGGCAGACTGCATCGTTTGCATAGCACTACCAACCAAATTACCCGCTTGCAAACAAGAAGAAACAGAAAAATAGGCACTTCCTACAGATAAAGCAGATTCTGTAACAAAGGCGAGTTTTTCTTGCAAAGGCTTGCTTGAAGTAAACTGTGCGTAGAGCCTCTCCCAGCCATTATAGCGCTTTAAAGCCTCATTTACTAAAGTTGCCGTGAGTACAAAGGCAGGAAAAAGACTTCCTGTAGCAGTTGTAAGATACGCAGCAGCTACGCCATTTGTTACACTAGTTATGGTAGAAAAAGTTCTTCCAAAAGAAGAAAGGGTATTCCTTTTTTGGTATAAAGAAGAAAGCTCCCTTTGTAGCTGTAGTCTTTCTGATTCTAGCTGTGCTTTTTCAGAGCGGGATTTATCAAGAGAATCTTCAAAAAGAGTAGTTTGTAATGAAGAAAGACGTTCATTCTCATTGACAATTCTAGCGAGGGTTTCAGCGGATTGAAGATTCATTAGTTTACCTTCTTTGAATTCCTTTTATATAGTCAACGTAAGCCTGCACTAGTTTAGAAAAGAGGCTAAATATGAGGTTAGAAAGCTCATGTAGACCGCTTATCTTATTAATCTCCACTTGATTTTTTGACTGCAGGATTTCCATAAAAACCTTGAGGTTTCCTTGTAGCTTTTCTACCCTTTCTTCTATCTCCTGTTTGGAGTATTTCTTCCCTTTTTCTAAATCCAAAGGAGTAAGATCAAGCTCTAAACCTCTTTTTTGTAAATT
The DNA here is from genome assembly GCA_964351495.1 of uncultured bacterium. Classification (GTDB taxonomy): domain Bacteria; phylum Chlamydiota; class Chlamydiia; order Chlamydiales; family SM23-39; genus CAYGOC01. Next base: position 96,286 of record CAYGOC010000002.1, read on the forward strand.
TTGTTGTACTGCTTCATATTTAGCTCTAAGCTCTGAAAATTCTGCGTCTTCTAAAGCTACATACTCTTGAAGTATGGGGGAAGTTCTTAAAAGGTTTTGAAGATTAGCCATCTCTTCTTGTGTCTTTTGTACCTCTTTTAAAAGGGTATCTATTTTTCCCTGATGGTGATTTTGTATGGTAGGGAGGTGATTTCCGAAAAGACGGGAAAAAGATCCATTTACAGAATCCATAAAAATGCTCCTTTAAAAGTTGCAAACGGATCCATTTTAAAAGAGAGGATAAATAAAATACTAGGGAATGTTTTTTTTAATATTTAATAGTTTTTATTCCATTTAAGACTAAATTTTCCTTGCTCTTGCTGGATAAGCGCTTCTGCTTGAAAGATAAATCCATGGGTAAGATCTACTTCTACACTTACATTAGAAGTAGAAGGGGCAGCTCCCTGACTTACCGAAAATAAAATTCCTTTAGATAAATATTTTCCTACTTGCAAGGCCGGAACCTCTTCTCCCTCTGTAGAAGAAGTAGAAATCACCGCTAAACGGTCTATTCCTAATTTTTTCTTGGTAAGAGAGAAAATGTCGGGTCCCTGACCTGATAAACTAGCCGCAGTAGCAGCTATTTGAGCTACTTGTAAAGGAGATATTTCAGAGATGTCTTGCCCAAAGATCAGGTAAGATAAGATGGAGCTAACCGGAAGAGGGGGTAAAGAGCGAAAGGTAAGATGGGGAGCGTTGATCTTTCCTCGAAGAGAGGCTATCACGGTAATGCCGCTTTCTTGCAAAGAAGCGGAAAGGTCTATGTAAGGAAGATCAGAAGACTTTCCTGTAAAGGTAAGAAGACCTTGGTTTAAATCAAACCGTTTCCCTGCAAAAAGAAAATCTCCCTTTACAATTTTGACCGTTCCTTTTGTTTGGATGTTATTATAGGTGCCTCCCAAAGAAAGTTTCCCACTCCATTCAGAAGTAAGGCCTCTTCCTTCTAAAAAGATCGTTCCGGGAGCTTGTACTTGGAGATTTATGTAAAGAGGATAGGCAGGTTTGGTTTCATAAAATACTGTTTGTTTTTTTTGCTTATCAGGTGCATTGATATAGGTAATAGGTAAAGAGGGGATAAAAGTAGGTAATTTTTCCGGGATGGTAAAGTCTGCTTTGGTGATCTCAACATTTCCAGATGCAATTCCTTTTTCTTTATTTCCTTTTATCTGAACAATCCCTTTTGCTTTCGCGGTTACCAAATCGATATGGATCATCTCTAAATCAGAAAAACTTGCCTCAAACCAATAGGGGAGTTTTTGATAGGGATCCAAGTTTATCTTTCCTTTAGCAGAAAAGCTTCCTCCAAAAAGGTCTTCTCCTTTGGCTTTTTTTAAGTAAAGGCTCCCTTTTTCCGCTTCAAAAAAGGCTTCGATGTTTTTTAGAAAGGCGCCTGTATAATAGTTTTCATAAAAACCCTTTTCTACAGTTAAAAATCCTTCGAAATGAGGATTTTTTTTGGTCCCATCTACCTTTACTAAACAGTTTGCTTCCCCTTTGATCCTATGAGGGCCAAAGTTGATATAATCAAAGATCTCTTCCACATTTCCTTTATAGAGAAATTCTCCAAACAAACGCCCATGTTCCGGAATTTTATAAGAAAAGGGAAAAAACTCTAATATCAAAGGAGCGTTTATAGAAAGAGACGTTTTCCCTGTTTCTTGCGTCACAATTTCCCCCGCAAAAGAAAAGGCTTCTCCTTCTAAGTTAGAAGCAAAAGAGCCTTCTATACGCAAAGGATCTTTTTCTCCTAAGTCTAAAATAGAAGCTTCTTCTATGGTCCCTTTTAAAGAGGCTTCCCTTTGCTTTTTTTTATGAGAAAAAGAAAAGTCTAAAGAGAGATTGCCTCCTACCGTAATATCAAAAGGATTAAAAGAAAGAAAATTCATCGGAAATCGATTCATCTTTGCCTGAATAAAACCCTCTTTAGGAGTAAGCGTAGTTTCACAAAAAAAAGAGGAACCTGCCAGATCGATTTGTACAGGGGTCAGAGAAATAAGATTAGGCTCTACAAGGAAAGTAGCCGGTTTTTGCAGGTGCAAAGTTTTTTCGAAAATACGGCCGGAGAGTCTTTGTAGATCTACTGTAAAAAGAGAAGGTTTTTGAAGCCAAAACCCTTCTGCCCGAAAAGAGGTCTCTTCATTTCCTCGTCCTTCTAGAAAAAAGGGCCACTTTTCTCCTTGGGTGCTCGTAGAAAAAGAGAGAGACTCTAACTCTACTCCCGAAACGTGTACTTTGGAAAAATCTGCGTACCCTTGTACATAAGGAGCCGTTGTTACATCGGCAATTCTTGCTTCTACTTTTGCCTGTATCACATGTAGGGGGTTGAAAAAAAGATCAAACCCATCTGCTTCTATAAGAAGTTGTTGCTTTTTTCTTTCTTCAAAAAAAGTAAGGTCTCCTTCAGCACTACCAAATAAGGGATACTTAGGGAAAAAAGGCTCCATTTTTGCAAGATCTTGAATCAGAAAATGGGTCTTTCCTAAAACGAGTTTGTCTTGCAAAGTAAGGTTTCCTTGTAGCTGTAAAAAAGGGGTTGTAACAAAGAGGTTTTCTATTTGTAAAGAGTCAGAAAAAGGATAGAGTATGTCGCAAGAAGAGGCCCATTCATTGTTAAAAAGTTCTGTCTTTCCTTTTAGATTGGAAGAAAGACTTGTTGTAGAAAAAAAAGCATCTCCCTCTAGTTGTATTTTAGAAAAGGGATAGCTTCCCAGTTGAAGCTGATCTGCTTTTATAGAAAGGGTAGAATGGTAATTTAGGGGCTCTTTTTGGATGTGTGCTTCTAAAGCAACTTTTCCTTTTACCGTAAACAAGAAGGGGTTAAAAGTAGATAGCTCTTCACTTTTCAAAGAAAGCGTTGCTTCTTTGAAAAAGCCTCCCTTCCCTAATTTTGCTTCTCCTTTTGCACTTAAAGAAGGGTTTATAAGAGAAAAGTCCTGTATTTCTGAGGAAAGATCATCGTATAAGGTAAAGGAAAGATTTCCGTTCCAAGGAGCTACTAAGTAAGATCCTAATCGAAAAGAGGAAGGTATTTCCAGGCTAGAGACTTCCCCCCAAAGCTTTCCTTGTAAAGCCCTTCTTTCTTTAGAGAAAGAAAAAAGGGCTACAAAGTCTTTCCAAGACCCCTTTAGCTCTAGATTAGAACTGCTTTTCATAGGAAATGGAAAGGAAAATATAGGAGAAAAAGCCTCAATCTGATCTACCTTAATAGAGGCTTTTACAAAGACCCCTTTTATTTTTTCAGAATATAGAGAAGCCTTTACTTCACTTTTAGGAAATCCGTTCCTTGAAAATTGCACTTCGGCATGGATTCTTTCCAAAAACTTTCTCATTTCAAGGCTACCGGAAATATTCCAAGAAACCTCTTTAACAGAAGATAGGGTAAGTTCTTTTACCTTAAAAGATTTAAAGCCGAGCCTTATAGGAAGGCTCTGACTTTCAGAAGAGGAAGCTTCTTTCTTTTGGGAAGGGAAATTTTCCGTAAAAAGATGACCTTTATGAACCCAAAGATCATGAAAAGAGAGCTCTTTTCGTAAAAGTCTTAAAAGATAAGGTCGAAAATAGACCGTTTTTGCGGTAAATAAAGGCTCGTTTTTATAGGTAAGTTCTAGATCGGTTACATTCCACACAAAAGGGAGAAGACCTCCCATATCTTTAAAGGAGACCTTCCAGTGATTTTTTTCTAACGCTTCGTTAAAAGAGCGTAAAAAAAGGTCTCTTCCCCATTTTGTTTGAAAAAATAGAGTTATACCGGAGGTTAATACTACAAAAGAGATAGCGCTGTAGATAAAGATCTTATAGAAGATAAGCCCTTTTTTCATTTTCTTTTCCATTTAAAAAGTCTGTCCTATACTTACATATACTCGGAAATGCGGATCAAATAATTTTCCGTTTATATGCCGCGGATTTAAAGGGAACCCTATGTCCATTCTTAAAGGACCAAAAAAGGTAAAATAACGGATTCCCACTCCAGCCGATTTATACCACAAAGAAAAAGGGTTTGGATAGGGAGTTTTTGTAACGGTTCCTAAATCACAAAAACCTACACACCCAAACGATTCTACTATTCGAAATCGAAGTTCTGCGGAACTTAAAAGGTAAGACTTCCCTCCTATAGGGTTTCCATCTTGGTTTAAAGGGCTTACTGTTTTAAATTTAAACCCCCGTAAGTCGTTATCGGATCCTGCAAAAATCCGTTTAGGCAAGGGAATGTTTTTTAAAGAGGAACCATAAATAGAACCCATCTGAACTCTGAGAGCCAAACTTAATTTTTGTCCTTTTTGTAGGGGAATATACCCGGAAAGCCACAAGGTTTCTTTATAAAAGTTAGCTTTTCTATCAAATAGCCTGTGATAATAAGTAGATTTATAGCTTGCTATAAAGCCTTCGGCCGGGTTTAGCACATTTTTTACTCTAGAATAACGCCAAAAAAAAGGAAGGCCTAAAAGAGAGGCCTTTTCATTTTGGAGGCTCTCTTTTATAACTAAATATTCTCCTTTTATCCCGAAGCTAATAAAGTGACGCCCTTCCCATTTTCTTTGTACTTCTGTAAGCAGTTTGTAGTTTAAAGAAGTATAGACAGTAATATGCTCTCTTCCTAGCTCTGCTAGAGAAAATAGATCTTGATTCACTCTAATAAAATCGGGGACTCTATAAGAAAGGCTTCCTTGAGAGTAGACTTTAGCATAGAATCCTTCTAGGTTGATTTGTTGGCCTTTGCCTAAAAAATTACGGTGAGACCATCCTACGTTTACACCGGGGCCGTTTGTAGTTGCGTAGCTTACCCCAAAAGAGAAACTTCTCGGTTTTAATTCGGTGAAGCGTATTTTTACAGGGAGATTTCCTTGTTTATCCGGTTTTTCTGGATGGGAGATTAAAACAGAGCTAAAAAGGTCTGTAGCGATCAAGTTGCTTTGCGTTTTTTCTACAAGCCTTTCCGAATAGGTCTCTCCCTCTTTCCATAAAACTTTATCCAATACAAAGGTAAGGTCTACTTTTTTTAAGCCTTCTATAATAGTGGGGCCGAACTGGCAAAAAGGGCCTTTTTCAAGGCAGATATCTACCTTCAAGGTTTTTTTAGCAACATCTGCTATGAAAGATTCTTTTTGGATAGAAGCTAGAGGATATCCTCTATAAGCAAGCTCTTTTAAAAGAGTAGGTCTAGAGTTCAAAAGAGTTTCTGCATATACAGGATTTCCTAAAGAAATCCCCATTTTAGAAAGAGAAAGTTTTTCTGTTTGCAGATGCAAAGGATCTTTGCAATCCTGGGAAAAGATCTCGTAAGAGCTTAGGACATATTTGGGGCCTGGATGGATGAAGATATAAACCAAAAGAGTGCCTCTATCTTCTTCGATATCCGAGGTAATATAAGCATCGTAATAAGAGTTAGCATGCAAGATTTTTAACATGTTTGGAATATCCGATTCAATCCGATATCGGAGGGCATTAATAGAGGCTGGGGCTTTCTTTTTTAGCTTTACTAGGTCAGAGCTCTTTTCAATTTGTTTTAAGATAGCTTTCTCTTTAAATCCCAAAAAAATGGGTTTATAGGGAGGAATATCCCCCTGTAAAAAAAAGGGTGTGAAAAAAATAAGGATATACAAAACTGAGTTCTTCATGAGGTCCTTAAAACCGATTTTTTAGTTTTACCTGATTTTTTTTTAAAAAGGGAGTTTTTCTATGGGTTCTGCAACTTTAAGTGCATTCGAAAAAGCGTGTAAAGTAATTCCAGGGGGAGTTTCTTCTCCTTTGAGATCCTTTCGTAAAGTAGAAAGGATGCCTATTATTACCAAAAGAGGGAAGGGAGATCTTTTATTTGATCTAGAAGACAAGAGCTATGTAGATTTTTGCATGGGAAATGGGGCCGTTATTTTAGGACACGCTCCTTCTGTTTTTACCGAAGTACTCCAAAAGTGTATGGAAGATGGGTTTAGTTATGGAACCATGATAGAAGAAGAGGAGAAGCTCGCTTCTTTAATTATTTCCCACATCCCTTCTATAGAAAAAGTGCGGTTTTTCCCATCGGGAACCGAAAGTTGTATGACGGCGATTCGTTTGGCTAGAGCGTTTACCGGGAAAAAAAAGATCGTAAAATTTTCCGGGGGCTATCACGGTCATTCTGATAGTTTTTTGGTAGAAGCAGGATCAGAGGCTGCAAAAGAAGCTTCTTCCTTAGGCATTTTAGAAGAGGTTTTAGAAAATACTGTAGTTCTCCCTTTCAACAATACAGAAACCCTTTTACAAACCTTTTTACAAGAATCAGAAATAGCAGCCGTGATTGTAGAGCCTGTTTTGACCAATGTGGGACTTATCCCTGCAACCTGGGAGTTTTTAACTTTGTTGCAAGAACTTTGTAAAGCTAAGGGAGTTCTTCTAATTTTTGATGAGATTGTAACAGGATATAGATTAGGGCTTGAGGGCGCGCAAGGATATTACAAAATAAAACCCGATCTTACCTGTCTTGGGAAAATAATAGGAGGAGGGGCTCCTTGTGCCGCTTTAGGAGGAAGAAAAGAGATTTTACAGATGCTAGCTCCTTTGGGGCCCGTTTTTCATGCAGGAACTTTCGCAGCGCATCCTTTATCGATTCGGCTTGGAATCGCAGTTTTATCAGAACTGGAAAATCCAGAGTTTTATCAATGTTTAGAAGAAAAAACAGAGCGTTTTTTATCTCCTATACAAAAATTTTTAGAAAACAAAGAACATTGCCTCGTTCGGCTAAGCTCTATGTTTTCTTTATTTGGAGGAATACAGTCAGTGCACAATTTTGAAGATGCAAAAAAACAGGACATCCTCTTCTTTCAAAGATTTTTTCACTTTTTATTTGATAGAGGTGTGTTTTTACATCCCTCTTATTTTGAAGTGCAATTTCTATCTAGGGCGCATACAGAAGAAAACCTACAAACAGTACAAGCTCTTATTTTAGAGTTTCTAGAAAAGGAGAGCTTTAGGTAGAATCTGGGGGCGTATGACTCTGGTAGGTGCGCTTCTTGGTTTTATAGGACTTGTATTTGTTTTTGCCGAGTTTTTCTTTCCCAGTGTTTTTTTAGGGACTATGGGAGGGCTTTTTTTACTAGGGGCTTTTTTCTATTTTTATCAAACCTACCTTTTTACCGTTCCCTTTTTTTTCTTACTCGCTAGTACCTTTTTAGCCCTTTTTGGAGTGGTCTATCTAGCTGCCAAGATTTTAAGAAAGAAAATTTTTCTAAAAGATGCAGAAAAACAAGAAATAACCTCCTTTTTCCTAATAGGAAAAGAGGGGGTAGCCATTTCTGATCTTCGCCCTATGGGTAAGGTAAAAGTGGACAATACCGTATATTCGGTCTCTTCCGATGTATTTATTCCAAGAGGGAAAACGGTACGGATAATTGAAGAGAGTCTAGATAAAATCAAGGTAGAGGAGAAGGTATGATTTTTTACATTTTTGCAGGGCTATTCATTTTTTGTTTTCTTATTTTTTGCTCTTTGGCAACGAGATCTATAGCTTTATGGTTTCAGGCTTTGGTTTCCGGAGCTCCTGTTTCTATTTTTAATATTATAGGGATGAGTCTTCGTAAGATTCCTCCTAGATTGATTGTAGCTGCTTTAATCAGCGCTAGAAAAGCGGGTCTTAGGCAAATCAATGCGAATGATCTGGAAACTCACTACTTGGCAGGAGGGCATGTCAATGAAGTGGTAAAGGCAATGATAGCGGCCGATAAAGCACAAATCTCTTTGGACTGGAGGCAGGCCACAGCGATTGACCTTGCGGGACGAGATATTTTTGAAGCGGTAAAAACTTCTGTATATCCCAAGGTAATTGATTGTCCCTCTGATGGAACGATGATTTCTGCGGTTGCCAAAGACGGAGTAGAATTAAAAGCTAAAGCAAGAGTTACCGTTAGAACGAATATTAGGCAGTTGGTAGGGGGAGCTACAGAAGAGACCATTATAGCCAGAGTAGGAGAAGGAATTGTAAACTCTATTGGATCAACGGAAACTCATCAACAAGTGCTAGCTTCTCCTCAAAATATTTCTCAGTTAGTTTTAGAAAAAGGATTGGATGCTCAAACGGCTTTTGAGATTTTGTCGATCGATATAGCGGATATTTCTATTGGAGATAACATTGGAGCAAGGCTCAGAGCAGATCAAGCCGAGTCTGATATGCGTGTAGCCAGAGCAAAAGCAGAAGAAAAAAGGGCGCTAGCGGTTGCTTTGGAGCAGGAAAATAAAGCTGCTTTGAAAAAAGCAGAGGCAGAAATCCCTTTTGCTATTTCTCGAGCTTTGAAACAGGGGAATTTTAGTGTTTTAGACTACCAAAAGTGGCAAAACCTGCAGGCCGATACAGAGATGAGAAAGGCTTTTTCTATGCAGCCCAAAGAGGAGTTATAGGATGAATACAAAAGAAACACAAAAAAATCCTTCTAAAAAAGAAGAAGAAATAGAAGAAAAGAAAAAGCCTTTTTTTTCTTTTTCTTCTGTAAAAGAGGCCTTTCTTTTTTTTGAACTTATCCAAAAACCAAAAGGAGATTTATGAAGTGGTTTTCTATTTTTTTAGGAGTTATCGCTCTTGTTTTTTCCACAGCTTTTACCAAGGAGTCTTATATGAAAGAAAAAAAAACTATTGTGTGTTTGGAAACCACACAAGGAACGATTGAAATTGAGCTTTTTCCCGAGATAGCCCCTAAGGCATGTGAAAACTTCCAAAAATTAGCAGAAGCTCACTACTACGATAAAGTTCCTTTTCATCGGGTAATTAAAGGTTTTATGATTCAAACCGGAGATCCTACAGGAACGGGAATGGGAGGTAGCTCTACATGGGGTAAGCCTTTTTCTGATGAAGTGAGAGCTGACTTCATTTTTAACGAACCGGGCCTTGTAGCAATGGCCAATGCGGGACCTAATACAAATGGGAGTCAGTTTTTTATCACTACGGTAAAAACTCCGTGGCTTAACATGAAGCATACCATTTTTGGTAAAGTTATATCGGGTATGGATGTAGTGGAAAAAATAGAAAAAATCCCTACAGATTTTCAGGACAAACCGAAAGAAGCACAGAAAATTGTGAAGGCTTATATCAAAAAATAGAGTCTTTGTTAAGGGACCTAAAGTTTTTTAAGAAAAAAGCTCTTCAGAAAACTGGGTCCCTACCCTTATGAATCTATCCACGGGAATATTTAGGATAAGACCGTTTTCAAGAAGTCCCTCTTTTTTTAAGTAAGAGATTAGCTTTGATTTTATTTGTGCATTAGGAACGATGATCCCTGTAAAAAAAGAGGGGTCTATCCGATCTTTTAGCATAACTTCATTAGAGTAATTAAATTGGTTTTGTTCTTTTCGGATAAACTCTAAGATATTATCCCTTTCTTGGTAGCTCTCTAAAAGCCACCACCACCAAAAAAAGTTATCTTCTACAGATCTAGAACCAAAGTTGTCTCCGTGATATTGGTAAGAGCCCAGCTCTAATACATCTAATGAAATAACAAGGCGAACGGCAGAATTATACCAAAGCTCTTCTAAGTTTTCGCCTTCTTTACAGATGTTTTCTGTAATAAGCTGTGTAAATACGCTGTCGGCCCCTCCAGTTATGTAGTTTTCACTAGAAAGCCCTCCGCTGTCTATTCTACTCATATGCCGTGTTTCAGGAGCAATCATGCCTATTTTTAAAATGGATGCAACCCTTTCAAAAAGGTTTTTTTCAGAAGTTCCTCCTGTTATAGCGGCAGTAAGGGCTCTGGCACCTTCTTCATAAACTGCCTTTGAAAGGCCTTCTATTTTATACCGAATCTTGCCCCCCATTATACTGTAGGGCTTTACCCCTTCGTAGTAGGTAGCAAAAACCTCTTCTGCATCAGGGGCCAAGGAGAACATTTTTTGTTGTAAATCCTGTAAAGGAAGGGTAAAAAAGGAAAGGCTTCTTTCTAAAGAGAGAGCCTCTCTTGGGAAAAAGGTACGAAATAGATGTCCCATTTTTAGCCTTTCTATATCTTCCAGGGTAGATAGACGAAGTGCGTTATTTAGCCCTACCAAAGAAAGTAGTTCATGTAGAGAGTAAAGGCTCTCTTGGCTATTCATTTGTACTGTCACTTTATCATATAAATTTACGGTAGAAGGGTCAGACCCTACACAAATAGTACCAAGACCTTTGGCAACTATTTCATAGGCCGGGTAGTAAGAAAGGTATAAAGACGAAAGATTTTCTTTTATAAAATCAAAAGAGCCATTCGTATTAATAGAAATATCAGAAGCATTAGAACCTGCAATAGTGAGAATCTGTTGTAGATTTTTTTTTGAGATTTTCTGCAGGTTCTTGATGTTTTGTTCTAGCTCTTCTCGAAAAGCATGGTTTACTTGAAAGCTTAGCTCTATTACTTCCTTTCCCTCTCTTTTTACAATGCGAAAAGAGAGGTTTTCTCCCTTTACTAGAGTTTTTCCTAATTCATGAAAGTGAGAACCTAAATGGGCTTCTCCGTTTGGTAGATCATAAAAAGAGAGATCTTCAGCCTCTATCCTTTCTTGTAAAGAAGATAAGGGATGAAACATAAGATGAAAGGCTCTTTTGCCTTCTGCTATTTTAGAAAGAAGATCCGCTTCTCTTTTTTGTCTTAGAAAAAGGTTTTTTTTCTGTACTAGTTGAACGGAGTTTTTTAAATAAGATACTCTAAAGCAAGAAAGTAAGAACTTGGAGAAGGCCTCGATGTGGTTTCCCTCTTCTTTGTCATTATAGGCTTGGATTAAAGAAGTAACTATTTGGAGTAAGTAAAAAAGAGCCATAAGCTCTAAATACCCACTCCCCATAAATCCAAGATAGAGAATAGAAGAGAGGGCTTGTAGAGCTTCTTCTACAGACTGATTTTCTAAAGCTTGTAGAGAACTTTCTACCGCATCACTTGCAGACGAAATAAATAAAGCAGGTTTATAGGCAAAAAAAAGACTTGAAAAAGCAATAAGAGAAACGGCGGTCTTTATTACCGTTTCCTTTTTTTGCCATAAGGGTTTTTGCTCTTCTTGAAAAGTCTTTTGTAAACAGGAAATAGATCTAGTAACAGAGGCGGATACAGAAAGGACAAATCCGGCCGGTTTATACATGCCTAAAAAAGGAAGGGCCGCTGTAGCGATCCTTTTTAGCGTTTTTTGATCTATATCAAAATCAAACCTGCGGTGGATTATTTCAGGTTTATAAAGAATGTGATTAAAATAATTTAATATATTCATTTTTGAACTTCAATTTAAATACAAAAAGAAACATTTTATTATTATAATAAACTTAAAAACAAGTTAAATTAAGTGTTTTACAGTTCTAAAAAAAATAATTAAGCGGGTTTTCTTGGCAATTTTTTATTTCGTGTGTAAACTGCTTCTTTTCATAATCTTGGAAAAGGAGCTTACAAGGTGAAGATCGAACTAGACTGCACTTGGAATAATCAGAAAAACAGAGCTAAACAAAGTATTTACTTTACACACCGCCCTAAATCTATTTTTCAAATCCCTTCTGAAAAAATTCTTTACATTCAAAATTTTTTGCAAGAGGCTCCTTTGCAGGGACCTTCTTCTATAAAAGAGATGCAAGCTATGGCAGAAAAGTTTCCTCAAAGCTTGTATGTGCAGTGGAGCCTTTACAAACTGCTGCAGTTTTTTGGATATACAAAAGAGGCGCAAGAGCTTTTTTCTATGATTAAAAAAAAATTTTTAGGGGAGGTTTTCCCAACCTGTATAGAGGCAGAAATTGCTTTAAAAGAGAAAAGATATGAAGACTTTCCCCGGTTTTTTAGAGAGATCCAAGTTTTAAAAGGGGCTTTTCCTAGAAGGCGTTCTTTTTTCTTTGAAGAAGTTCTTTTGTTTCATAACCTTTGGGGGCGTTATTTCTTTGAGACAGGGGATGCTCTGCAGGCAGATAAGCACAGAAAGATTATTTTTACGCTTATGGAAGTTTTCCAAAATTTACCGGGTAAAATAGGGGTCTAAACAGGAAGTCCGGATCAAAAAAAGAGCTTTTAGAATAGGAGACAAAGTATGGGAGCTAGATGTTTTAATCAATACAAAAAGCAAAATACAATCAGGGAAAACTCGCTGCTTTATATCTTTTGCTTGTCCCATATACAGTTGGTATTCCAAGAAAGCAAATTACAACGCCTAATATTATTACCAATTCAGGCCCCCAAAAATGACACAACATACCTCCCAAAGCAGGAGCTATAGCCCCTCGTATTCCTACCATTAAGATATTTGCTCTAGAAAAAGGAGCGCTATCTTGATCTTTAGAAAATAATATACCGGAAAGGTTCCATAAAACGTGAGAACCGGCTTGTGCAACTCCATAAAGAAAAAAAGATAGATAAAACCAACTTAAGTAAAATTTGGTAAAGACCATAAAAAGTAAGTAAACAGTAAACCCTGTTAAAATCAACTGTGTTAAGAAAAGTACTTTTTCTTTTTGTAGGTGTCTTTTCCAAATCCAAGAAGAAAGCACAATACCTATGCCCATGCAAATGGACCTTCCTGTGATCACAGAAGCATGGGGTAAATGCAACACATCTGCATAATAAACTGATAAGCTAGGGCTGATCAACATGAGGCTAAAACCTCCTATCATAAATCCATATTGGAATTTTGCAAATTCTGGATGGCTCTTTAATAAAGAAAAACTTTCTTTCCAAGGAGTAAACACCCTGTCTTTGAAGGACCTACGAATAGGAGTAGTTTGTATCGATTCTTGCTCTAAATCTAAAATAGGGATCGAAAATTGAAAAAAAAGGCACATCAATCCCAAAAAGGATGACAAGCCAAATAAAAAAGCCCATAAAGAGGGATCCCAACTAAGAATATTTATGATAGCAAAACCTAGTAAAATGCTTTCTAAAAAACTTAAGACAAAATAGAAAGTGTAGATATTTCCTTGCTTTTCACGGGGAATATTCCTTTTCAATATCTCTATGAGAGCAGGGTTTCCAGACTTATTAAAAAACTCATAGCATGCTGCGCAAAAAATCAAATACCAAGAATTCAAGATCCACGGAACAAAAAGAAAAGGAAGCCTAGCAAAAATCCATGCGCTGATCAAGTTGCTCTTTAAAAGGTTTTTTTTCTTTAGATTTGCACTCCAATAAAAAGAAAAAACAGGTAGAATAGGTCTTAACGTCGATAAAATAGAGATCTGTAAAATAGAAGCTTGTAAATCCTTTCTCAGAATAAAAGGCAGAAGAGCATATAAAATGACAAGAGGCTCATGAGAGAGCTTCATCCAGAGCAATGCTTTTTTTGTTTTTGAATGAGAGGCCTCTGAAGCATTTTTTTCTAAGGCAAGCTTTGTCATTAAACGTATCCCTGATGAACGAAGAGCATCTTAACATATAGGGGCTAAGATCTCTAAAGTTTATCCGTTATGCCTTTGCCTCCAACTTCCATCTTACTCTGTGCTGCATTTATAACAAAATAGGGAAAAAGAAATAAAAGTTTTAACTGGATTTTCTTACTTTTTTATTCTAAATTTTTAAGATTCATCTATGATATTTTCAATATCAGTACACATAAATTAAGGATCCATGAGTGAAGGAAAATTGGATAGATACCCCAATCGGGCCTATGGTAGCTCTTTTTGATGAGCAGTTTTTGTTTTCGTTAGAGTTTCTAGACGTGTCTTGTTTAAAGCAGCAAGTTACAGAGCCTCAAAAGGATTATAAGCAGAAGATCATTCTTGGAAAAACGGAGATTTTTGAGTCCATAAAAAAGGAGCTAAAGCAGTATTTTTTAGGAGAGCTGAAAACTTTCCTGACTCCTATAAAAACAAGAGGAACACCTTTTCAAAGAAAAGTTTGGGACGAGCTCCAAAAAATTCCTTTTGGGGAGACTAGGTCTTATTCTGATATTGCTAAAAACATAAAAAACGAAAAGGCTGTGCGCGCTGTAGGAAGCGCCAATGGAAAAAATCAGATAGCTATTGTAATTCCGTGTCACCGCGTGATTAATGCTTCCGGAAAAATAGGGGGTTATGCGGCAGGCCCGGATCGAAAAAAAGGGCTTTTGGAACATGAGGTAAAGTATGGGAGATAGATGCTTTGGCACCGGGAAAGACTTTTATGAAAAGTACCATGATGAAGAGTGGGGGGTTCCTATTTATGACGATAGACATCTTTTTGAGATGCTCTCTTTGGAAGGAGCCCAAGCGGGCCTAAGCTGGGAGACAGTATTAAAAAGACGAGAAGGGTATAAAGAACTATTTCATCAATTTAAGCCAGAAGTAGTAGCTGCAATGTTAGATATGGAATTAGAAGAGATTTTGAAAAACCCCTCCATCATTAGAAACCGCCGAAAGGTATTTAGCGTAAGAGAAAATGCTAAGGTAGTCTTACAAATACAAAAAGAGTTTGGCTCTTTTAGTAGTTATCTTTGGGGTTTTGTAGATCAGAAGCCGATCATAAACGAATTTAAGACCCTAAAAGAGGTTCCTCCCCGCTCTGAAGTAAGTGATACTCTTTCCAAAGATTTAAAAAAGCGGGGCATGTCTTTTGTAGGGACAACCATAATTTATGCATTTATGCAAGCAGTTGGCATGGTAAATGACCATGTAGTTACCTGTCCGTTTCGGGTGGTTTTTAGCAAACAAACTTAACCGTTTTTGTGCGGGGAAGATTAAGTAGAATTTCTTCTTGATTTTTCTGGATGTTCTCCTAGAATTTGATAGAGCACCTCTTCAAAAAAGTTGTTTTTAGTGAGCCTGCTTTGTATCTTTTTTCTTTCTAGTTTGTATTTTTCTAAAATGGGATCTTCGTTGAAAGGAGTTGTAAAGGATCGAAATTTTGGAAGGGGTAAACCTTTAATGGAATGGGAAGATTTTTTTGGGGAAGGAAATCTTTTTAAAGAATAAAACAAAGGGTTTTCTCTTTGTTCTTTTTCAGAACTTACTATGTATAATCCAAAAATGTACGAGTTTTTATACCCGTATCCGTAAACAAGGCCACTTAATAAAGAGCTAGAAAAGACTTTTTTCCAGAACGGGGAATCTAGGTTAGAGAACTCTTTTATGATTAGAGCTGGATCAAAATCAAAACCTACTTCTTTTTTGAAGATATCGTAGTATTTTTGAAGGGTCCAAATAGTTTCCTGAATATTTACGATGTGGGCTGACCACAGTTTTTTTGATCTTGTGGGATGCTTTGCAAATAAAAAGGGAGAATTGGGAAATTGCTTCATAAAAGAGGTCCACTTATCCCAATTTTTTGCAGAGGGATCCTTCTGAAAGCTTTCCAGAGCTTCCTTTAGTGTTTGCTCTCTTTGATCTCCTGTTATGCCCTCTCTTTCTAAGTAAAGAAAGACAGATTTTTTACAGTCCTCTTCTGTCCCATAGCTGATAATTTTTCCTGAGATAGGTTTGGTTCCAAAAAGCGTATATAGGGTAGAGCCTTCTAAAAAAAAGTCCTGAAGAAAGTTTTCCATCCATATTTGATCTTCTTTTTTAACAACAGAATCTAGTTTTTCAGAATAGGTAGAACAGCCTCCTAAAAAAAAGTTGATGAGAAGTAAAAAACAATATAAGATTCCGCGTGCAATTTTTTCTTTACAGGAGTGTTTGTATGTTTGAAAGAAAGTCATGGCTGTTTTTCTTACTCCTATTAGGGCTTAATATAAATCTTTTTTCTTATAATTCCAAAAAAGAAAGTGAAGAGATTGTTCTAGCACATTTAAACGCATCCCAGAAAATAATTAGACAATTCCCAGAGTGGATCGTCGGCTATGTTGAGGGCAAGCTATATCTTGATGAAAGGTTAGTTTTAAAAACAGTTCAAGGAATTTTTCTTAACATGCCCAACGAGAAAAAACTGGCTGTTCCTTCTATTTATACTGATTCAGGAGGATTCTACATTATAACTTTAGCTAAAGTGGGCGAAAAGTTTTTTAAATGTATTTGTAATAAATGTGATTTTGAATGGGAAGGAAATGTTTTTGATGTGTGGTGCCCAAGGTGTGGAAGTTCCGACTTTAGGATTGTTCGAAATCGATAGAAAGTTGTCATCGACAGAATTACCTGCCCATCTTGGGTGGATTTTTAGTGACCTTGCCCCATTTTTAGGTCAGATCGCACCGATACACAAGAAAATATGAGAAAAAACTATTGAAAGGCTTCAAGGAATTGCTTGGTGGGACTGGGATATAGAAAAAATAACCCAAATTTGCCCTTAATTTGTAACCTTGATGTATATAGATTAAAATAGTAAATAGACTTTAGCTGTTTCTTTCTAATGCAGTGTGATATACTTCTTTCTATGAGCCATAAGAAAAACTCTGAAATAGCCGATTTAAAAAAATCCTTACTCTTTTTCCATGTTCAAGAGTTAAGAGACCTTTCTCTTAAGTTATCCCTGCTAGATAAAGGGGACAAAAAAGGGTTGATTCTTCGTATTTGTCACTTTTTACAAACAAAAGAGAAAATAAAGCTTCCTAAAATCCCCAAGGAGTCTTGTGCAAAACCGGGAAAAACATACCCCATACAAGAAGAGAGCTTAATGTTAAAAGGGGCCTACAAGAACGACCTAAAAAACAGAGAGTTTTTTAGAAACCTTATCGGGCCCTATTTTCATTTTACTGCTTTTGGAATAGATTGGTTAAATGGGAGGTGGTATGAAGGGGATCCTCCCACGTATCTTGAGTTTGCTCATATGTGGAAACAAGAATACGAAAGAAGAAAAAAAGATCCAGAGACTCCCAAAGAAGAATGGGCCTATATCAATTTTATAAAGCAGTTTTTAGAAGAGTTTCCAAAAGCAGGTAAAGCTCAAATCTATGAAGCATGGAAAGCAGAAAGAGAGAAGCATAAGGAAATAGCCTACAGGTATATTGAGAAGAGGGGGCTTCTTCTTTAAGCGCTTTCTTCTGATCTTGCAATAATTTTTTAGACACTAAAGGAGCGAGGTTTCCCCCTTGTTAATAAGATGAAGATAGTGAAACTGTCTAAAGAAACAAATGAAATTCAGCGAGTAATGACCCTTCGAGAGTCTAGGAATAGCCGACATCGATATCAAGAATTTATTTTGGAAGGGAGAATAGCTATAGATCAAGCCTATGCCAAAGGATGGGAAATAAAGTCACTTTTCTACAATGGAGAGAGGCCTTTATCAAGCTGGACTAAAAAGCATATAGCACAAAAACAGTACGAGATAGCATATGAGGTCTCTCCCCCTTTAATGGAGAAGATAGGGGATAAAACAGGGCCGGTAGAGATGCTTGCAATTGCAAAAATGCAAATAAATCCTTTTTCTTCTTTTGAGCCTGAGTTATCTAATGTTGTAGTGGTTTTAGACTCCCCCAAAAGCTCCGGAAATTTGGGAATGATGATCCGCTCTTGTGTCGCGTTTAAAGCAAGTTCGATAGTGATTTCTGGGCATGCAGCAGACGAGTATGATCCAAAATGTATCCGGGCTAGCGTTGGTACTTTTTTTTCTATTCCTATTTATAGAGTCGAGGGAGCGAGCAAGTTTATAGAAAAATTGTCAGAAATTACGAAGACAAAAAAGGTAATGACAATTGTCTCTGGAGATAAGGGGGCTATTCCTATTGAAGAAGCCCAATTTGATGGAGATCTTCTATTTCTTATTTTAGGAAATGAGACCAATGGAGTGAGCGTAACTTACCGGAAAATAGCAGACCAGTTTGTGCGGATCTCTTTACCTGGGGAGTTTACTTCTCTCAATATTGCTGCAGCAGGATCCATTTTTTTATACGAAATTTCTCGTTATCGAAAAACTAGTTTATGAATTTACTGTCTTCAGCTAGGCTGTTTTTAAAAAAACTTTATTTAAGAAAATAACAACACAACCCACTAACATAAGGGGTGATATGAATATATTTAAGTTATATTTTGTTTGTTTACTTGTTTTTTGTGCTATTGACTTTGTGTGGGTTGGGCTCATAGCTAAACATTGGTATGCCAAAGAGCTTGGAGATTTGTTAGTGGATTCTGTCCGTTGGGTTCCTATAATTGGATTTTATATGCTGTATCCTGCTGCTATCCTCGTTTTTGCTGTTCAGCCTTCGATAAACCTGGGTAGTTGGGGGCACGCTGCGTTTTATGGGGGATTTTTAGGTTTGACCTGTTATGCAGCTTACGATCTTACAAACCTGGCTACTTTGAAAAACTGGCCTGTTTTACTTGCTATTTGCGATATGTTGTGGGGTACTTTTGTTACAAGCGCAACATCGCTTGTTCTCTTTAATTTACAAAGGTACTTTTTAAAATAAGCGGAAGTGACTGCGTTTTATGAGAACAGCAGAACATGAAGAAAAACAAAAAGTGCTAGTATGGTTGCGTCTACTTTTTTGAGAAAGGTCAGGTAAAAACAATAAAATCTACAAGGGGCTACAAATACGTTGAGGGAGTACATTGTAAGGAAATTCAGAGGAATAAAAAATCAGAATTTTTGTTTTTGGTATTGGGGGTAAAAAGATATGAATATTAAAAATGTCTTGTCAGTAAGTTTAGATGAATTGATGGTTGAAATTCTGAAAATCCCGGGAGACAAGATTATAACTTTGACAGATCAGGATCAGCGTTGGTTTGAAGTGGATGTTAGCCGACAAGGCGCCTTTGGATATCAACTAGGTACAAAGGAGTTATTTCTTGCGAAATTAATGAATGCATTCTCTGGAAGAGGCACCATAATTATTCGTGAATTTTTGCCGGTTAAAGTAAAAAGAGTATTATCTAATGGTAAGGAAATGTGGATACCTGAAAAAAATCTATATGGAATAGTCCTGCAAAAAGGAGAATGGATTGGACTTTCGAAGGAGGAGCTTCAGAAGTGTTATGCAAGAGATACAAGTAGCGACAGTCCTATTGATCAAGATGAGGGAGTGCGTTATTGCACTTTTCCGCTAGATTAGTAAAAGGCCAAGTTTTAAACAACCTGGCCCAATGTAGGTGGAAAGACGCGTTCAGAACTTTTGCTGGATTGGGTTTGAAGTATCATTTGGTCGATACAGACGCTTAACCGCTTAATAACCAGCTATTAAATACTTTTTTTGCTGATAATATGTTGGATTTTCGTCTGATTTTCAGCATATAAGGATAATGTGTTGACTGGTTCAAGGTGTTTCGTTAATATGTTGGTTTTTAAGAGAGAATTCAACATATGAAAAAATTCGACCCTGAAACCCCATTTAATGAATTACCTAATCTTCCTCCGGTTATTGACCTAGAAACTCCTAAAATACTGAAAGCTTGTATAGCGGCAAATAGAGAGCTTGCCAAGTTAAAGATAGCAGAAAGGCTTATCCCTAACCAAACGGTTTTAATTAATAGCATACCATTATTAGAGTCACAGGCTAGTTCGGCAATAGAAAATATTGTAACTACAACAGATGAGTTGTTTGAGCATGCACAGGATTCTTCTTATTCAATGTCCTTGGCAACGAAAGAAACCCTTCAATATAGGCAAGCACTTTATCACGGATATACATCGCTGAAAGAACGACCCTTGAGTATCTCGGTGATTTGCAATATATGCTCAACAATAAGACTTATTGAAACAAATATTAGAAAACTTCCAGGAACTGCATTAGTCAATGATGTAACCGGTGAAAAAATTTATACACCTCCTGATGGGGAAGAGAGGCTGAGAGAATTATTGACAAACTGGCAGAATTACCTTCATCAAGAGGATGATGGTGTTGACCCCCTAATAAAGCTTGCTGTACAGCATTATCAGTTTGAAGCAATACACCCCTTTTCGGATGGAAATGGTAGGACTGGACGCATAATTAACTTATTGTATTTGATACATCGAGGGCTTTTAGATACTCCTATTTTATATTTAAGCGGTTACATTATCAAAAATAAATCAGAATATTACAGGAAGCTTTTGCAAGTTACGACAGAGGGGGCATGGGTTGAATGGGTTCTATATTTTCTCGATGGAATATATGAAACATCAAAATGGACGATGTCAAAGATTTTTGCCATTCAAAAGTTGATGGAAGAATCCTCTTCACTTATTAAGGCAAAGGCCCCTTCTATTTACAGCAAAGAACTCATTGAATTGCTTTTTACACAACCCTATGTTCGCATTCACAATTTAGTAGAGTCTGGTGAAGTCGGACGAGATACAGCTTCTAAACGTCTTAAAACGCTTTGTGATATAGGGTTTTTAGAGGAAGTTAAAAGGGGAAGGGAGAAGTTGTTTATAAATCATAAATTTCTCAATCTACTGAAACAAAAATAAACTTTCCTCCAAGAGTTCAACAGATAAATCAAAATAAAAAGCCTATCAGATTTGATAGGCTTTGACAAGGTTTGCCAATGGAGGTGGAGAGACGCTTTCGGAACTTTTGATCGGGAAGCAGTTTCATTAAGTTGCGTTTTGCTTTGTGGGTCACACGAATGGAATTAAGGTAGTGCGTAAATTCAGACTCGCGTTTAAGAGGAGCCATTAGGGATTCTATCAATTTTTGGCTAGAAAATGCAGTAGATAATTTTCATGGGATACAGGTAGGTTATCGAAATGGTCGTATGCTTGTCTATGCTGTTTTTGATGAGAAAGGAAGGGATTATGTCGCTTTTGCTCCATTTTCTAATGATGATGAAAAAAAGATAAAACAGGTGATTTTTAATTTAATGAGCGGCAAATTTCCAGAGTAAAAAATTACAAGACTTTTCGATGTTATTACTTTGGATATGGAAAGCTCTGTTTAACCATGACGACGTAAATCTGCCTTTAGGCATGGGGTAATTCACATTGCTCTAATTGAGCTAGAAAAATAACTATAGCTAAACCGTTTACAAAGCCAACCATCACGGGTTCGGGTAAGATTCGAGCGAGTTTTTCGAGACGGAAGATACCGATTAAGATTTGTAATATTCCTGTGAGTACGACAGTTGCAAATAGATATTGTACACCGTAGAGAACAACTAAAGAAACGACCCCAACCGCCATAGCACCTGTAGCCCCGGAAATCATACCGGGTCTTCCTCCAAACAAAGCGGTGATCAAACACATAAAAAATGCTGAATAAAGTCCAACTAACGGATCTAGATTTGCAACGAGAGCAAAGGATTCAGGAATTAGAGCTAAAGCAACCGTTAGACCTGAGAAAAAATCAATTCCCCATTTGCCTTCAATGGATAATAAATAACTTCTAATTTTTTTTTAATCATAATCTTTTTGAAATAGAATCTTAATTTGTCATTAAAAATTGAAAAGGATCAATGATAAAATATTTAATTGTTCTTTATGTTTTGAATTGATCCAAATCAATACTTCTCGTAGTATCGCCTGATGAATTTATTCAATAAATCAACCCATTCTAAAGATCTATGATCTTGCCTCCTATTCATGATGGTGAGGATAAACACTCATCTCTCAAAAATCGGATTCGAAAAAATTATAAACATCTTCGTAAATGGGCTAAGCGAACGAATACGGAGTGTTTTCGGATCTATGACCGAGACATCAAAGAGTATCCTATCGCTATTGATGTCTATGCCGGTAGATTTTGCGTACAGTACTTTTCATATGACCGAGACGATGAAGAATTGGACACGAATGAAGTTAATGAAATTTTAATTTCTCTTTTCGGGGATTGTTCCATTTATTCCCGATCAAGAATTCGGAGACGAAAACTGGAGCAGTATGAAAAAAGAGGGGAGGAAAAAGAGTTTTTTACCGTTCTTGAATATGGAGTTAAGTTCAAAGTTAACCTTCGAGATTATTTAGATACAGGCTTGTTTTTAGATCACCGTGAGACGAGGAAAATGGTTGCTCAACAGGCTATAGGTAAAAAACTACTTAATTTATTTGCCTATACATGTTCTTTTTCTGTACACGCGGCTGTTGCAGGTGCAACTTTTACAAAAAGTGTTGATATGTCCAACACCTACACTTTATGGGGTCGTAAAAATTTTGAGTTAAATAATCTTCCTGAATCGAAGAACTGTATTGTCAGAGATGACTGCATGAAATTTCTTGAAAAAGAGACGGGAAAATTTGACATTATCGTCATAGATCCACCGACGATTTCACGGTCCAAACGTATGGATGAAATGTTTGACGTTCAAAAAGATTATATGCAACTGATCACTCATGCGTTGAGATTGCTTGAAAAAGGTGGCGTGATCTACTTTAGTACGAACTACAGAAAGTTCATCTTTGATAAGGAAGTCTTTCCTAAATGTGAAATTGAAGAAATTTCTAACAAGACAGTCCCGGAAGATTTTAACAAAAAAAATATCCATCGTTGTTGGAAGGTTAAGCGGTCCCTGCAATCCAACCGGTAGTCCAGGCATTTTGAAAGTTAAATCCACCGGTAATCCCATCGATATCCAAAATTTCTCCACAAAAATAAAGACCGGGATGTATTTTGCTTTCCATTGTTTTAAAGTTAACTTCCGAAAGAGTTACGCCCCCACAAGTTACAAACTCTTCTTTGTTGGTTGTTTTCCCCTTTACTTGGTAGCGATCAAACTTTAGTTTTTCACATAGTTTGCGTATCGATGTTTTACTCAAATGACTTAAGAGTTGGTTATCTTCATTACATAAAAGGTTCCACAGTTTTTTAGGAAGAGGAATCGAGCGAATATTTTTGATTTGTTTTGTCGCATTTTCAAATGTCAAAAGAGAGATGAGCTCATCTACAGAAAATTCAGGAAGCCAGTCTATACAGATTTCGGTTTCATAATTTTTTTCTGAAAGGTATCGAGCCCCAAAGGCAGATAGTTTTAGTGCTGCAGGGCCACTGAAGCCCCAATGGGTAATCAAAATAGGGCCTTCTTGAAAGAGCTTCGTTCCTACTAAATTGACACGAACCTTTTTAAGAGAAACCCCTGCAATTGATTCAAGTGGAAAGTTTGGAACGTTGAAAGTAAAAAGAGATGGAACGGGGGGTTGAATCGTATGACCAAATTTTTCCGCAATTTCCCAACCTACTTTTGCACTTCCGGTAGCGAGGATCAAACGATCTGAATCCATTTCACTTTGGTTAAATTTTGATTGCATCTTGATTTCGACGCCAACTCTGTGCGCTTCTTTGAGTAGGCAGTCAATAATGGTTTGGGAGGAATTAGAAATTGGAAACATACGTCCATCTTCTTCTGTTTTGATCTCGATTCCTTTATCTTCAAACCATTGGATGGTATCCTTAGGCTGAAAGCGATGAAACGGTCCTAAAAGTTCTTTAGATCCTCTAGGGTAATTCTTTACAAGTTCTCTGGGATCAAAACACGCATGAGTCACATTGCATCTCCCTCCTCCCGAAACACGTACTTTACTCAGAACTTGATTCGTACGCTCATGTAGGATAACAGAGGCGTTCGGATGTGTCTTTTTTGCCGCAATAGCCGCAAAAAAACCTGATGCGCCTCCACCTACAACTTCTATTTTCAAAAGAACCTTTTATACTTGTTTATGAGGCTCATAAGTATAGGATAAAAAAGAAAAAAAGTAATGCATGACCGATTTCTGATTGAGAAAATTGATTGTCTCTCTATATGGTTTTGGGTTCAAAATTAAATAATAAAAGGAAAGTTCAACGATGACAAAGTTAAAAAAAATTATTTATATAGGATGTATGTTGATATTTATGAATCAAACTTTCGCTTCAAGTGGTTTAGAAATTGTAACGGTCAATGGGGCATGTCAAGATGTCCTCAAAATGAAAACTGAAGATATTCAGTTAGATGAATTATCCATAGCTGAAGAAATTGCCGAGAAATTGATGAAAGCTCTAAAGCCATTTTGTCCTGCAGCAGGACTAGCAGCACCTCAGATTGGAATCAGCAAATCAGTTTTTATTTATAGTTTTGATCGAGATCCTAAGAATTTGGAAGCTATCATTAATCCCTCATTTGCTCCTGTTAGCAATGAAGTAGAAGAAGGATGGGAAGGTTGTATTTCTGTAATACTTGGTGACGTTTGGAAGTTAGCATTTCTCCCGCGATATGAGCAGATTGATGTTACATATTTGAACTTGAAAGGCGAAAAAATAGAAAAACGACTCAGTGGATTTGCTGCCAAGGTTTTTCAACATGAATTTGATCATTTACAGGGTATAGAGTGCATTAATCATCGAGATGCTGTTGTCAGAGAGTTTTCTAGCAAAGATGCATTGATGGAGTTTCTTCATAAAGTTAAGGAAGAAGATTCTGTTAGGTATCAAAAGCCAAATTGACAATTTTTCATATGTTTCGAAATATTTGATTGGACAGATTTGAAAGTCACTTTGTAAACTTTTTTCAAAATTCAGATATAAATGTATGGTCTTTTATGCATTACTGATTTGAAAAATATTTTTTATTTCACTATCTGTCATTAAGAGCCTTCATTTATAAAAAAGCCAGGTTCTAAACCTGGCCGAATTGGAGGTGGAGAGAATCGAACTCTCGTCCTTATACAAATCCCCACCTATGACTACATGCTTAGCTTTCTTGAGTTTATCTATTTTGTCGCAAGAAGCCCCGATTCAAAATAGATCCGTCCTCTGTATCTCGAAAATAGCCAAGAGGTACGATCAGTGCTATTTTCATGCCAAGATGAATGACGGCAGACCTTAAAACTCTTGGTAGATCTTAAGCTGCCGGGCCTAATAAAACGGTTAAGTTAAATTAAGCAGCAAGAGCCATTGGCTCTTCAAAGTTTTCTTCGCCAAGTAAATGGCTTGCCGGTTGTTTAAAGAGGCCCACCGACAACCTCTGCATGCCATAAATGCTTCATTGACAAGTCGAAACCAGTACACCCCCGAATTTTTCTTCTATTGTGTCATAAACAAACTTATTTTACAATTATCTAGAATTTAGAGAGTTAAAAGATTTATGAAGAAACAACCCTTTTCTTTACAAGAAGAGAGCTTTCCCCAGAGAGAGGAGAGGATTTTACAGTTTTGGGAAGTAGAGAAGATTTTTGAAAAATCTTTAGAAAACCGAAAGAATAGTTCCTATTTTTCTTTTTATGATGGGCCCCCTTTTGCTACAGGGCTTCCCCACTATGGACATCTTTTAGCAGGCACCATTAAAGATGTGATTCCCCGCTATAAAACGATGAAGGGATTTTTTGTTCCCAGAAGGTTTGGTTGGGATTGTCATGGACTTCCTATTGAAAATGAAATTGAAAAAGCTAAGGAGCTATCAGGAGCCAAAGCTATTGAGAATTTCGGAATTGCGCAGTTTAATGAAGAGTGTAGATCGATTGTCATGAGATATGTAGAGGATTGGCGCTCTACTGTAGAAAGAATGGGAAGGTGGGTAGACTTTTCTAAAACTTATAAGACTATGGATCTTTCTTTTATGGAGAGTGTCTGGTGGGTTTTTAAAGAGTTATTTAGAAAGGGGCTTGTCTATAAAGGCTTTAAAGTGATGCCTTTTTCTGCAAAGCTGGGGACCCCTCTTTCTAACTTCGAGGCCAACCTAAACTACCGAGAAGTAGATGACCCCTCTCTTACTGTCAAGTTTCGGGTAGAAGAGCAAGAAAACACGCACTTTTTAGCTTGGACCACAACTCCTTGGACTTTGGTTTCCAATATGGCTTTGGTGGTTCATCCTAAGATAGTCTACGTAAAAATATGGGATAAGATAAGAGAGGAATATTATATTTTAGCTAAAGATAGGCTGGATAGCTACTTTCCTAAAAAGGAAGAGTATGAAGTAAAGAAAAGTTTTTTAGGAGAAGAGCTAAAAGGCATTTCTTACCATCCTTTATTTTCTTATTTTGCCAAACCGAAAAAAGATCCTTCTTTTTTGGTAATTGTAGATGAATTTGTTTCTTTAGAAGAAGGAACAGGGGTAGTTCATGCAGCTCCTGCCTTTGGAGAGACAGACTTTTTTGCTTGTAAAAAAGAGGGAATAGAGCCTGTTTGTCCTGTAGACAACAATGGAAGATTTACCAAGGAAATCCCGGAGTGGGAAGGGGTCTTGGTAAAAGATGCCGATAAATCTTTGATGAAAAAACTCAAAGAAGAGGGGAAGGTATTTTTACAAAAGACCATTCGCCACAGATACCCCTTTTGCTGGCGTTCCGATACGCCTTTAATTTATAAAGCAGTAGATACCTGGTTTATTGCTGTAGAGAGCATAAAAGAAAAACTGTTGCAGATGAATCAAAAGATTCACTGGGTTCCTTCTCACATTAAAGAGGGAAGATTTGGTAAATGGTTATTTCAGGCAAGAGACTGGGCTGTTTCCCGAAATCGGTATTGGGGAACCCCGATTCCTATTTGGGAGTCAGAAGAGGGAGACATTGTAGTAATAGGATCAAAACGAGAGCTTGAAGAGAAAACAGGAAAAAAAATAGATGATTTACATAGACACTTTATTGATGATCTAACTTTTGAATATAAGGGCAAAAAATATACGAGAATTCCGGAAGTATTTGACTGTTGGTTTGAGTCTGGCTCTATGCCTTATGGACAAAACCACTTTCCTTTCGAAAAAGAGGAGTTTACCCTTAAAACGTTTCCCGCAGACTTTATAGCGGAAGGACTAGATCAAACAAGAGGCTGGTTTTATACGCTTACCATTTTAGCTGCAGCTCTTTTTGATAAGCCTGCTTTTAAGAATGTGATAGTAAACGGGATTATTTTAGCCGAAGATGGCAATAAGATGTCTAAAAGGCTCAAAAACTATCCAGAGCCAAAAACGGTAATCAACGCTTACGGGGCAGATGCGGTTCGTCTTTATATGCTCCAGTCTCCTGCTGTAAAAGGAGAGGATCTTCGCTTTTCAGAAAAAGGGGTAGAGCTTGTTTTAAGGCAGGTACTTCTTCCTCTTTGGAGTTCCTATTCTTTTTTAGCAACCTATGCCAATATTTATTCGTTTGAGCCTTCTAAAACCAGCTCTTCTTATAAACAAGAAATAGACCGCTGGATTGTATCGCAGCTTCAAAGGCTTGTTATAGAAGTGACAACGGCGTTAGATCAGTACGAGCTTGCTTCTGCTGTAGAGCCTTTTGTTTGGTTTATAGAGCAGCTTACGAATTGGTATATAAGAAGATGTAGGTCTAGATTTTGGGCAGACGAAGATACTCAAGATCGAAGAGATGCTTTTGCTACTTTGTATTATGTGCTTTGTACTCTTACCAAGGTGGCAGCCCCTTTTATCCCTTTCTTAAGTGAAGCTTTATATCAGGAGCTAAGACAAGAAAAAGATCCTGTTTCAGTCCATTTGTGTGATTTTCCTCTCTATAAAAAAGAGCTTAGAGATCATAAGTTAGAGCAAGAAATGGAACTTTCTCAAAGGGTGGTTAGGCTAGGGCATTCTTTAAGAAAGGAGCAAAAACTAAAAGTAAGGCAGCCCCTTTTATACGCAGCGGTAATTTGCAAGGAAGAGTCTGTTTTAGAAGCTTTAAAAGCGAAAAAAAAGCTGATAGAAGAAGAGTTAAATGTAAAGGAGCTTCGTTTTCATCAAGAAGAGTCTTTGTTTGTTTCTATCAACATCAAACCCAACTTTCGTGTTTTGGGAAAAAAAGTGGGTAAGTTGATGCCAAAAGTACAAAAAGAGATGGGAAGGCTGAAAGAGGAAGACTTGCAAAGCTTTTTTGAAACCAAAAAGCTCACGTTAAAGATAGAAAAAGAGACTCTAGTTCTTACAGAAGAAGAGATTGAGCTAACGAGGGAAGTAAAAGAGGGGGTATCTGCTTTAAATGAGAAGGAGATAACGGTTTTAATCCACACAAAACTAACTCCGGAGCTTTTGATGGAAGGGCTTGCAAGAGAAATCATAAATAAAATCAATACGATGAGACGAGATTTAAAACTGCATGTCTCAGATAGAATTGAAATTGTGATAGATACCACAGAGAGGGTCAAGGCTTGTTTGAAATTGCATGAAGAGTATATCTCTCATGAGGTTTTGGCGAAGAAGATCCTTTTTTCTAAAAATAGTGGAACAGAGTGGGATCTCAACGGAGAAAAGGCTACTATTTCCATTGAAAGAATAGCTACTTTGAAAAGATGAGAAAAACCGTTTAATCAAGACTAAAAGAGAATATTTCTTTGGTAAAACTCCGCTTGGCCTGATTAGAAACTACTTAGAGCTTTTCTAAAAGCCTTTTTTTTCTTCTTTTTTGGTAGAAAAAAGCAAGGAGTAAAACGCTTAAAAAAGAGACCCATACCACTACATTAGAAAAGCTAAGAATCTTGGTTTTAGTCTGAAAAGCAGAGCCTATCCTTTTAGGGGGCCAAAATATAAAAGAGATTTTGCCTTTAAAATTTTGTTGGGGAACAAATCCAAACTCACGGCTATCTCCACTCATAGAATGATTATCTCCTAAAACAAGATATTGTCCTTCTGGCACTCGGAGACCCTCTTTTTCTATAAAAGAGATATCTAAAGATCCATCTTCTTTTATAGGGGGTCTTGCATCTTGAAAGGGAAAATAGCCCGAAAAAGCTTTTGCTAAAGACTCTTCTTTTTCTAAAAATTGGCGTAGGTTTTCCTCGTTTTTTAAGAAGATAGGACTTCCCATTAAGTATAGATCGCCCTCTCGAAAATAGGTATATCTAGAAGGAACAAAAGGGGAGGGGAATTTTTTAGGAGAAAAATGAGTGTCCCATTCAATCCCTAAGTTGAAAAGGGTACTTAGCCAAGTCTCCTCTTTTTGATAGATAGGGTGGGATAAGTCTAGTTTTTTGGCAATACCTCCCCAAAGGATTTGGTAGGCTACGCCATTATCCCATTCGTAGGTCCCATCGGGGATATTAGAAGGAGCTTTAGGAAGAAAGGGGGAGTTTTTTACGGATTCATAAGAGAGGCCATACCGGAAGGCTTTTCCTTTTTTGATGATAAAACGGGCTGTAAATAAATGGTTTCGAATTCTTTCTACCTGCTTTTCTGTAAGAGGAATAAGAGAGGTTTCATAGGATAAAAAGGGATAGCCCGTATTATATTCATCTAGAAAAACGGTGGCTTTTTCTAAAGAAGGATGGTGAGCAATTTCCAAGTAAAAAGGAGCTTTAGGAAGAAAGGTGTAAGGATGCAGTTGCTCTTTTTCGAAAGGAAGAAGAAGACGCACTGTGCCAAAGTTTTTAAAACCCCACAGGTCAAAGTAGTGTTTTAGTTTATTGTAAGGAGCAAGCATAAGGGCTTCTAGCTTATTTTCTGCACTGAACTGCAGTTTTGCAACCGGTTCATTCATTTGGTAAAAAGTAAAAGACCCTAGACCTTTTTCTTCTTTTTCCCTTTTTACTTTTCCTTTGAAACTAAGAAAGGGAATATGTTCTATTTTTTCTATCCATTCTTCTTCTTTTAGGGAAAAAACTTCTCTTTTTTCTTTATCTATTCCATAGATTAAGCCTCCATAAAAATAGAGGGTATCACCAGGTTTTGCTATGAGCCTTTTTACATATTGCTTAACTCCGGGAAATAGGAAAAAGTAACGGGTGTAATTATCAGAAATAGGTAAGTTTTCCCCTGAAAAAACTACAATAGATCCTCTCTTTAAAAGAGAGTCATCAAAATACAAAGGATTATTGGCTAAAGGGGTATTAATAGAAAAAGAAGACTTATTAACCGCTACTAGGTCACTTTCCTTTAAAGTGGGTCTCATAGAACCCGAAGGAATCATATAAAACTCAAACCACTCTTGGCGAATTAAGGTAGCTACTACCAAAGCAAAAGCTAAAGAGGGGATATATTCTAATACTTTGCGAAAAGCGCTTTTAGGAAATAGGATTTCTACTTGATTTTGTAAAGATTTCGCTAAATCGCTTGCAGCTTTTTTTTCTTTTTTTTCAATAAGCTCTTTTAGTTTTTGTAACTCTTTGTAAAAAAAGGCACTTTTTTCGGAAGAAAGCGAGCTCTTTTTTCTAGAATACAGGGAGAGCATTTCCAGAAGGAGTTTTTTTGATTTTTTTAAGGAGTAGAAAAAAAAAAGCATGAAAATTCTCTATTTCAAGCCCCTGATTATAAGCATCTGTATAAAACTTTACAATAAAATAAGATGTGGAAAACTCGTTCATAACTAAGAAGGAAAAGAGTTTTATAAGAAAGGATTTCTCTTGGGGAAGATTTTTATAACTCTTTTATAATAAGCAGTTTTTTGTTTGTTTTTGGAGAGAGAAATAATTCTTTTGTAAAAGATAAAGAATTGTTCACAGTATTTTAAGAAATGGTAAATTTTGTATAAATTTTTCAACCAAAAGGGTTGGTTTTTTCAACCGATAATTCTGGATGTTTTTCGGGAATCATTATAAGGGAGAAGCTTTCTTTAGGTAAGGAATCTAAAAAAAACTCGAGAATATAGGTCTCTTTTTCTTTATTAGAGAGGAGAAAATGCTTTTTTTCCAAAAGGGGTGTTTTTTCTTTTCCTTCCACAAAAAGAGAAAAAGGGAGGCAGTAGGAAGGAATTTGCATAAGGTAGGTTACCGTAAGCCCTTTTTTCTTTTTTTCTAAAAATAGGGGAGTTCTTCTAGGAAGGAAGGAGTGGGGAGAGATTAGGTTTTTTCCGGAATCGATCCCCTTTACAAAGCCTGATAGATGATCTCCCTTTACCTCAACCCAGAAAGGAAAGGGGCTTTTTTCATCAAAGTAGAGCTCTAAATTCTTTCCCGATAAAAAAGAGGTGTCTTTGGGCCACATCACTAGGTAAGCAGTGTGGGAAGGGTTTTTTACCTTTTCTCCCTCTCTTATGAGAGGAGGGGTCCAGACCTTTCGGAAGTCTGGCTCTCCCTCTTTTGGAGGGGGGCCGATTTTTCTCCTATCTTGCAAAGAAATTTCTTGAAAAGAGAGGCTTAAAAAATCTCGTAACAGGTTCTCTCCTTCTCCTATTTGGATCCACCCTTGCTTAGAAAAAGAAAAGGCTTCCTCTATTTTTAGGGTGTTTAAGTGTATTTCATATAAGATCCAGCTCAAGTGACCGGGGGCTTTTTTTTCGAGCCATTTTTTATAATCTTTTGGTTTTGAAGATCTTAAAAAAGATATTTCTTCTAAGATAAGAGAGGAGTCGGTTTTTTCATGCACCAATAGTAAAGAACAGTTTTTGTCTTGTTCTGTTACTATATAATCCCCCTTTTCGGCTCTTTCAAGTCTTTTATAAAAAGGATTTTTTGAATCCAGTTTAATAAAACACAGAAAAAATAGTAAAATTAAAGTAATTTTTATATTCATATTTTTTTTATTAATAAAATTTGCTTTGTTTTTATTAAAATAAAATCTGTTTTTTGTTAAACTGTTCCCCGATGAGCAATAGTTTATTTTTATCAACAGATTCTTTTTTTAACAGGACTCTATCAACGATAGAAGAGAGCGTCTATTTATCCAAGGCTCTAATTGTGATAAAAGAGGCCGGTAAATACTTTTGCTATATAGAGGCGCCTCTGCTCCAGGTTGTGTCCTTACCTTACAAGCTTGCTTGGCAGGTTTGTCAGAACTTATACCTTATACATAAAATAGCTTTCATCACAATTTTTGCCTCCAGAAAGCTGGAAGTAAAGGGACTAGATCCGGAAGTGGGAGAGCTTTTATTAGAAAAAACAAAAGAGGCGTTTCAAAAAGGCTTCCAGGAAATTTTTTTCGACCTGGAGATGGTAGGATTTTCTTTTTTTGTGAATCAGTTTACGAAGCATTTTTTAGAGTCTACCTTATCTGTTTTGCCGGAAGAGAGGATCAGAGCTCTATCGAAAGGACAAGTGGAAAAAATATTACTAGGCAAGATAAATGAGGTAATCGTAGAAGAGGTAAAAAAAGGCGGTAAAATCCTTGTAGAAAAGGGTTTTGATGCCTTTAGTGCTTTTTTTATATCCAATATTATATCCCAGATGTCACCCCAATCAGAAGAGCTCTTACAAAGAGCTTCTCTCTTAGCAAAAGAGAAAGAAGATATTTTCTTTGAAATAAAAAAGAAAGAAGAAGGCTATGAGATAGCTCTATATATGGTAAATACAACCCTTTCTTCTAAAAATTCTGAAAATAGCTTGCAGTTTCCAGTTTACTATTTTGATAAAGTTACAGAAGAAAAGCTCCAAGAATTAAAACCCTTTCTAGAGTCTTGGCAAAAAAGAGGTTCAGAGCAGCTTTTTGTAGAACTATCAGAAGTTCCTGAAGTTTTAGAAAGACATTTTGGTTCTCCGTATAAAAAAAGGGAAGCTTCTATAACAAATGCACACTCTTTTGGTTCAAAAGAAGCCTTTCAGTGGGTTAGACAAAAGATAGCTTTAGCTGCTCCCTCCATTAGCGTAGTACAAAGGGAGAGACTCTTTCTTTCCTTACAGATAGTCGATTTGAGCGCAGCTTTTGTCCAGGCCTCAGAAGAGGGTTCTTTTGAAAGGTGGGTTTTACTATTACAAACAACCAAGAACCTACAAAAAGAAAGTAGTTATTTAGGGGAATATCCGGAAAAAGAAAACGACATGAGGACACTGGATGAGATTGAATACCAAATAAAAGAGAAAATGGAGCTTTTGCTAAAAGAAACTAGAGAAAAAGAAGGGTCGTTTTCTTTTTTTAACCCTCTTTTTTCCTGGCTTTTAGATGTGAACAATCCTTTTTTGGTTAAGTTAGAAGAAGGAATTCAAAAAGCTTTAGGAAAAAATTACAAAACCCTTAGAAACCATGTTCTAGAAAAAATGCCTTCTGTAGAAACGGAAAGATTGGGAGGTAGGGAGAAGTTTTTTGCCCTATTTAGCTGTTTTTTTATCCAGATGATCTCTTTAGAAGTAATCTCAGTAGTTTTAGGCTTCTTACTTCCTTTTAAAGGAGCCGAATTCTACGTTCTTAGAGCAGGTCTTTCCGCTTTTAGTATTCAACACACAAAATCTCTGGTTCCTGAGAAATATTGGAAGGAATTTAACCGAGTTTGGGGAGAGGTTTGTTTTTTTTGGATTCCTTATGCAGTTGATTGGGGATATAAGTTCTTACTTCCTAAACAAGATCAAGAAGAGATCTCGTACTTTGTAGACTATGTTGATGCCATCTCTTTTAAAAGTTGCTTGAAAGAACTAAGACAAGAGGCTCTTTCTTCCTCTCCTATAAAAAAAGGGGGAGAAAAGGTAATCCCTTTTCTACAAAAAGAGATAGAAGAAGTAGAAAAGGTAGTATCGACACAAGAAAAAAAAGAAGCTGAAAAAAAAGAACAGGAAGTCTCCATAACACCCTCTTTTGAGGGTTCTTACTTTTCTTTTCTTTGTGACACTATACAAGATGCAGAAGAAAAATTAGAATCTTCTTTTTTTGTAGAAAAAGAAACGGAAGAAAAACCCTTTCAGTTTTATAAAAAAGCCCTTCCCGTTTTATCAAAAATGGTTTCTCAAAATTCTTATTCTAAAGTTCCTTTTTCAGAAAAAGACTTACAAAACATAGGAGAAGTTTTTGAGGATAGAATAGGGCTGAAAAGAGTGGATTATACTAACGGTTTTTCAGAGGGAATCTTTTGTTTTCAGTTTCATTCTACACAAAATAGCCTTTTACCAAAGAGCATA
Organism: uncultured bacterium; assembly: GCA_964351495.1. GTDB lineage: Bacteria > Chlamydiota > Chlamydiia > Chlamydiales > SM23-39 > CAYGOC01. The sequence continues at coordinate 129,685 of CAYGOC010000002.1, forward strand.
CGACATGAAACAGAAGGTTTCTTAGGGAAGATAATAGACCAATTGGAAGACAAGTCAACAAAGCCGTCTCCTATTGTAGACTCTTCTTCGCAAAAACCACCTCACGCTTTTAAAAGAAGGGTGGTAGATCCTTACTATGAAAATGAGGATTTTACGGATACATTATCCTTTAGAAGACAAAGTCCTTTAAAGCCTCCCTTAGAGCCCTCCTCAAAGAGCTCTTCCAGCAGCAGTTCTTACATTAGTCCTAAAAATATAGTGCAGAGAGATGATGAAAGAAAAGAAACAGACAACCCAAAACCGCCTTCAGTTACTAGACCTTTTACAGAGCCTTTAAAAAACCCTCCCCAAAATTTCAAAGTGGGTATCGATCCTGAGATAATAGGGGAAAAGAGAGTAGAGCCGTTAAGAGAATCACCTTCTGTTGTTGATTTAAGGCCTTCTTTAACAGATCCTATACAAAGCTCTTCTTCCAGCCGCCCAATATCTTTCTCAAACAGAAAAGGGGCTGTTTCCCGTGCTATATCAATTATAGAAGAGAAGTTTCTTCTAAAAAAAGAGGAAATAAAAACAGCTTCAGATTTAGGACGTTACTTAGAGGCTCTTTGTGTTTTTATGGAAAAGAAAAGAAACTCTTTAGTTGAGTTTTATGAAAGCCAAGGATCCTTAGAAGTATCAGAAAGAGAGATCGGTTTTAGCAACTACTGTCTTTTTCAAGAACAAATAGAACGACAATTTATACAAAACCTCCTAGAGCTTCCCTTTTTTGATATTCCTATCAAAAAAGAAGAGGTTGAAGCTCTTCTTGAAACAACATTTAAAACAGCCGAAAGACTCAAAGAAAATCGGACCCTTTTACTCCATAGAGAAAAAGAATATGAGTTAGTTCTTTCAACTCTTTTGGTTTTTCTTGAAGATTTAGAAGAAATAAGAAATCCCTCGTACAGCAGGTTGTTTTTCGGCTTTACTACGTTTAAAAATTTTTTTTTAAGAGGGGAAGAGTATGGGATAGATGAAAGCCCCCTTTTCGATCTTTCAGAAAAAACTATTGTTCCCTTAGAAAAGCTCTTTTCTAAATTTCAATCTTTAAATTTAAAAAATAAGAAGGAACAGAGCTTAGAGTTGTTTGATTTGGAGCTTTTGCAAGAAACCAAATTAGAGCAGTTTTTCGAAAATTCTCTACAAATTCAAAAAGCAAAACAAGGTACGTATATCTATCTTCCTGGTGATAGAAATGCAGAGCGGCGGTTAAAAAATTTACGTTTGTTAAGAACGGGAGGAATCTCTTTAGGAGAAAGAGAGATACCGTCATATTTAACAAAAGATGTACGGGAAGAATTAGAAAAGGATATCAATACAATTGAACAAAAAAATCCTTTTTACAAAAGAATAAGTCCTTTAGAAGAGACTTTCTCAAAGTATTCCTCTTTACGTGAAGCGGGTGCCATTTTATTCAGCAATAGAAGAGACTTTATAGGTGGAGAAGACGTAAGGATGCATTATACTTATAAAGGCGTTATAGCAACCGGATATTTTGATTTTGGAGATAAAAACCTTCCTTCTTTTCTCTACGATTTTCTCAGTAGATTAAAAAGTTTGAAAGCAGAAGAAAGGATAGACCCGGCCCATTTTTCCCACTTCATAAAATATGCAGTTCTTTGGAAAAAGGAAGTTAAAGAGAGCCCCGAGCTGGCCCTTCTTTTACTAGAGACGCTACTTTCTTTGAAAAAGCTAAACAAAGACGTATTTTCCCATGCTTTTATAAGAGTAATGCCTTTGTATATTTTTACAGAGTGGAGTTTCTATGTAGTAAAGTTTTTCCATCCGGAAGTTTTGCAACAGTTTTTGCAAGAGCACAATCTTGTGGAAAGTTTTTTTTCTTTCGAAGAAAAGGTTAGAAGCCCAGATGCAGTTAGAACAAGACTCCAAATTTTGGGAAGCTATTCTGAAGAGGAAATAGAAGAAGAAACCTTGTTTCAAGGATTTTGGGATTTGTTTTTGTTTTTGAAATCGGGTGAGTTTGACTCTAATGTTCACTTTCGATTTAAACTAGATTATGAAAAGAAGAGTTCATTGCAATCAGTAAAAATGCTTAGCTATTTAGCTATAAAAAAGATGCAAGAGCCTAGCTTTCGCGAAAAGCTTACAAAAGCCGTAGCTAAAAGAAGTGGTGAAATAGAAGGGGCTTTTCTGGAAGAAGCTTCTTTTAAAGAGTTTGTAGAAGTTTTTACAGAGCTTAGACCTACCCGTAAATCCATCTTTTTTTATTCTCCCTCTAAAAAGGATGGTATATTAACTCAAGATGGAAAAATAGGATTTTTACCGCAACCGGAAGAAAGGGAAGGGTTACATCCTCCTGACAGGCAGCCGAGAGTAATAGAGCGTAGCGTTATCTTAAAAAATTCTTTTCCGCTTAATTTACACGTAACAAAAGAAGAAGGAACAAGACTGATAAAGGTGCGAGAAAATAGTGGTAGCTCTGTTTTTAGAACCTACGAAATACCAGAATGGATCGATGAGCAAAGGCTGGATCACGTCTATTTTTGTCCTGATATTTCCCCCTTTTGGTTTTCTTCTTACATAGAAACTTTTTCTGGGATTATTCCTCCCATTTTAAGAGCCTTTTTAAGAGGGGGGAGCTACTCTTTTTATGAAGGGGATGGAAAAATTTTATGTGTTGTTAAAGGAGATAGAGAAGATCTTTTCTTTGTACAAGAAGGTAATGTATGGCGTCTTATAAACTGGGGAGCCACTATAGCCGAAGAGCAAAAGATCCCCAGCCTGGATTTTTTGGAAAACTATCTAGTTTTAGAGGAAGGAGGAAAGAAAAAAGTTCTTTACTTCCACTCTTTTTATAAAGAGCTTTATTTAACTACAATAGAGCGGTTTTCTCCTAAAGGATCGGGCTTTATCCGAAAGTTTTTCTTTCTTTTCCCGGAAACGGAAAAGCTCTTTCTTGCTTTAGAGAGCATAGGTTCTGAAAAAAAGAAAGGGCTTGATTATAAAATGCTTTCCATAAGTGAAAAAGGGGAGATTGCTTATCAGGATTTTTCTGAAATTAGCCTTGCTATTATACATTCTTTTTACACAGATTCGGTGCAGTTTCGCTCTTTATGCAGGTTGCTTCGTCACAAAATAGAGATGGGGGCCATACAAGAGAAAAAAGAACTTTTTGCTCTTATCTTGGCTTTGTCCTGTTTGCAAGTAGGGTCCCCTTCTAAGGGAGATTTCTCTGAGGTCTTTAGATTAGTGAGCCTTTTTTTCGAAGAAAAAGAATTTACAGAAGAGACTGTTTCTTTAAACATTAGAATAGCAATGTTTACCTCATTTTTTACCTTGTATGCTTCTTATAGAAAACAAGGAGATATGGTAGAAAAGCTGGAAGAGGTAGAAGAGGCTCTATTTTTAGCAGAACTATTAAACCAATACTCTTTTGCGGTACAAAAGTTTTGCAAAGAAGAAAGGCTCTCTTTTCACTTGGAAGGCTTTATAAAAAATGGCATTTTTTCTGTTTTATCAGGAATTTTCTCGGAAGATTTTGTGGGGAGACTGCAATACTTGGATAAAAAGTATCCGCAACTGGGAAACCACCGTTTGGTGGGCACTTTATTCGAGTTTTTTAAAACCTCCCGAAAGATCGCCTCTTCTATTATTATCCCTTCTTTACCTATGCCGAGCTTTGCTTTGATCCCTTCTGAGGCTTTAGAGGTGCCCGTTCAAATTGGCTGTTATTTAGTAAGTCAAGTAGTACAAACAAAACTTGAGAAAACAGGCGTTTTTTTAGAAGAAGATTTTTTCTCTTTTAACCCGAGAGCCGTTAGAGAGTTTTTCCCTATTTTTGTAAAAGCGCTACTTCCTAAGAAAGAAGAAGAGGCTCCTGTTGGGACCCCCGTGCTTTTAGAAAAATACGAAGAGGGCTTTTTTGCTCGTTTACAAGAGGTATTGCCCGCTACACTTGAAACCTTAATAATACCTAGAGAAAATAGATTTGTGCAGGTACTGCAGCTGCAGCACCTTGTAAAGATAGCAGAGAAAAACCCGGAAAAATCACAAGAAGAGTGTTTGAAAGAGGCTTTAAAAAAGGCAGAAAAAGAAATTTGGGATTTTTGGATTGAAAGGAAAAAAGATGCGTTTGTAGGAAGAGTTATTCACGGCGCTTCTAACATGGTTTTATACGGATCCCAAGCTTTTTCTATAGCCTTATCTAAAGAAAGATTCGGACAAATTCCGGAAGAAATAGCAAAAACGGTTTTGGGCACTTCTGCAAAAGAAATAGGTAGAATAGTCCAAGGAGGCAAAATAGTTGTTTCTCTTGGTGGAGGTCTTTTTGAAACGATCCATTCTCAGTTTATAAAACCTTTCCGAATAGAGCTTCTAGAAGAGCCTGTATCAGACCTACAAAACGTAGCACAAGCTTTGCAAAAGCAAGAAGAGATCATGCAGGAAACGTTTTCTTTTTTCGCAGGGTTTTTTGTAAAAGAAGAGATGCCTATTGTAAGAACCCATGTAGAAGAGGTCCTTTCACAGGAAGAAAGTCCCTACGCTGCAATCCGAATTCAAGCCTCTTTTGAAGAAAGAAACAAAAAGCCCCCTGTTTTATCTTGGAAGTTTAGAGAAGATAAAGATCCTTTTACCCTACAAAGTGAAGTTCTTTCCCTACAAGAAAACCTTACCGTTTCTATTGAACAACTGGAAAAAGGTCTTTATAGACTCTTTAAAGCCTATTCTAAAAGACTCTTTTCTTTCATAGAGTTAGAAGAGATCCTTCTGAAAAAAAACGGGGTGGAAGAGATACAAAATATCCTTTCTTGTACCCAATCAGAAGCAGAACTGTTTTGTTTTAGACTAGCTTGCCTCTCTTTTTATAAAGGGTACCTGGTTAAATTAAACAAGGTAAAAGACATTTTGATTAGGAACGGCTCTTTGCAAGAGAAAGGGACTGAGATAGCTTCTATCCTATTAGAAAAAAGGAGTTACTCTTTTTCAGAAGATCCTTTCTTTGCTATTTCTTGTATGGTTTTTGAAGCCAGATCTCAAATGTGGCTAAGACAAGATCAAATAAGGCAATTGCAAGCTTCTAATAGAGCTCCTTTTTCTGTAATGGAAGCAATTCCCGGGTTTGGAAAGACAGCGGCTATATTACCCATGTTATCCCAGATTTGTGGGAAAAAAGGGAGCATCTCTCTTTTAGTTTTTACGAGAGCTCTAATAGATTCTAGTAAAGGAAAAATAGGAAAAGCTATTTCTGATGCTTTTGGAAGAGAGGTTTCTTTAATCAGTTTTGCAAGAGAACATACCATTCCTTTTTTGCGAAGAGCTTTCTTAAAAGTACAAAAAGCCCAAGAGATGGGAGAGATTTTAATTACGACCAAAGAAGATTTGCAATGTTTATGGCTCTCTTGCGTAGATCTTCTTCATAACGCTAAAAAAAGGACCAACGAAGAAGAAATAAAGTGGGACCTTTTATCGAGTATTTTAGCCACTCTGTATAAAAACTCCTCTATGATAGTAGATGAGTGTCATGAGGCTTTTTCTCCTGAAGAGGTAGAAAAGTTTCCTATTACAGAAGAGGCTCATCTTCAAAAAAAAGATATTAGCGGAGTAAAGATAGTTTTTGAATCGCTTTTACAAATAGCAGAAGAAAAAGGGATCTCTATAGAAAAGGTTTTAAGTACCAAGAAGCTTTTTAAAGAAAGTTCCGCTCTTCTAGCAGAAAAAGTAGCTTCTTTCTTTCCTTTTTCCGAAGAAGAAAAAAAAGCGCTTCTTGCCTATTTACAATCTTATAAAGAAGAGCCCCCTACTTTTCTTCTAGAAGAAAACCCCTACTTTGCATCTGTTGCTTCCGCAAGGGGAGTGATTCTTTCTATTATTCCTTCTTTGCAAGAAGAAGAAGGAGCCAAAGTTAGCTACGGAAGATCGAGTATAGAGAAAGAAAAACGGTTTATGATTCCGTATTCTGGAAATAACAAACCCGAAGAAGGGAGTAGTTTTGAGTCTCCTTATGGAACTTTGGCGAGATCTTTTAGCTACTATCTGCAAAAAGGGATTTCTAATGAAGAGGCGAGACTTATACATAGCCTACTTGAAAAAGAGATAGCAGAAGAAATGAAAGAGAATCAATGTAAAGAAGAAGAGACGGAAACGATTGCCTTTTTACAGAAAATTTTTCGCACTGACAAAGTCACTTTAGATGCGTTTAGCATAGAAGAGATACAGAAAAATGAAAGGATGATCCTCTTTTTTGTAGAGAAAATAGTGGCCCCTACCATTCCTTACTATCCTTTTTCTATAGATTGTACTGCCTCTGACTTTGCTTTTATGGGAAAAACAGTAAAGGCCCTATCCGGTACTATTTTTAATAAAAGCTTATATCCACAAGGGTTTTCCTATGCGGAAATGAGAGAGACCACAGCAAACTCTTTGGCCTTAATAGAAAAGGCTTTAGAGGGAGGCTCTATTACAAAACTGCCAGACAATTCTTCTCGGGAAGAACTAAGAGATGCAGTCATAGAAGAAATGGTGCAAGATGCAGAGGGAATGCTTCTTATTGATCTTGGGAATCTGTTTGATGGGATAGAAAATGGGGACGTAGCTTCTATAATATGGACAAAAGTCAGATCGATAAGGCCAGAAATAGAAGGGGTTGTCTTTTTTGATGAAAAAAATCATATGCAAATTCTTACAGCTAGGGGAACGATTCCTTTTTCGGAAGACAAATTCCCTAAAGAGAAACGAATTTGCTATTTAGATGGGAATCACTTTTATGGAGTAGATATCGCACAAAAGCAAGGCGCAAAAGCTCACATTACAGTAGGGGATAATTCTTTGGCTGACTTTCAGCAAGCTTCTCTTCGCCTTAGAGGAATTGAAGAGAAACATCAAAAGCTTAGCCTACATTTGATGCCGGAAGTTTCTTTAGAAGATCCTTCTTTTTCCGAGCTGGTTCTCTTTTTAACGGGAAATGAAGAAAGAGAGCTGGTAAAAGGCTCTTTACAAGCGGCCTTTCAAAAACTAAATGCCGTTTTACGAAAAGAGATAATGATAAAGCTTCTTTCTAGCACTTCTTCTACAAGAGAGAACATGTTTGCCGCCTTTTCTGACCTGTTTGTTTCAGAAAAAAGTTTTAGTGCCATATCTGTTTTTGGAACAAAAAGAGAAGAGGTACGTACAGAAGGTTTTATCCAAAATTGGGTAGAAAAATGGGCTTTAAGAGTGCGAAACAGTAAATACCTTGAGCCTTCAGAAAAGCAAAAAATAGAAAAAGCCCTTACCGATTTTACGCAAGATTTTTTACCTACGACTACTCTTATAGAGGGGATAAATCCTATAAACACCCATAAAACGGTCAGAGTAAAAGAAAAACAAAGAGAAAAGCAGCAAGAGAAGACTCAAGAAAAGACTCAAGAGCATCAAAAAGAGCGTCAAAAAGAGGCGCAAATATTGCTGCCAGTTTCTCCGGTAGAGGTTAGAAAAGAAGAATACATCCCTTGGGATCCTGATTTAAGTTTAGACAACTTTGTTTTTAGAAAAGACAATACCGCTTCTTTACCAAAAATTTTACAACAGTCGTCTCAGAAAGGGTGGCAGCTATTTTCTCACCTTATGGAAGATACGATGGGAGCCACGCACAATCTTGTTCCTTATCAGAAAGGGTGGATAGAGTCTTTCTTGGGTTCTTCTATTAGAGATTGGAGCCAAAAAGCAGGTCACGTACTTGTAGTAATTCCTGACCCCAAAAACGAAAAAAACTTTTTTACCATTGGATTAAGTAGGGCAGATGCCTTGTTTTGGGAGAAAAAACTAAAAAATAGTTCTTCAAAACCTCTATATGCAATCTTTAGTATTTGGGAAGATACTCACCCTTACTTGGTAACAAAAGAGAGTGCTTTTAAAAAGGTAGCACAAGATCCCTCTTTTAAAAGGCAAAAAGCTCTATGGAGGGCTTTTCAGTTTCCGGAGAAACTGAGCCAAGAAGATAAAACTATTTTAGAAGAGAGGATATCTACAGTAATAGAAGAAGGAAAAATTCCTTCTTTAGAGGAACTTCAAAAAGGGGTAGAAGAGCTTAGCATAGAGACGTTAGAAGAAAGAATAATCATACATCAAAATCAAAGAGGGGAGGCGGTTCTTTCTTGCGTGAAAAAGATGCTTTCCCAAGATAGGTTTTATAAGCTTCGAGAGAAGTACCGAAATAGGCGGAGAGTAAAAAAAGGGGAGAGAATAGACATGAATAATCCTATATTTATGCCAAGAGGTTTTTTCTAAGAACCAATTTAGATCCAGATCCCTATAGCCTCTTTCACTTCAGAAAGCGTTTTCTCTGCTATCATGGCAGCCTCTTCAGAGCCTTTACGGATGATTTGATGTACATAATCTATGTTTTTTTCAAACTCCTTTCGTTTCTTTCTTACAGGAGAAAGAAATGCTTCCAACACGTCTAAAAGACGTTTTTTCAAAATAGAGTCTGCAAGTCCCCCTTTTCGGTAGTGCTCTTTTAGCCTTTCTACTTCTTGGGTGTTGGGATCAAAAGCGCTTAGGTAACTAAAGACAGGGTTTCCTTCTACTTTACCTGGGTCTTCCACTTTTAAGTGAGTAGGATCGGTGTACATTTTTTTCACCTTTTTTGCTAATGTATCTGATTCCTCTGATAGGAAAATAGCATTGCCGGTAGTTTTACTCATCTTTGGTTTTCCATCCGTTCCGGGAAGCCTAGAAGAGGAAGAGAGAAGAGCCTTGGGTTCTACTAAAAACTCTTTTTTATAGGTATGAGAAAATTTTCTAACCAGTTCCACCGTTTGTTCTATCATCGGAATTTGGTCTTCTCCCACGGGAACTAGATCAGCCTTAAAAGCGGTAATATCGGCAGCCTGTGAAATAGGATAGATCATAAAGCCGGCAGGCACGCTTTCACCAAACCCTTTTTGTAGAATTTCTGCTTTTACGGTTGGATTGTGTTTTAACCGATTCCAAGTAACTAAATTCAAATAAAACAAGGTGAGTTCTGAAAGAGCAGAGATTTTGGACTGCAGAAATATCGTTGTTTTTTCAGGGTCGATTCCCACGGATAAGTAGTCTAATAATACTTCGGTAACATACTTTTTTAAGATTTCCGGATTTTCTGCATGGTCGGTAAGACCTTGCATGTCTGCTATCATAACAAACTGTTTGTTCTTTTCTTGCAAAAAAGTTCTAGCCTTTAAAGAACCTACAAAATGGCCCAGATGAAGAGGCCCCGTCGGCCTGTCTCCCGTTAGTATTGTCTTCCCTTGGTATGTATCAAAATTATCTTGCATAAGCTGCAGTATAAGAAGAAGAGAGGTTTTTGAATAGAAAAACCCCTTTTTAGACTTTCGAAATTGATCTTTTTTCGGTTTTTCTCTATCCCTTTAAAAGGGAAATCGCTTTTATTAAGGCTATGGGGTAAAACCGCTACTTGTATGATAGATAGGTATACGATAAAAAAATCCTTAGGGAAAGGGGGCATGGGAGAGGTTTTTTTAGCCTATGACCCTTCTTGTAAAAGGGAGGTTGCCCTAAAAAGAATCAGGCCCGACTTAAAAGAAAAAAAGTCGATACAAAGTCGATTTTTACGAGAAGCGCAGATAGCAGCGCAGCTTACCCACCCCTCTATTGTTCCTATTTTTACCATTCATGAAGAGCTTTTTTATTACACTATGCCCTACGTCGAAGGAGAAACCTTAAGTTTCATATTACGAGGGGCTAGAGAAGAGCAAAGAAAGGGGAAAATTGTGCATCCGGTAGGGGGGTCTATTGCCTCTTTACTGCGCATTTTTTTACAAGTTTGTGAGGCTATCTCTTACGCTCATGCCAAAAATATTATTCACCGAGACATAAAACCGGAGAACATCATTATTGGGAAGTATGGAGAGGTGATGATTTTAGACTGGGGTATAGCGGAGTTTTTACAAGAGGCTTCTATTAGGGGAGGGAAAGTAGCCGGCACAATCTCGTATATGGCTCCCGAAAAAGTGCAAGGTTCTCCTAGTTCTATAAAAACGGAGATTTACTCTTTGGGAGTTATGTTATATCAAATTTTAACCTTAGAGTTGCCTTTTCATAGAGGAAATTTGGCTGCTTTTAAAAAGGTAGCCGGGAAAGAAATATGGACTCCTGTTTCAGAGCTGGCTCCTTATAGAGAGATTCCGCAAGAGATGGAAAAAATTATAGAGAAATGTCTTTGCACAGATCCTGAAAAGCGATTTTTATCTGTCTCTTCTCTTATTGAAGAAATCAAAAAGGTGGTAGAAGGGACTCCTAGTTGGATTTTTGCAGCAGAGCTTACTCTTTCCAATCAACAGGACTGGGAATTTCAAGAAAATGTCTTTTTAGCAAAACATATTGCTATTACAAGACATGTAGAATTTATGGAATGGGTCAGTTTAATGGTTTCAAAGCAGATGTTTTCCGGGAATATTCGGATAGAAACCAAAGTGAAGATAAAAGAGGGGGGAAGTGGGGCCGGTTTTTTATTTAGCGTTCCGGAACTGAATCAGAGAAAAAGCTTAGAGCAAGGCTATTGTCTTTGGCTTGCTCCTCAAAAATGTCAGCTTTTCCGCTCTAATGTATTGGTAGTAGAAAAAGAGGCCCCCCTTTTAGAAAAAAAGAAGTGGTACCGAGTGTGTATAGAAAAAAGGCTCTCTTTTGTGAATGTGTTTTTAGAGGATACTCTTATCATTTCTTATACCTCCCATTTCCCTCTTTCCGGCACCCATATTGGTATGCTTCATAAAGATGGAGAATTTGAAATAGAGCCCTTACTGGTATATACAAGCTCCTCTAATGCTATGATAAACTGTCTAGCGGTTCCGGATGCTTTTTATGCCTACAAAGACTATGAACATGCTCTTTTAGAGTATCGAAAAATAGGCAATTCTTTTGCGGGAAGAGAAGAGGGAAGGGAGGCTTTTTTCAGGGCAGGACTTACTCTTTTACAAAGGGCAAAAGAAGAAGAAAGAAAAAAAGAGAAGAAAGCATTTTTTCAAGAAGCCTTCAAAGAATTTGAGCATTTGGTAGGGTCAGGAGCTCCTCTTCAACTTTTAGGAAAAGCCATGGTATACGAAGCTATGGAGGACTTTGAGGAAGAGGTGAAATGTTTGGAGTTTGCTTTAAGAAAATATCCAAAGCACCCTCTTCTTTCTTTATTTGAAGAATATATCTTATTTCGGATGCATGAAAGTTCTCATACTAGAAGACAGGCAGCTTACCATCTAATTCTTTTAGCAGTACGGTATTTTCCCAAAATTTTTCAGCAAAAGGACACGAAAAACCTGTTGGAGGGTCTCAAAAAACATTGGGAGTTTCCTTTTTTTATGGAAGAGGCTTCAAAAGAAAGTTTGCAAGCAAGAATCGCGATTGTTTTGGCCTTTTGGGTGAGAAATAAAGCCATTTTAGTAGAGATCTCAAAAGTATTTTCTAAGATGGAAGTAGTAGAGAAAAAAACAATACAAAATGCTTTAATGGGCCTTTTTGAACTGGATTTTATCTCAGAGATAAAAGAGCTAATAGAGGATAAAACCATACAGAAAAATCTCCCTTGGGGATTCAAGGAATTGGTTTTTTCTGATTTAGAAAAAATTTCTTTTCTTATTGAGAAAGCTCCTTTGCGGTTAGAAAAAAAAGAGGTAAGGGTTCTTTTTTCCCTTTTGAAAGAAAAGCTTTTACAGGGACTCTTTGAAGAGGTGCAAACCTTTTTTTCTTCTCTTCGAAACTGTGAAGTGTCTAAAGAAGAGCTTGCCTATTTAGATGAAATACTTTTGTGGTCTCTTTTAGCTCAAAAAAAATACAAGGCAGCGCAAAACTTAATTAAGAGATACTCGGAAAAAAAACTTTCCGATTTCACAAGCCCTATGTATACGGCTTATGGGTGTTTTTTGACTTTGCAAGGATCTCGTGAAAAAGCAACTCTTTTTTTCGCTAATTTAACAGAAAAGAGATATCCCCCAATTCATGCTCTTGCCAGTTTTTATCTTTGCGGAAAAATAGAAGAAGAAAAAGGATGGATAAAGAGTGCTTTTTATTATGAAAAAAAACTGCTTTTTGAAAGACTTATTCTGTTTTTTCACTGTACGGGAGAAAAAGAGAAGAAAACCCTTTTTGAAAAGAAGCTATCATGCCTGAAGAAAGACCCATCGTAGAAAAAACCGATACCCTATACGAAGGGTTTTTTGATTTACAATTAGATCATCTAAAAAGACAAGAGAAGTCAATGAGTTATCTTGTTTTAGATATAAAAGCAGATGGAGCTGCTGTTTTAGCTTCTTTTGAAGGAAAGTATCTTCTTTTACAAGAATATAGACATCCTCTCAAAAAATATATTTATGGACTTCCCGGAGGGAGGGTAGAAAGGGGAGAGCCTTTACAAGTTAGCGCTGAAAGAGAGTTTTTAGAAGAGACAGGGTATGAAGCGCTCTCTTTAGAATATTTAGGCTTTTATATTCCCTTGCCTTCTATTACAGATCATAAGATCCATCTTTTTTACGCTCCTAGAATACAGAAAGCAAAAGAGCCTAAGAGGGAGTCTTTTGAGTTTATGGAGGTTCTTTTTCTTTCGGAAAAAGAAATTTTTGACAAGATGCGAGAAAAAATGCTTTTTGATACGAGCGTTTTTTCTGCTTTTTTTTATAAAAAATTTCTTTCGAGGTAGAAGCTTAAGGCTTTTTTTTGTTACCCTTATCCCTTTTAGGATAAAGTAGTATGGAAAAAAGTTATACCCCTTCAGAAGTAGAAGAAAAATGGCTCTCATTTTGGAAAAAGCACCATGTTTTTCAAGTAGACCCAAATTCTAGTAAAAAGCCTTTTTCTATAGTATTGCCTCCCCCTAATGTAACAGGGGTTTTGCATACGGGGCATGCTTTAGTAGATACCCTTCAAGATATCCTCATTCGAAAAAAACGGATGGAAGGATTTTCAGCTTTGTGGCTTCCGGGAACCGATCACGCAGGAATTGCTACTCAATCGGTAGTAGAAAAAAAGCTATACCAAGAGACAGGAAAGAAAAGAAGGGACTTTTCTAGAGAGTTTTTTGTAGAGAAAATCTGGGAATTTAAAAAAGAAAAGGAAGGGGTAATTCAAGATCAGTTAAAAAGGCTAGGTTGCAGTCTTGACTGGAGTAAGTATCGATTTACCATGGATGAAAAAAGCTGTAAGGCAGTGAAAAGAGCCTTTAAGACGCTTTTTGATAAGGGACTTCTTTACAGAGGGGACTATTTGGTAAATTGGGATCCTGTTTCTCAAACGGCTCTTTCTGATGATGAAGTAGAATGGGAAGAAAAATCAGGCTATCTTTGGTATATTCGCTACCCTATAGAGGGGAAAAAAGAGCATATAGTTATAGCCACTACCCGTCCGGAAACCCTTTTAGCAGATGTAGCCGTAGCCGTTCACCCCCAAGATAAAAGGTATACTCCTTTCATAAAAGAGAAGGTAGTCTTGCCCTTTACCCATAGAAAGATTCCCATTATACAAGATAGCTTTGTAGATAAAGAGTTTGGTACAGGAGCGGTAAAAATTACTCCGGCGCACGATTTTAACGACTATGAAATGGGACAAAGACATAACCTGGAAAGGATTAATTTACTTACGGAAGATGCAAAGATAAATAAAAACGGAACGCCTCTTTTTGAGGGTCTTTCTATAGAAGAGGCTAGAAAGAAAATAGTAGAGGAGCTTACCAAAAAAGGGCTTTTAGAAAAGGTGGTTCCCCATAAGATGCGCATAGGTGTTTCTTATAGATCTAAGGCGGTGATTCAGCCCTATCTTTCTAAACAGTGGTTTATTCGAATGGACTCTTTTAAAGAAAAGCTTCTTTCTTTGGTGAAAGAAAAGCAAGTAGAGTTGATTCCGCCTCATTGGGAAAATACCTATTTTCATTGGATTGAAAATTTACGGGACTGGTGTATCTCTAGGCAGCTTTGGTGGGGGCATACGATTCCTGTTTGGTATCATAAAAAAGAAGAAAGGATTTTGTGTTCTGAAGAAGAGCTTCCACCTGAGGTGAAAAAAGAACCGCATCTTTGGGAAAAAGAAGAAGATGTACTAGACACGTGGTTTTCTTCTGCTCTTTGGCCTTTAACCGTGTTAGGGTGGCCTGAAAAGACCCCTTTATTAGAAAAATTTTATCCTACTTCTGTTTTGGTAACGGGTTATGACATTTTGTTTTTTTGGGTGGCCAGAATGATTCTTATGGGAGACTTTTTAGAGGGTAAGGTCCCCTTTGAAAAGGCTTTTATTCATGGACTCATTTATGGAAAGTCTTACTTTACGCAAAATGAGGAAGGGATAACCTATATTACAGGTTCCGAAAAAAAACGGTACGATTTAGGAAAGCCGATCCCGAAGCAAGTAGAATCCAAGTGGGAAAAAATGTCTAAATCCAAAGGGAACGTGATTGATCCTCTGGAGGTAATAGAAGAATATGGAGCGGATGCTCTTAGGATTACCCTTGCTTTTTCTACTACCTATGCAAGACAGATTGATCTTGATCCTAGAAGGTTTGAAGAGTTTAAAAACTTTATCAACAAGATCTGGAATGGGGCTCGTTTTATCTTTTTACACTGTTTAGAGGAGGATCCTTTAATAGAAGAAGAGATTGTAAAGGGAATTGATTCTACTTTGGTTACTTTAGAAGATAGGTGGATTCTTTCTGAGATAGAAGAGGTCATAGGAAATGTAGAAAAAGCTTTAGAGGGGTATGCTTTTGATAAAGCAGCCCACCTTTCTTATAGTTTTTACTGGGATAGGTTTTGTTCTTTATATTTAGAAATGGCAAAACCGTATCTTTTTGAAAAGAAAAACACGAAGCTCAGAAGAAATAAACAGAAAATCTTACTTTTTTGTTTGCAGAAGATGATTCGTCTTATGCATCCCATAATTCCTTTTGTTACAGAAGAGCTTTTTTCTTACATAAAAAATGCTTTCCCGTCTTTTTCTACAGTAGGAAAAGACTCTTATGCAAAAGACTTTATGGAGAGTATGGCATCTCTTTGCTGCTCTTCTTCTTCGTATCCTAAAAAAGAAGAAGCCCATGTAGAGAAAAAAGTGGTAGAGTCTTTTTCAAAAATAGAAAACATCCTCTATGAAATCCGGAAGATGAGGGGAGAGATGAACCTTTCTCCTTTAGATAAGACAGAAATCCATTTCATAGGAAAAAAAGAGCTCTCCTTTATTGAGGAAAACAAGCTTATCTTTAAGGCGCTTCTTCCTGTAAAAGAGCTCTTTTTTGTAGAAAAAGAACCGAAATTATTTGGTTCTCTTTGTCTTATAGGGAGTATAAAAGTATTTATCCCTCTTTCGAAAGAGCTGAAAGAAAGGGAAATCAAACGCCTTATCAAAGAGAAAGAGAAAATAGAAAAAGGAGCTTCTCTTTTACAGGAGAAACTAAAGAGCAAAGCCTTTTTAGAAAAAGCCCCTAAAGGGGTTGTAGAAGAGTTTCAGAAAAAGCTACAAGAGTCTTTAACGGTTTTAGAAAAACTACAAAAAAAACTGGTTCTTATAGAAAAAGAATGAAACTTCACCAACTTTGAAGTATAGCGAAGTTGATTCCAAAACTTCCACTATAACCATTTGGCAAAACAGACTCTTTTTAGCATCAAAGATCGAAAAACAAAACTGGCCAATTTTGTTTTGTTTCGTTATCTTAATTTTTTATTTTTATGGGTTTATGATGCGACTTCTTTTTCAAGGTACTCTTTTATCTGCGCTATTTCTTTTTAGTGGTTGTCATGTTCCTAGTAGATATGCGGTAGAAGGGTGTGGAGGGAGAACAGCCTATAACCAAGTTTTGCAAGAAACAAACAGCGAGCAGATGTTACTGAATCTAGTAAGACTTCGATATTACGATACACCGTTTTTTTTAAATGTAGGCAATATTACTACTCAATTTACGTTTAAGACTTCTTCTAATACCAGTTTTAAGGTTCCCGGATTTAATCTTCCTAATCCTGTATCTATTGGAGGGGATATCTCTTGGCAAAACCAACCTACGATTCAATATACTCCTCTGCAAGGACAAGCTTTTGCGAAGCAGCTTTTACATCCCATTGATTTGAGTGTAATGCAACATCTTATTTTGTCTGGATGGAATATAGATCTTGTTTTTCGTTTGGCTGTACAAAGCTTTGATGAGCATTTAAACGCTCCGGAGGCTTCGGGCCCGATTCCTGAGTATGTACCTCGGTATGAGTCTTTTTTCGAAGTAACTGACCTTCTCCGATTTTTCCAGAAAAGATCGGAGCTTCACCTAGGAATTCGAGTAGAAAAGTGTAAGGAAGGGGAAGGAGAGAAACAGCTTTTACAAATTATCTTCCCTTCGGAAGGAGAGGAGTCTGAGAAACTAGCTAAGCTTTTACCTGGAGTAAAAACTGAAAATGGGCATAGGTTAGTCACTTTAGAGCTGGGTTATAATACCAAAGGAAAAGTAGGAATTATGCCTAGATCCCTTCTTTCTTGTATGTATTACTTGTCGACAGGGATTCGTCTTCCTAAAGAGCATATGGATAGCGGTTCTGTTGCTTTAACGGTAGACGAGGGAGCTCTTTTTGACTGGAAACGGGTTATGTCGCAGCTTATGCATATACATTGCTCTTTTTGGGCCCCGAAAAATGCTTATGTAGCCACAAAGTACAAGAACTATTGGTTTTACATAAAGGAGACAGATTTGCAGTCAAAACATACCTTTCTTCTCCTTTTACAGCTTTATAACCTTCAGTCAGAAGACAAAAAGGGGCTACCTCCCATTTTAACGTTACCTTTAGGATAAAACATGATAGACATTGATATAATTACCGTGTTAGTTGCTACCTTTGCCTCTTGCGTTGTAGGGGGATTTTGGTATTCTTCTCTTCTTTTCGGGGAGCTTTGGAAAAGGGAGCTCAAGACAGACTCCAGAAAAGCCCTTCAAAGAAAGTATTCGTGGATTTTTACCGTGTTACTTTCTTTAGGGAATGCTTTTTTTTTAGCGCTCTTTTTGGCTTTTTTAGGGGCAAGTTCCACTTTAGATGGAATTTATGTAGCAGTAGGGCTTTGGATCGGCTTTATAGTTCCTTCTTTTTTGTATCCCATGATTTGGTCTAAAGGGAGCGTAAGGCTTTTTCTGATTGACTCTTTTTTTTGGTTTGTGAATCTTGTGGTTATGGGAGCCATTATTGCAGCATAAAGGGTAGCCATGGAAAATAAGAAGAAAAACCTATCGATAAAGCGCTCTTTTTTGCTTATCACTACTTCTGGTGGAAATGGCAATCTTCAGGCGGCTATAGCTAAAGAACAAGAGATTTTAGAAAAATATCCGGATTGTAGGATTGCTAAAGTGGATCTTCTTTCAGAAGGTTTTAGCCTTTTAGCTAGAGTTATACCCCGTCTTTGGAATACATGCCAAAAAAAGGGGAGCGCTAAAAGACTTAACTGGATGGGCAATAAATTAAAATGGTTTGATTTTTTCTTTTGGCCTTCAGTCTTTTTTTTTACCCTCTATCATTTAAAAAAGCAAAATCCTGATAGGGTTTTTGATACGCAGCCTTTGGCTACTGTAGGGATTATAAGGGCTATTCGGTTTTATAATTTTTGGCAGAAAAAAGACTTAAAGTTAGAAAAGATCTTAGTGGACTTCCCTACAAAGCAAGCAAAAGCTCTTTTAGAGCCTTTTCGAAGGCTTTCAAAAAAAAACCAAAGATACCTAAAGCTTATTACAACGCACCCTCTTTTAGAAGAAGAGCCTTCGGAAGAGGCTTTTTGGCAAAAGTATTGCGGACTTTCCAAAGAGAGAGTCTCATATGAAAACTATGTCATTAGAAAGCCTTTTTTGACCTATCAAGGCAAAAAAAGAGAAGAGATTCCTTTTTCTTTTACTTTTTCTTTTCCTTCCGAAAAAGAGAAAAAAGAGGTGCAAAAGATTGTAGAAAGAAAAAAGAAGATGGGCTTTTTCTCAAAAGATTCGTTCCAATTTGAGCTAAGTCCTTCCGATATACTCATTACGGTTCTTTTAGGATCTCAGTCTGCTTATTTGGCTAAAATCAAGTACTTACAAATAATCATGGAGCGAGCGGCACACTTTTTAGACAAAAATATTTATGTAGCTTCCTTTTGTCCCCATTTTTCCAAAGAGAAAAAAGGGCTTTTTTCTATGGTTTGTAGAGAGGTCTCTAAAAAGGAGGACTTTCCTCCAAATCTTACGATTATTCCTCTTTCTTTTCAGCCAGACGAGGTAATTGCCCCTCTTTTTTTTCGCAGCGACATTACCCTCACCAGATCTGGCGGACAGACCTCTATGGAGCTTCTATCGGTTTCTAAAGGGATCTCTTTTATTCATTCTGAAGTTTCCTACAAAACAGAAAACGTAACAGAGCTTTTAAAAGGAATCCCTTGTTGGGAGTCTGGTAACGCCTTGTACCTAGTTCGCAAAAAACAAGCAGAGATCGTAACGCCCCACATATTTGGATCCCACTTAGAAAAAGCGTTAGATAAGCTGCAATCTAAAATTTTACCGGTTCATAAGGTGGCGAACTAATCCATCCCAGTCTTTACTGGTAAAAAAGGGGTTAATTTCTTCTTTAGGGACGTGGACTGCCTTGGCAAAGTCGTCTATATAGATATCTAAATCGTTCATCTTAGACTTAACGGTTAAGTTGCCGGAAAGGCCTGCCATAAGGCTTTCTCTTTTAAAAGAAGATTTAAAAATCTCTACCACATGCTCTTTCATCTCTTCTGTAGCAAATAAGGTTTCTAAAAATTTTAAAGGATGGACTCCCGAAAGAGTGTCTCCCATTCTATTTAGCTCATTTCTTCTGGTTCCCAGAGAAAACACATTATTTTGCGCCATAGTTTGGATGATAAACTCAATGGTTTCTTTGTTATTTTGTGTGCACTCTAACTTGTCATAAGAGCCCCTTTGAGTAGGTTTTGGTTTTATGATAAAACCGTGTACTAAAGGGATAGATATTCTTTCTACGTAGGGTTTTTCCTTTGGTAGATCTTGATCATGCATAAAAAATGGTGTCATATGGTACCTCAAGTTAATGCTTCAGATTCTTCTGTAGCTCTTTTGTTTCCTTGTAACTGTATTACTGTTTCTAAAAGCCCTAAGGCTCCCTTGTGCCTTTGTGGATAAGAATTGTTTATTTCACGGAGCCAACGTATTTTGGCGAGTTTACTTTCGGGGGGTATAGGTTCTTCTGAAAAAGTAAATTTCGCTATATCTTTTGGAAAATCTTGAATAAAGCTCTGTAGGGTCTTTTCTGAAATGCCGGTTTTTTCACAGAACTGCTTTTTTAGAGCTGTTCCTTCAGTAAAGAAGCCGCTGTATTTTAAAGGTCCCATTTCTAGATGTCGAACAATACGTATTTTCACAATTCTTTGACGAGCTTCAGGGAAGTACTTTGAATTTGCAATTTGTGCAAAGCTGCTATGCTGCCTGAAAAGAGAAAAATAGAGCAGTTGCAAAGGATGGATTTCTTCTAAGGCTGTATTTTGGGCGTTTCTTTCATCTTGTGAAACATCGGTATCTCGTTTGGCAAATTCGTGTAGGTTTGCAATATGGCTTTGTTTCTCCTCTTCTAGAGAATCGATATCAATCATAGGGTCTTCTATCTCTGAAGAGTTACTTTTTTCCACCGGTTCAGAAGTAGATGTTTCTGATGTATCCGTGCTAGAAAAAGGCTGAAGGGATCGCTCTTTCAACTTTTCTACTAAAGCTTCCAGAAGGGTATTTTGTTTTTCTATTGCTTCTATTTTTCTCTCTTCTAGAGCCCTTTGAGGAAAACGTAGATAGTCTAAAAAATTTACAAGGGCTTCTAAACAGGATGCAACAAGATCTAAGATAGTAATACTCAAATCTAAAGCTTTACCTGGTAGTTTTGCTATAGTCTCTGTAATAGAAAGAAAATAAGAAGATCCGGAAGTAGGTGGCAAGTTTTTATCCTTTAAATGTAGCAAAGAGCCTATTTTATACTTTAACTTTTGGTCAAATAAAAATTACGCGTCTTTTGTTCAATGAAGTGGTGTGCTATTTTAGAGGGCTATGGAAACAGTCTCGTAAACAACTTTATGAAAATACAAAAATCCCTTTTTGGTTTTTTTCTTCTTGCTTTAGTTGTTTTTTTTATCGGATCGGGATGGCACTTTCTAGGATCCGGTTTTCGTCTTCAAAAGATAGCTTTTGTAATACCGGTAAACCCTAAATGGGAAACTCCCATATCCTATGAGGAAAAAACACAACTAGAAGAGATTGTAAAACAGCCTTTTTTCTATTTGGATAAGGGAAGGCAGTCTTACGTCTTTTCCAGTAGGGATGGAAAATATGTACTAAAGCTTTTTCGCTATCATTTAGTCAGAAAACGGTTTTCTTTATATATTTCTAGGTATGTATGTTTTTGGGATAAGGCAAAAAAAAAGAAACTAAAAAGCAAACAAAAGCAGTTTGAAGACTGGATGGAAAGCTATCATTTGGCTTTTACAAAATTACAAAAAGAGACCGGTCTTATATATATGCATCTTGTAAAAACAAACGATCTTCCCTCTGTAGTTATACAAGATAAACTGGGAAGATCCTTTTCTTTGGATTTAAATAAGTATGGCTTTTTGCTTCAAAAAAAGACCGATCTTTTGTTCCCTGTAGTGCAAAAACTGGTAAAAAAGAAACAAGACCAGAAGTTACAAAAAGTAATTCAAGCGTATATAAAGACCGTAGCAGATAGACATCAAAAAGGGATTCAAAACAAAGACCACCTGTGGACAAAAAATTATGGGATTGTAGGTTTTTCGGAGGTAGTAGAAATTGACGTGGGAAGATATTCTTTTATTCCTTCTGCAAAAACGGAAAAAGAGCTAAGACAAGAGCTGTATTTATATACAGGTCTCTTTCACGATTTTTTAGCAAAGAACTACCCAAAGGCTTTACAAGACTATGAGGAAGCTATTGAAAAAGAGGTAAATAAGAGGTTTTTGTGAAGCGGTTTTTTTCTCTTATCTGTTTTTTTGGGTTTTTAGCCCTTTCTATAAAGGGATGGTATCTCATGCAAAAAGGATTTCGGTTCTCTAAAATAGTTCCTTCTTACTCCCTTTTTTCTACTTGGGAAGAAGAAGAAGACTTTTTCGAAAACAAAGCCCAAGGGATCTACTACTTAGCAGAAAACAAAAATATACAAGAGCTGGAAACCCTATTTTCTAAAGGATTTTCTTTTTTAGGAAGAGGACAGCAGTGTTTTGCCTTTCTTTCTGAGGATCAAGAGTATGTCATAAAGTTTATAAGACAAGATAAGCTCAGGGAAAAACCGTGGTTGTATCTTCCTATTTTTTCCGGAAAAGAAAAAATAGAGGCAAGAAGACAAGCCTTAGAAAATATTAAAAGAAGCCTTTTTTTTGTAAAAGAAGAGCTAGCTGAAGACAATGGAGTAGTGTGTATTCATATGGGAAAGACGAAAAACTTTCCTAGAAAGACTTTTTTAAAAGACCCTTTGGGAAGAAAAAAAGAGATCTCGTTAAATGAGACCTATTTTGTAATCCAAAAAAAAGCGAGGCCTTTGGAAGAGGCTTTAAAAAAAGCCTCACCACAACAGATAAGAAAGATTACGGAAAGCCTTTTCTTTTCCGTCGTAGAAAGAGCTAAAAAGAAAATCCGCAACAAAAATAGAAGATGTTTGCAAAATATGGGGCTAATAGAAGGAAAGGGGATAGATATTGACCTTGCCGAATTTTTTAAAAAAGAAGAGGTAGATGCTTCTTTTATCTACATAGAAACGGCAAAATCTTTGAGGCAATACCAAAAGTTTTTAGAAAAACGAGACAAAAAAGAAGCGCTTTTTTTACAAGAAAAACTAAAAAATTTAGAAGAGATGTATGCAAAAAAGGACTAAAAAAGTTCTTATCTCTTGTTTTTTTCGTATAACACTAGCTTCTTCTCTTTTGGTTTTTTCTTATTACCAAATGGATGGGTTTTCCGAAGATTATCTCTATGTAAAAGAGCCTTTCCTTGAAAAAGAGCTTGTGCATGAGGGAGCAGAGCTGCCTTCTTATGTAACCGAAGTTTTAGAGCAGCCTTTTTTTTACTTGGGATCAGGCAGGCAGTGTTTTGCTTTTCTTTCTCAAGATAAAAAAGTGGTTTTAAAATTTATAAATCAGGCTAAGTTTTCTTTGCCTACATTTTTAGAAAAGATACCCCTTGCTTATCTACAAAAAAAACAAAAAATCAGAAAAAGAAGAAGTCGCTCTTTTTATGAGAGCTTTTCTTTGGGGATAGAGAATCTAAAAGAGGAGACTGCCTTTATTTTTGCTAGGGTAAAAAACAACTCGCTTGTTCAAAAAGGGGCGTTGCCTTCCGTTTTATTGTATGACCCTATTGGATACCCGAAAAGGGTTGACTTGAATAAAACCCACTTCATCCTGCAGAAAAAAGGAGATCTTATGTGTTCCCATTTATATTCTTTGCAAGATAGTCCGGAAAAATTTTGGGATGCTATAGATGCCTATTTGAATCTAGTCTGTATTCGCGTTGAAAAAGGGATCTACGATGATGATTTAAATATAGGGCAAAATATAGGTTACTCTCTGGGGAAACCCTTCTTCTTAGACTTTGGAAGACTCTACAAAGTAGAAAAAAACTCTTTTACAGAGAAAAAAGAGGAGCTGAGAAGGGCTACTAAATTTTTAAAAAGCTGGTTTTCCTCTCATTTTCCAGAAAAACTCCCCCTTTTACAAAAGAGGCAAAAGGAGATAGAAAGCCACTTAACCCCCTAAAGATAAACTTAAAAAGAGTTTTTCTTCTTTTTTTTCTCAAAAAATGGCACTAAGAGGGATATGGGAAGAAGATATCAAAGTATAAAACAGTTTTTTCTAGAAGATTTGTGGAGTGCCCCTTTAAAAAAAGAGAGAGGAATTCGCCTTTTTTTCTTCCGCCTTACAAGGTCTACGTTATTTGCTTTAAGGGGGTTTTTTGAAGACTTGTGTTTTCTGAGGGCTTCTGCTTTAACTTACTATACTTTGATGTCTTTAGTGCCCGTCTTGGCCATGTTTTTGGCTATAGCCCAAGCTTTTGGGTACCAAGCTCCTTTAAGAGAGTTTGTCTACGATAGATTTGCGGGGCAAGAGACCTTTATAGCTCAAGTTTTAATCTTTTCTGAAAACCTTTTAGAAAATGCTAAGGGAGGATGGATTGCAGGGGCGGGAATTATCCTTTTATTTTGGAGTGTTATCAAGGTTTTATCTCATATAGAAAAAGCGTTAAACCATATCTGGGAAGTAGGAAAACCAAGAAGGTTTGTCAGAAAATTCAGTGACTACTTATCCATTATGTTAATAGCCCCTTTTTTGGTGATTTTAGCAAGTAGCACTATGTTTTATGTAGTGAGAAAGCTGCAGGGCTACATTCATCATCTTTCCCTTTCAGAAGAGATGAGTTCTTCTCTTATTTTCTTAGTAAAACTGACCCCTTACGCTCTAATTTGGGCCCTTTTCTTTTTTATCTATATTTGTATCCCCAACACCAAAGTTGGAGTTCTTCCTGCAATGATAGGTGGAATCATAGGAGGAGTTTTATACCAAATCATTCAATGGATCTATGTTCATTTTCAAGCGGGGTTAAACAGCTACGGTTCCATATATGGCAGCTTTGCTGCGATTCCTCTTTTTTTGATTTGGCTTGATTTGAGCTGGCTATGCGTTCTTTTTGGGGCAGAAGTAAGCCATACCTATCAAAACTTGGAAAAGTATGAGTTCGGATGGGAGACCCCGGAGTTTAGCATTCGGTTTCATTTGGTAACCTATCTTTGGATCACACAAAGGGCTATCTTCCACTTTGAAAAAGGGGAGAAAATAACCAAACAAGAGATTTATGAAACGCTAAAACTTCCCATGCCCTATATAGAAAAAGTATTAGAGAAGCTAGTCTCTTTAAACCTTTTAGTAGCCTCTACTGTAGAAAAAGAGTATGTTCCTGCTAAAAACACCGAAAAGCTTACGGTAAAAGATGTGGTGCAAAAAGCGCTTCAAGAAGGGGAAGAGGATACTTCTTTTTCGGTGCCCTTTCTAGAAGAGTTCGAGGGAATTATCGATCGATTTTTCTCTTATATGCAAGAAAACTGGCAGCTTCCTTTAAAAGACATAGGCTCCTATGAAGCCAGATGAAGTTTATCCCCTTACCTTTTCTCCCGTTTATAAAAAGTATGTTTGGGGAGGGGAAAAGATCTCCTTTTTAAAAAAAGAAAAAACCCGAGAAAAAATCGCGGAATCTTGGGAAGTTTGTAATAGAGAAGAGGGACAAAGTGTAGTGGAAGGGGGATTATATGGGGGCCTTCTTTTACAAGACCTTCTTTCTCAAAAAAAAGAGCTTTTTTTAGGGGACAATGAGAGCTCTTCTTTTCCCCTTTTGATTAAGCTGATCGACGCTGCTAAAAACTTAAGTATTCAGGTCCACCCTAATGAAGCCTCTTCTAAAATTATTAAAGGAGAGCCCAAGACAGAGATGTGGTATATCCTAGATGCAGAAAAAGAGGCAGCTGTTTTTGCCGGTTTTCAAAAAGAGATTCCGTTAGAAAAACGAAGGGAGATTTTAGGAAAAAAAGAGATGCTTTCGTATCTTAGAAAGATTTATGTGAAAAAGGGGGATATAATCTATATCCCCGGTGGCAGAGTACATGCTATTTTGCAGGGGTGTTTATTGCTAGAGGTGCAGCAAAACTCCAATACTACCTATAGAATTTATGACTGGGATAGAAAAGAAAAAGATAGACCCCTTCATATAAAAGAGTCTTTTGAGACCATTTTATGGGAAGATACCCAAAACCCTCTATGCTCACCCATTTTAGAGGAAGAGGGGGAAGGATTTTATAAGTTTCTTTGTTTAAGAACTCCTTTTTTTAGCCTACTCCGCTATGAAATCACGAAAGAAACGACGTTTCCTTTAAAAAGGAAGTTTCATGTTTTTTTTCTCATAGAGGGAAAGGCTTCTTTCATCTGGGAAAAACAGAAACAAAAGATGATTCCTTTTAAAGCCTATTTGTGGCCGGCTAGCATTCCCTTTATCACGCTTGTTGGAAAAGCTACTTTACTTTGCGTAGCTCATAAATAGCGAGCGCAACTCCAGATAGCTCGCTGATGTTGACCTCTAGCTTACTCGGGGTGATTTTACAGATAGAAAGAGGCTGAGGCCATGCATACTTTTTTAGTTTTTTCTGGAAAGGATCTAAAAAATGGTGTTTTGCATGAATGACAATCGTTCCTAAAATGATCACGTCAGGGTTAAAAGCCATAATTAAAGAGCCTATTGCCTGAGCGCATCTTTCTAAGAAAGGATCCCAGATCTTTAGGGAAAAAGGGTCTTTTTCTATAACCGCTTCTACTATGTGAGCTGCTGTGATTTGGTGTATTTTCCCCTTTGCTTTTTGGAGAATACTCGTTTTTATTTTCTCTTTTTTTAGAAGAGCCTGTACTTGTTTGGCAAAACTTTTCCCTCCACAAAAAGCTTCGAAGCATCCTCTTAATCCACAAGCACATTTAGGCCCTTTAGGATCTAAGGTCATATGTCCCACTTCTCCAGCTGTCTCTGTTTTTCCTACCAAGAGCTTGTCATTTACAATAATGCCCGCTCCAATTCCGGTACTCATAGTTAAATAGATCATGTTAGAAGTGGTTTTGGAGCCTCCAAAATAGTATTCTGCTAAAACAGCAGCATTGGCGTCATTGCTGATAAAGGTGGGTATTTTAAAGGCCTTTTGAATGGGAGCTACAATGGGGGAGTTGTGCCAACCCGGAAGGTTGGGAGGGGTAAGTAAGATCCCTTTTTTTGAGTCTAAGGGGCCCGGAGAAGAGATGCCTATAGCTTGAATCATTTTTTGAGGAATTTTTGCCTTTTTTATTACTTTGGTAATAAGCTTTACAATAGCTTCGCATCCTTCTTTTGCTGTGTGTAAAGGAGCGGTGAAGACTCTTTCAGAAAACGCAATTTTCCCTTTTTCATTGGCCAAACAAACAGAAATTTTGGTCCCTCCAATATCCACCCCTATAAAATGCATCATAAGAAAAAACCCCTCCCTTTTTTTGCATTCTCGGTAAAAAAGGATTTTAAGCAAGGAAAGATTTGTGATACGATCCTATGGCATGCGCTGGATTGCTTTAGATATAGATGGAACGATTACCCATAAAAAAGATAGCTGTCCCCAGGAGCTTTCTAATTATTTAGCAAGCCTTCAAAAAAAGGGCTGGCAGATTATTGTTTTAACGGGAAGAAGCGTTTCTTTCTCGGAGAAAGTTCTTTCTGGTTTTTCGTTTCCTTTTTTCTTTTCTGCTCAAAATGGATCGATTCTTTTAGAGATGCCGGAAAAAAAGATTCTAGAGAAAACCTACTTGAATCTAGAAGAGATCCTCTTTGTTATAAAAATAGCAGAAAAGAATAAGGTTCCCCTTATAGTGTATGCCGGAATGGAAAGGGGAGATGCTGCTTTTTATGATAAAGAAAACCTTTCAGAAGAAGATAGAAGGTATGTAGAAGATCTTTCTTTAAGGGAAAAAAAGCCGTGGCGCTCTTTTTTAGAAATGGACATAGAAGAAGCTCCCTTTTTAAAAGCCTTTGGAAACGAAAAAGAGATAACTAATCTAGAGGAAGCCTTACAAAAAGAAGGAAGATTTCATCTTTTTTCTGTGAAAGATCCCTTTAAAGAAAACACCTACCTTTTACAGGTTACGAAAAAAGGGTGTAATAAGGGCTCCTGCTTAAAAAGATTTTTAGAAAAAAAAGGAAAAGATCTTGTAATCGCAGCCGGAGATGACTTAAATGATATCCCCCTTTTACAAGAGGCCGATATTAAAATTGCCATGGAACATGCGCCTCCTCTTTTACAAGAGAAGGCAGATTATATAGCTTCTTCTCCTGAAAAAGAGGGGCTTGTACCTACCCTGCAGAAAATCATTTCAGGACTGTAGGGACTTGCTATCTAAAGCCACTCCCATAGCATGCATTCCGTTATCTACAAACAAAATAGAGCCGGTAATAGCGGATGCTTCTTCTGATAAAAGAAAGCAAGCAGCTTTCGCTACTTCTTCTGCTTGAAGTTCTTTTTTAAGAGGGGAGTTTGCCTTGTAGTATTCAATCATATCTTCAATCATACCTATGGCTCTAGCAGCTCTGCTGGACAGGGGACCTGCAGAGATGCAGTTTACCCTAATATTCCACTTTCTCCCTGCTTCAAAAGCCAAAGTTCGTACATCACTTTCTAAAGCGGCTTTGGAAGAGCTCATACCTCCTCCATATTTAGGAACCACTTTTGTAGAAGCTATGTAAGAAAGGCATAAAGCAGAACCTGTTTTTTCTATAATGGGTCCGAAATGAGCCACTAGACTTACAAAAGAGTAAGAAGAAGAACTCATGGCAGCTAAATAGCCTTTCCTAGAGGTTTCTAGAAGCGGTTTTTTCACCTCAGGAGCATTAGCCAAAGAATGAACTAAAAAATCGATTTTTCCATAGTCTTTTTCTACCTCTTTGGCTACCTCAGAAAGGGTAAAGCCTTTCAGGTCTTTATATCGTTTGTTTTCTAAAATTTCCGGTGGAACCTCTTCTAAAGAGTCATACATAGCATCCATAGGATAGACTTTTTCGTAGTTCCATAAAGAGCCATTAGAAAGTTTTCTAGATTCATCAAATTTTTTGTTTTTCCAAGAGGTAAGAAAAATATTTACTACAGGAGCCCAGGTGCCTATTAAGATTTTGCACCCTCTTTCTGCTAAGGACTTTGCAATAGCCCATCCAAAGCCGTTGTCATCTCCTATTCCTGCTACGAAAGCAACTTTTCCTGTAAGATCTTTACTATCCATTTTTGAAATCTCCTTGGCCCTAAAAAGACTAAGTTTATCTTATTTTAGGCTAATTCTCAAGAAGAGGTATTTGCCCATAAAGAAAAAAAAAGCTATATCTAAAAAATAGAGGAAAATTTTTATTTACCTTAATAAAGAGGAAAGCAGATGAGGACTATAGCTATTTTAAATCAAAAAGGGGGAACGGGGAAGACTACTACTGCCGTGAATTTAGCAGCCTCTTTAGCAGAAATAGGAAAAAAAGTTTTGTTAATTGACTTGGACCCTCAAGCTTCTGCTTCTCTTTGGTATGGTTTCAAAGATAAAGGAAGAGCCCTATATGAAGTTTTAACAGAAGAAAAGGATATACTGTCTTCTGTAGAGAAAACCTCGATAGAGGGGCTCGATATTCTTCCTTCTTCACAGCTTTTAGCAGGAGTAGAAAAAGCTTTGGCTCAGGAAGTCGGGGCAGAAAGGGTTTTGCAGTGTAAGTTTGACGAGATAAAAGAAAAACCGTGGGATTATCTTTTGGTAGACTGTCCTCCTACTCTTGGGATTTTGTCTTTAAACGCCCTTTCTTTGGTAAAAGAGGTTTTAGTTCCTGTGGAGACCCATGTAATGGCTTTGCATGGTTTAGTACAGCTTTTAAAAACAATTGACCGGGTTCAGAAAAGGGTAAATCCCGATCTTCTTTTAAGTGGTATTTTGGCATGTAGGGTAGATTTTCGGACAAAACACTCTTCTGAAGTGTTAGGGCAGCTAAAAACCCGTTTTGAAGGAAAGGTTTACACTTCTGTCATTAGAGAAAATATCCGCCTGGCAGAGGCCCCTTTACATATGAAGCCTATTATCTGTTATGACCCTTCTTGTAAAGGATCTCAGGACTACAGGGCTTTGGCAAAAGAGCTTGTAGAGCAGGAAAACCTTGTGATAAAAGAAAGTAAATTGGAAGAAAAAAGCCTGTAAACGTGTTGTACGCTATCCTAAAAGTCTTCTTTTCCACCCTTCAGCTGTAAGGGCTCTTCCCTTTACAAGAGAGACTTTCTTAGATATAAAACTATCTTTTGGGGGAGTTTTTTTTTCTTTTTGTGCAACTTGTTTGGGGGAACCTTTAGTAGGTGCTTTTGTTACCGGTTTTTTGGAAGGAGCTTTTATTGCTACTTTCTTAGAGGAAACCTTCTTCTTAGAAGCGATCTTTTTAGGAGCGGAGACTTTTTTTTCTTTCTTTTCCTTCTTTTTCTTTTTAAGCTTGGAGAAAAGTCCCATAATCTCTTTCCTGGTTTTGGGGTAAAGAAAAACAAATCCTGAGGTTACTTCGAAAAAAACTCTTTGTCAACGATAGAAATTATGCGCTATGAAAACCTAACTGCTTTTAAAAGACACCTTATAGAGTCTAGTCCGGACCATTTAAGTCCTTGTTATCTAATTTTGATAGAAGATGAAAGGCAAAGAAAAACGGTTTTAAAAGAGGTCGCTTCTTTTTTCAAGCCTCAGTTTTTACAGATACAAGAAAATAGAACTCTTCAAGGTCTTATAGAAGACCTTTCTTCTAGAACCTTTTTAGAAGAAAAAGATCCGCTAGTGGTGGCCGATTACGAGGCCTTTTTTCAGAAAAAAGAAAGAGATACCTTGCATAAGTTCTTAGTATCACTTCCTTCTTGTAAATTCATTTTGGGCGTTTCTTCTAAGGCCTCTTTAGGATCTTTATATTCGTGGTTTGAAACTAAGGGGGTTATTTTAGAAATGAATCCAAAACAAGCTTTTGCAAGCTGGCAAGAATGGATTCAGAAAAGAGCTTGGGAGGAGAAGAAAAAGTTTGTTCCGGAGAGTTTTGTATTTCTTATGAAAGGAGGAAAAAGAACCTTTTCTTTTTGGGAAACCTACCTAGAAAAGCTTTTTTGTTATTTAGGAGAAAAGGAGAAAATAGAAATAGAAGATATCAAAAAAACCCTTCCCAAAGAAGAGTCCTCTCTTTGGCATATTACTGCAAAAGCTATCTGGGATCAAAAAATAGAAACAGAGGTTTTACATATGGAGGATAGCTCTTTTTTTCCTCTACTTACCTTGTTTCGAAAAGAGCTTAGAATAGGGTGGAAAATGGCTCTTTTTTTACAAAATGGGATATCCCACCTAGCTCCGCACTTTCCCGGTATTTGGCCCAAAATCTTGGAAGAAAAAAAACAAAAAGCAGAAGCTTTGGGCTCTTCTTACTTTAAAAAAGGACTGACCCTTCTTTTTGATATAGAATATCTGGCAAAAGATGGTATAACAGACTATTCTTCTTTGATGACTGTATTTATTGGGAAACTACATGACCTTGCATCTTCTTCCCAACCTGCTTAGTGAAGAACAAGATCCCCATTTGGCACTTCCCCTCCAGGTTGCAAAGATAGTACAAAAGCTAGACTTTCTTATCTGTGAAAGTGAAAAAGGAGGAAGGCGCTTTTTGTCTTTATTTCTTCCAAGAGATAAGTGGGAAAAAATCCCCTTATATACCCTAAATGAGCACACCCTAGAAAAAGAGATACAAGACTTGTGTCGTTTGGTGGTAAAAAGTAAAAAAGAGGGGGGAGCTATCTCCGATGCAGGCCTGCCTTCTCTTTCTGATCCCATGCATAAACTCACCTTCCTTTTACAAAAAGAACAGTACCCTATATCTGTATATGCAGGACCTTCTGCTCCTATTTATGCTTTAATGCTATCCGGGTTTTCCGGAGAGAGGTTTTCTTATCATGGGTACTTACCTAGAAAAGAGGAAGAACTAGAGGCCTATCTCAAAAAAATAGAAAAAGAGAGTCAAAACGAGAAAAGCACGCAAATTTGGATAGAAGCTCCTTATAGAACTCAAAAAATGGTTTCTTGTTGTCTAAATACGCTCTCTTCTAAAACATGGTTTGGTGTTTTTCAAAACTTAGGGTCCTCTTCCCAAAATACTTACTTGGGTACGATTTTTCAGTGGAAGCAAAAGAAAAAAGAATTTTCGAAAGGCCCCTCTGTTTTTCTTTTACAGGGATAATTTTTTACTCTTCTTATTGTAAGGTGTTTAAATCTAAAAAAAGTCTTTTTAAAAAAAACCTTCTAGCCAAATTGGGGGAAAATCTGTTAAGAGGTCGATAAAGGGACTTCAAGGAGGAAAGGAGAAATGATAGAAAAAGGCAAGCAGGTATCTTTAGAATATTCCGTCTTTGCGGAAAATGGAAATTTAGTGGATAGCAACGTGGGAGAAGAACCTCTTACATTTAACCTAGGAACGCATCAGATTTTACCTGCTTTGGAAGAGGTGATACAAGAGCTTGAAGAGGGTTCTTCTAGAAGAGTAATTTTAGAACCAGACCAAGCTTTTGGAACGGTAGATCCAGAAGCATTTCGGGAAGTGGAAGCCAATGCTATACCGGAAGAGCTTCGCTATGAAGGAGCCATTCTTGGAGTCCAAGATGAAAGAGGGAATCAGTACAGAATCCGAATTCATAAACTACAAGGGGAAAAAGCGGTTATTGATTTTAACCATCCTTTAGCAGGACAAACCTTAGTTTTTGAAATGAAAATTATCTCGGTAAAGTAGGCTGTATCTATTTTGTAAATAGAATATTCCTTGGGGAAAATCGAATAGTTTCGATAAGCTGTTCTTCGGCTTTAAACAGGAGCTTTTAAGGTGAAAAAACTACTCATTATTGTAGCTCTTTTGGCGATTATCTATTTACTTTTCTTCTCTTCTTATGGTTTCCAAAAAGGAAAAGATGGCAAGGGAGGGTTTTTAGAATCAAAAAAAGAAACAGCCCTTCCTGAATCGGAATTTTTTGAGGAAGAGCCGGGGTTTGTGCAGGTTCATTTATAGAAAAGGCTTTTCTACTTACAGGAAAAAAGTACTTGCGAAATAGCATGCCAAAAAGAAAAAGCCTGTTTTTTTTCCCAAAGGAGAAAAAAAAGCTAAGAAAACCAAGAGCATGTTGACTCCTGTTACAAAAGAAAACGTCGCAAGAGAAATTCCTGAAAAGTGGATGGGTCTTACAAGAGAAGAAACTCCCAAAATTCCGAGCACATTGTATATATTGGCACCTACGATGTTTCCCAAATAAATAGAGCAGTTTCCTCGAAAAGCCGCCACTAAACAAGTAGCAAGCTCTGGTAGAGAAGTTCCAATAGCTACCAGAGTAAGGCCAATAAAAGCTTTAGAAAGATGAAAGTGTTTTGCTAAAGATACAGCCCCTTCTAAGAAAAAGTGGGATCCTACCAGCAGTAAAAAAATTCCCAATATGAGTAGAAGATAGGTAGTTTTATTTTTCTTGATTTTCCCCTCATAAGAAGGGCTTTTGTGAATAAGAACTTCTTTACAAGAGTAGACTTGAAACCAGGCATACCCTATCAAACAAAGAAGAAAGAAAAGGCCAACGATTCTTCCCAAAGGGTCAAAAAAATAAGCACTTCCTAAAAAAAGGGTAGAGAGTCCCATGAAAGGGAGATCTACCTTTTGCATTTTTTTAGAAAAAGTAGCTTTTTGTATGCATAGGCAAAGTCCTAGAGTAAAGGCTGTATTGAATAGGTTCGAACCTACTATATTTGCCATAGCAATGGTTGCATGTTCTGTTAAATTTGCTTGTAAAGTTACGAAAAGCTCCGGAGTGCTAGTTCCAAAACTTACCAGAAGAATCCCGATGATAAAGGGAGGCACCTTCCAAAAAGAAGCAAGTAAAAGGGAAGACTTAACGGCCCATTCTGCTCCAAAATAGAGAAATCCAAGACCCAGCAACACAAGAAAAACATCTTCTATCATTCTTTAAGGTTATAAAGGGAAAGAAGAAAAAAAAAGAGAAATTTTTTTAACTATCGGTTTGGCGGGATTAGCT
This sequence comes from uncultured bacterium, assembly GCA_964351495.1. Lineage (GTDB taxonomy): Bacteria > Chlamydiota > Chlamydiia > Chlamydiales > SM23-39 > CAYGOC01. The sequence continues at coordinate 162,318 of CAYGOC010000002.1, forward strand.
TTTACAAAGACAAAGGACTCGGTAACAATAATTTGTTGTAAAGGGGGATTGGAAAAAAAAACTAAAAAGTCCCCTTTAAAGAAGCTTCTATAGTATATGCTCTATAGTGATCGTCATCGAAGTAAGCTTTCCCTTTGGCTTGAAAATGAAAATGGCTACCGATCGATTTTTTAGCTGTAATTTGATAGGTATCCCCTTTTATGAAATTGCGAGCTAAAAGTTGAGGGGAGGGGGGATTTGAAGAGGTGATCGACTCATTGATATTGTTGAAGTTCTTTACCTTTTGCCAAGAATATTCATAAGAGGCCTCTAAAGAGCCTCTATCTGCCCATTCATAAAGAAGAATAAGTTTCGCTCTTTGCTCCCACTTTCTTCTATAAGAAAAGTAGTCCTCATCTACAAAAGAAAAGCCTCCTATTTTTGCCTCGTATCTTAGATGTATTAAGTCTCTTAAGATACGAGGGCCCTTAAAACGAAGCCAGAAAGAGGCTTCCCTCTTTTTATTCACCACAGCTGCTTTATACCAGCTTTGTGATCCACTAAAGCCAATCTTATAAAACCTAGGTAAAAAGCGGTATTCATAGGCAAGGTCTACTCTATTTTGTTTGACGAAGTAAGAAAAAGTGTTAGGAAAGTTTCGGGCTATGAATTCTGTTTTGTAAGCAGCAAAGCTAAAGAGGTGATTAGAAGGATGAATGCTTACAAGAAATCTCGGTTCCCATAAAGATTGGTTTTTAAAAGGGAAAATAACCTGAGAGACTCCTTTTCCTTGAACATGGAACCCTTCTAAATATATATCATAGATTCCCTGAAAATAAAGGTGGATCCCTCCTCCTGCTTTTTCTGTATTTACGTTAAAATTACTCCTCTTTTGCAAAAGGTTTATCTGATTGTAAGGAAGGTAGGTGTATCCTCCATATAAAGAGCAGTAATTAGCTATAGGGATATTTAAAAGAAAGAAAGTTCCATAGGTTTTGATCTTAGTAGTATCGATTTTTAAAACAAGATCCTGTTCTATCTCCCGGTCGTAGTATCCTTTTGCAGAAAGGGTTGGATACACATAGGGTCTTAAGATGGTTAAAGAAGGTAGAACAGAAAAAAAATCTCCTCTTTCAGAGGCTTTTAGGAATTTACAAAGGGCTTCTTTATAAAGTTGTTTTGCTTGTAGATTTTGCGCAGAAAGGATTAAAAGCTGAGAGTCATCGGGATAGATAGCCTCTGCTCTTTGGATCATTTTTTTGGCTTTTTCCGGCTCATCGATTCTTAAGTAAAGCCTAGAAAGAGCAATATAAGCATCTACGTACCTAGGGGCCTGTTCTATTACTTCTTTCCAGAGTCTTTCTGCTTGTAGGTATTGTCCTTGATTATAAAGAGCTTGTCCTAAGAAAAGCTTTGCGTCGACATTATCGGGGTTTTTTTGCAGACATCTAGACAAAAACTCTTCTGCAGCAAGGCTATTTCCTTTTTGTAAAAAAATCCTTCCCAAATAAAGAAGAGCGGTTTGATTTTCCGGGTCTTTATCTAATACTTCCTGGTAGATTTTTTGCGCTTCCGGGTATTTTTTTTCTTTAAAAAGACGCCCTGCTTTTTCTAAATTTCCTGCAAACAAGAAGGAGAAAAAACAAAGAAAGAAAAGAGAGCTGCTCCAAAAAGAAGACATACAGTCCAAAAAGCCTTTTTTTTTTAACATCGCAAAACTTTCAAAAAAAGACAAGGTATAGCAAATAAAAACCCTTCTTTGAGGCCCAAGAAGCGTTTTTTCGTCTTTGCCTAGAGGTCTTCATCATCCGGGAGATTTCCTAGAAAGAATTCTATATCACGGTTTTTGCAAAATGTATGAACTCTATTTATTGCTTCCAGAGAATTTCCTTCCAAATGAATGTGAAAATCTAGCTCCCCATATTGCGGGATTATTTCTGGGATTATGGAGCCTCCTAATTCAGAACAAAAGGAAGTAAGTAGAGGAAGTGTCCTTTGGGCTATTTCGTAGATTTTTGATATGTCTTCAGGAAAAAGGGGATGTAAAGAAGTTTCTGTTAAATAAGCTTCTCTTGTAAGACTTTTGCTAAAAGCATTTCTTGGATGGTTTTTTATAAAAGCTTCAATCTTTTCTTGTGCCACCAACTCTAATACAGAGAGGCGTAAATCAATAAAAACACAGGAACAGGGGCTGTTTTTTAGATAGCAAGGATTTGTATTTACCTCAAAACGGACAATCTTTTCCTTGGTTAAACAGGGCGGCTTATTTAGGGTTGGCGTCATAAAATCTCCTCATTATTTTTTTTGGGAGAATCCTAAATAGAGGAGCTCTTTTTTTCTAGAAAAAACTACTACTTCCTCTGAGCTACATTGAAGGAGGTTTTAAGGTAAAGGGAGGTGTTTTTAGGTAATAATGACTTCACAAGGAAACCCTTCTCCATCCCTATCTCTGTCTAAAACGGTAATTTCGAACTTATTTTGACGAGGTGCTAGCCTGCAGTTAGGACATATTGGGAGGTTTTCCCTAGGTAAAGGAACTTCATAAGAATAGGTAGTTTGTCCATTTCGGACATTGTAATCAGGATTTTTGTTAAAAAAGAAAATTCCTTGAGTAAAACGGGGTCTTAAATGAGAGAGATATTCTTGTGAACAGTTAAGATGAAAAGCATGACCGTTATTGCAAAAATAGCTATCAGCGGGAGGTTCATTAGCTGAATCTCCCTTTAGACAAATAGAGCATTTCTTTTCCTTTATGTTTTCTCCTTCTATGCAAAGCATAAGATAGGTAACGGTAAAGCCACTTACCCAAGGATCACGAACAGAGGGTTCATTAATAGATTCTGTGGTTGTACTCCAAGTGAATTTACGGCTTTTCCAAAAGCTGTAACCTACTTCAGCTATACTTACAGCAAGCCAAATAGGGTTTTGAGAAAACAAAGTACAAGCTAGGCTCGAGATGGCCTTAGCTACTTGAAAAACCTGTCCTACTGTAGAAAGAGGTTTTCTATTTTCTCTTTTTTCAGGAAAAATAGAGAACGCAATAGAAGCGGATGCAATACATACTGTATTTAAAAGGAAAAAAGGAGGGTAAATCAAAATGGAGGGGGAGTGTCTACTCATCCTTTGAAAAAAAGTGGGGGAGTATCTCATTTGAATTGTATCGGTGATTTTCTTTGCTAGCAAAAAAGCGGAAGTAAAATTTATAAGATTGAAAGTCGTTTGTATTTCATTTATGTAAGAAACAGCGAAAAGACGAATTTTTCCTATAGTGGAGTGTCTGTCGTCTCTTTTGGGTGCCGTATAAAAAAGAGCTTCCGCTAAAGAGGTAGAAGCCACCCACTTCTCCAAGGGGATGCCTGTAACTTGATTATAAGCAGAAATAATAGCTGTGGGAATAGAAGAAGACATATCTATGAGGACCCTTCTGTAAACTTTATTTCAGCTTTATGGTTTCTTCCCGTTATTTTATCCAAAACGGTAATTCGAATATGCTCCATAGATAATTTCTCTTGGCAGTCAGAATGGGGGCATTGGGGAAGGTTTTTTTCAGCCTTAGCCTCAGAAGGATAGGTCATTCTCCAGCTGCGCAACTCATCTGTATGGCTGTGCAACTTATTTGGATGTAGATGTCGGCGTAATACTATTTCAGGGATAAACGAATGGGGAAATACAGTCCTTTCCCTAGCTTGATTTAAAATTTCTTGTTGTAGGCAAGCTTTATGGAAAATATGCTTCTTAGAGTAGTGAGAAACCACTTCGGGAAAGGGTTCGCTGTTTATAGACTCTTGTTTGCAAGAAGAGCAGGTTTTGTTTTTCCCCTCACCTTCTATGGATAAAGTTCGATAGAAAACCTGGTAGCTTGTCATATTCAGATCATCTGAACGACCCGGTACGTTTCTTAAGGGCGATTCAATCCAGTGTAGCTGTAGGCTTTTGCTAAAACTATATCCTAAGCAAAGGAGGTTAAAAGCCATTTTGAAAGGGCTTTGGGTAAAATAGAGAATGGCTAGGTTTGCAATAAATCTGGCTATATGAATATATCGACTAAGCTCGGATAGGGGCTCTTTATTACCTTCTTCGTTGGAGAGTTCTTTATAAGAAACCTGGGGGAATATTTTATAGGAAATACCTAGTAGTCCTAATGCAAAACCAGGAATAAGGTGAAAGGGTACCTCTTGATTTAAGAAATCTAAAAGAGGACTACTCTCTTTTGCTAAGTCGATACATCTTTTAGAGACCAAGAGTAAAGAGGTGCAATTAACAAGAGTAAACATAGCTTGTAAATTGTCGATATGTGAGATAACAAAATCACAAACTTTCTGTACAATTTGGGGAAGGTTTTCGTCTCTTCTTATGAGATCATAATACAGGCACTCAAGACCCGATAAAACCGTCTCTTTTGTATCTAAAGGGGTTTTTTCTATAGCCCCATAAATAGCGCTACAAGCATCCATACAAGCATCTAAAGAAGCAGAAAAGGCTGCCATCTATTCTCCTATCAATAAATTTGAGCCACTATTTTACCCTATAGTATAATTTTTCACTAACAAAATAGGTTGGGGTAAAATAAAGATTTTATAAAGAAAAGGAGGGTTTGGGGAATAATTTTTTTTCCAGAGTCTCTATAGCAAAAAGAGCTGTTTTTTCTGCTATTCGGTACAGAATGTAAGACATTAAGGTACAAGTGATTCGGACTAATAAAGTGGCATACCAACATACATAAGGCATGAAAACCCCGATGGCTAGCGTACCCCAGTGTTTTTCTATAATAAGCATAGCCAAGTTAAAAATCTTTCCCATATAGCCCCATTTAAAGGCCAATGCAACCCCATAATGTCCGGAAACTAAAGGGATAATCGCACCTCCACCCCAATGGGCGGTAACAAAAAGGGTCTGGCGAAGGGAAGGAATTTTAGAGTTATTCATACAATTTTTTTGAAAAAGACTACAGGTTAAGAAGAAAAGAAGCTATAAAAAAGTTTTACCGGGCTAAAAAGTATAAGCACAAGTGCGTATAGGCAGAATTTGAAAAGAATCTAGAGAATATGTCAGTATACCTGTAAAGATATGGATCCTTCAAAATATTTTACGCCTCCCTTACAGAAATATAAAAAGCTAGGAGATCTTTGTAACCAAAGAGGAAAGGTTGCCTCCTTTTTATTTGCAGGAGGAATGGGGTCTCGTTTAAATCTTTTCGGGTCTAAGGGGTGTTTTCCTATTACTCCTTTTGAGAAAAAAAGCTTTTTTCAACTCTTTTTTGAAAAGGCTTCTGCTTTTGAAACAAGATTTTCGGTAAAATTAGAAGTGGGAGTCATGCTCTCTTCTAAAAACAAAAAAGAGGTTCTCTCTTTTTTGCAAAAGAATCACTACTTTTCGTTTTCTCCTTCCCAAATTACCTTTTTTGAACAAGAAGATCTATTTTGTTTGGATGAAAAAAGAAAAAAACTTTCTGTAAAGGCTCCTGCAGGAAATGGCTCTAGTGTCTTTTTACTCAGAAATAGTAATTGGCTTTCTTCAATGCAAAAAAAAGGGGTGGAGTATATCCACTTTATTCCCGTAGATAACCCCTTGTTAGATCCCTTTAGTAGCATTCTTACAGGGGCTCTTGTAGATTCTAACTGGGAAGTGGCTATAGCAGGGGTAAAAAGAAAGAAAGGAGAAAATATAGGGACCTTTGTATTTAAAAGAGGGAAGATAGAAATCGTAGACTATATGGAAGCCTCTTTTGTCCAAGAAAAAGGGCTCTTCGGAAATATGGGACAGTATTGTATTTCTCTTCCGTGGCTGCTCCAGTCTGTAAAAAGGGCAAAAATGCCCATTCATTGGGTAAAAAAAAGGACGGAAAAAGAAGGGAAGGAAGTCTTTAAAGGAGAGAGGTTCTTTTTTGATCTCTTTAAAGAATCGAAAAAGGTGGGAGTAGTAGGCTTTAAAAATCGCCTTTTTTTTGCTCCTTTGAAAAAAGAGAAAGATATCAAGATGGTCCAAAAAGCTCTGCAAAAAAGAGATAAAATCCTTTTAGAAAAAATATCCCAAAAAAAAGGAAAAGGTCCTTATGAACTAGGAGCCCCTTTTTTTTACCCTACAGAAGAGCTTTTGAAAAAGTGGAAAGAGAAAAAACTTCCCGAAACAGGGTATATTGCCTCTTAAAAAGAAGGGATAGGAGTAGAGGGATCTCCTTCTATGACAATCCAGTCTGGTAGGATAATATCGGAATCAAGTCTTTTTTTACTTAAAAACCAAGGAGACCTAGCTACTACTTTTTTTTCTTTGTGGGGATTTAAATAAGCCCCCCACCAGGAAAAAGTAGAAGGAGAGGTAATTACATGTTTACAAAGGCTCATCAGATAAAGATCGTGGTGGGCTTCTTCGTTTTCTATAAATAGAAGATTTTTTCCAGGAAGCTTTAGGTTTTTTTTGCACCAAGGAATACAGTCTGAAAAAACCACAAATAAAGAATCTTTGTCGAAAAGATCAGTTGCTTTTTGGTAGTAGAGAACATCAGGAGCGGGAAAACTTTCATAAAGAGAGGGGCCCTCTAGAAGAAAATCTCTATAAAAAGTACGAACATGAAGCGCTACTGTCTTGGGGTGGTCTAGCAAAAACGGATATTTTTTTTGGAGATAGCTCAAGATCTCTTTAGAAGGAGCAAAGAGTTTTTGAATAACTTCTTTATGCTTTTTAAAGTGTTTTTCTGATTCATAAAAACCGCAAAGGCGCATATTGGGCTTAAAATCAATAGGAGAAAAGGGGGCAAACACCTTTTCTTTGTGTCTATGTCGAATCAAATATTTGTGGATCTTTTTCGTAGGGAGTCTAAAAAAAATCTGCCGCATATTTTTAGCGATATTATGCTTTTCCCTTTTTAAAGATTTTACAGGGAAAACGTATTCTGCCTTGTTTTCTAAAGCAAGGGCTACTACTGCCGCTGCTTGGAAGAGTTGATTTCCTAGCTGGCCTTCAAATTTTGTAGTAACAAAGGGGGTCTGTTTTTCTAAAAATGGGGTTATAGGGTTTTGGTAGTGTTTTTGATACAAAGGAGTTAAAGAGAAAAAACACCATATACAGGAACAAAGAAGGAAAAAAAAATTTAATACGGGAGCCATGTTTCTCTTTGCATTTTTGTATTTTGGAGTGTAATTTGTGAAAAAAAACGGTGCAAGAAAAAAATGGCAACAAAGGAGAGCTTTTTGGGAAAAATTTTTGTTCGGGGTCTTTTGGCTATAACCCCGCTTGCGTTGACAATTGCTTTGGTCTTTTGGATTTTTTCTGCTTTGGAAAAGGCTTTTAGCGTTCCTATTAAGTCTTTCATGGGAGAGTATTATTTTCCCGGATTTGGAATTTTAGTAGCTCTTGTTTTTATTTTTTTTATAGGAACAATCATTAACAATTTTGTGATCCAAAAACTGTACGCTTGGGGAGAAAAACTGTTAAAAAAGATCCCTTTTATTAAGACATTATATGGCGCTATTTCTGATGTCACCGGTTTTTTTAATACTTCTAAGCAGCAAAAGCTAGGCTCTGTAGTCAAATTTGATTTTCAAGGACTTAAAGGGATTGGGTTTGTGACTAGAGAAGACTTTGAAGGGCTCCCCGATAATCTGGTAGAAAAAGAAGAGGTTGCCATTTACATCCCCTTCTCCTATCAAATAGGGGGTTTTACTTTTTTTGTTCCCAAACAAAAGGTAGAAAAACTAGAGATGAGTGTAGAAGAGGCAATGCGTTTTGTTTTAACCGCAGGTATCTTAAAAAACCACAAAACAGAAAAAAAAGACCTTCTTAAGAAGGAAGATCTTTACGACTATTAGGGTGCTTTTCTTTTTTAGGGAAAAAAGGGATAGGGATTAACTTCGGAACTGCTTTTAAAGTTTTTAAAAGGGGTTTTATTCCTAGGCTAAGAAGAGCTGACTTTAAGACCTCTTTTAATATGGCATGTTCAATTTCCGCTATAGGAAACTCTCCTGTAGAAATGTCTGTGATTTCCAGGTTCTTTATAACAGGGTAGATTTGGGTCTCTTTGTCAAAAGGGGTCACGCTTACCGTCAAGTTTTCTAAAAGAAGGGTTTTAATAAAAAGGCTTTTTTTCCCTTTTTTATGTAGATCTTCTTGGGAAAAAAAATAAGACCAGTTGGACTCTTCTTCTTTTGTATCAAAATACTCTACCCCTAAAAAAGCGTTTTTTAGCCGAATTAAAGAAATGGTTGCATTCTTCTTCCAAAGAATATTTAGGGGAATATCCATAGAAAAAAAAGAGACGCTAAGAGCTTTTTCTGTTTTTGCTTCAGGAGGGTTATAAATGGTTAAGTTTTTAAGAATAAAACCCTCTTTGCTATTCCAAGAAAGACTCTCTAGTGTCACTTTGGTTTTTAGCTCTTTAGATAAGTAGAAGGTAAAAAGCCTTTCTTTAAAAAGAAGAGCTCCTCCTAAAAGGAAAATAAGAAGGATGAAGAAGAGGAAAAGTTTTTTCATGCTAATAGAGTATCTATCATTATACTACCTAATAAAGACGTAAATTGTTATTAGTCAAATAAAAATAAAAATGGATCTGTTTTATGTCTTTTTTAAAAAAGAAAAGCCCGCTCTTTATTTTTATGGTGATTTTGGGCTCTCTTATTTTTTTGTGGTTTATAAAAGGGCCTATTGTAGCTTCATATCTGTCGAATAAGATGAAGGTAGATGTCTCTTTATTGTCGGTTAAGCTGAGGCCTTCTTATTTAAAGATTCATAATTTTCGGATCGCAAACCCTCCAAGATCCAAGACAGCTAAAGCCTTTTCTGCCAAAACCATTGAAGCTAACTATTCTTTAGAAAAGCTTTTTGGAAACCCTTCTGTCATTGAAGAGGTCTTCTTAGATAAGGTTTTTGTGGGGGTAGAGTTTTATAATCCTTTAGGAACAGATACGAACTGGGGACGCATTTTTAATAATATGAAAGCCAAAGAAAAAAAAGAGGAAAAAGAAAAAGGATTTATCATCCGAAAGCTTATTATCCAAGATTTAGACCTTTCTATTTATGGACTCGGTGTAGGAGGAGTTTTGGGAAAAGCGCAAAAAAAACATTTTCCCAAGCTTGTTTTTTATAACATAAACAGCAAAAGTGGCTTTCCTACAGGCCTTATTTTGGAGACGATTTTTAACTCTTTGGGTATTGAGAACTATTTGAAAAACCTATTTAACCCGGAAAAAGAGTTAAAGGGGATTTTTAATATATTCAATAAACAAAAATCAGAGATAGAAGAAAAAAAAGAAACCCTCCCAAAGAGTTAAGCTTCAGGAGGGTTGTAGTTTTTAAAAGCCACTTCTTAATAGTCTAAAGAAGACCCAGCGCTAGCTGTAGCTTTTTCCTCTTCTTTTTTATCAGCAATAAGAGCCTCTGTCGTAAGAAGAAGAGATGCTATAGATCCTGCGTTTTCAATAGCGCATCTAGCAACCTTTGTAGGATCTACAATCCCTTTTTCAAACATATTGACATACTCTTCAGAAAGAGCGTCATATCCTTCCGCAAAGCTTTTCGCTAAGACATTCTGGACTATGATAGAACCTTCTTTTCCTGCGTTATGAGCAATCTGGCGAAGAGGTGCCGAAAGAGCTTTCAAAACAATTCCTGCACCGATTTTTTGGTCGTGAGAAAGAGTCTTAGCAAACTCTTCTAAAACAGGGATGCAGTGGATAAAAGCAGAGCCGCCTCCAGGAAGAATACCTTCTTCCACAGCCGCTTTTGTTGCTTGGTAAGCATCGTCTACTCTATCTTTTTTCTCTTTCATCTCTATTTCTGTGGCAGCTCCTACCTGGATGACTGCTACGCCTCCCGATAGTTTTGCAAGCCTCTCTTGTAGTTTTTCTCTGTCAAAATCAGAGGTGGCCTCTTCGATTTGCTTTCGTAAAAGAGCGATTCTTTTTTCTAAAGCATCTTTGTTTCCAAGACCTTCTACTAGAATAGTATTTTCTTTTCCTACGATGGCCTTTTTCACTTTTCCTAACATGTCTATAGTGACATTTTCTAGTTTTATGCCTAAATCTTCAGAGATAAGTTGACCACCTGTTAAAACAGCAATATCTTCTAAGATAGCTTTTCTTCGATCCCCAAAGCCGGGAGCTTTAACGGCACATACTTTGAGTCCAGCGCGAAGACGGTTTACTACCAAGGTAGCTAAAGCCTCTCCTTCGATATCTTCTGCTATAATCAAAAATGGTTTTCCTGTTTCTGCAACCGCTTGTAAAACAGGTAAAAACTCTTTCATAGAAGAGATTTTTTTCTCATAAAGAAGAACAAAAACATCTTCATATTCTGCTTCCAAACTTTCGGTGTTGGTTACAAAATAAGAAGAAAGATAGCCTCTATCAAAGTTCATTCCTTCTACTACTTCTAAAGTAGTTTCAAAACCTTTGGCTTCTTCTACTGTAATTGTTCCATCTTTTCCTACCTTATCCATGGCTTTGGCTATGATTTGTCCAATTTCCTTATCACCATTGGCAGAAATAGTAGCTACTTGCTCTATTTCTTTATTGTCTTTGATAGGCTTGCTCTTTTGTTTGATTTCTTCTACTACCACTTTTATAGCAGCTTCAATCCCTCGTTTTACTTCCATAGGGCTCGCGCCACCTGTTATATTACGAAGTCCTTCAGCATAGATAGCCTCTGCTAAAACAGTAGCGGTTGTAGTACCGTCTCCTGCTTTATCTGCTGTTTTACTAGCTACCTCTTTTACCATTTGAGCGCCCATGTTCTCATGAACATCTTCTAGCTCAATTTCTTTGGCTACCGTTACGCCATCTTTTGTGATGTGAGGGGAACCATAAGATTTAGCAATTACTACGTTTCGCCCTTTGGGTCCTAAAGTTACCTTTACGGCAGAGGCTAGACTACGAACCCCTTTTAAAATCTTTTGGCGAGCTTCTTCTTTGTATTTAATGTCTTTTGCGGCCATTTTTTTACTCCTAATTTTTTGTTATTCTTCAACAATAGCAATAATGTCATCTGCTCTGACTATAAGTAGCTCTTCATCATTAACAGTCACTTCCTGACCAGAGTATTTATCCATAAGGATAATGTCCCCCTCTTTTACAGATATAGGTAAGGGAGTTCCTTCTTCAGAAACTTTACCGGTTCCTACAGCCAAAACTTGTGCTTTTTCCTGTTTTTTCTTTGCTGTGTCAGGAAGGATAATACCTCCTTTTAAGACCTCTTCCGGATCTAGTCTTTTGGCAAGTACACGGTTTCCTAAAGGTTTTAGTGTGATTTTCTTTTCTGTTTGTTGCGCCATGCTAGTTGTACCTCCTGATAGAATGACGTTTCTACTTAACGCTTAAAAAGGGTGTATAAAATCTTAACACATTCCTCCTAATCCAGGGAATATCTTAAGAATCTATCACACACAAATTTTACCCAAAAAAGAGATTTTTAGCAAAAGATTTCACTAACTGCTAATATTTTACTGTTAAGAAAAATTTTTTCTACCTGTTTTCTATTGAGATTATAAGAGAATTTTTGGCTAAAAAATTCTTTTGTAGAAAAGAAAAATAGGTCAAAATCAGATTTTTAGGTCTATTTTTAGCAAAGGAGGTTTGTGTGGTTTTAGAAAGAGGTGATGTCCCTCCGGAGAATTTTTGGAAAATAGAGTCTTTTTATGAGTCAATGGAAGCCTGGAAAGAGGATTTTGATAGATTAGCAAATAGAGGGAAGACTTCTTTTTCTGAACTACAAAAGCATAAAGGGGGCCTTCATTTAGGTTCAGATAAGATCCTTGAAACATTAAACCTCTATTTTGAGATAGATCGATTTTTGTCTAAACTGCATGTATATGCCAACTTAAGACATGATGAAGATTTAGAAAAAGAAGAGCCTAAAAAGGCATACGATTTGGCCCTTTCTTTATATCAGAAATTTGCTACAGACGCAGCCTGGATAGAGCCGGAGCTTTTGAATCTTCCGGAGGAGAAGTTTCAAAGTCTTTTACAAGAAAAACACTTAGAGCTTTATAAAACCTATCTTAACAGGCTTCATAGGATGAAGGCCCATGTTTTAACAGAAAAAGAAGAGACCCTCTTAGCTGCGAGTATAAAGTCTTTAGATGGTTTTAAAAAGGTTTTTTCTAGTCTAAACAATGTAGATATGGTTTTTGAACCGGTAGAAGATAGCTTAGGTAATAAGCTAGAGCTTACAAATGGAACCTATGCTATCTACCTAAAAAGCAAAGATAGAAAGCTGAGAAAAGAGGCCTATCAAAACTTACATGCAGGCTATGAGGCGCTCGAAAATACGCTTTGTGAGACATTAAAAGGGGAGATGGAAGGGCAAGCTTTTTTAGCTAAAGCTAGAAATTTTTCGAGTTCTTTAGAGGCAGCCTTAAAACCGAATAATATCGATCTTTTTGTATACGAGAGTTTAATAAAGGGAGTGAATGCAAAGCTGCCTCTTTTACAGCGCTACACAAAACTAAGGAAAAAGATGCTTCAAGTACAAGATCTATATCCTTATGACTTATATGTTCCTTTAGTAGATCAGGTAGAAAAAAAATGGGAATATAAAGAAGCGGTAGACTTAGTTTTAACCTCTTTAGAGCCTTTGGGAGAAGAGTATAGAAGAATCTTAGAAAAGGGTCTCAAAGAAGAGGGTTGGGTAGATATCTATGAAAATAAAAGAAAGCGCTCCGGCGCTTATTCTTTTGGGTGTTATGACAGTCACCCTTTCATACTTTTAAATTACCACGGTCTTTTTACGGACGTTACTACCCTATCTCATGAGGCAGGGCATAGCATGCATTCGTATTTTAGTAGGTCGAATCAGCCTTATGTTTATTCGAGTTATTCCATTTTTTTAGCAGAGATAGCTTCTACTTTTCATGAGCAGCTTCTCTTTTCTCAGTTTTTAAAAGAGGAAAAAGAACCTCTTGCCAGAGCGTATATTTTAAATTTTGCACTAGAACAAATCAGAGCTACCTTATACAGACAAACCCTTTTTGCCGAGTTTGAGCTACAGCTTCATGACTGGATAGAAAAAGGGGTTCCTATAACGCCCCCGTTTCTAAAAAAAGCGTATCTTTCTCTTTATAAGAAATATTATGGAGAAGAGCTTACTCTTTCAGAAGAGGATCCCGTCTGTATTGAATGGTCTAGAATTCCTCACTTTTACTCTAGTTATTACGTATATCAATACGCAACAGGGATTAGTGCTGCTTTAGCTTTTTTTCAAAAGATAGAAGAGGGCACTTTTGATCGGGAAAAATATTTGCATTTTCTCTCCTCCGGTTCCTCAAAAGATCCTATAGAGACGTTGAAGGAGGCTGGAGTAGATCTAACGGATCCTAAAGTAGTAGAAAACGCATTAAACTACTTCGAAAAACTCTTGCAAGAATTTGAGGCGTGTATAGAAAGTGTCTCATTAGAAAAAAGAGATATGGCCTTAGAAGAATAAAAATCTTGCGAAAAAAAAATTAAAAGGTTATCTACCATTCGAATAGGTCACTTATTTTTATGATGCAAAAAAGAAAAAAGACGGTAGCCTCCTTTACCATTAAAAATGATAAAGGCTTGCACACAAGACCCTCCACGGAGCTCGTCAAGTGTGCAACCCGCTTTGATGCGCAGGTCAACCTTTTTTATAAAAATTATATGGTAAACGCCAAGTCTTTACTGGGAATTTTGATGTTAGCAGCAGAAAAAGGATCCAAGATTCGGGTAGAGGCTTCAGGAGACGACGCAGAAAAGGCTGTGGGCTCTATCTTGGAACTTGCAAAAAACAAGTTCAACATCAAGTATTAAGAAACTTCTACTCTTCCGTCTAAAAATCCGGTAATCACCTTTTTAGCAAGATTGAAAAAGAGGCCCGTTTCTAAAACACCGGGAATCTCTTTTATAGCTTTTTCCCAGTTTTCTATATCTTGAATGGGATTTGTTAAAATAAGATCGTAGATGTAATTTCCATTGTCAGTTTTATATAAAGAAGCTTTTTCCTGTGGAGAGGAATTTTCTCGAAAAGAGCCTTTATGTCCCAGCTTTGCTATTTTTTTTTGGGTGGCTTTATATCCAAAGGGGAGAACCTCTAAGGGGAGTTTTTTCAAGCCTAAATGCTCTACCCATTTAGTCTCATCTATAATGACGATCATCTCTTTGCTAGAAGAAGCTACAATTTTTTCTCGTAAAAGAGCGCCTCCTCCTCCTTTGATCATCCTTTTTTGAGAGTCGATCTCATCTGCTCCATCTACCGTGATGTCGATTTCAGAAACCTCTTCCAAAGAAAGAACAGAAAGAGAGCCTTTTTTTGCTTTTTCTTCTGAAGATTTAGAGCTGCTTACTACTTTTATATTCAGCCCCCTTTTTTTTCGCACGATAAGCTCTTCAATAAAATAAGAAGCAGTAGAACCTGATCCCAGTCCCACCACCATATTTTCTTGTATGAATTCAGCAGCCTTTTTGGCGGCTCTTTTTTTTGCATCTTCTAGAGTCATATTTTCTTTTATAGGCCATTTTGCAAGAAAAAGCAAGAAGGGAGCTGCTGTAAAAGGCGCTTCTTAGTTGCTTTTTTTATTTTTTTGGTATATTTTTGAAAGGTAGTGTCTAGTTTGGAGGTTTTTTGTGCTTGCTATGAAGAGAAAAGGATTTGCCTTAGCAAAGGAGAGCAAAAAAACTAAAAAAGCGAGAGAAAAACTTCATAAGAAGTTAGAAAACGAGCAAAGAGAAGTTACTAAAGAAGCTCTACAAAAAAAAAGGCTCGAGATCCACTCTTGGATAGCTAGGCATTCTCATTATAGAGTCGTTTTAAAAGATAAGAACATATCCCTTTTTGATGAAAACCAAAACGCAGCAAAGCTTTCAGAAAAGGTAAGCTCCATTATGGCTAAATTACAAAAAGATTTTACAAAAGAGATTCACTAGAGAAAATTACCGTAAGTTCGGTATGCTTTCCCCTTATGGAAAATTGTTTTACCTTTCTGCATAAAAGAAAATTTTTAGACGCCCTTAGCTCGGAAGAGCTTTTACAGGTAAAGGGGCCTGTAAAGGTGTACGTGGGATTTGATCCTACCTCCGACAGCCTTCATCTTGGGAACTTGGTTGGAATTATAGCTCTGAAATGGCTGCAGAAAATGGGGCATAAGCCCTATATCCTTTTGGGGGGAGCTACCGGAAGAATAGGCGATCCTTCGGGCAAGAGTAAAGAAAGACCTTTGATGGAAGAGAAAACGCTACAAAGTAATCTCTCTTCTATAAGAAAAGGATTTGAAAAATGGCTCGATTTTTCTAAAGAAGAGACCTGTCCTGTTATAGTAAACAATGAAGAGTGGTTTTCTTCTTTTTCTTTTTTAGACTTTTTAAGAGAGGTGGGAAAGAACTTTCGCGTAGGTTCTATGGTAGCAAAAGAGAGTGTAAAGCAAAGAATGCAAAGCGAAGAGGGGATTAGCTATACAGAGTTTAGCTACCAAGTACTGCAGGCTTATGACTTTTACCATTTGTATGAAAAAGAGGACGTTTCTGTTCAGTTAGGAGGTTCTGATCAGTGGGGCAATATCACAGCAGGCATTGAGCTTATCAGAAAAAAGACAAAAAAAAGTGCTTATGGAGCTACTTTTCCTCTTTTAGTACGCGCAGATGGGAAAAAATTTGGAAAGACAGAAGAGGGGGCTGTTTGGCTTTCTTGTGAAAAGCTATCTCCTTACAATTTTTATCAATATCTTTTACGGGTTCAAGATGAGGAAGTAAATAGCCTCCTTCGGATGCTCACCTTTTTAGAAGAAAAAGAGCTTCTCTTTTATGAAAAGGCTGTACGAGATCCTTCTTGTGAGCCTAATATAGCCCAAAAAAAACTGGCAGAAGAAGTTACCCGTTTTGTTCATGGAGAAAAAGGGTTAGAAGAGGCTCTGCAGGTAACAGAAAAGATGAATCCGGGAAAAAAAACCTCTTTAGATAAAGAGACCTTAAAAGTATTAGCAGAAACTACGCCTACTTGTAATTTAAAAAGAGAGGCTGTTTTAGGAAAAAAATATACGGAAGTTTTACAAGAAATAGGGCTGGTTTCTAGCCGCTCTGAAGCGGTGAAACTTATTAAAAATCAGGGCGCGTACCTAAATAACGAAAAAGTATCAGACGTTTCTTTTTGTCTTTCAGAAAAAGATCTCCTTGAGAAAAAGTATCTTTTATTCGCTTCCGGGAAAAAAAGAAAACTCCTTGTGGAAGTTGACTAAAAAAAAATCTTTCTTTTTTGCCAAAAATGCTTGAGAGAAAATCTTTAAGATAAGAGAATGACCTTTATCTGACAAAGGAACAAGGAGATCCGTTCATGGCAACTGTAACGAAGAAGAAGTTGATCCAGAAAATTTCTCAGAAAAAAGGACTTCATCCCAATGATGTACGAAATGTAATTCAAGAGTTTTTAGATAGCATGACGGATACTCTTTCAGAAGGAGATCGTTTGGAGTTTCGTGATTTTGGGGTTTTTGAAGTAGTAGAGAGAAAACAAAAGATTGGAAGAAACCCCAAAAATGCAGGAGTGCCCATTGTTATTCCTCCTAGAAAAGCGGTAAAGTTCACTCCAGGGAAAAAAATGAAAAAACTCATCGAAAAAGGCGCTTAAAAGTTTGCCTTTTC
>CAYGOC010000003.1:0-76903 GCA_964351495.1 uncultured bacterium
GTAATCGTTGCAGAAAATAGCGGGAGAGCCCAGAAAAAAAAGAAAAAAAAAACTCGGAATTCTTTAAATGGTTGCATGACTCAAAAAAATCATCTTCTTCTTCTTCATAACCTCTATGAAAAAAGGGTGCAAGGAAAATCTTGAGCGTACAAGATTAGCCCCCTTTAGAAACTCCTTTAGAAAACTCTAAGTTGTAGATTGCAACGATCAAATTGAAACACGGCAATCGAAAAGGAAGTGTCTTTCCAAAACCATTAGGCAATCCATCTGAGATGAATAGTAGAGGCGAGAAAATCTTAGAAGAAATTCTAGACGACCAAAAAAATGAAGTTTACCGCCTTAAAAATAGGGGAATAAAGGTATATTCTAAAGACGAAAGGAGTGTAAAAGGATTGTTTATTCCTGTAGAACAGTCACATCATAAATCAACAACTGATTCGGCTTTGTTTTTCCTAGCTTTTTATAAGCTAAGTCAGGATGAACAAAGATTTCTCGACGCTCCCCAACTTTCATCCCTATAACCCCCAGCTTAAAGCCAAGAACTGTTTCATTAAGAGCGAGACGCATAGGGCTATTGGACTTTCGGGTATCATATAGTATTTCTCCCTCGAGATCCTTTTCAACAAAATGCATAAGAGGGGATGAGCTTTCTGTGATAGTAGATCCAGTGCCTGAATTTACTACTTTATATAAGAGCCTGCCAGGCCTCAAAGCTATTGACCCTTTTTGTCTGGATACATTTTTCAAAAAATCTTCTCCTTGCCTTAAAGCGATGAGAGCGCTTCTCTCATTTGCTTTTTCAATATGCTTAGATAGTTCCATTCTTGGATTTTTAGAGGCCTCTCTTTCCCCTTTAGCGTTCTTTCTTATAGTGTTAAGAACAGTTTCTAAATCATACTCTACCGATTCTTTACAAAACTCATTCCATAAAATATCCCCCAAGCATTCCGAAATTTCTTTTTTCTCAAAGCAGCGTTTATCTTGGCTACAAGAAACACACAAGATGAACAACAAAATGCAACTGTATTTTCCCATTACATAAACCTATCCAAAATTTTTTCTAAAAAATCGTCAGAGTAATAAAATGTGATTAATTCTTGTTTTTTTGCTGCATATTCCGATTTCAGATCTTTCAAATCTATCTCCTTTCTGTTTGTCATGAAATAAGGGGCTCGTATAGGGGTCAGCGGATTTTGACGCACGGCTAAGTAGCAGGGTCTCAACGAATCCTTATTTTTTGAGGACTTTAAGTTTTTTAGCTGATCATTAAAAGTAAGTACATCCTTTTCCGGATATCCCAATAAAAGGCCCAAAACTTGATGGTCAATTTTACCCTCCTTAAAATACGAGCCTCTACATAACCATTTTACTAGTTCATCTGCGGGGATTTTTTCTCCGTAGTAATTTTGAAATAAGGAAAGGTGTCGTTCGATGATTCTAAGGCATTTTTCGGGATTAATCAGTATAAATGAAAAACAGCCCTCGTATTGGTCTGATTCTTCGGTTAAGAATTGAATATTCCCCATTGCAAATAAATGTTGGTATTTTTTCCAAATCTTAAGTCCTTTTCGTGCTAAGTACGTTTCTCTGCTAAATCTTTCATTTTCAGGAAATTTTCGAATATACTGCATTGTATAGCTAATTTTGCACATGGGTTTTATACCTAAAAAAGCATACGCAAAATCTCCATTTGAGAAGAGAAGCTGAAAGAGCTCTATAAGAACACATTTATCATCAAATGGAATGTTTTTTATTATCAAAGAGCTAGGAGAGTTTTCATAGGAATACCCGAAGTTAGATATTGCAATGAAAACCCCCAAATAAATAGCTTTAAAAAGCCTTTTTAAAAGATCCATATATTAATGCCAAAGGGCCAATCACAAACTTCACAAGCATGTATATCCTTACTGCTTATATTTCCACAATTAGGACAAGCCCATGTCTCTTCCTCTTTCTCGTTTGAGTTTCCTGGCTCCTCTTTGGGAGAAAGAGGTGTTAAATAATACCCACTAGAATCATGGGAAATATGGCTTATTTTCCCCAACTTGCCTTGTTGAGTACTCAAAAAGATCCCTTCATCTGAAAAATGCAACCTTGAAGAATCGATATACACCTTTCCCGAACAATTTGTAATTCCAGCGGCTTGTATGTGGCTATACCCTTTTGTAGGCATAAAAGCTGCTACAAACATCAGCTTGACAACTCCCCATGGCTAAAGCCAGGGGAGTTGTCAATTGCCGCAGTTTTTTCTTGAGTTCACAAACTTTTGCATTTGATTGGATTTAGAAATAAGTTCATCGTATTCTCCTAATGGCTTTTCGCATACTATACCACCCCAAAGGGAGCTCGTTTGATCCATCCCTGTATCGAAAAAGAGCTCAAAAAATGCTCCAAAGACTAGCTCTTTTTTGGGAGAAAAGACCCGCTTTATTATCAGGCATCTCCTTCGCTTTAGGAGGTGCTTTTCTAAAAACCCTTTCTTTCTCCTTTTTAGCTTCTTTCCTTCTTCTGTTTTTCTTCCTTGTTTTCTTAAATAAACCTCGGTTTTTCTTGGCCGTTTTTTGTTTTTGCCTTGCTCTCTTTCATTTTAAAGCACCTTCTTTTATCCCTCCCTCTAACAAGGTAGAGGGCCTTCTACAAATACAAAAAACTACCACCTCCCCTAGCTCTTTTGGTCAAAAAAAACGGTATGAAGCGTTTTTTTCTTTTACTCATGATGAAACCACAATAAAAATACCTGTGGTTTTCTCTCTCACTAAACCTCCCTTTCTTTTTTCTGATAAAGAATATGCCTTAGAAGGGTTTCTGCATAAACGAGGTGACACCTTTTTTCTAAAGCCAATTTTCTCTTCCATTGTCCCTGTAAGAAAGGTTTACTCTCTAGATGCCTTTAGAGGAATTTTAAAAAAAAAGATAAGTCAATTTTTATCCAAAAACTTTCCTGAAAAAGATATCTCCGACTTTTTATATGCCCTTTTTACCTCAGAGATAACTAGCTCCTATCTCCGCTTTACCTTCTCCAGATTAGGTCTTTCTCATCTTTTGGCTATCTCAGGGTTTCACTTCTCAGTTCTTTCTGCTTTTTTGTTTTTTTTCTTATCCCGTTTTCTTTCCAACAGAAAAAGTCTTTGTATCACTTTTTCTATTACCACTTGCTACTTCCTTTTTCTAGGACCTCTCCCTTCTGTTTTTAGAACCTGGCTTCTTCTACTCTTCTACTTCATAGCAGAAATCTTCCGAAAAAAAACCGACTTTTTAAACCTCCTAGGAGCCTCCCTTTTTTTTGAGCTTCTCTTTTTCCCAAGCTATTTAAGTCACCTCGGTTTTTTGCTGAGCTTTTTATGCTGTTTAGCTCTTTACGTAGGATTCCCCGCTGTAGATAAACTATGGGGCTCTTTCTTCTCTCCTAGAAAAGAAACGCTCTCCTTCTTTCAAAAAGGGATCTACTCTTTAGGTCTCTTCTACAGAAAAGCCTTTAGCATACAAATAGCCATCTTCCTTATGACCTCTCCCCTTCTTTTTTATACCTTTCACAAAGTGCCCCTATTTTCTTTTCTCTACAACCTATGGGTTCCCCTTTTTATGACACTCATCCTTCCTCTTCTTTTTATCACCATTTTATTCTCTTTCCTAAACAGCCTGCTTTTTCCCCTTATCCTCTTATTACGCTTCCTATCCTATGTACTACTCCGCTGTATACTTCATCCCCCGGCTGCCTATGAATACTTCCTATACTCTAAAAGTTTTACTCCTACTCTAGTACTCCTATCTGGTATCTTGGTCTCATTTTTATTTCTCTTTCTACAAAAAGAGCGGTTTTTTAAGGATTCGGTTTCTATTATGAAATTATGGTAGTCTATGTACTCAAAAAGATTCATATGTTATGCAATAAATTTTAATGTAGGAGATAAAGTTCCTTGAGCAGATCAAACCGAACCCACCTAAAAAAAAGCAAGTCTCTTTCCCAAGCTATAAAAAACCTAAAACAGGCTATTTTAAATAGAGGGGATTTACCTCATGTATCCATAGAAAAACAACTGGCTATTATTGATGATCTAAGCTCATTTTCTTTAGGACATTTTTTTTTGGAAAGAAGGGGCGCCAATGGCTTTTGGACTGATTATATAATAAACTTCCCCGAAACAAAAAATTCTGAAAACAAGAAATTATCTCCAGTTGAAGATTTTATTATTAATAGATGCCCCTTAACGATCGCTACTCGAGAAAGATTTAAAATCTTTCAAAACTGCATAAAAAAATTCCTAAAAAACAACATGAAACTCGCCTCTATCCCTTGTGGGATGATGAGAGATTTGTTGTCAATAAACTATAAGAAGTGCAAGGCCATTTCTTTGATGGGAATAGATTTGGACTCAGAATCATTAAAACTAGCTTCTGACCTAGCAAAAAAACTAAAAGCATCTCATATTACTCAGTTTTTACAGGCAGATGCTTGGAAACTACCCTTTCATAATGAATTTGATCTCATAACTAGCAGTGGTCTTAATGTCTACGTATCGAATAAAAAACAAATAATCAATCTATATAAAATGTTTCATAAATCCTTAAAAAAAGAAGGAGTTCTAATAGTAGGAGTTCTTACCATCCCTCCATATCACTCTAAAAATTCTGAATGGAATACAAAAGGAATTCCAAAAAAAGACATTTTAATGGAAAAAATTTTATATTACGATATCTTAGACTGTAAGTGGGGAAACTTTCAAAAAACAGAGGAAATTCCTAACGACTTCTATTTAGCTGGATTTAGCAAGGTCGAAGTAATTTTTGATAAACATCGAATTTTTCCAACGGTAATAGCTAAAAAATAACCTGGGGTTAGATGAAAGCACAGTTTTTCCGAAACCGTCTAGGATTTTTTCAGTTTGTACTGATCTTTGCTCTTTTGTATTTTGCATTCGTAGATGAGGCTGCCGATACTTTTTTAATCAACGCTTCTTCTAAGATTTTATATAAGAAAGATATGATTCAAGAAAGCACTCTAGTATATCTTCTACTAGGACTTCAAATAGTTTTCTCTCCGCTACAAGCCGGATTTTCAGATTATTATCTGCGAAGAAGAAGTATTATTGTAGCATTGATAGCTACACTAATTTCTATTTTTTTATTTAAACTCTCTATTCTTTATGGATCTTATTTCCTTTTAATAGCTATAATTTTTAAAGGCATTCTAGGGAATACGCTCCCAATAGCTTGGGCTGGCATTGCCGATATTACAAAGAAAAAAAATGTCCGATTTGTTTTAGCTTTATCCATATGTGCTCTAGCTGTGGGATCCTGGGGGTCTTTATTAATTAGCCCCTATCTAACAATCAATCTTTTTTTTCGAGTAACCTTGACCTTGATTATTATCGCAATTTTGTATGCGATTTATCCTTTTAAAGATTCGGAAGATTCTTTAAAACCTATTGATCTTAAAAAAACATCTATCTTCAAATTGCTCGGAAATGAGTGTATTGGAATTTACGAAATAACAAAAAAACCTTTGACCTTTTTCATTTTGCTAGCTTTTTTCTTTTCCGAAGTGTCTTTCTACCAACTACTATTCAGAGTTGAAGTTTTTAACGAAGAACTCTGCTTTTCTTTTATCCCTCTTTCTATAGGAATAGGCTATTCTATAGGAACCTTTACTTTAAAGTTCATTAAATCGAAGGATAGAGATGTAAGCCTTACAGGACTGTTAACATCTTTATTTTGTGTTTTAGGTCTAGCTATTTTATTCTACTTTGAGTCAAAAAAAACCATTTACCCAACAACTCTGTTTGCAGGGTATAGTTTTGGGTATGCCCTTTTTACTCCAGCTATTTTTTCCCTTATAACTCCTAAAGACAAGCCTCATTTGCAAGGTAAAATCTATGGAATTTTGGAATCCACTGATAGCTTAGCTAGCTTAATAACTTTTGCCCTTGTATTCCTAACGTCAAGTCTCTCTTGTCTAAAAACTTTACTAATATCAGTAATATTTTTAATTATTGGCATGTTGTTTTTTAGAAAAACACATGAAATTACGAAATAAATATTTTTTTATATAAAAAAACAATCTGTTAAGCGCTAAAAATAGATAAAAAACATCAAGGCAGTGTAAAATAGATTCGAAATTTTATTGAATTATTAAAAATTCTCATGAAGAAAAAACAAAAAAAAACCTTATTGAACCACAAGTATCCTTCACATCTTGATTTTTTGTCTAAAGGACTTGGCTGTCATGCTCTTTGTTTGTTAGATTTTTTGGGAATTTTAGACATTTTAAAAAAAGAAGGGTTTTGTAAGTCCAAAATGAAAAAGTATAGAAATCCCCACTTATTAAGGGGGGCTTTTGTGACTTTAGTTGGCTGCAATGTTATTACTTTCAATGGAAAAATCTATGACTTAACAAATCTTGGAAAAAAGCTGTCAGAAAACATTGGAATTCTAACTCTGCCCATCATGGGTTATAGAATGCTATTCGCAAAACAATACCGCCTAATAAATAGTCCTAAATCTTGGCATGACTCTGATATTGATTATTCTTCTATAGCAGATTCTTCGACTAAAGTCGGGAACTCTAACTTAGATCCATCCATAATGAAAGCTATTAAAAGTTTAAAGCCAAAAGGCAGAATCTGTGATTTTGGCTGTGGCACAGGAGAAAAGCTAGTTAAAATTTGTAAAGAAACTGCCTGTTCTGGCCTAGGAATAGAGAAAAGTCCTAGCGTTGTAAGAAAAGCTAAGAAAATTTTGAAGCAATTTCCTCAAATTAAAATTGAAAAAGAAGATATAATGAAGCTCGAAGGGGTTTGGGAAGATGTTGAAATAGGGCTGCTAAGCCAGGTTTATCATGATTTAAACCCAAATCAAAGAGGGATTAAATTCTTAAAATCACTAGAAAAGCACTTTCCTAACCTAAGATTTCTAGTAATTGCTGACATTGTTTCTGCCCCAAAAAATCAAACCCCCATTTTACCTGGATTTGATTATGTACACGGACTTCAAGGAATCACTCCTAGAGATCACGAGGAAACTCTAAAGACTTTCTCAAAAGCAAATTTTGCAATCATCAAAGAACTAAATATTCGCAGTATGCCAAATACATTTGTTTGGATTCTAAAACGACTTTAAAAGCTACTCTTAGATTAACCTAAAACTCCTTGACCTGTATATCCTAAAAACCATCCTCCAAGCAACTTTAGGCAAAAATCTCTTCTGTATTTGGAGCTGAAGACCGGACTCCATTTGGAACTTCCCTTGAGCTTATTTAAAACTAATTGATTTTAAGTCGTAAATTTCTACAATCATTCCCCTTTTTTCAGGGTCTGATATGAAGTCTTTTTTTCTCTTTCTTGTCTTATGGATTCCGTGTTTACAAGCAAACTTAGATCAAGTCTCCTATTCCGAGGACGATCCATATGTTTATGAGCATGTACATGTAATCTCCGGCTTTTTGAACTTAAGTTTTCATGATGGGGTTTCTTTAGGGGCTAAATCAATACCTATTGTTCGAACCTATACTAGCTCAGGAGCCTTAGAAAGAAATCGTTTTAATTCAGATATTAATTTCAAAACAGCTGGAGGAAACTGGCTGTCTCAGGGAGGATGGGGTCAATTTGTACATGTTACACTCTTTTTGGAAGATATTTATTCTATTGGTTCTATTAAAGCTTACGTAGCAAACTCAGCTGGAAGTGTAATTTGTTATCGCTATAGCCACGAAAAAAATGACCTGATCATTTTGAAGCCTGAAAAAAATGAAAACCAAGTTTCAGGTATTTTCTCAGGCAGGAATTGTATTAGCAATAGTGAGGTTAGACTTTGCCCTGAAAAGGGGGAGGCATGGATATATTTCCCTGATGGAAGCCGAAGGTTATACTTAGGGAGCCCCTATGTTATTAATGATGAAGTTATACGTAAACTAAAAGGAGGTAATCCGCAAGCTAAAATTCCAACAGCTTCCTGTTTTTATCATTTAGACGAAGAGGTTTTATCCACTCAACATTGTTATAAATATACCTACGATGAAAATCACAAACTTACCCATATTTCTTTTACAAATCCTAATAAGACTAAGACATTTTCTTACATTGATATCGAGTATACAAAAACGTACCCTACTCTTGAATACACTATTCGAACTTCTGATGGAAAGGAGCTTCGATATAGTGGTATCAACCACGAACAAAGACAATACTTAGATCGAGTTGATAACGGTCCCTGTCACAAAGAACGGCTTGCTTATATTCCAGGACGTAAAGGGACTGGAGCTCGATTGCAAAATGTTGATTTTGCCGACCTACCCGATATCCGTGTTTTTTATTACTTACCCGAAGATATTAAAAAAGAAAGAAAATGGGCCAAAAAGCCTCATAAAAAAGATTTTCATATCGATAAGGTTCGTTGTATCAAAGCTCCTGTAGGTAAAGATGGAGAAATGATAACAATTGCTAGCTTCGAATACTTCGAAGGCAAAACTGACGTTCGAAATGTTGAAGGATTCTTAACTCGATATCATTATAAAGAAAACCATCTCACTAAGATTGAATATTTTGGTGAAAAAGACAGCCTCCATTCTTCGGAAGTATTTTATTGGAATGGGCAAAAACTTCGTTCAAAAGCAGCGCTTGATGAACATGGAAAGGTTCTATTCGCTAAAACCTTTGAATATGATGAGTTTGGGAATGTTCTTAAAGAAACTACCTGGGGATATTTCACGGGTGAAGAAGCGCCTTTATTGACGTTAAATCAAGAGGGGCTTCCTTCAGGAGGAGAAAGTTACTCCAAGTTTTACCGATATTTACCTACATTTAACCTCCCTGTTTGGGAAGAAGAAGAATCTGGAATAGGCTACAAGTACGTCTATTTACCGGATTCATCCCTTCTAACTGCTAAGTATACTTACTATCGAAATCAAATCATATCTAGAGAGTTTTATTCCTATAACAGTGATCTCCTCTTAATTGAGCAAGTTGTGGACGACGGCATCAGGGAAAATTCAACAAATTTATCGAATGTATCCCAAAGAAAGATTAAACGTTTCCAGCTAAATCCACATACAGGCTTAGTTCAAGCTATTCGTGAACTTTATTGGGATCCTAATACAAGAAAAGAACACCTTCTTATTCGGACTGAAAGGAAGTATTCTCCGGCGAATCAAGTTATTGAAGAAGATGTATACAATGCAAATGAAGAATATAGTTATACAATCCATACTTCTTACGATGAAAAAGGACGCGTTACTTGCCGAACCACTCCTTTAGGTAGAAAAAACACACAACAGTTTGATAAAAGAGGCCGCTTATTAGAAACAAAAAAAGTAGGAAAGACTCGGAAACGCTTTATTTATAATGCTTCCCATAAACCTACTGAAACTCACGATATAGACTTTCTAGGGAACAAAACAGTTACCTATACAACATTTGATTTAAATGGAAGGCCTGTACTTGAAATTAATCCACAAGGTCATATCAAAGAGCAAATGTATGATGCGTTTGGAAGATGCGTAAAGTCATTCTTACCAAAATTTTTCGATGAATCTCATAATTTTCATATTCCTTGCATTCAATTTGCTTATGACCCCAGGGGAAATATTATTTCTTCAGTCAGTCCTAATAAGACGGAAACAAGAACTACTTATAACACTTACAGAAAGCCTGTTTTAGTCATTCATCCTGATAAAACCAATACTCGATACTTTTATTCAAAAACAGGACTACTAATAAAGATAATCCATCCGGATCTCACAGAAGAACATTTTTCTTACGATTTTTTGGGTAGAAAGACTTCGGAAAAAATAGTGGGTCAAGATGGACAGATTTTTATGTCTAAAAAGTGGCAGTACTCTTTCTTTCAGTTGGAATCCTACACTGATGAAAAAGGACTTAAAACAAACTATTTTTATGACGGATCTGGGCGAAAAATTAAGGAAAGTGCGAATAACCGATCTAGGTCTTTTTATTACGATGCTTTAAGTTTTTTGCGTCGTGTTGAAGAAGAAGGAATTTCCCATATTCAAGTTTGTAATGAAGAAGGTGAAATAGTCGAGCAATGGGATGAGGATATATTTGGAAATAAAAAAAGCCAGATGTCTTTTATATATAACGATGAAGGATTCAAAATTGGAGCAACACGCTTAACCTCCCAGGGAATAGCCATAGATTCTTTTGAATATGATGGCAAAGGAAGACTTTCAAAGCATATTAACCCTTTGGGTGAAGTGTTCTTGTACACTACCAATGAATTTCACAAAAATAAATTTGGTCAACAAGTCACACAAAAAGTCACAACCGATCCCCAAAATAATCAAACCATTGAAACATACAATGCACAGGCTTGCTTAGCTCAAAAAGAAAAGAAAAACGAAAGAGGCCTTACTGTTTCAATAGAAAACCTATTCTATGATGGGAATGGCAATCAAACAAAAAAAGTTTCCTACGTTTTTAAAAGCTCTGAGCTTGTCAAAAAACTATCTATTGCTTGGGAATACGACTCTATGGGACGAAAGATTCGCCAAATAGAAGATCATGAAAAACAGACAGAGTATGAATACGACCTAATGGGGAGGTTAAAAAGGCATACTCTCCCTAACAAGACCCAACTCTTATTTTCTTATGACGCCGCAGGTCGTAAAACACAGCTAATTAGCTCTGATCAAACGCTTCATTACAAATACACTTATGAAGAGAGCTCAGAACCTACGGAAATAATTGATGTGCTTAAAGACACTTCAATAAAAAGAAAATATAACTATTTTGGAGAGCTCATAGAGGAGGTCGGATGTAATAAGCACCGACTATCTTGGGATTACGATGCACTGGGACGTTGTACATCAGTACACTTACCCGATAAATCTTCGATAAATTATCAATATGAAGGACTTTATTTATCGAGTGTTTTTCGTCAGGACCCACAAAAAAAGATTTTATATGAACATTTGTATCAAGGGTATACACCAACAGGCCAAGTAACCAAAGAACAGTATATTTTAGGCTTAGGTCAAAACAGCACCTCCTATGATATTCTAGAAAGACCCAGTCAAGCTAATAACTCTTGGTTTGCTGAGACACTTACATATAATACACTTGGTTTAGTAGAAAATGTAAGCAATACTCGTTCCGGGAACAAAACATTTTCCTATGACTCAATGTATCAGCTCAAACAAGAAGGAGAAAAACTATATGAATTTGATTCGTTGGGAAACCCCGGAGAATTCGAAGTAGGGATCTGTAGTCAAATTATTCAGACTCCTGATTATAAGCTCAAATATGATCCGAATGGAAATCCCACAGAAAAAAAAGGAGCTAAAGGAGCCATACAATATCATTATGATGCTCTAGATCGCCTAATATCCATTATCTATCCAAACTCAAGAAAAGTGGAGTATTTCTATGATCCTTTATCTAGATTAATTTCCAAAACGGTGACTTCTAATTCTTTTTGGAGTGGAGAACACAAAGAGGAGTTTAGTTATCTATACGATCACTCTTTTGAAATTGGCACAATTAACTCTGTAGGTGAAATTCAAGAGTTGAAAGTTCTTGGCGGGCGAGGCTTGGGAGACATTGGCTCTGCTATCGCAATTGAGTTAAATAATGAAGTATTCCTTCCTATCCATGATTTTCGTGGAAATATAGTTCTTCTAATCTCTCAAGATGGAAAAATTACTGAATCTTATGAATATTCTGCGTTTTCTCAGGAAGCTTCTTCTAGATTGAAATTTAAAAATCCCTGGAGATTTAGTTCTAAACGCTCCGAGGAACATTTGATCCTTTTTGGGGAAAGATTTTATGATCCTTCACTAAAGAGATGGCTTACACCTGATCCTGCAGGTTTTGTAGATGGAGTAAATCTATACGTTTATGTTTTAAATAACCCGGTCAATCGCTTAGATCTTTTTGGGCTTTATGCTAAAGACCTGTTTGATAGCAGTCCTTTTTCAATTTACGCCCCTTGTGATTCAATCAATTCTTATGAATCTACTAAAAATTCCATTGTTATAGGAGAGGCTTATGTTAATAATGTTCGTATTGATGTTGTTATGAACTCTGTGCACTGGCAAAACTTAAAAATTACTCCAGTGGAACGAGAGTCAGGAAAACTCAATCTTGTAGATCACTTGGCAGAGCTTTTACCCAATAATGGAAGGTCTTTTGGTTTAATTATTCATGGGAATGGTATTAAAACCTCTCTTTCCGAACTGGTAGATTCAGTGCAGTCTATTGCTCGAAAGATTCCTGAAGGAACATTTATCATGGGACTCTACAATGAAACCAATGGAACTGTAAAAGATTATTTTAGGGCTAAAAAAGAGATTAAAAGAGAGATTACTGATCGAATAACCGATCATGCCCAAATTTTTGGTTCTCTCCTAGAAACAGTCAATAATATAAACCCCGAAATGTTAATAGCTTTTATTCCTCACAGTGAATACGGAGCTATTACAGAGCTAATGCCTGAGCTTCTATCACCCCACCAAAAGGAGATTTGTAAAAAGCAGGTCTATGTTACGGCCCAAGCGCCTGCATTGCCCGTATCTAGGCAAAATTATTTCGAAGCAACAAATACGTATTCAGAGCATGATCGAATCACTAAAAGATTTTCTAAACCCTATATGAATAAAGCGGGTTATGATATAAGCATTGTCTCTTGTAAGTCCAAAATATCAGAATGGTCAATGTATTTTGCAGACCATGCCTTTTTGGGGACGACATATCAGCGATCAATGAGAAGTGATATTGAAGCTTTAAGGGATAGATATGGGTTTTATGATGGGAAAAATTATTAAGTATATACTTCCTCTATTAATACTTTTGGGGGCATTTCTTATGATAAATGGTCAAAAACCAACTTCAAATAATGATCAAGAGGCCAATATAGACTACGAAATCTACGTAAATGAAGTAATAAAAGCTGCCCGCGAAGAAATAGAAAGGGAGTCAAACCTTATTTGTATAGGCAGCGGAGGGGGGATGCCCTATGATGTAGAAGAAATATCTCTCAAATTTATGGCATATCAACGACCAACTCTTGAAGAAGCTAGAAGACTGCACCTATTTGCTACCGAGAAGCTCCTAGAAAAAATTAACTCCCACGAAAAAATCCGTCCTTTTCTAAGAGAGTACCCTTTTAAGTATGATAGGGTTTTTGTATCTATAACTTATTGGGATAAAAATAATGACTATCATGAACAAGGAATTACTTTGGTTTTTAACATTGGGGACAAAATTCGCTATAAGCAAGTCCTTCCTAACACGGAACTTTTCGAATTATTTTATGAAGAGACTTTTGAAGAGGCAAAAAAAAGTCTTAAATAAATCTTGTACTTTTCAGCTTCCATAAATTAACGCCTTTCATTTAGCAAAGTACCTTACACGAAGCTCAGGCTACCTACTAGACTTATAATTAGAAGCTCTCAACACCTCTTTTGTTTGAATAACATACAGTTTCTGTTGATAAGGGAAAGGACTATGAGTTTTTCCTAGCATAACTCTTGTTCGAATATGTATATTCACTGGATGCACATATCCTATAATTGATAATCTATATACTTTTAAAGATCGATATGGGTTCTATGACGGGAAAAATTATTAAGTATATACTTCCTCTATCAATACTTTTGGGGGCATTTCTTATGATAAATGGTCAAAAACCAACTTCAAATAATGATCAAGAGGCCAATATAGACTACGAAATCTACGTAAATGAAGTAATAAAAGCTGCCCGCGAAGAAATAGAAAGGGAGTCAAACCTTATTTGTATAGGCAGCGGAGGGGGGATGCCCTATGATGTAGAAGAAATATCTCTCAAATTTATGGCATATCAACGACCAACTCTTGAAGAAGCTAGAAGACTGCACCTATTTGCTACCGAGAAGCTCCTAGAAAAAATTAACTCCCACGAAAAAATCCGTCCTTTTCTAAGAGAGTACCCTTTTAAGTATGATAGGGTTTTTGTATCTATAACTTATTGGGATAAAAATAATGACTATCATGAACAAGGAATTACTTTGGTTTTTAACATTGGGGACAAAATTCGCTATAAGCAAGTCCTTCCTAACACGGAACTTTTCGAATCGTTTCATGAAGAGACTTTTGAAGAGGCAAAAAAAAATCTTAGATAAATCTTGTGTTTTTCATCTCCCATAAATTAAGGCCTTTCATTTAGCAAAGCACCTTACACGAAGTTCAGGCTACCTACTAGACTTATAATTAAAAGCCCTCAACACCTCTTTTGCTAGATCCATGATCTTTTCCCATTCAGGTATATCTATAAACTCAAGAGGCTGATAGTATCCATCTGAAAAGATAACGCGATTTCCATTGGAAACGTGCTTTTCACATCTTAGACTAAATCTCGTTCAGGCTCTATGTCCGCAAGACCAATCTCTTTTTGAGTAAGTCCAAAAAAGGGAGCTTGGTTTTTCATTACAGCAATTACCTGATGATAAGCCATAAGAAACCCAGAATTAAATTCAGCAGAATCACCTTCTTTTGGGTGGTCAGCTTCTTCTTTTGCTTGCTTAGCATAATCTTTAAGCAGAAAAGTTATTTCTCGTATGTAATTTGTTAAGCTTTCTTTTCCCATAAATATCTATTGTCTTTGGTTTAAGATAGTTTGTAAAATATTACATCTGCTCTATGTAACATTGTATCTCGGTTGGCCATATTTTTTCGACTAGAGCTTTTTGTCTATTTGGATGAAAAGCATGCCAGCCTAGACAGTATTTTGAAGGTCACTATCGGGTAGTTTCAGCCTGAAATTAGAGGGAACATCATGCCTATTACAGTTTATGATTAAAAGACTGAAGAACTTTTTTTGCCACATTTCTGATTTCTTCCCATTCCGGAAGTTTTATAAGTTCTTTCGTAGATTTTACATATGAATATATTTCGTATGTATCCTTAAATTTTGTTAAAACATTACTTAGCTTCATTAGTAAATTATACTGGCTTTCCATGATTCCAAAATCCTTGTGGTTTCGTAGGATGTAATCTTCATCAAAAAAGTCGCAAATAGTATCATCAATATCATCACACTCAGGTCCTTCAGCTAAAATCCATATCCTGTTCTGGTATTCTTCATCAGCCATACAGGCTATATTTGCAATAAAACTGTCTAATATTTGTTTTTTATTTGCATCATTAATCATAAGTTATTACCAGCCTCTCTATAAATAAACTCCCCTAAAGGGATGTGAGATTTTGCGGATTTGTTTGATGCTGTATTACCTTGTTTATCGAGCGATTTTCCATGTATTCTTTGGTTTACGTAGGGTTTTTGTTGGCATGGGTTTTTACTATGCATTTTCCCTGGCATGATCCTTACATAAGTCCCCTCATCTTTAGGATGCACATACTTGATTCCCCCTGGTTTTTCTGACAACTTCACCCTATAGCTTTTAGGAATATCCTCTGGGCGAGGAAAGGTTGGCAGTCCTGCTTCATGGATAAGCCTCCTACACTTGCTTTCAGACATAAAGCCTTTATATGGATTAAAAAATCTAGGTTTAAATAGTTCAGATTCCGTATTGAGTTTTTTCTGAGTATTTTGCGAAAGGATGCTTTCTCTGGGAAGTGATGATTGCAAGTTACCATAGCCAAAGAAAACACAAGCTAAATAGAACATGGGAGTAATAGATGAAAACCGCATTGAACTTAATCCCTCAAAAACAGGCTTGTAAGCTAACGTATAACAGTAAACTTTCTTTTCCTATAAATAACTATTATTAGGCTTTTATTCCAGCTCTTAGCTACTTACTAGATTTATAGTTAAAAGCTCTTAATACCTCTTTTGCTAGATCCATGATCTTTTCCCATTCAGGTGTATCTATGAATTCTTCCGGGAAGTCATTTTCATTAGAAAATACTTCAAATTTATCTCGAAATTTTTTCAGTAAAAGGTATTGATTTCTTGTTAATCCAAAATCCTTATAATTTTCTAACAGGGGATCCCCATCCCCAAAAAAATTACAACAAGTCTCATCAAAATCGTCAACTTTAGAGCCTTTACCCTCAATCCAAACTCTTTTCTGATAGCCCTTATCGGAAACACCTTCGATAGTTTGTAAGACACTCATTAATATCTGTCTTTTTGCTTCGTTTGTTAACATAAAATTTTTCACTCTCTATAAATAAACTCATTTAATGGTATATGGGCTTCAGGAACATCCTTTCCGACCATATTTCCAATTTTATCAAAAGCCTTTCCCTCTTTTGTTTGAACAACATACGGTTTCTGTTGGTAAGGGAAAGGACTATGAAGTTTTCCTGGCATAACTCTTGTTCGAATATGTGTATTCAATGGGTGTACATACTCTATACCAGCCCCCTTTTTTGAAAGTCTAACCTTGAAGTTTTTAGGAATACCCTCAGGGCGAGGAAAGGTTGGCAGTCCTGCTTCATGGATAAGCCTCCTACACTTGCTTTCAGACATAAAGCCTTTATGAGGTTTTAAGCATTCTTGAGCTTCCTTAAATAATTTCATAGATTCTTGTTTGGGCAAGCTTAAGTGTCTTAACTCTGTTTGTAAAGTGCTCTCTAACTTTCCGGCTTGCTTTAGCTGCCCCATTTCTTTTGCAGTAAATCCAAGCTCTTCTCCAACAAACCTATTTGCTTTGCCAAGATTTATAACCTCTCCTACCTTAGTACTACCCATTTCTGCGGCAGCCTCTAATAGGAGCATCTCTTCTGCTTTCTTGATGTTTTTACAAACAGCGCTAAGCTGTTTGGCTTTTTTAACGCTTTTACTAGCTACCTTAGCAAAAGTCCCGGGTATCAAAATATCGGCTCCATGCTTTCCTATTGCATAACCTGCTAGTTCTCCTCTTTTGTCTGAAGGGAGTGTATCCCACTCTTTTATGAGCTGACTAATCTCAGGAGAAAGAGACTCTCCTATCACTCCCCACTCATCATTTTTTACAAGATCTACAAGAGCTGAAAACGACTCTATTACTTGCTTAGAGGTATGAATGGGATGCACCACAAAATCGGTCAGAAACAATAAAATACCCTCTCCTGATTCATATACCCCTTTAGGAAGCCCTTTTGCAAAACCCACCGTAAATTGAGAAAGAGATAAGGGAATTTTTGTAGGAAGATCCCGGTTTATATCGGTAAACCTTTTAAAGTCCTCAAGAGAGTGCTCGTAATGCCCCATATCAAAATAGGTATTACCTCTTCGAAGATATAGTTCCGGGTTTTCTGGATTTATCTCGATCGCTTTACTAAAGTCATGGATAGCTTGGAAGTGATATCCTTTTGAACGGGCTAGATCCCCTCTTTTCTCTAAGACGGAATAGTTAAAACCCTGATTTGTTTCAGAAAAGGTTTTGCCATACTCAGTAGAAAACCTTCTATCTACTTCTAGGTGAGCCAAGCCTTTTGCAGTCTCTTTTTTCTCAAAAGAGTCCTCTGTATATGTTTTTCTATTTTCGTAGAAAAATTCAGGGTGTTTATTGTGTTCCTGAAAACGCTCTAAACTCTCATGAGCAAAAATAGACCCCATAATTCTAGCTATTTCTTCTGGTGGAAGTTCTGATCCCTCTTGATTTGAGGAAAAAGTTTTCTCAGAGGCAAGCTGCTCTTTAAAAGAGTAGGCTGTCTCCTCCATCTTTTCTTTAGCAGTACAAATATCTTTTAAGGGGAGCTCTGAGCTATTTGAAGGAGGGTTGGATAAAACTGGCTTAGAAGTTTCAGAATCTACAATAGCTGCAGCTGCAGCAGCTGAAGAAGAGGCAACTGCCACCCCTACTCCGATAGATACTACGACAACAATCACAACGATTCCAATGATAACGGCTTTTTTATGCTTTTTTACAAACTTTTTTGTGCTTTTCCAGGATTTACTTATTTTCCCAACAAGCTCGATAGAAGGACGAGCTTCAGGATATAAAATAGCAGGTTCGATACAGAGTTTATGTGAACCTTCAGAAAAATAAAGGGGCTGATATTCTTTTTCTAGAAAAAGCTCTTCAATATCTTCCTCTAGCTCAGCTGCTTTTTCTTCTTCTCCGGGAAGAATGCCTTGCCTAGCTAAGAAAATAAAGAAGTCTGTGATCCTTTGTAAATCTTCTTCAGAGTATCTCTCTTCAAAGTCATCCAACTCTATTTCTTCTATTAACTCTAGGATTTCATCATAGGTTTCTGGAGGCTCCCAGCGAACCACCTTGGGTACAAACTGATTTGATAAGGGAAGAAAAACCTCTTCTGGGTGAACTAAAGAAAAAGGAGTGATCAGTAACAGAAGAAAATGGACACAAGTTTGGTATTTCTTCATACCCAGACCCTTTGTTTTTTATTTGGGGCCGGGATTGAATCACATAAAAGAATTTAGAGTCAAAATAAAGTTATAGAATAACCAAAGGACATTAAAATACTTCTAGATGAAAAGTTTTTCCTGATTTTACGCTGTTGCTAACAGCACACTCTTTTACAGCTCGATCCAGAGTCTCTTTTACCTTGACCTGATCAGAAGCCCCTTCCACTTTGAAAGACAGCTGTATTCAGCATGATTTAGGATATTAGGAACTTATTACACCAAATCGCGGTCCGGTTCTATATCGGAAAGACTAATATCTTCTTGCTCTAAATCAAATATAGCGGCTTGGTTTTTCATTGGAGAGTTTATACTACTCCGTTTAAGGAGCAACCCCTTGTTAACGTGCAATTATGGCACGTCTATTCATAAGAGTTATCGTTTAGTCGACCGTTACAAATCCCTCTTCCCAGCTTAGTCTGTTAATTCTACTTTCACTAATTACTAATCGCTTCCGAAAAAATCCTCCCCCAAATTTGTTTTTTAATGCTCTGCTAGCTTGTAGAGCTTTATTTTTGGAAGAAAAGAGTCCCAGTAACATAACATCTTCATGCCCATCCTCAAATTCATAAACAAAGTATAAAAGATATAACTTTACTAGCTGTTTCATTTTACCTCAGAATACTTCCCTCTTTTTTTGCTTTCTAATAACTGACTTATTTTAGTATCTGCGATACTATCAATTTGATATTTTTGAATTCGAAATCCTCTAGGGTGTTTTTTAAAACCTTCCAAGTTC
The DNA here is from genome assembly GCA_964351495.1 of uncultured bacterium. Classification (GTDB taxonomy): domain Bacteria; phylum Chlamydiota; class Chlamydiia; order Chlamydiales; family SM23-39; genus CAYGOC01. The sequence continues at coordinate 19,040 of CAYGOC010000003.1, forward strand.
TTGTAAGATTTAAGAACGTTCAAAGCCCTATCCTTAGAATCAAAAATTCCTATTAATTTAGCACATTGGTGTCTGTACAAACACTCTGTTTTTCTATTGAATTTACGAGTATGAGACAACACATAAGTCTTCTTCAAACTGTCTATTCCCAAGATCTATCTCCCCATTTTTTTATCTTATTAAAAGGACTATCTGCTCCCTTATCGTAGTTGCCTAAGCCAAATTTTTCATCCATCAATCTCTTTGCAAAATCCTTTCCTGATTCACTCTTATAGGGTCTGTTGCCCTTTGCCCAGCTAGGAACATCCTTTGCTCCTTCTTTATCAGAAATTCTGGGTTTTGGCTTTTTATACTCATTACTTTCTTGATCACTAGAACTTTTCTGCTTTTTTTTGTCTATCCTAGTAAGATCCCCATATTCTTCCGGAGCAGGTAATACAAGAAAACCGTTTCCATATTGATACTCTCTTCCTATATAGGATGATATATCCTGAGAATTCATACTCTCAATAAATTTATACCCTCCATAAGCTACTACTCCGGCAGCTGTGCCATAAGCAGCTGCAAAGGATAAAAAAAACCTTCGAGGATGCTTCCATTCCAGTAGAGAGAATACAAGCCTCTCTTCTAATCATTTCTGAAGGATTTTTATAATTTGTTCTTCTGAAAATCTTCTTTACCTATTCGTGTCCTTTTTTTTGGATTGTTATTCTACACGAATGTAGATCTATGTGGATCTATTTATGGGGAGCAGGTCAAGTGATTTTTTAATCAGCACACTCTTGTTGCCACCAAATCTGGCCCGCCTCGATTTCGAGAGATGTTATCCTAGTTTTTTCCCATTCTATATGTAGTTTAAAGACATGATCTGATACTTCGAAAGATAGAATGCTTCCAGTATGTCGTCGTCCCGCTGAACAATTGCTGTTTTTAATAACAAAACTATGAATTTGAATCGCAGTTAATAATCCAACAAAAAAGCCATCTTTAAAGAGCAATTTATCATCTGAGATATGTTGATTAACAAAAGAGCTTTTCATTTTAACCTTTACAGAATCCATACCTAAAATAAGTTCTGAAATAACTCCATTAACAAAAGAAGAGCTATATTTAGATAATTCCCCTCCACGAATATTGGAGAAGTCCTTGTCAAGATAGCTCTCTGGAATCTGGATATCAGAACCATCCCCAAATTCAACCGTATAAACCCAATCACCGATCTTACATTCAAGCTCTTTTGCAGTTTCTTTGGATTGGACCTTATAAAATCCACAAACAGAGGCGAATTCACCTGGGTGAAACTTAGCAGGTGAATTTTTTCGAATAATGACAGAATCTCCCCGAGTAAATTTACTATCGTTAGCCTCTGCATTCATATTCCTTATAACTCCTTATTTTTAATGAATCGGTAGCCACGGCGTCCTATCTGGATTTGAAACCCCTGAGATATGTCCGTGAGGTTCCCAAGCTTTCGGGTCTGGATGCTTCGGTCCAGGATTATGCCCCCCATCCTTATATCCTGACTGACCAGGTTTTCCTTTATCGTATCTTAGTTTTTCTCCAGTTTCTTAAATGGGTTTCTTCCTTAAAAAACTATTGTTTAGAATAGTTTTCCGGATGCTTCCCAAAAAATATATCCTTCTCCGTCATAAGAACTAACCATGATAAGTTGCGCGTGAGAGCAGATTTTTTCAATGATACTTTTTTCTAGTTTTCTACTGCTTATGCTTTTCAAATCAAAAAGTGTAACCACACATAGGGAATGCCAAATAGCATTAGAGGTTCCCATACACTTAAAAAAACTATCTTTTGATAGATCCTGTTGTTTCAAGAAATAATACAATTCATCTTCATGGGTTACAGAATGGGACACTAGAAACTCCTCTTGCAAAACATCCGCTGCATTTCGATTAACATCATCAAAAACACAAGAGAGCCGTGTGTTTTTGATTCTATTGACGATATATTGGCAAACTTCCTCATCGATACATGCGGTAACATAACCTCCATTGAAGTCGTGAATCCTGTCCACGTCGGAATCTTCCGGTAATAGTACAAAGAACTCTCCTTTACCAGAATAGAGAGTCTCAAGAATTTGCGTAGATAGCTTATTTGTATCCCTTAGGTTCTCTTCAAGGTAATTTAAGGACAAGATTGGGTCCAGTCTATAACTATTTAATTTTCTCATTTAAGCCTTGATAACTGGAGATCTTTCCCAAAAAATATAGCTTTCTGCGTCATAGGCCTGCATTAACACCAAGCTTGCATTTTCAGAAAAAAACTGTAAACAATCTCTACCCATATCGGGTTTTTCAGGAGTTTTTAATGACTTTTCTATAACAACTACTAGAGAGTGCCATATAGCACTTGAATAATCTAAATATCTAAGAACTTCATCAAGAGATATGGAGGTGCTAGTTAAATAATAAACTTCATTTTCACAGATAAAAACACTGTTTTTGGAAATAAAGCTCTGATTCAATTCATTAGGCCTTGTATTGACATCATCAAAAATGCAAGAGGCCTTCTTCAAGCGCAGATAATCATACAGTATCTTGCCTACATCTTTTCGGTTATTTTTTGTTTTGCCACCACTTAAAAAGTCATGAATTTCTGACTTCGTTAATCCCTCGGATAAATAAGTATAAAAAACACCTTTTTTATTCCGCAAAGTCTCTAAAGTCAAGTTAGATAAAAGATTCGTGCCATTCAAGTTATCACTCAAAAACTGATCTATAGCAGTAGATTCTATCTCATATTTTTTTATCATTTAAAACTCCAAGTTCCCTCCCTCATAACCCGTCGGACCTTCGGTATCAGGTCCAGGTTGCTCCATTTTCTTAGGCCTTTAGATAACAGTCATTACAGTTTTTAAATTGTTCGGATTTGTAGTGTCTAAAAAATTGTTGCAAGATCAATACCCCCACAAAATATCACCTTACTACCTGCACAAATTCTCCACTGCTCTTCTGTGTGGCAACAACTAAATGTTTTTAGAGTAAAACCGTCTCCGAACTGAAATCTAGCATCCATCATTGAATTAGCTATACCAATTTGCTCTAGCTTTTTTCCAACCAAACAACCTAATTTTTTCTTATTCTTTTTTGACTCATCATCTAAACAGCCCGTTAAGTAATTGCCATTTTCTTCGAGTCTCCATGCACAGGCCTCTAAGTGAATAGAAGTGTCATTTTCAAAATGAAAAATTGGCAAATTCCACTTATTAAAAGTGATGTCGACAATAACTGTCTTTTTGAGCAATGCATGTAGTATTTTATAGTTTTCTTCAATTTGGAAGTGCGCGGACATGTCTCGAATATTTTGTATTACTTCTATGCTGGAGCAATCAACTCCTATATTCGTGTTATCAGATAAAAAAATGGTCCACTGGTTTTCTTCCATCCAATTGAAAAACGTCGTAATCTGATACCCGCCTTCGAAATCAAACTCTGCATCTAAAAATTGGGAAAGAAAGCTAAAAGATTGAAATTGTTTACCCAATAAGTTTTGAATATTTGATTGAATGGCCTGAGAAGAATCTCCTGAACCAACAATATACTTATTACCCTTACTTATTCTCCATGAAGCGTTACTTAACCATATAGACCACTCTTTCTCAACAATCTTTTTTCCTTTAATAACTTCAACTTTTTTTTCTTTACCAAACTCAAAAAAAACGTTAGAACCAATAGAATTAAAGGTCCTGTCCATTTTCAAATGAACCAAGTCCGTATTAATTAGTTTATAAGCATCTAAGAACTTCTTAATCTCCACCAAACAATCCTATACCTTCATCTACCAGCTCACGATAGCCATAACCTTGCCCTGAAATATAGCGATGAAACTTCTCTTCTTCGTGTTTTGTCAGTTTTCTTCCAATTTCTCTTTCCACTTCTCTTTTCGTAGCATTAGCCTGTTTGTTTTGATCCGAATTGTTAGAAGGAGGGGAATCTCGTTTTTCCATTTTTTAGCAAAGTACCTTACACGAAGCTCAGGCTACCTACTAGACTTATAATTAAAAGCCCTCAACATCTCTTTTGTTTGAATAACATACAGTTTCTGTTGATAAGGGCAAGGTCACTAATCGAACACTTGGAAAAGCATACCTACCTGCATGCAAAAGAGCTTGTAGCTTATGTAGACAAAATGATTGATCATACTGATTTACCAAAATGGGTCTATCAAATCGGGAATATTTTCCCACCAAATGTTCTTGGCATTTATAACAATTGTAGAAAAATCATTGACATACGGTTTTTTAGGAGAATTTCTCCAACTAATTTGTAATTCAACAGTATCCCCTTGGATATTAAAGTCAAAAATCGAACCGTAATCATACCTCATCTTTAGTTCATCTTGAAATATTAACTCATTGATCTTTACAGAATGCACTATTTCTACATGCAATTTTCCTTTAATTGTTCCTCGTTCAGATAGTGAAAGGCTATATTTCATATCCACACGATCCATTTCTGCACTTTCTAAAGAAAAGACATATCCTTCTTTGTTACATTCAATAGCAAGGAGAGCACCGTCATGAAATTCATGAAGATATTTTTTAATTATACTTAGTTCCACCATACTCCTCCTGGAGAATAAATGTGAGATGGATCGCTTTGGTCTCTTGTTGGTTTTCCTTGTCCATCCAAATATTCATCGTGCCTTCCTGTTGCATTCGGATTAGGACGATGATAAAGGAGTTTCTTTATTTTAGGGGATTTTCTTCAAGCTCTCTCTATGGAATTTTTCAACACAGCCAATACGAGGTCATAACCTCTCAAAAAAATATCAGAATTTAAGATCAATTCGCGATTTCATAAAATTATTCGATATTTTTTTTAGCATAGTTTCATCTTCAGAATATATTTCAATATATGAAGTGTCAAACATCCTTATTTCTATTAAAACTCCATTACAAGGTATGGAGCGAAAAGGTTCGTCTTCTGTTCCTAATTCCACATTTGAAGGCACACAAACCTTACTGATGCACAAAAAAACCCCCCATATAAATTGGGAAATATTTAGACAATATGAAATAAATTGTTCATCAGATCCAATAGATTTTAATTGGAATCCGCTAAGATCAACTCCCACCTTTCCCACAGCTTGAACATCTGCCCCATACCATATATGGGTAGGTAAAATTTTTTTTAAGATATTGATAACCGATATTAATTGACTACCGAGACAGATACACTGATCTTCAGGAAAAGATTCAGGCGGGATTAAAAGACGGTAGGTTGGATTAAACATTAATATCTCCAGTTTTTAAGGGGTTTTGCATTTCCTCTGCCAGGAGTTCCTCCTGTTGGGTTTGGTTCATAGGGATGTTCATGAGGATTAGGATGATCCCAAGGCCTACCATGATCAGTAAAATCAATTCCTTTAAGAGGTTTACCATCCTTCCCAAATTCTCTCGCTTGAGGATATTTACCCTTGCTTCCATCTCTAGTACCCAACTGAGTATGAGGAACATCGGTTTCAGGAATTGGAATCCCGTCTTCTGTCAAAGGCAGTGGTCTATCCGGTGTATATACATTCGTATTCTTCCAAGATATATTAGGCACTTTAATATCTTGAGAATTCATACTCTCAATAAATTTATACCCTCCATAAGCTACTACTCCGGCAGCTGTACCATAAGCAGCTGCAATAGCAAGAGTAGATATAGCTGGCAAAGAAACTCCCGCGGCCCCCCAAACTAGTATAGGAATAGCTATAGCAAATTCTCCATTGGGATCATAATATTTAAAGGGATTATTAAAAACATACTGGTACAAGTTTGAGTGATCTATATTGCGGAGAGGATCTGGAGTAAGCCATTTTCCTAAGGTTGGATCATAAAACCTTTTTCCAAAATACACGAGTCCTGAAGAAGCGTCATATCTCTTGCTGACATACGCATAGGGTATGTCTCCAGAAAGACCCTTTCCAAATGCGTCACAAGGATTGTCAAAAGCTACCTCTTTACTTTTCCAGTCTATTAGCTTTCTGATGGTATTTTGCATATCTATAACAGGAGCAAAAGGCTTCCCTTTGATTTCTATAGCAACAGGTCTTGTATCTCCCATTACTTTAAGCTCTAAAATCTGTCCCTTTTGAAAAGATCCTATCTCCTCTTCTTCTAGATAAAAATAGCTTTTATCAATAGATGAAATCCTTCTCCCTAAAGCATCGTAAGTAAAGCGGTCTTCCTTGGTTTGTACAAGCTGATCAAACTCGTCATAAACAAAACCCTCTTTCACAAGATTGCCATTTAGGTCATAGCTTAGGTCTCTTCTTTGATGCAGATTATCTAAAGGGATTTCTTCTCCATTTTCCCAAATGCGGTTATGGTACAGGTCATATCCATATTCAAACTTCCCCTCTTCTGAAATAAGTTGAGAGGCATCATCGTATACATATTTAGACTCCCCTTTTTGGATCAAATTTCCAGAAAGATCATACTTAAGAGACTCTTCAAGATAAGGACACTTTTGATAGGAAAGCCTCCCTTCTGTGTCATAACCATATTGAGAGGTAAAAGCCCCTTCTTCCTCTAGTAAACGCCCTTTTTCATCATATTGGTTATACGTATGCGTATACTCATAAGAAGAGTTGTAAAGATACCCTAAGGAGAGCCCTTTTCGGATGACTTGTTTTAAGAAAGGGCCTTCATATTCGTATATAATGGTGCTCTTATCAGGTAAGATCCTTTTAATGGGACGATGGAATTCGTCATAACTGCTGGTAATGATAGTTCCTGTAGAAAGCTCTTCTTGTAAGATATTTCCAAAAGGGTCTAGCTCTCGTATAAAACCACTACCCTGAATCACTCTTCCTAAAGCATCATAACGAAACTCTCTAGATCCTACCCGAACTAGTTCTCCTTGAGAGTTATACTCGTAAGGAATAAGAGTGCCGTCCGGTTTTTGTTTGGACTGAACTTTACCACCCGGGGTATAGGTCCAATAGGTCGTCTTTTTTCCTCCTTCACACATAGAAGAAAGGAACCCTTGCAAAGTGTAGGTAAACTGCAAATGATCTTGTGTAATTAAACGCTTCTCTTTGTCGTAAGAAAACTCTTCTAGTCTTACCCCGGGAATCTCTCTTTTTATAAGAAGACCTAGCCCATTATAGGTCTCTATTTTCAAAACCCCTTTGGGATCTTGTATAGTTTTGATAAGAAGTCCTCTTTTTTCTTCATAAGAGATCTTCGTTTTTTCTTTTTCCCCGTTTATTTTCTCTATAAGTCTGTCATAAGGGTCATAAGAAAAGAAAATAGGATTTCCTGTATTTATGGAAGAGACATTACCGGAGACATCGTAGGTATACACCGTTTTTAAAACCCCATCTACATCCTTTTCTAAAACTCTTCCTAAAAGGTCATTTTTGAAGGAAGTTTTTCTACCTGCTGTAGATTTACTAGATAAAAAGCCAAGAGAGTCATAGGTAAATTCAGATACAACATGGGCTCTTTGCTCTTGTATTTTGAGATCTGCCAAATTGTAGGTATACAAGGTAGAAAATCCTAAAGGATCTTTTTCTTCTATGAGATTATAAGCATCATACACGTAAGAGGTCTCATACTCTCCTTCTTTCTTGCAAACAAGACGCCTTAAAGGGTCATAGGAATAAGTCGTTTTTAGCCCATCTGGATCTGTCTTTTCTAATAAAAGACCGTTCGGGGCATAGGAAAAAGTCTGTTTTCCTTGGTCTGGAAAGACAATCTCTACGGGATTTCCATAGCTATTGTATGTAATCCGGGTACAAGCTCCATAGGCATCTTGTTTTGTTATTTCTCTTCCTAAAGAGTCATAAGTAATCTCTTGAACTGTACCCTCTTTTTCTATACGGGTGGGTTTTTTATGTACAGGATGATAGGTATACTCTGTTTTTACCCCTAAGTAGTCTATTTTTTGAAGGGGCTTATCAAAAAAGGTATAAGCTATAGAAGTTTTATGCTTGCCCTTTTTGAAAATAGTTAAGCGCCCTTTTTGATCATATGCTTTTTCTATTTTGACTTGATTGGAAAAGGGAATCTCTACAATGGGGCGATTTCTTTCATCATATACAAAGGTAGCTTTTTGCTTGATAGGATTGGTTTCTTCTAGAAGGTTTCCTTTTTTATCATAAACCCTACGTATAGTGTAAGCGAGCTTCCCATCTGATCCGTAGTGATCTTCTTTTACTGTGTTCCCGAAAGTGTCATACTCATATCTAATTTTATGAATAAGGTTTCGATTCCAGTCTTGTTTTTCTTCAATATGGAGTCTATGAAGATGAGGACCTTCTTGAAAAAGGTGGTATGCAGTAATTGTTTTTCCTTCTTCTTTTTTCTGTATGAGATTATTGGCAGCATCATAAAGATAGGAAGTTTTTCGAATGACTTTGTCATCCATAAAAGTCTCTTTAGAAAGAGGAAGATGGGTATCTTTTAAATAGGAGTAGACAACCCTTAAGCCATCTTCTCTTTTTTCAGATACAAGCCGGTTTTTAGAAAAGGTGCGCTCAATAGAAAAGCTCCCAAAATCCCCGGTATGGGTTTCTAGAAGAGGATTTCCAAAAGCATCACACTGATATGTTTTTGTAAGAATCGTATTTAGATGGTTATCTTGTATTTTTATCTCTTGAATATGCTGCTTATCATCGTAAGTAAACACCCTTTGATTATAAAGCTTCCCTTCATACCAGTTTTCTAAACTGATCAACAGTAAAGAAGCATTAAAACGGTATATAACAGAGGCCCCATTGGGATAAGTTACTGTTGTAGACCCTCCTTTTTTTCCTGCTATGGGAGGATCGTAAGAGAAAACAGAAGAAGAAGCTGAAGTGGAAAAAGTATGGATTCTAGAGAGCTCTCCCTCTTTTTGAAAGTACTTACAAAAGATCGGATGGCTTGCTGCATCATAAGAAGAAATCAAAAGCTGTTCGTCATAGACGATTTTATTCGAATAAAAAGGATTTTTAGCCTCCTTCATTAAGGAAATATCAAAAGATATTCTTCCTTTACCTCCTCTGTCTTTGAATCGAGCTTTTATTTTGTGCACTTCAAAAAGAAGCTCCACCTCCCTTCCATCAGATCCTATAAAATGTCCCGGCTTTACCCATTCAATGTAAGCGTATAGGTATTTTCCACTTGGATCCGTTGCAGAGATTCTCTTTAAGGTCTCTTTATTCCACTCATACCGAATCACTTTTCCATTTGGGAGGATCTCTTTTTCTAGCCTATACGATTTAGGCAAAAAAAGATGATAAACCCTTTCTGTACCATCAGGGCAGAGGACCCTAATCACTTCTTTTTCTACAAAAAGTTCTATGTTACGAATGTCTGCCTTGCTACTTGGCTCTAAAGAAGCTAAGTTACTGCACCCATAAGCTGCTGTTTTAAGAACCCCTTTGTTCCCTTGAATTTCAAACTGTAAAACGGTTCCTTGGGGATCTCTAAGCTGAAAAAACTGTGAGTTGATATTATACCCGGCCCAGAGGTGTGGAAGAACGATCCATCCTCTATTTTTTGACCTGGCAAAAGCCTTTGCTAAAGCTATCTTGTTTTGCAGCTTATTGCTTCTTCCCACAAATTGGGGAGGAATATAGTTTCTGGTAAAAATAAGATCTTGGGCTCCCCTAACGTGTAAATCTACTTCTGAGATAACAAGCTGTCCTGAAATAGCAGAGACATACCCATCTACAATAGAGCTTCTGTTTAAAGAAGCTATTTCTGAAGGAGAAGAAGGAGTGACTTCTTCGAAAGGAGAAGCTATTAATTTTGTTATAAAACCCAATAAAACCAGAAAACGCACCATAAAACCTCAAAAAAGGGCGCGTGATTCTATAGCTTCAAAAATTTTTTGCAAAATTATTTTTTAAATAAGATCGGAAGCTACTTCATCATGAAAAAAGAGCCCCTTTTCTGTTAGCTTCCAGGAAGTTTGGTTTTCTTCTAAAAGGCCTTTTTGGGCTAGCTTTTGTAGTTTTTTCTGAAAGGAGTCTACTTGTAAAAGAGAAGAAAAACTCTCTTTAAAGACCCCTTCTATCATCCGTAGTTTCAGGCAGAAAAGCTCTTTTTGTCTTTCATATACAGAAAGAACATCTTCATACTCTAAAGGGAGTTTTTTTTGGGTAAGGAGCTTGTGATATTTTAGAATGGAAGAGAGGTTTTTTCTTCGCACTCCTGATAGGTAGCTAGAAGAAGAGGGCCCCAGCCCCAAAAAGTCTCTTCCAATCCAGTATCCTACGTTGTGTCTTGAGAACAGATTCTCTTTGCAAAAAGCAGAGATCTCGTACTGAAAAAAGGTCTCTTTTAGGATCTGTAAAGCATCTTGAAGCATAAGAGAACTCTCTTTTTCAGAGGGCAAGGTTTTTTCGAGTTTTTTTCGATGTTTATAAAAGAGGGTATGAGGTTCTATGACTAGGTTGTACAAAGAAAGGTGTGTTATGGGAAGCGTTTGTATTTTTCTTAAAGAACGCTTAAAAGAGTCTCTTTTTTGTGAGGGAATATCATACATAAGATCAAGCGAGATATTAGAAATCCCCTTTTCTATTAGAGATTCTATAACGCGCTCTACTTGATGTGTATTATGTGTTCTTCCGAGTAAAGAGAGTTCTTCTTCTTCAAAAGACTGTACTCCCAGGCTTACTCTATTGATGCCAAAATTACGAAGAGAGCCTATTTTAGACATATCCAAATTGTCCGGGTTGGCTTCTAAGGTAACTTCTAACCCATTTGCAAGGGATATACCGCTTTGATAAATCCAAGCAAGAATAGTTTCTACTCCCTCTAAAAACAAAGAAGGAGTTCCCCCTCCAAAGTAAATCGAGACAATCTCTCTTTCTTGTAGTTTTTCTTTGAGTAGGGTCCACTCTAAAAAAAGAGCTTCGAGTAAAAGCTTTTTATGAAAGTCTGTGGGAGGAATTACATAAAAGTGGCAGTAAGGACATTTTTTTTCACAGAAGGGAAGATGAAAATAAAGACTAACTGGCTTACCAGTTGTCTGCATCTGGATCTTCCATGATCCCTCTTTTCCACCGATTTTTATCGGAAAAGGGATCTTCATCATCTTCTTCAAAAAAAGTAGCTTCTTCGCCTGCCTCTGTCTCTTCAAAGGTAGTTTCTGACTCATATTCCGTTGACATATCAAGGCCTACATCAGAACTATTATCTCCCGAATCAATATCAGGCAAGGTAGGAGAGTCGGCAAAAGCTTGCCTTGCAGGAGAACGTTTTGGAGCTACGTATTCTTCCAGCTCTCCATTCTCCTTTAAAAACTTAAGTCGATCCTTTTCTTCTTCAATTTTGTCTTTAATAAGACAAATTTCTTCTTTGTGTTTTTCAATTTCTTTTTTCGGAACAAGTCCTAGTTTTAACCACTGCTCTAAATCTTCCAGTTCTACTTCTAGTTTCTTAAGTCGTTCACTTTTTGTATTCATTTTCTACCTAATGTGTCCCTAATTTTGGATATGGTTTTTTCTGGTTAATACTTCGAGACCTGTTTTTTTGAAAAGCAATTTTTAAATATCCCCGGCGCCCAAAGGTTAATAAAAGAGCCTCCTTTTCGTCAAGAAAAAGAGAGTTTAGAAATTAAAAAAAGAATTGCTCATAAATTTTTCTTGAGAAAAACAATACATATTCGCTAGGATTCTCCAAATTTTTAAAAATAAAAAGGAGATTGTATATGTTAGAGCCTGTGGGTTTCTTATTAAATTCACGTGATTTGAAAGCGGAATTACAACCTTATTGTAACCACCATCTTTCTAACGACCCTAATAATCTTAGTCTCAGTTCTCTAGGCGGATATAAAAAGGGTTCCTGTTTTTCTCTTTATTTTAGTGACGATGGGGAGTCTAGAAAAATTACAGGTTTTCCTACAGATTATCGTTTTTTTAGAGACGACGCATTGCATAAAGCAGCTAAAAAAGGAGTTGAGGCTTTTCAGAAATTTTTTGAGGGAGCTCCTGTATCTATAAGCTATAACCCTAATGCAACTATACAGTATTCTATGCATCTAACCCCCGGCCCAGACATGGAAACCACCATGAATTCTGTCGTCCAATATATGCAGATTACCGGCACCTCTCTTTTTATATCAGAACGTTCTCTTTTGACTCGTTACAGCTGTCCTAACGACCAGCAAGCATTGAATCTTTTTATGAACACTCAATATACCGCAGAAAATGCACTTTTTCAACCTAAGCGAGATCTGGGAGTAAATGGGATTTTTAGATGCTCTAATACCCAATGTGGAACCTGCTCAAAACCAACTTTTACAAAAGAGGATTTTCTACCCTGTTGGGAGTCTATTAGTTGTAACCACCCTGATGTTGCAGAAGGGGGAGTGATTCTAAATTTAGATATTGGCAAAGCGCTTGAAAAACATGTACCCAGTAGACCCTTCCTAAATAGTTTCTTAGAAACCAATCCTAGTTATAAAGAACCACAAACAAGGCTCCGCTTGCCAAACCTAAAATATGTTTTTGGGGAGGATACGCCCGCTTTTATAGCAGCTGTTCATTTTATAAAAGAAGGTCTTATCCAGTTTTTTTCCCCTATTCCTGGAGCTACTATACAAGTTACCTGTAATTTGAAAAACCGAAGTGTAGATATTCACTTACACACAAGTAAGCACACTTCTTCTATGGAACACGTTAGGCGATTTTTCCAAAGTAAGGAAATTACACTAACTCAAACAGAGCCCTTTGAAAGTAAGGAATAAGAAAAGTCCTATTTCTACTAGCTAAGAAAAATTGAAAAACTTAAGAGAGGCCAGACCGATTTGCTAGCCTCTCTTAAAATCCGATAATATAGGAAAAGTTTATATGGCAGCCCTTGCAAATAGATTACAACAAAACCACTTCGGCAGGTCTCATCAAAACACGCATTGCCATTTGCATCCTCCCCAGAACAGTTGTGTTTTGATCCATCTCAAATTATCTGTTTTGAGCTTTACTAACTCTGACTTATACACCCAATTTACAAGCTCAGAGAGCCCCTTTGCTAAAGATCTTGATAGGCACCTTTTAGAGCCCTACATATTACGAGAGATTTTTAAAGAGAGCGACTCTGAAGAGTTTCAAAATGTAGCCAACTTACTTCATAGACTAGTTTGTGCGTATTTTGCCAGTTTACCGGGAGTGCAAATAGTCCTTAACTTTACTTTTCCAACACGAATCTTAAGCTTTCACTTACATCTAGTAGAAGAAGATAGCTCTTCTATAAGTGCTATTGAAGAATTTCATAAAACCAACGGTATTTTCTTTATCCAAAACAGTCCCCTTAAATTAGATCTCAGTCAATTTAATAAGAGCGATTCCAAACAGAAAAACCCCGATGAAAAGTTTTGACCATTTTTTAAGAAACTTCCTTTTTACTTACCGTGAACTAGAACAACCTTTACGATAAAAGCTAAGAAATCAACGTAACTTCCCTAAGTTGCGTGCTTTTTCTATTGAAAAATTCTAAAATATTTTTTATAATTCTTGCCGCATATAAAAAATAATAAGGAGATTTTATGTCCGCTCTAGAAACCAATCTTAATCCAAACGACTTCAATCTGATTCACCGAGGGGGGTGCCTTCATGGGGAAGACCTCTGCTGCCTTTCTGTAGTTTTTCGAGATGGTGTTTTTTCCCAAGTTACCGGATTTGAAAGGGAGGCCGATTTTAGTAACCCGCAAACTTTAAAGCAAGCCTCTGAAAAAGCAAGTTCCATTTTTGGGGCATTTTTTCAAGGAAGCAACCCACAGATAACAGTATACTCTGAATTAAATGGAAGAAGACTAGAGCTCTATCTGCACTCAAAAGACAAGTTAAACAAGGTGGTTCCTCTTCTTGAAAGAAAAAAGATTTCCTTAGTGACAAAAAGTCTAGAAACTGCGAAGCAATACGCTGCCCCATCTACTCATGATATGTTGGAATCACGGCACAGGGTGAGCCTAGATCCAAGCTCTGAAGTTATGAATACTTTCTCTTTTCTCATAACAGGAAAAAAAAGCAGCGAAGAGGAAAAGACCCCGTAGCTCCTCTTTATAGCTAATCGAAGGGGGGCTTTTAAGAAAAGCCCCCGTTAATTAGACTAAAGAGGCATAAAAGCTACAGCTCTGTCATCGTGTATCACAATTGCAGGCTCTGCTCGATACCCTTTATCTCTTAAAAGCTGCAATACTTTTCCAGACAAGGTTCGTAGGTCGTCTCCATTTGTTGCGCACCAGCCAATTTTTGTATCTTCTATAATTCTCAGATCCGCGCCTACTAATCCTGAAAAAAGCTGAAGGGCAACATTTCTTATGTTTTGAACGAAATGTAGTTCTAAATCACAATCGCTTACTCCATCTACCACAGGGTTTTGACGAGCATTAGGAAATAGATGCATAGAGTTCAGACAGGAAGGGGTACCATAAAAAATCTCCTTTAAGGTATAGTTTTGTTTTCGGTAAGAGTTTTTCTTTTAAAGAAAAATCACCAAAACCATCATATACACAATAAGAAAAGAAAGTATCTTAAAAGATTTTTTCATCACCTCCGAGGGATGCTCGGGATTGTAAGCCTGTGGAGCGCATGCTTTAGCGCCATCCAAAAACTTCTATCCGTTCTTGGAAAACTTGAAAGTTTACCTCTCCTTTTTGTTCTCTTAGAAAAATGTTAACCCTATTAAAAAGCCCAGGTATGTCCTCTTCAGCAGGATTTAAAGAATTGATAAGAACTCTATCAAAATTATCACCCGCTATTAATCGAACACCTCCTAGCCCTTGAAAAAATTCTCTTGCAAATTCTTCTGTAACTCGTACATTTTCTCTAAAAATCACCTCCAGATCTGCAGGCTCCGGAAATCCTAACGGACCTAATCCTCTATACCACCTAACTACAAGTATAACCATAGACTCCATATGCTGTTTCTCCTTTTTTTTATTATATCCCTTTAATCTTAAGTTACTCCGTGAGCTTATAAACTAAGCAAAAATTATATTCTCAAAGCTATTGTGGATCTACCCGAAAGGATTGAAAGCCCCTTTCTCCTTTTACCTGTCTCAGAAAGTTTGTAACCCTGTAAGAAAGTATCAAAACTGTCTCCCTTGCAGGAATTGAAGAGTTTATGTATACCGTATAAATTTCCGGTTGCGCCGTTATCTGAACGCTTTCTAATCCTTCAAAAAAACCTCTTGCAAATTCTTCTGTAACCTGGATAGTATTTCTGAAAACCACCTCTACCTCGGCAGGAGCTCGAGGCAGTCCCCGCTCTTCAGCCCCCCTAGCAAGAGTCCACGCATTTAATTTTTCAACACGAAATTCCATACAATTTTTTTCCTTTTTTATAGTTTTTTTTATTAACACCCGTTTAGTCCAACTAAACCTTCCTTAACTTTTTTTCTCATAATAGTTAGTTTGATCATATTTATTACCCAAAAGTCTTGCCCCAGCCTCTTTTTTTATCAACATCGCCGTAAAACTTCTTGATTCAGGACAGGGATAAGGCAGTTGTGTTTTTTGTACTACTAATCCTTCTGTTCAGTCCTATTACCAGCAGTTTCTGAAGGGCACCCTTCTGTGGTCTCAGATATAGTTTTTGAACACAAAACATTCCTTTTATTTAAGAAGGAATTTATCTTATACATTTCGGACTGAATATGAAGGTTGAACTCTAGCCTAGTTTCATTCAAATGGAAATGAACTTGTACTTTCAGCTTACTCCCTTGAAAAAAATTGACAAAAACCAAATTAGCTTTTTCGGAGGCTCTTTCAAATTCTTTTGTTCTTTTTTGAAACTGCGTAGTTTCTTCGTACCCTGTAACCTTTTTAAAAATACCGCTTTTAGAAAACTGTACAGAAAAGCGGAAGCATCTTGATCTATGCGGACATTCTCCTTTATAAATTAAAGAGAAGTCTTTGGAAGAAAGGGGAAAGTTATCATTTAAGGCTGCCATAAAAATTCCTTGTTTTTAAAAATAGAGGACCTGCCCTCTAAGAAAAATTCCAAGAGTTGTAATCTGTATGATTAATAATTGCAAGCTCCTTAACCCCACAACCAAAGTCAGGGGGTTCCTCGCAATTTCGCTCACTTAGAAAGGCTCTTTTTCCCCAAACACACGTATCAATCGCTTTTTTTCTTTTCTTCAACACTTTCTTCTTCCAGCGTGAAAAATTTTTTGATATCTCGAAATGGATGATTATGTTGCTTCGGGTTTGATCTGATAAAAGCAGTAACTCTAGATGAAAAAACTTCTGTTGTTTCATTGATACCGCTCCGGAGCTCAACATAATACCCTTCTTTAACATACGGTTTTTTAACCTGCTCACCCTCCCTCGCCAAGGCTTTAGCCGCTTGGTGCCTAGCCCATAACAAACGAGAGTTGACAACCCGAAAATCTGTAAAACCCTGAAAAAACCAAGCTGCAACGTTGTGTACGTTGTCTACAGACTTATTAAACTGGACTACTACTTGCGGCAGATCTGACTCATCTAGTCCAGCCTCTTCAAAAAGCCCTCGAACAAAATCAATAGTTACAGTTCTTTCAACATGCATAAAAACTCCTTTTTTTGAATTTATTGGAAATATTTTACAGGAGCTCTGTTTCTTTTGCCAGCTATTTTAGGCAAAACACTTCTAGATTTTTAGTGTTTTACTAGCTTTTATGAAAGAGTCGTAAAAGAGAACCACAAAAAGCAGTTCTAAAAACCCGTTTGGTTTAAATTTTTGCTCTAGAAACTCTTTTTGCTGAGGATCTACTTCATTGCTATCTAAAACAGAATAAACGAACTCTTTTAAGGAATGATAGGGCTCTTCTACTTTTTTCTTTTCTATTAAAGAAAGTAGAAGCTCTTTGGAAAGAGGGCTCTTTTTTAGATGCGTTTCAAAAACCCTTTTGTAAGCGTGTTTTTGGGCCACTACAAGAGTTACCCAGTTTTTTACTTTTTTGGGAAGGATCCCTTCAAAACGAAGATAGCCTCCCAAATCAGAAAATTTTTGTAAAAGATCAGGATGCTTTTGCATAAGAAAATAGAGCCCCGTTATGGGGCCCCTTTTTTCTTCTAGCTTTTGTAGAATAGACTTCATGAAAGAGGAGTCTACTCTTGAAGTAGAAAAACTACAAGATATCTGCTGCAATAGAGGCTAGCTCAGATCTTTCTGTCTTATCTAGCTCTATATGCCCAAAGATTTTTTGGTCTTTAAACCTCGAGATTGTATAGGTAAGACCGTTTGCGTTTTTATTTAAGTAAGGATTATCGATTTGAGAGGGATCTCCTGTTAGGACAACCTTAGTTCCATGCCCTGCCCTTGAGATTACCGTTTTCATCTCATGGGGAGTTAGATTTTGGGCTTCATCTATAATCATAAAAACCTTAGGAAGGGATCTACCCCTTATATAGGTTACCGCCTCCATCTCTATTTTTTTGCTTTCCATCAAAAACTCTAAAGAAGAAGCACCGTTTCCCTCTCCATTGGTTTTTTCACAGAGATATTCTAAGTTATCGTAGATAGGCTGCATCCAATGATAGAGCTTCTCTTCTTTGGTGCCAGGAAGATATCCAATGTCTTTTCCTAAAGGGATAATAGGCCTAGAAACCAAAATACGGTTGTACCTTCCTTCATCAAACACTTTATGCATTGCGCACGCCAAAGCCATTAAAGTCTTTCCTGTTCCTGCAGGACCTACTAAAGTCACTAAATGGATATCATCTCGCAAAAGAAGATCCATAGCACATTTTTGCTCTATGTTTAAAGGCTGAATCCCCCATATATCTTTTTGCATTTGCAAAAGGGGCTCTAACCTTTGTTTGGTTTTATTGTATTTACAAACAGCAGAAGATCTTTCGTCTGAGGTAAGAAGACAATATTCATTGGGTAAAAATACATGATTCCCTTCGGGAACCTGTCCTTCTTTGTAGAAAAGATCTATGTCTTTTTTCTCCACAAAAAGCTTTTTAATCCCCTTGTAGGCTTTATCCAAAGAAATCTGCTGATTTTCATAGTCCTCAGTTACAAGATGCATAGCTTCTGCTTTCACCCTAGTTACAAAATCTTTGGTTACAAAAATAACATCTTCCCCTTTTGCTTTGAGGGTATGCGCTATAAAAAGAACGCGATTACTATTTCTATCTAAAGGAAGAGGGAAGTCTTTTCCCTTTTCTAGTTTGGGATCTAAAAAAACACGCACTAAAGGCCCTTCCGGGATTTCTACTCCCTTGTGCAAGTCCCCTTGACTTTTTAAAGAATCTATATACCGCATCACATGGCGAGCATTTTGCCCTAGTTCATTTGAATATTTTTTTAAATTATCCAGCTCCTCTAAAACCAGAAGCGGAATAACTACATGGTTTTTATCGAAGTTTTTTAAAGCAGATGGATCATGTAATAAAACATTGGTATCAATTACATACGTCTTTTTATCCACAGATTTTCCCCTCTTTGTAAAGCTATCTATCTTCCCTTCTATGCCTGAAACAGGATTTTCTGAGTAGTTTTCTTTTTTAGATTCTAACCATCTAAATAACAATAGATTAAGAAAATCAGCACTCCAGATTTGAGAGTGCTAAAAAACTTGACAAGCAAAAAAAGGAAGGGTATAATAGAGTTGAAAAAAGAAAAATTGAGGTTTTCCCATGAAAATCAGCCCTCTTATATTAAGTATACCTCCTTACATATCAACGAGTTGGAAAAACGTGCTCTCTTTGAGGGTAGAAGGAACCTCTTTAGTTATCGACTTAACAGCAGGAAAACAAGTTAAGGTCCCCGATTTAAAAGGGGCTACTTTGGAGCAAATATTTAGAGCTCATGCTGATTATTTAGAAAAAAATGACTTAGAAAAGGAAAAAGGCCCTTCTTTTTTAGACGGAGCTTTGAATTTTCCTTTTAAGATGGGTCTTTCAGGAACTATGGAACCCTTGGAGAACATCTTACAGCATAATCCAGAGCAGTCCCATTTGCCCAATCTTCCCGAAGATGTTTTGAAAAAAATCACCTCCATAGCCAAGGCAATGGGGATTCCTCTTTCTGATAATCTGTTAAAACCAGAGCCTCACTGTAACTGTGCTTATTGCCAAATTGCCAGAACAATCCAAAACACCCCTCAGGAAGAAGGAGAAGAGTTTGTTTCTGAACAAGACCTCTCTTTTAAAACATGGAATATAGAGCAAAAAGCAGAGAATCTCTACGATGTAACCAATCCTTTAGATACAAACGAATGCTATCAGGTATTTTTAGGAGACCCTTTAGGCTGCACTTGCGGACAAAAAAACTGCGAGCACATTAAGGCTGTTTTGCATAGCTAAAGCTCTTTTTTTTCTCCTCTTGTAAAAAACCCTTTTCTCAAAAGTTTTTTCTATCCTATAGTTAGGCTCACACTTTCTATAGGGGGCAAGTATGAAACTGTTTCGGCTCAGTTTTTCGCTTAAGTTCTTTTTTCTTTTGTTTCTTTTCTCTGTTTTACACGCAGAAAACCCAAAATCTTCTTTTTCCGCCTTTACGGGAAAAGTGCTGGGAAACAAGGTGCGTCTTAGGTCTTCCCCTGATCTTAAAGGAGAAGAGGTTTCTCTGCTTACCCCAAACGACCTTCTGCTTATAAAAGGAGAAATTGGAGACTTTTATGAGGTAAAAGCGCCAAGAAGTCTCAGCGCTTTTGTCTATAAAAGCCTAGTTTTTGAAAACAGAATCGATGCAGATAGAGTCAATATCCGTTTAAAACCCGATAAGGAAGCTCCTATTTTAGGCTCTTTAAGCACAGGCGCTCCTATACAAATAAAAGACGCCTCTTCTGATCCCAAATGGGTAGAAATTGCGGTTCCCGAAAATTGCCCTTTATATGTAGCCAAAGAGTTCATCAGATATGCAGGAGACTCTCTTTACATTCAAAAACAGGAAAAAAGGAAAGAAAAAGCAGAATCTCTTTTAGAAGAGGCTATCTCTATTGCAGATAGGGAAGAAAAAAAGCCTTTTGAAAAAATGGAGCCCCAAGAAGCTATCTCCAAACTACAAAGAGTCATTGAAAGTTTTTCTGATTTAAAAGGAGAAGTACAAAAGGCAAAACTGCGTCTTGCTTCTTTACAAGAAAACTACCTAGAAAAAAAACTTTCTTATCTTTCTTCGATTCAAAAAACAGAAACTATAGAAGAGGTTTTCTTTCCTGAGCTAGAAGAAGAAACTTCAGAAGAAGAATCCCCTTCTCCTTCCCTCTCTTTTGAAGCTTGGAAAAAAAACAACCCCTTTTTAAAAGAAGATTTAACCCGCAAAATGGAAGCTTGGCTCTCCTCTGAAAAAGAGCTCTTTGATAGCTGGCTAGCCTTTCATCCTCAAAAAACCGTGAAAGATTTTTACTTAGAACAAAAGGTAAACGCAGAAGTCCTTCAAGGAGTCATCCAAGCATATGATCCGGGCATGAAAAGCCGCCCTGGAGACTTTGTTTTGCGAAAAAATGGCACCTTTGCTGCTTTTTTATATAGCACGAAATATGATTTGGAAGAGTTCTTAGGGAAAAAGGTTACTTTGGTAGTCTCAGCAAGACCGAACCACCACTTCGCTTTTCCTGCTTATTTTGTACTGGAAGTAACGCCTCAAGGCTCTTCTGAATAGACTTCTGAAAGAGAAGCTCTCTCTTGCACCTCTATAAGAGGCTCTGTTTCTTTTGTGTGGTGCGCTTTTTCTTGAAGCTTTTTTACACAAGGAAAAACCCTTGTCTTTAAAGAGGCTACCGTTTGGTTGTATGTTTCTACAGAGTGATTTACCGACTTTCCTAACTTAGAAAAGTGAGAAGACATCACTAAAAGTCTTTCATAAAGCTGTTTTCCTAACTCTGCAATCTCTTTTGCATTTTGCGATATACTATCTTGTTTCCAAGACAAAGAAGCTGCTTTCAAAACAGACATCAAGGTGGTGGGAGTGGCTACTATCACATTATGTAAAAAGCCGGTCTCTATAAGATCGGGATCAAGTCGAACTGCCTCTGAAAAAAAAGACTCCGAAGGTAAAAATAAAATTACACACTCAGGAGTAGGAGAAAACTGCTTCCAATATTCTTTACTGGAAAGCTCTTTTACATGCTTTCTTATATGAGCTGCATGCTCCTTCATTTTCTCTATTTTACCCTCCTCTTCTTCCTTTTCTAAAGCTTCTAAATAGGCGTAAAGGGGCGTTTTTGCATCAACAATAATTTGTCTTTTTCCGGGAAGATGTACCACTAAATCGGGTCTTATCTTTTTTCCATCACTCTCCTGAGATACTTCTTCGGTAAAATCGCAATACTTTTGCATTCCGGCAAGCTCTACAACCCGCCTTAAGTGAAGCTGCCCCCAGGTTCCCCGAACAGAAGGAGATCTAAGAGCTTTGCTTAAATTAAAGGTTTCTGACCTCAGGGCTTTTTCTGAGGCCACCAAGTTTTCTAGCTGTTTTTCCATAAGAAGATAGGCCGACTCTCTTTTCTTCTCCAGTTCTCTATGCTCTTTTTCCAGCTTAGAAATGGCCTCTTGTAAAGGCTCTACTAAGTCTTGAACCGACTGTTTATGGGTTTGTAGATCAGTTTTTGCCCCTTCTTGGTGGGTTTTTAGAGTTTGATTTGCTAAAGAGAAAAAACTGTGCTGCAAAGTTTGCATAATCTCTAACGATTCCGCTTTGAAATACCGAGGAAGATCTTCTTTTGCTTTTTTTATACTTTTAAGTGTCCAAAGAGCTAGAAAAAGAAACACAAAAGCTGCTACAACAACACAAAAAACAAGAATCATTAATCTTCCTCTTCCGGCTCAAATTCTTTTAAAGTTTTGGACTTTCGTCCAAAAAACTTTCGGGCTATCGCAAGACCTAAAGCACAGATAATATAACCCCATGAAAAAAAAGCGAGAACTAAAGAAAAAAAAGAGAATACCCCATACAAAATAAAAGCGGACAAGACAACCGCTAAAAAAGCAAGATGAAACGAAGGAATCCGAAAATGAAGCGCTTTTAAGGTAGGAAATTTAAGTCTACTCACCATTAAATATCCTAAAAAAACCATCGCTGTTCCTAAAAAAATAGACTTGTAGGTGTGCTCTAAATACCATTTACTCAAAAACCAAGGAGATAAAAGCATTAAGTTTATAGAAACAGCAGCAGCTGCTGCTGCCGTAATAGGAAGCCCTGTAAACGGTTTATGCTCTTTTTTATCAGCCTTTTTAGAAGGAAGCATCGCTTTTACGTTATAACGAACAAGCCTTAAGACCCCGCATAAAGAAAAGACCATCGCCCCTACAGCGGTAAAAAAGGAGAGAAAGGTTCCCTGCTCTAAGGAAAGAGTTTTTAAAAGAAGAACAGAAGGAGCAACTCCAAAAGAGACCGTATCTGCCAAAGAATCAAACATAAAACCAAAAGGACTCTCAGCTCGAAAAACACGGGCTACAGCACCATCCACAAAATCGGCAAAAGCCGCTACCACTAAAAGAAGGCTCGAGCTAAAAATAACCTGATAATCGCCCATTCCGGGCTCAATCATATTTACTTTAAAAATGACAAAAAGACCGCAAGCAAGACCAAAAGCCGTAATGATGTTGGGAACTAAGTATATCTTCTTCATAAAGGGAAAGCCTCTTAAACCCCATTGTAAGAAAAATCCCGTTAAAAAATCACGATCTTCCTTTTTTTGTTCGATCTTAAGAAAAAGAGAATGTTGTTTTTTACGCTACCCGGAAATTTTGTTTCTTGTCTGGAGGGGTGTTTTTTTTCTTTTTTTTTTGTGGACGATAAAGTTAAAACTACCATATATAGTGTGTAAGCTGTGAAATGTGTACTACATCTTGTAGAAAACAGGATAAGTAGCTTAAACTGGGAAACTTAAAAACAAACCTCAAAAAGAGGTTAGAATCATCTTTATAAGAAGGGGGAATGATGGACACAAAAACTGTAACAAAAACGGAAGATAAAAAAGAAAAAAAGCCCTTTACCAAAGAAAAAATCACAGTAGTCAAAACAAATGTCACCATCGTTCCTTTTGAAGAAGAAAGAATTCAAAAAGCTTTGGAAATGGCTTTTCGAGAAACCAAAAAAGTGGGAAAAGAAGCCCCTTTTCCAAAAGAGTTCGAATCTATTTTGGATAGCGTTTCTGAAAAAATTGTTCATCAATTAATCAAACTAGCACAAAAAGGAACTTGCCTTACTGTCGAGGGAATTCAAGATTTTGTAGAAGTCTCTTTAATGAAGCAGGGCTATCATGATGTTGCCAGAGATTATATTATCTATAGAGACTTGCAAAAACTAAAACGAGAAAATTCCCCTCAGAATTTAAAAATCTATAGACACGACAAGACTACCCAGGTCCGCTTTAATCCTATGAAACTAACCCTTTCTATAGAAAGGTGTTTTCAACTTGCCCATACTAAAAAAACGGAAGAAGAAGTGTTGGAAGGGGTAAATCTTATCACCAAAAAAGTAATCCAAAAAGCCTTAGAAACGGTCCAAAAAGGAGAAAGTCTTTTTCTAGATAGCCTGCAAAATTGGATCGAAACAGAGTTAATGAAAAACCTCTTTTTTGAAGAAGCAAAAGCGTTCATCTTACAAAGAGCAGAAAAAGAAGCAAAACATGAAAAGCTCAGCTCTTTTTCAGAAAAAGAGACGGAAAAACAATTTGTAGTACTAACCAAAGAAGGAAAAAAAACGGTTACAGAAGGACAGATAAGAGCCAAGTTTCGGTTTGCTTGCAGAGGACTTGAAAAAGAGGTAGATGTAGAAGGTTTAGTAAAAACTTCTCTACTTAGTTTTTATGAGGGGATGAAGGAAAAAGAGCTTGATTTATGTAATATATTTGCAGCTCGTTCTAAAATCGAAAAAGATCCGGCCTATTCTAAAGTCTCTTCTCGTCTTCTTTTAGATCAGATCTACCAAGAAACCTTCGGCATGTCTTTTTCTGACCCTTCTTTAGAAAAAGCACATAAAAACTACTTTTCTAAATACATAAAAAATGGGATTTCCCTACAAAAACTCTCCCCTAAATTGCTTGACTTTGATTTGGAGAAAATCGCTTCTGCTTTGCTCTTAGAAAGGGATGATCTCTTTCAGTATTTGGGACTGCAAACTCTGTACGATCGCTATTTTATACATCATGAGGAAAAAAGGCTTGAGACTCCCCAAATTTTCTGGATGAGAGTCGCTATGGGCCTTTCTTTATTAGAAGAGAATAAAACAGAAAAAGCAATTGAGTTTTATCACGTTTTATCTTCTTTTCTTTTTGTCTCCTCTACCCCTACTTTATTCAATGCAGGAACGCTCCATTCGCAGCTAAGCTCTTGTTATCTTTCTACTGTAGAAGATGATCTTTCTAGTATTTTTAAAATTATCTCCGATGATGCTCAGCTTTCTAAATGGGCTGGAGGAATTGGAAATGACTGGACTTCTGTTAGAGCTACCGGCTCTAGAATTAAAGGTACCAATGGAAAATCACAAGGAGTTATCCCCTTTTTAAAAGTAGCTAATGATACAGCAGTTGCTGTCAACCAGTGTTTTGCTCCCCATACAGCAATCTTCACCTCAAAAGGGATCAAACAAATCCAAGAGGTCCAAGTAGGAGACCTTGTTTTAGGGATTAGCGGAAGGTATCGAGAGGTTCAAGAGAAGTTCGCCTATAATCAACACGGTCCTATGCTTTTTGTTGACATCAAGCATGCAGTCTACCCGATTGAAGTAACTGATGGGCACCCTTTCTATGCTATTCAAAATGTTCCCTTAGAGCAATCTATTCAAAAGACGCAAAGCCGGCTTGAGAAAAAAAAGATACATCCTGCTTGGACTGAAGCCAAAGAACTAAAAAAAGGAGACTACATCGCTCAAGTCATCCCCAAAGAGGTTGTCCCAGTTGAAGAATTCACAGAGGAAGATGCTCGCCTATATGGAATTTTACTAGGTGATGGCCAGATGACCCAAAATGAAATGGAATGGGGCGTTTCCGGGAATCCTCAAGTAGATGCTCACCTAGAATTTGTCCGTACCTATTTAAGAGAACGCGGAATCCATTTTTGGGAAACTTCGAGAGGAAGCTCCTATCTGCAAATTCGCTTTGCATCGGGAAGAGAAGCACTAAAAGATGGAGCAACAGGAAGGATTGTTTCAAGGGGAGCTCCTACTCTGCCTTTTGAATATGAAGATCTT
Source organism: uncultured bacterium (assembly GCA_964351495.1). Classification (GTDB taxonomy): domain Bacteria; phylum Chlamydiota; class Chlamydiia; order Chlamydiales; family SM23-39; genus CAYGOC01. Next base: position 44,112 of record CAYGOC010000003.1, read on the forward strand.
TACAATGAGAAAAAAGAGAAACGGATAGCACCGAGACTATCTCATTTACCTGAAAAGCAAACACGGGCGCTTTTACAAGGACTTTTAGAAACAGAGGGAAATGTTTCTCGAGGCAAAGAGATCTTTTTTAGTACAACTTCTTACGAGCTAGCCTTTGGCCTTCGCTACCAAGCTCTTCGTCTTGGAGTTCCCAGTTCAGGGAATTTCCGGGTAAGAAAAAATGGGCACCAAGGAGTCTGCTCAGATGAGACAAAATCTTATGATATTTGCCTGCCTGCAGAAGAAAAAATTGCCCTCTCTTTAAAAGCCAAACCTCTTACGAAGAAAAATTGGTTTATCCATGAAGGACACCTTTTTTCTAGAGTCAAAAGTGTTAAAGCAGCACCCATGGCCCCTTTCGTATATGACCTTCTTGTGGAAGGTGATAAGTCTTATATGACAGACTCTGCCCTTGTTCATAATGGAGGAAAGAGAAAAGGAGCTATGTGCGCTTACTTAGAAACCTGGCATTTAGATATAGAAGACTTTTTGGAGCTTCGCAAAAACACAGGAGATGAAAGAAGAAGAACGCACGATATGAACACGGCAAACTGGATCCCCGATCTTTTCATGAAACGGGTTTTGAAAAACGAGATGTGGACCTTGTTTGATCCGGCAGAAGTACCTGACCTTCATGATCTGTATGGAAAAGCCTTTGAAGAGAGATACTCCTTTTATGAAAAACTGATAGAAGAGGGAAAGATCAAGCTTTTCAAAAAAATAGAAGCGGTGAAGCTGTGGAGAAAAATGCTCAGTATGCTTTTTGAGACGGGCCATCCTTGGATCACCTTTAAAGATCCTTCTAATATTCGCTCTCCGCAAGATCACGTGGGAGTGGTGCACTCTTCCAATCTTTGTACAGAAATCTTACTCAACACCTCAAAAGAGGAGACAGCTGTATGTAACTTAGGTTCTATTAACCTTTCTAATCATGTAAACGAAGAGGGAATTGAAGAGGAAAAGCTTGCCTCTACTATACGGTCTGCCCTTCGTATGTTAGACAACGTAATTGATATTAACTTTTACCCTATCGAAGAGGCTAAAAATGCCAACCTAAGACACCGTCCCGTGGGACTTGGCATCATGGGATTTCAAGATGCTCTTTATAAACTTGGCTACAGCTATGCAAGCCATGAAGCCGTAGAGTTTGCCGATACTAGCATGGAGATGATCTCCTATTATGCTATTTTGGCTTCTACGGAACTTGCCAAAGAGAGAGGTCCTTATGAAAGCTTTACAGGTTCTAAGTGGGATAGAGGCCTTCTTCCGATAGATACACTCTCTCTTTTAGAAAAAGAAAGAGGAGAAAAAATTGAAGTAGATACCTCTTCTAAAATGGACTGGGGCTATGTAAGACAAAAAATCAAGGAAAGAGGGATGAGAAATAGCAACACTATGGCTATTGCTCCTACGGCTACGATTGCCAATATTACAGGGCTTATTCCCTCTATTGAACCTGCTTATAAACATCTTTATGTAAAGTCCAATCTCTCCGGAGAATTCACTATCATAAATCCCTTTTTGGTAAAAACGTTAAAAGAAAAAAATCTATGGGATGAAGAGATGGTTGATGATTTAAAGTACTTTGATGGTTCTATCCAAGAAATAGAAAGGATTCCCACTGAGATAAAGATGCTTTTTGTAACTGCCTTTGAAGTAGAGCCGGAATGGTTAATTAAATGTGCTTCCAGAAGACAAAAATGGCTAGATATGGGGCAATCTTTAAACCTGTATTTAAACCAGCCTTCCGGAAAAAAGATAGACCATATGTATCAGCTTAGCTGGAAATCAGGGCTAAAAACAACCTACTACCTCCGCTCTATGGCCGCTACCCAAATTGAAAAGTCTACTTTAGACATTAATAAGGGAAGATCTTTGCAGCCTAGATGGATGAAAAACAAGTCTGCATCAGACAACATTAAAGTAACAAGAGATACCCCCAAAGTGTGCAACCTAGAAGAGGGTTGTGAAAGCTGCCAGTAACCAATAGGAGGAAGTCATGAAAGAAAAGAGAGTAAAAGTCTCTGAAAAAAAGCTGCTCAATTGCAGTAAAGTAGATGTAAACCAACTTATGCCTTTGAAGTATAAGTGGGCTTGGGAACACTATTTAAATGGGTGTGCCAACCACTGGATGCCTACAGAGGTTCCTATGAGCAAAGATATAGAGCTGTGGAAATCAAACGAACTTTCAGAAGAAGAAAGAAGGGTGATTTTAAGAAACTTAGGTTTTTTTGCCACAGCCGAAAGCTTAGTGGGAAACAATATTGTTTTGGCTATTTTTAAACATGTGACCAATCCGGAAGTTCGGCAATATCTTTTAAGACAGTCTTTTGAGGAGGCAATCCATACACATACCTTCTTATATATAGTAGAGTCTTTAGGCCTGGATGAGGGAGAGATCTTTAATATGTATAATGAGATCAACACGATCCATGCTAAAGATCATTTTGAAATGAGCCTTACAGAGGATATTTTAGAAGAAAATTTTTCTACTAAGACACCGGAGGGAGTTCAAAAGTTTTTAGAAAACCTAATTGGTTATTATATCATTATGGAAGGGATCTTTTTTTATAGTGGCTTTGTGATGATTCTCTCTTTTTTACGACAAAATAAAATGGTCGGTGTAGGAGAGCAATTTCAATATATTTTACGGGATGAAACGATCCACTTAAACTTTGGAATTGATTTGATCAACGGAATTAAAGAGGAAAATCCAGAAGTGTGGACGGAAGAATTTCAGAATCATATCATAGAAAAAATTGACCAAGCCGTAGAACTTGAGATCCTTTATGCTCAAGATTGCCTACCAAAAGGGATTTTAGGACTTACCGCTCCTATGTTCCGGGAATATGTGCAGTATATTGCTGATCGAAGGCTAGAAAGAATTGGACTCAAAGCACGTTATTTTTCGAAAAACCCCTTTCCCTGGATGAGTGAGACTATTGACTTAAACAAGGAAAAAAACTTTTTTGAAACGAGGGTTACTGAATACCAGTCAGCTTCAACTTTGGATTGGAATTAAAAAAAAAGGAGAGATTTTCTCTCCTTTTTTTGTAATTTAAAGGAGAACTCTTTATCGTTAGAGTCTTTGGATTTATAAATAGAGTTATCCCATATGGTCCGCAACGTAAAAAAAGAGCCGGAAGAGTTTCATGAGAAGAAATATACTCATGACTTTTCTTCTAAAAAAGATCTTTTACAAAAAGAGATTGATGTTTTAGAAGAACAAAAAAATCTTTTATACCAGAGAATTGCTCTTGTAAAAGAGACTCTTTCCGACATGAAAATTCACGATCCGGAATATGACTTGATCCATTCTCAAATCCAAAAAGATGAGATTGAGTTAGATGAAATCGAAAATAGAAAAACCGTTTTACTAGATAAGTTAAAAAAACAAACCCCTTGAGAGATCTATGTCTTCTTTATCTAAAGTAGGAGACTCTTATAAAGGGTTTATCCTTACCAAAAAAATCTTTTTAGAAGAAATCCAAATTACCCTTTTTGAGCTTATGCACACTCAAACAGGGGCGACGGTGTTACATCTAGCCTCAGAGGATGAGGAAAATGCCTTTTGTTTTGCTTTACCCACCTACCCTTCTTCTTCTAACGGGGTTCCTCATATTTTGGAGCATATTGTCCTTTGTGGCTCTAAAAAATATCCGGTAAAAGATCCTTTTTTTGCGATGACACGAAGAAGTGTTGCCACTTTTATGAACGCTATGACGGGGCCGGACTTTACTCTTTATCTAGCTAGCTCCCAGGTAGAAAAAGATTTTTTCCAGCTCATGGATGTCTATTTAGATGCGGTTTTTTTTCCTGAACTCAAGAAGATGAGCTTTTTGCAAGAGGGACACAGAATAGAGTTAAAAGACCCTAAAAATCTAGACTCCCCTCTTTTATATCAAGGGGTTGTTTTTAATGAGATGAAAGGGTCTATGGGATCTTCTGATTCCAGATTATTCCATCATCTTTTAGAATCGGTTTTTCCGGATCTTCCTTATGCCTATAATTCAGGAGGAGATCCTTCTGAAATCCCTCTTTTAAGTTATGAAGAACTTGTTGATTTTCATAAAACATTTTACCATCCATCGCATGCGCTTTTTTATTTTTATGGCAATATTCCCATCGAGAAAAACCTGCATTTTTTAGAAGAAAAGCTGCTTAAAAACACCGAAAAAGCGGCCTATCTTTCACCCCTTCCTCTTCAAAAGAGATTTACCTCTCCCCTATTTATAGAAAAACCCTATCCTTTATCCGTAGAACAGAAAAAAGAAGCGCATACAATTGCCTCTTTTTCTTGGCTTACCTGCTCTTCTCAAGAGCAGGGGGAAATTTTAGCGCTTTTACTTTTAGACACTATTTTGATGGAGCATGATGCCTCTCTTTTAAAAAAGGAGCTTTTAAAAGCGAATCTAGCAGGAGATGTCTATGCTTTTTTGGATACGGAGCTAAGTGAAATACCTTGGACTATTGTAGCCAAGGGGATGGAGCCTGAAAATGTAGATACAATGCGTCATGTGATCTTTGCTACGTTAGAAAAGATTGCTTCTTCTTCTATTCCTAAAGAAAAGATTGCAGCTGCTATGCACCAAATAGAGTTTTCCAGGTTAGAGATATCAGGAGAAGGGCTCCCTTTTGGACTTTCTCTTTTTATGAGAGCAGGTCTTATCAAGATGCAGGGCTCCAAAGCGGAAGATGCTTTGAAGATCCATACTCTTTTACAAGAGCTAAAAGAGAGGCTTAAAGATCCTTTATATCTTCCCTCTTTGATCCAAAAGCACTGGATTCTGAATCCTCATTTTGTACAGCTTACCTTAAAAGGGGACGAAACCCTTTCTGAGAAAGAAGAACAAGAGGAAAAGAAAGTCCTACAAAAGATTCAAAAAGATTTGACTGTAGAGCAAAAAAAGAAGATTGTCTCCCAGATGGAAGAGTTACAATCCTATCAAGAAAAGCAAGAAAGGCAAAACATCAACCTTCTCCCCTTTATTAAGTTAGAAGACCTTCCTAAAAAGCCGAAAGAGTTTCTCTTGCAAAAAGAAAAAAACCTCTACTTCCATGAAAGCTTTACGAATCATATAACTTACGTAGATATCGTATTTACCCTTCCTTCTCTTTCAGAAAAAGAGCTCTCTTACCTTCCTCTTTTTTTAGTATTAATGGGCAGCATAGGTTCTTCTAAGCACAAATATGAAGCTCTTTTGGAAGAAAAAGAAAAACATACAGGGGGCATATATCCGTATCTCTCCACAAACAGGCAAGCTTCCTCCTTTTTTTCCTTTTCTCCTACCTTTACTCTACGGGGAAAAGCTTTAGATAAAAATACCACCTCTCTTTTATCTCTTATGAAGGAGATCCTTTTTGAGACGGTTTTTACCGAAAAAGAGAGAATTAAAGAGGTCCTCTTACAAGAAAAAACCCATTTAGAAAGCCAGTTATCGGGAAAGGCTATGAAGTATGCCTCTTCTCTATCTGCTTCTTCTCTTTCTAAGGCTGATTTTCTGCAAGATCTGTGGTATGGTTATGGATTTTTACAAACCATTCGCTCTCTTTTTAAGGGTAAAGAAGCGTTAGAAGAGGCTATTTCTATTTTACATACCCTACATAAAAAGATCTTTGTGAAGAGCCCTTTTGAAATAGTTTTAGGAGCGGATAAAAATAGGATCTCCTCCTTACAAAAATCGAAAGTAGAAGGTCTTTTACAAAACTTTCCTTTCGAAGACATCCTTTTTAATGGAAAGCTTTCTTTACCTTTGAAACAAGAGGCCTATATCTTGGCTTCTCCTGTATGCTTTACTTCAAGCAGCTGTTTAATCAGCAGCTATGAAGAAGAGGCTTCTCCTTGTTTGTCTGTTATAGCAGAACTTTTGCAAAACCTTTTCTTACATACGGAGATTCGGGAAAAAGGGGGCGCTTATGGAGGAGGGGCTAGTTTCCATCCAGCCACGGGAAAGTTTTCTTTTTATGCTTATAGAGATCCTCATGTTACTAGAACTCTTTCTTGTTTTACCGAGTCGGTAGAAAAGCTATCTAAAGGCTCTTTTTCTGAAGAGGACTTATTAGAAGCAAAGCTAGGTCTTTTTCAAAGTCTAGATTCTCCGGTTCTGCCAAAAAATAGAGCGCAGGAGGCTTTTTTCTATCACAAGACAAAGACGAGCTTTGAGCTTCGCTCTTTATTTCGAAAAAGGCTTTTTTCTCTTGGAAAAGAACAAGTCTTACAAACCTTGAAGCATACGCTGATTCCCAAGCTGCCAGATTTTCATACGGTAACTTTTGCCCCGGAAAAGCTTTTACAAAAAGAAAAAGTCTCTTTTTCTAAGAAACAAGCATAAAAAGGACTGCTAGCCAATGCAATCTTGTGTGCTATATCTATCCCCCTCTACTATGAGAAAGTTTTTTCCACTCCTGTAATTGTTCTGGGGTAACTCCCAATCCTGCTAGCCGGCTCTCGTCCATCTGCTCTAAATCTTCTATAATATCCTGTATAAATTCTGAGCGATTTTTAGCTGGTACAAAACGAATCGCTTCTGCATCTATAAACTGCCTCATTTTTCTACCAAATAACTTTCGTAAGATTATACTTCTGACTATAGCTCTTCTATACTTTCGGTATCTTACACGCACTTCATCAAAGCCCATTGCTTTAACTGTTGAATCATAAGCAGCACAGGTACGCAAGTAAGAATATACATACAGATCCACCATGGGACGCACGTCCTGGAGTTCATAAATAGCAATCATTGCTGACATATAGTCCTCAACACTAATATCGCTAAACGCCAATGGTACAAGATTTTTTCGAATCAAAGGTATATTGGCAGACAAGCGTGCTGTTCGTTTATTTACATCTACGAAGGCTTGTAAATAACTAATATGAATCAATAAAAAAATACTTTGCTCATAGGGATTTTGGATTTGAGCTGCCTTATAAGCTATCTTTTCTAGCTGTTTCTCTAGTCTTTTTGGATCCTCAAACGGTATATAGGTTGATCCCCCAATGCGAACACCCTGTTTTCGGATCTTACCTGCCTCAGAAGATTCTAAAAGTCCATCTGAAAGTAAAAAGTGGAGAGTACATATAACATTACGGCTCACCTCCAACTTCGACGCATTATCAACAAGATAACGAATAGCTTCTTTGTGATTCAAAATCATCGTTTTTTCTTCATCTAATTTCCCTTCAGCAGTATCACCATGAAGTAGCAATCTCTCCGTATCTAATAAAGAATACGTATTTCCTTCTAAACGTGAGGAGTTATAGGACAAATCAATCATCAACCTATTAAAAATCTGATGAGCGTAAGTACCTGCTGGATCTTGCTCGTTAGTTCTTTTCCCTGAGAACCACAAATGTTGCCGCAATGCTTCTGATAAATAGTAGCTTGAATTGGGATGATAGCTTTCAAACCAGTTATTGGCATAAGAAACGGGCTTCCTTTCGAAAAGGGGTCTCTTTATTAGATTCACAATCTCTAAACTTGCCGAACTAAAACAACTGCTAATTTCAATTTTAGACTGCTCTAACCTACCCGATACGATATATTTCGTCCCTCGTTTTTGACCTATCTTTTTAACAGCCCCCTCTAAGACCAGAAGATATAACCATCTTCTAACCGATCTTTCTTTAAAACCTTTTCCTAATTTATGCATCAGGTCTGGTAAAGTGATTGGTTCAGACTCCAAGCCCAGCTGCCTTAGAACGATCATTTTATTGTCTCGTAAGCTCATAGCGTTAATCCCCCCTTATACGGCCATTTTAATATGAATACGGCCATTTTTCAAGCCTTTTTGGCCGTATCTTAAGAAATACGGCCATTTTTCAAGCCTTTTTGGCCGTTAAAATCCACAAAATGGTCTAAAGCAACCAAAAGAACCCTTAACAAAGACTCTATAAAGAAGACTCATCTACTCTAAGCGATGCGTAAAGTTACCTTGAAAAATAGGGTTAAGGGTTTCCGATTAGCTTAATGACGTGTCATTATCGTTATCTAAAAGAGCTTTACTTGGATCACCCATATTGCGATTAACACCCTATGGAACACTTTGTTGGAGAGAAGAAGCAAAGGTGTTGCCAAAATTAGCTAATGCATTACAAAAACATTGGTGTGAGGGACTTTTTGAGTTATCGCTGAAGACGTAAAACCCTATGCTGAATAAAAAGTAATTGTCGATTAGCTTTGTTTTTTTTACACTCTTACCAGAGCCCGTTAGTTTGGAGGTTGCTATGTATATAAAAAAAATTCTTTTTTTCTTTTCTTGTGTTTTTGTATTTCCTTCCCTTTTCGCTTTAAGTTTTAAAAGCTCTCCGGGCCTTGAGTATTTAGAACAAACTTCCAAAGCCTTTACCGAAATTGGGAAAAAAGCATCCCCCTCTTCTGTTTTTATTAAGGCTGGAAAAAAAAGAGCCAACTCTCGTTTCCAAGGATATAATCAACCGGGAAGACCTTTTGATTTTTTTGATGAGGGAGGAATAGAAGAGTTTTTTGAAAAGTTTCATAGGCATCCCTTTTTTAGACAGTATAACTCGTTTTCTTTAGAGTTCCCTCCTCATATAGAAAAACAGCAAGCAGACGAAATCATGTCTGGAGGCTCCGGGCTTGTAGTTTCTGAAGACGGGTATATCCTTACCAATCATCATGTAATCAAAGATGCAGACTCTGTTACGGTTCTTTTTAACAACGGAAAAGAATACAAAGCAAAAGTAATAGGAACCGATCATAGAACAGATCTTGCTGTTTTAAAAATTGAGAAAAAAGGGCTTCCTTTTCTAAAGTTTGCGGACTCCAGCCAGCTGGAAAAGGGAGAGTGGGTCATCGCCATAGGGAATCCTTTTGGCCTAGAATCTTCGCTCACTGTGGGGGTAGTAAGCGCTACAGGAAGACAAGATTTGGGGATCTCTACTTTAGAAGATTACATCCAAACGGATGCTGCTATCAATCCTGGAAACTCGGGAGGTCCTCTTTTAAATTTAAATGGGGATGTAATTGGGATTAATACTGCAAAGGTCCGAGACGGCATGGGTATTGGATTTGCGATTCCTAGCAATCTTGCCAAACGGATTTTTGATCAGATTGTAGAAACGGGCTCTGTAAAAAGAGTTTATCTTGGGGTTATTTTGCAGATGATCGATGAAGAGCTTGCCCAAGCTATGAACCTAGAAAAAGCCTCTGGTGTTTTAATAGCAGAAATTGTTCCTAATTCTCCTGCAGAAAAGGGTGGTTTAAAACAGGGTGATATTATCCTTTCTTTGAATGGAGAAAAGGTAAAAAGCATGACCAAATTCAGAAACCAGATCTCTTTAATGGATCCGGGTGCTGAAATAACTTTAGAAATCCTTAGAGGAAAAAAAACAAAATCACTTCCTATTACTTTGGGTTCTTTAAGCGAGTCTGAGGTAGCTTCTGCAGAGCTTGCGGAAAAGCTTGGCATGAATGTAGAGAACATCCAAGAGGTTCCTCCTGAAGTGCAGCAAAGAATGGGTAACCTTTCCAAACAAGAAGGCGTTGTTATTACTCAAATAAGACCGGGGTCTCCTGCTGCTTTAGCGGGACTTAGGCCCTACTTCTTAATAACCGGCATTGTAACCCAAGGAAATGAACACAAAAAAATCTCTTCTACAAAAGAATTTGAAGAGGCATTAGAAGGGATGTCTAATAAAAAGTATCTCGTCCTGATTGTAAAACACCAAAGCTACCAAAAGTACTATACAATCCGGCTACAAGACTAAAGACAGAACTACTTTAGGGACAAAAAAAAAGAGAGCCTTTTGAGGGCTCTCTTTTTTGTTTTTAATAAGTACCTATTCTATAGAAAAGTCTATTGACCCTCTGGCAACGCGGGAGGAAGATTTTGCGGCATCCACATCCATTGAATTTCTGTTAGATTTACTCTAGTTTCCACTTCTCCTTCTTCTCCTTCTCCTTCTCCTTTTTTAATAGAAGAGGGATTAAGAAGATCCATTTGCTTTCGAAAATCCTGTTCATTCAGAGTAGCATTTATATAATCGCCGCAAGCCATAATACATAAAGAACACAAGGCTAATGTTATTTCTACTACACCAATTACTTTAAAAGCAGTAACCCCTATTAAAGCGCCTGTTAAAACACAGACAGATCCTGCTAAAGTGGCCGTAAGACCCCATAGAACGCCTTTTTGATACTGTATTCTTTCCAAAGCAGCATCGCGTATTTTTAAAAGCTCTGTACAAGTCTTCTCCGTCCATTCCAATGCCTTTTTGTTCTGTTCTATATTAATACCCTCAGAGTGTTCTCCCCTATGAAATACCGTTTTTATTCGCACATCTCTAGAGCTTGAAGGAAATAACTTTGTCAGAGGTTGTGTTATAGCGTTAAAATCTTCATCCTGAAAAACTAGTTTTAAAGCCTTATCTATATCATGTTGTAAAGCCTTATATGCTTTGTACTCTTTATGGTAAGTCCATCCTATACAAAGAGAAGACCCCACCATTCCTATAATGGCAAGAAAAGCATGCCATCTATCTCTACTCTCTTTTTTTTCTTTTTCTGAACCCTGAGAAGGCCCGGAAGACCCTATATTTATGGTATGTCCTGTATGAATAGAATACACATTGGGATATCCTCCCCGACCTCTTCCGTTATTTTGCATATAGGAGGAAGAGCTAGGGTATTCTTTTCCGTGTAAATAACGAATGCTTGAGTGAACCTCTTTCATACCTTCTATCACACTTTGAAAGTTCACAAACCCTGCTGCATCCTGGTACACTGGTGGAACTGACATAAAAACCTCTTTTAGTTGTAAATTTGGAAGGATTTTACCACGAAACCATTAAAAAGTGAAAAAAAAGTTTAAAAAAGAAGGTTTTTTATTTTATTAAATTATTTTTTATTACTTTTTTAAGTTCCGGATCTCTTTTATAAATTTTTCTTGGTTTTTTACCTCCGAAAAAGCCTCTTCTTTCAGTAGGCTCTCTACATCGAAGGGATGAAGACTCCAAGCTCTTTGTAGCCATCCTGCAGAAGGGACTGGGTCATTTAGCCTAGCAAAAGCCTTTGCATTTCTAAGAGCAACCTCTTGGGTAGGAGAGATTTCATAGCAAGAAGAAGAAAGCTCTGCCACTAAAGCGTGGTTATTCTCCCCTTCTGCCAAAAGATGTAGAAGAGGAATCCCTTCTTGGGCTAGCTGCTCTTTTGTAGAAAGTAGAAGCTCATAAGCCTCTTTTTTCTTCCCTTCTTCAAAGTATAAAAAGGCTAAATATTGGGTTGCTGTACAAAAAAGAACCCCCTCCTTTGCCTCTTTTCGAAACTCTTCAAAGAGATGTTTTGCTTTTTCTTTATCTTTTGCTTGAAGCGCTTTTTCTCCTTCCAAAAACTTCTCTTTTAAATGAACATCTTGATCTTTCTGAGAGAAAAACTTTGCTTTTCGGAAATGATCAAAACTTTGAAAAGCAAATAAAAAGAAAAGAGCCCCCAAGATAAAATTTTGGTATAAAAAAGCAAAAAGGGCTATCCCTAAAGAAAGAACCGTTCCTATTAAAAGAGCCGCTTTAAACCCTTTTACTCCCCAAATTCCCTCCAACACAATCCGCAAAAGCTGTCCTCCATCTAAAGGAATGACAGGAAGCAGGTTTAAGAGGGTCCAAAAAAAATTGACAAAGACCATAATGCGCAAGGTGAAAAAAAGAAGAGAAGAATTGTGAAAGAAGGGAAAGGTAGTCAAGTAATTAGCTAATAAAAACAGCAAAAACCCAAAAAAAGGACCGTTAAATACAATCAAAAACTGCTTTTTATAACTTAAATTCCCTATGGGATAGGAGGTGATTCCTCCAAAGGCTACTAAATCTATGCGAGCAGGCCTTTGAAAAGCTAAAGCAGTTAGAGCGTGTCCTAGTTCATGGACCAAAATAGAAATAAAAACTACACCTATCCATACTAAAGTTCCTACAAGACTTTGCGAGTTGATAAACCCAATAAAACCTGCTATGAGCCAAAAAAAAGGGTGAATAAATATGGGGATTCTTCCAGGGATTCGGATCATTGTCTCCTTAAAGCCTCTAGAACCGCTTTTCCCATATGAGCCGGATTTTTTGCGACCAAAACCCCTGCTTTTTCTAAGGCTTGTATCTTTGATTCTGCGCTTCCTTTTCCTTGAGAGATAATCGCTCCCGCGTGCCCCATTCTTTTTCCTTCAGGAGCAGAAACCCCTGCTATAAAAGCTGCAACAGGTTTTTTCCCCTGTTTTTGGATCCAAAAGGAGGCTTCCTCTTCTGCATCTCCTCCAATTTCGCCTATCATCAAAATAGCCTCTGTTTGCACATCTTTTTCAAAAGCCTCTAATACTTCTATAAAGCCCGTTCCATTTAAAGGATCTCCTCCAATACCTACGCAGGTAGACTGCCCCAAACCAAGCTCTGTGGTTTGAAAAACTGCTTCGTAGGTAAGCGTTCCCGATCTAGAAACAATCCCTATTTTACCTTTTTTATGGATCTCTGCAGGCATAATTCCTATTTTGCAAGCACCGGGAGTTATGATACCCGGACAGTTGGGACCAATCAATCTTGATTTTTTAGAACGCTCCATTACCTGCTTTACTTTTAGCATATCTTTTACCGGAATCCCTTCTGTAATGCAGATGATCCACTCCACCTCCGCTTCTTCTGCTTCTAAGATAGCTTCCATAGCAAAAGGGGGAGGCACAAAGATCAAACTTACATTGAAGGAGACCTCTTTTTTTGCCTCTTTTACCGTATCAAAAACAGGAAGGCCTAAAACCGTTTCTCCTCCTTTTCCGGGAGTTACTCCCCCCACTATAGAGGTTCCATATTCTAAACACTTTTGTGCATGAAATCTTCCTGATGATCCAGTAAGTCCTTGCACGAGTACTTTTGTATTTTTATTTACCCAGATTCCCATGCTTTCCTAATTGTACAACTTTTTCTGCTGCCTCTTCCAATGTTTTTGCGCTATGAATAGGAAGAGACGAACTTTCTAACAGTTTCGCGCCTTTTTCTGAATGGGTCCCTTTCATTCTAACCACAATAGGAATCGAAACTTTCAGCTGTTTTGCAGCATGTAAAATTCCTTCCGCTAAAAGCTCACAATCCATAATACCGCCAAAAATATGCACAAAAATGGCCTTTACATTCGGATCAGATACAATAATACGAAACCCTTCTGCTATTTTATCTTTAGAGGCTCCCCCTCCTACATCTAAAAAGTTGGCCGGAGTTCCTCCATATAACTCAATCATATCCATAGTTGCCATAGCAAGGCCTGCTCCATTTACCATACATCCAATCTCCCCTTCCATGGCTACATAAGAAAGATCAAATTCTTTAGCTTCGGCCTCTCTTTTCGTAAGTTGAGAGGGATCATAATATTCAGCTAGCTCTTTATGACGAAAAAGGGCGTTCTCATCTATGGTAAGTTTGGCATCTAAAAGCCAAAAAAGCCCTTCTTTATCTTCCACAAAGGGGTTTATCTCTAAAAGAGAGGCCTCTGTTTCCATAAAAAAAGAGGCAAGCTCTATAAAAATTTTAGTCCCCATCTCCTTTTGTTTTCCTTCCCACTCCATAAACTTACAAAGTTCTAACAGATGATAGGAGTAAAGCTCCCCCTCTATAGAAAAGGGAATTTGAAGGATCGCTTCCGGATTTTTTTGAGAGACTTCTTCTATCTCCATTCCTCCTGATTTACAAGCCATAAGGGTGGGAAGCCCTTTTTTCCGGTCGATAAAAAAGCTAATATACATCTCTTTTTTAATATCTATAGGTTTTGTTAATAAAACTTGTTTTGCTACAATCCCTTCTTTTCCCGTCTGGTTATTTACCAGTTTCATGTTTATGAGGCTGGAAAAGGTTTTTAAGATTTCTTTTTTTCCTTGAGCTATCTTGACTCCCCCGGCTTTCCCCCTTCCGCCTGCATGCACTTGGATTTTTAAGACAGCCTCTTTCCAGTCCATTTCCTCTAAGATGCGTTCTACTTCTTTTTCAGAAGAGGCTACAGCAAAGTCCGGTATGGGAAGTCCTTTTTTGTGTAAAAGCTGTTTGGCTTGATATTCGTGTAAATGCATCGATTCTGCAAAACCCCCCTCTTTCCCTGAATCTTCTTATGTGATAGAATCCGTTTTTCCTTCAACTAGAAAGTAGATATGTTTCAAACTGCTTGGAAAAAGCTAAAGAGCTCTTTTCAAAAAATCGGCTCCCAGTTAGGGAGTAAAATCAGACACCTTTTTTCTAAAAAGCGGGAAGAATCCTCTTTTGAGAATTTAGAAAAGCTCCTTTTTGAAGCAGATTTGGGCTCTCACCTTTCTTTGGAGCTCGTAGATAAGGTAAGAGATCTTTTCCTAAAGTCCCCTGACGCATCTCAAGAAGAGATTATTGATCTTATCAAAGAAGAGCTTTTATCCCTTTTTGACACCTCTTTACCCGAAATAAAAAAGGGCTCTCCTCATATTGTGTTGATAGTGGGTGTTAACGGATCTGGGAAAACAACCAGCATTGCCAAACTTGCTGAAAAATATAAAAAAGAAGGAAAAAAGGTGCTTTTGGCAGCTTGTGATACTTTTCGAGCAGCCGCGATTGATCAGCTAAACAAGTGGGCCTCTAGTTTGAAGGTCGATATTGTATCGGCAAAACCCAATAGTGATCCTTCTTCTGTTGCCTTTGATGCTATCACGTCTGCTATCGCAAAAAATTATGATCTCGTTTTGATCGATACAGCAGGAAGGCTACATACAAAAACCGATCTTATGAAAGAGCTAAATAAGATTTATCGGATCTGCCAAAAAAAACAAGAAGGGGCCCCTCATGAAATCCTTTTGGTATTAGATGGAGCAACAGGACAAAATGCGATAGATCAAGCTCGCCTCTTTCATCAATTTACTCCTCTTACCGGAATTATCTTAACCAAGTTAGATGGAACGGCAAAAGGGGGGATCGCAGCCGCCATTAAACGGGAGCTTGACCTACCTACTTTGTGGATTGGGCTAGGAGAAAAAAAAGAAGATTTACTCCCCTTTGAGCCAAAAGCTTTTGTAGAAGCCCTTCTGCAATAAAGCGTTTTCTGCTACCTTTTGTTTTCTTTATGGAATACCAAAAACTACTACAAGATACCCTGTACTGGATAGCTCAAGAAACAAAACCTTTTTTGTTTCAAGAAGGGCCCTTTAGCTCTCCGGAAAAAGAGAGCTCCTTCCCTGTAAAACAAGAAACGCGTCCGGTACAAAGGCCCTCCATAAAAAAAGCCTCTTTGGAGAAACCTCTTCCCAAAGAAGAAAAGGAAGAAGTACAACAAATTCCTAAACCTACCCTGAAAGAAAACAAAGCTTTTGAAAAAGATTTCTCTCTTTTTTTCTCTAAGATCCGCACCTTTTATGAAAAGCAAGCTCCTTATATAAAACTAATAGATACTCCTTTAGAAGATACGTGTAGCGAAAGAATAGGAAGGGCCTACATTTATAAAAATCAAGCAGCTCCGGTTTCTATATTAGCCTTTTCTAAAGAGAAAAAAGAGCTTTCATTTTTATATGCTCTTGAAAAGGCTATTTCTCTTTATTTTTTTCCTTGCAAAGTGATTGAAAATTTACCGGGGATCGACTGGGAGTCTTTTTTACAGTCTCCTGAATTAAAATTGGTTATTGCTCCAAAAACCGCATTCATAAATGCTTTTCCTAAAAAAGAATTTATCAAAGAGATCCCCCAAAAGGCTGCGTGGTTTTTAGGAAATACTCCTCTTTTTTTTCTTCAAGACCTCTCTTCTTATTTTTTAGATCCTCTTACTAAAAAATCTCTTTGGGAGGCTTTATGTCAGACCATCTCTCTTCTGTAAAGGAGCCCCTTTTTTGCTCGGTTATTTTAGATGAAAGGTTTCCGAAACCGTTAGAATATGAAATCCCTAAAGCCCTGCGCCCTTTTGTTTTTTTAGGATCAAGAGTAGAAGTTCCTTTGAAAGGAACCAAAAAAAAAGGGTATATCACCTCTTTTGTAGAAAACCCCTCCTTTCCCTCTTTAAAACCGATTTTTCAAGTACTCTCTCAAGAGCTCTCTCTTCCTCCAGAACTCTTTTCTTTAGCAAAATGGATCTCTTCTTACTACGGATCTTCTCTTTCACAAGCTTTGCACTGCATGATCCCTAAAAGTGTCAAACAAGAGATCAAGCCTAAAAAAAGGCTTTTTATTACCTTGCAGTCTACCAAAAAAGAGGTTGTCTCTTCCCTTCCTTTAATCCGGGAAAAGTCTTTTCAAAGAGCTTCTATACTAGATTTTTTTCTGAAAAATCCGAAAGGGGTCTTTTTACAAGAACTTTTAGAAAAGACCAAAGTATCCAAAGCACCTGTAGATGCTCTTATAAAAAAAGGGATGTTAAAAGCCACCCCTCTTTTTACTTCAGAAGAGGATTTTTTTTCTGACGTGGAATTTTTCCCAACAAGGGAAAAGCTCTTAAATGAAGAACAAGAAAAAGCGCTTCACACGATCAAAAAAGGATTGGACAGCTTTTCTCCTTTTCTTCTTTATGGAATAACCGGGAGTGGGAAAACGGAAGTCTTTTTACAAGCAATTCAAGCCGTATTAGAAAAAAAAAGATCTGCTCTTATTTTAGTACCGGAAGTGGCTCTTACCTCTCAGCTAGTAGAAAATCTTCGAGCCAGACTGCAAAAACCGATTCATATATTTCATCATAAAAGAAGTTCAGGAGAAAAATACCAAAGCTGGCAAAAGGTGCAGCAAGAAACAGGTGAGGTTTTAATAGGGGCCAGGTCGGCTGTTTTTGCCCCTTTAAAAAACTTAGGCCTTATCGTAGTAGATGAAGAGCACGAGTCTTCCTATAAACAAACGGAAGAGAGCCCTACCTACCATGCTAGAGATGTGGCTGTTATGCGCGCAAAACTCCAAAATATCCCCATTATTTTAGGAAGCGCTACTCCTTCTTTAGAAAGTTTTTATAATGCAAAAAAAGGAAAATACACCCTCCTTACGCTCTGTAAAAGAGCGAAAAACCAACCTCTTCCTAAAGTAACTCTTGTGTGTCCTAAAAAAGAGTGGGAGAGACAAGGGGGTTTTAGCCATTTTTCAACCGATCTTATAAAAGGAATTGAAAAAAGGCTTTTGGTAAAAGAGCAAACCCTTCTCTTTTTAAATAAAAGGGGCTTTTACTCTTGTAAAGTTTGTAAAGGGTGTCAAAAACCCTATAGTTGCCCTCACTGCGCTCTTTCTTTAACCTTTCATAAAAAAGAAAATATTTTACTCTGCCATCTTTGTGGGTATAGAGCCTCTGTTTTACAAAAGTGTCCTTCTTGTAAAACCATGCAAGCCGGCGACTTTAAAGGGTTTGGAACGCAGCATGTAGAAGCTTCTTTAAAAGCGCTGCTTCCGGAAGCTAGAGTTTTAAGAATGGATAGAGATACCACACAAACTAAAGAGGCTCATGAGAAAATCTTCCAGGAGTTTCGGTGTGGAAAAGCAGATGTTTTAATAGGCACCCAAATGATTGCTAAAGGACTTCATTTTCCTCAAGTCACTTTAGTGGGTGTTTTAAACCCTGACTTTTTATTTCATATTCCTGATTTTCGAAGCTCTGAAACTCTATTTCAGCTTATAACACAAGTATCAGGAAGAGCAGGAAGAGAAGATATACCCGGGGAGGTGATAATGCAAACCTCTCATAAAGATCATCCTATTTTTTCTATGGCAGCCAAAGGAGATTTTTTCTCCTTTTATGAAGAAGAGATGAAACAAAGAAAGATTTTTGGCTATCCCCCCTTTACAAGAGCTATCAGACTGATTTTTTCCTCTTTATCGGAAGAAGAAGCAAAAGAGAAAGCGGCTCTTTTCTTTGAGGAACTCCAGAAAAAAGGACCTAGAGTAAAACTCTTTCCTCCCCTTCCTTGTGGCCATGCAAAAATTAAAGATCGGTACCGGTTTCACATCTCTCTTTTTACAGAAAACGTACCCAAAACGGTATCAATCCTTCTTCCCTTAAAGGATAGATACAAAAGCAAAAAACTCTCCCTTTTTATGGATGTGGATCCTTCTCAGCTTTACTTTTAAACTTCTAACATCCTTAAACTTTTACCAAAAGTAAAGAATAACTTCCTTGTTTTGAGGGTTGATATGGAAAATCCCTTGTTGAAAATAAGCCTTTGCTTTTTTACTTGTAGCATTCCCTGCCAAGGGATTAAAACAAAGAGGATCCTTTCCGGAATACTCCTTACATTTTGTTCTAAATTCATACTCTTTTAATACTTTGGCAATAAAAGGAAGGCCTAGTTTTATAGCAGCCTCTAACCTTTCTTCTTTTGTACTTCCCAAAGAAGAATTATTCATAAGATTTACTAAAACAGCAGGCATATAAGTAGGCGTTACAGGAAAGGAGTCTGCTTTTTCTTCACTAAACATCTCTTCTATTAACCTGCGATCCTCTAAAGCAATTTGTAAAAAAGCCTTTTGTATTACCTTTCCCTCTTTTTTTGTAAAAAGGCGCATCATAGCAGCAACTCTAGCTAAAACCCGATCTTGTTTGTGATGAAGCCTAATGCCGATCCAATCGGCTCTTTTTCGCAAAATACTCTCATAGGCCTCTTTTTCAGAAGAATTTGGACTAGAAAGAATCTCCACCGCATCTTGGACCAGCTCTATAGATCTATGGGTATTTTCAGTATATACTTTAGCTCCCCTTGGATCTACATGAGATAAAGCGCCCATAACGTCTACTTTTTGTATGAGAAAAAGAAAGGTTCTCAAAACAGGATCTTCTAAAGCTATGCTCCTTTTTAAAGAGGTAAACATTGTTTTCCCTCCTTCTAAGTGAGTCATATGGCCAAAATGAGCATCTACTTTTTCCACCATACGGAGGAGCTCTCTTTGCTTTAAAGAAAGCTTTTCATAAGAGGGAGAAAAGGAAGGAATTTCTTGCAGTTTTTCTATAAACTCTCTTTTGAACATATCCTGATCTTGCGCTTGTATCTCAGGAAAATGATCCCTGGCTCTTTTTGTTTTTCCCACATCTCCCAAAATGACAGCCACTTCTAAAACCTGTCTCATCTCTTCTTCAGATAGATGGTTCCAACTAGATTTAGTAAAATCGATAAATTCCTTGTGAAGCTTTTGAAAGCTCTCCCAAGAGAGCTTCTCTTCTTTTTTTTGACTCTCTACCAATTTTTCATAAGAAGGTGCATCTCCTTGAAAGATTTGCTCCATAGCAGAAAAAGAACCTAGCGTTCTGTCTAGCTCTATATATTTTTTTCCGAAAAAAGATTTAGAAAGCCCCTCTGAAGAAGCCGTCCCTTCTTGGATTATAGAAACTCCCTCTTCTGCAAACCATAAAAGCTCGGGATATTTCTGGAGAAGATTTTTTACCCAGATAACCTCTTTTGAAAGGGTCTTTTCTAATTCCTCTTTTTTCAAAATCTCTTCTTTTGAAACTTCACTCGCAAAAATAGCACCGGCACAAAAAACCCCTGCTAAAACAGCTATCACTACTCTACTCATATCACTCTTCCTTTTGTCCTATATCTTTATCTAAGAAAGTCCCTTCTGGTAAAACAGAAAAAGAGACATTTTACCTATGCTACTTAGAAAAAGAAAAGGTTTCTTTAAATGAGAGTCCTAAACTATGCTGGATGCACCCTGATTAAAAGGGCGCCTTTGGAAGAGCTTTTAGGAAAAAAGTTCTTGCTTTTCTCCTTGCTTTCCTTTTAATGATGAACAAAAGAGCGTAGAAAAATGATAGAAGTTTTTTTTAAGTCTTTAAAAGCGAAAGAATTTCAAAAGATTAATGAGTTCAAAGTAGGCTCTTGGGTCCATGTAACAGAGACTACCTTAGAAGATTTAGATAAAATCATGGAACTTACCGATATTGATTTTGCAGATCTGAAAGACAGTCTAGATCGGTATGAAATCCCTCGTATTGAGCATGAACACGAAAACATTGTTATCTTTACAAGACACCCTAATGAAAATGAAGGGGGACTTTATACCTCTACTTTGACTATCTTACTTACCCCAAACTACGTAGTAACCATCTCCCCTCAAAAAAGTACTGTAATAGAAAAAATACTGCAAACAAGCTTACGGATCAATTCAACACAAAAATCCAAGTTGTTGTTTCATATTCTTCTAAAGATCACCCAAGAGTTTAACACCAACATCAAAAGGGTAAGACATAGCGTATTAGAGCAAGAAAAGCAGAT
Source organism: uncultured bacterium (assembly GCA_964351495.1). Lineage (GTDB taxonomy): Bacteria > Chlamydiota > Chlamydiia > Chlamydiales > SM23-39 > CAYGOC01. The sequence goes on from CAYGOC010000003.1 coordinate 64,317, forward strand.
CCAAAATATTGATAGTGAAGACATAGTCATGCTAGCTAAAAACGAAGAGATCTTAAATCAGTATCTGACTTCACTGGTCCCTATGAGAAGCCTTTTAGAGGCGATTTCTTCCGGAAGGTTTGTTCATTTGTATGAAAAAGATTTAGATCTTTTACAAGACTTAACTATCGCCTTGAAACAGTCGGAAGACCTGTGCAGCGTCAACATTAAAAGTATCCGAAGCCTAAGGGATTCTTACCAGATTATCTTTACAAACGATGTCAATAAAACCATCAAAAGGTTAACCGCTATAACAATCCTTTTTACCATCCCTACAATTGTCTCTTCCGTTTATGGCATGAATGTCTCTTTACCCTTTGAAAAGAGCCCTTTTGCTTTTTTTTTGATCATGAACATGATCGTGGTTTTCTCTTTTGTTTCTATTTTAGTTTTTATGAAAAAAAAGTGGCTTTAAATTAAAAGAGCTGCGGGACACTCTAAAAGAGATTTCATCGTTCTTAAGAAGAGCGCTCCCTCTTTCCCATCTATCACCCTATGGTCGCAAGATAGAGTAAGTTTCATCACTTTTCCAGGCTCTACTTTGCCCTCTTTGACTACAGGTTGATCTATCATGCCTCCTACGGCTAAGATAGCACTTTGTGGTGGATTTATAATCGCTTCAAACTGGGTTATCCCATACATTCCTAAGTTTGAAATGGTAAAAGAGCCCCCTTTGTATTCAGAAGGAGAGAGTTTTCCCTCTTTGGCTTTTTTCGCAAGCATCTTTACTTCTTGTGATAACCGAGCTACATCTTTGTAATCTGCATACCGAACAATCGGGGTAATAAGCCCATCCGGAAGAGAAACTGCTACGGCAATATCTACCGTGTGAAATTGCAAAATCGTCTGGTTTTTCGGGTAAAAGCCTCTATTCACTTCTTTGTGTTCTCTTAAAGAAAGGGCTGCAGCTCTCATAATAAAGTCATTATAGGTAAGAGAAATATGAAAACTTTCCAGTTCTTGTTTCAAAGAAACTAAATGAGATACCTCTACATCTTGGTGTAAGTAAAAATGAGGAATAAAGGTCTTTGCTTCTTGTAGTCTTTTTCCAATTACTTTTCTCATAGGGGTAAGAGGGATTTCTTCATAGCTTCCCGCTACCTCTTTAGGAGGCTCTTTTTTCCCAAAAGAGATTATAGATTCCGGTCCGGTAAGATCTAAATCACGGCTCATGATCCTTCCTTGAGGCCCGGAACCGTGTACTTTAGAAAGATCAAGCCCTTTTTCTTGTGCTATCTTTTTTGCCAAAGGAGAAATTCCTCTAGAGGAGAAGGTGTCTTCTGAGAAAATTTCCTCTTCTAGTGGGGGTTCCGGAGAAAAATCCGGCTCAGCAAAAGAGGCCTTTGTTTCCGGCACTGCTTGTTTAGTGGGAGCTTTGTTTTCTGGCTGGGACTGTTGTGGTTTGGATTCTTCTTCTTTGGGTTCTTTTTTGACAGGCTCTTCTTCTATAGCCTCTTCTAGGGTTTCAGAAAAAATGGCTATAGGTTCGTTAACTACAACGGATTCTCCTTCTTTTTTTAGAATCTTCCGTAAAAAACCGGGATCTAACGCTTGGTATTCTACGGTTGCCTTATCGGTTGCAACCTCTATTAAAAGCTGTCCCGCTTCTACTTTATCACTCTCTTTTACATGCCATTTTACAATGGTTCCCTCTTCCATAGTAGGAGAGAGTTTGGGCATATTGACTTTGAAGGACATCGTTTCCTCTTAACTTAAAACATCATGAACCGCATCTAAGATACGGTCTACATTCGGCAAAGTTTTTTGTTCCAAAATTTTGGAATAAGGCATCGGAGTTTCTTTTTGACATACCCTTTTTATAGGGGCATCTAAAAAGTCTAAAGCATGCTCCATAATCTGAAAAGCAATTTCCGCACAAATTCCGGCAAAATAATGGCCTTCTTCCACTAAAACGCAAAAGTGTGTTTTTTGAACCGACTTGCAAACCGTTGCTATATCTAAAGGTTTTATCGTCCTAAGATCGATAACCTCACAGCTAATCTTTTCTTTTTCCCGTAAAATCCTGGCTGCTTCCAGCGCATGTTTTAACATGCGACTATAAGAAACTATAGTAACTTGGCTCCCCTCTTGTACCACTTTCGCTTTCCCTATGGGGAGAAGGTAGGGCTCTTTCGGGATTTGCATTTTATCCCCGTAGTCTAGTTCGTTTTCCAAAAAAAGAACAGGATTGTTGTTTCGAATAGCTGCCTTTAAAAGTCCTTTGGCATCATAAGGATTCGAGGGCGCTATGATAATCCATCCCGGTAGATTTCCGTAGATTGCTTCTACTGAGTGGGAGTGTTGACAACTTACCTGAGCTGCTGACCCGTTAGGACCTCGAAATACTATCGGAACAGAAAACCTTCCGCCCGACATATAATACATTTTACAGGCATTAGAAATCAGCTGATCTGCTGCTACAAAAGAGAAATTCCAACTCATAAATTCTACAATGGGGCGGAGTCCACAAAGAGCGGCACCAATAGCTAAGCCTGCAAATCCATTTTCTGCAATAGGAGTATCGATAATCCTTTTAGAACCCCATTTTTCTAACATTCCCTTGGTTACTTTATAGGCTCCATTATACTCGGCAACTTCCTCTCCTATAACGAACACTTTTTCGTCTAAGGTCATCTCTTCATCGATAGCTTGTCTTAAAGCCTCTCTAGTTTCTATTTCTTGCATCTCTTTCATGGAGAAAACACTCCTTCTTCCAAACAAGTAGGATCAGGAAAAGGGCTTTTTTCTGCAAATTCCATAGCAGAGATGGCTTTTTCCCGCTGTTTTTTTTCTATCTCTTTCATTTGTTCTTCTGAAAGGAAATTTCTTTTTTCCATCTCCTTTTGCAAAAAGAGAATCGGATCTTTTTGCATAGCTTCTTGCAGCGCTTCTTTGGATCTATACAAAGCAGGATCAGAAACAGAGTGTCCTTTAAATCTTTGTGTAACCGCCTCTACTACAATCGGCCTGGATGTCTTTAGAACCTCTTCTAAAGCTTCTTGAAAAAAAGCAAAACACGCTAAAAAATTCATACCATCTATCGTATAGCCTTTTAAGCCGAAAGGGGCTGCCAGCTTTTCTCCAATAGGGTTTAAAGAAATAGCTCGAGAAACTCCGGTTCCCATACCCCAAAGGTTATTTTCTACTACGTAAATTACGGGAAGAGACCAAAGAGAAGCCAAATTTAACGATTCATAAACGGCTCCTTGCGCTACTGCCCCCTCTCCTAAAAAACACCACGAGATCTGTTCTTTTTGTTCTTGATATTTCAAAGCAAAGCCCGCTCCTGTAGCAATGGGAACATGTCCTCCCACAATACCAAAGCCCCCAAGCATCCTATCTGTGTACAGATGCATAGAGCCCCCTCTTCCTTGGGTATTTCCCGTTTTTTTCCCATAAAGCTCTGCCATAATCTCTTCTGGAGTACAACCTAAAAGAAGCGCTAAAGCGTGACATCGATACGTAGTAGAAAACCAATGCTCTTTTCCACAAGCTTCGATAACAGCTGTTTGTATTGCTTCTTGTCCTATATAGGAGTGAAAAAAACCACCTACTTTCCCTTGCTGATAGGCAGCTTCTGCCCTTATTTCAAAATTTCGAATCAAAAGCATCTTTTCAAGAACTTGTAAAAGTTTTTCTTTTCCAAGTTCTTGGATCACTTTTTCGGGGTCAAAAGAAAAAGAATGCATATAACCTTCAAACCTTCCGTTTAAAACAGTTATCTATAAAAAGCAACACCGGAAAAACCTAAAAACTAGCCCCGGGAGCTCCCCCTGGAACTTGAGGAACTATGTACGGATTATTGGTAACAGGAACTGTCTTATACTCTTCTTCAGAATTATAGGCTTGAAAACAACTCGTACAAAACAAACTTAAAACAAGAAACAAGAAACATCTCATAACACTAACCTACCTCTTCCAGAGTCTACTTGCTCCAAAGATTTTTTTCATCTATTCTAGAACAAACATCGATAAAGAGGAAACAAAGTGGCTCTAAGACCTATATATTATGACACAGAAACTACGGGAGTAAAACCGGGGAAGGACAAAATTATAGAAATTGCTGCCTATGATCCTTTTCAAGGAAAAACCTTTTGTAAATTTGTAAACCCGGCAATACCCATACCAGAGGAAGCTACGAAAATCCATAATATTACGAATGAAATGGTACAAGATGCTCCCTCTTTTGCAGAAATAGGAAAAGAGTTTGCTCTTTTTTGTGAAGGAGAAGCTGTCTTAATTGCCCATAACAACGATGCCTTTGACCTTCCTTTTTTAGAAGCAGAATACACGTCTGCATCTCTTGAGATCCCAAAATGGATTTTTTGTGATTCTTTAAAGTGGGCGAGAAAATATCGCCCTGACCTTCCTAGGCATTCTTTACAATACTTAAGAGAAGTGTATAAAATCCCCGAAAACCAAGCTCATAGAGCTTTAGACGACGTAAAGGTGTTATCTCAGGTCTTTTCCTATCTAATTGATGATCTTTCTTTGGAAGCGGTTTTAGAGCTTATGAAAGACTCAGGAAAAATTTCCCGTATGCCTTTTGGAAAACATCAGGGAAAACCATTAGACCAAATTCCCAAAGATTATGTAATCTGGCTGGAAAAAAGTGGCGCTTTTGAAAAAAAAGAAAACGGCGCTTTAAAAGAGGGGTTTCAAGAAGTGGGGTTACTGTAATGCGTATAGCTATTTTGGGATGTGGTTATGTAGGGAAAGCGCTCACTAAGCTGTGGTCCTTAAAGAAAGAGCATATCCTGACCTGTACCACTCGCTCTAAAGAAAACATCCCTTCTCTTCAAAAGTTGACTCAAAAAAGCTTTCTACTAGATGGAGAAGATAAAGAGGAGATCTTTTCTTTACTCAGTCAAAATGATCTGATTGTAGTGACTGTAGCTCCTGACTCTACCGATGACTATAAAAAGACTTATCTAAAAACAGCGCAGTCTATCCATCATGCTGCTTCTAAAATAAAAGAGCCTAAAATGCTTTTTTATACAAGCTCCTCTTCCGTATATGGAGACCATGGAGGGAAATGGGTGGGAGAAGACGCTCCTCTTTTAGCCTCCGGTAAAGAAGGTAAGATTTTAATAGAAACAGAAGAAGAATATCTCTCTTTATCTTCTTTAGGATGGAAAGTTACTGTATTTCGTTTAACAGAAATCTACGGCCCCGGAAGGGACCTTTCCGAAAGGGTAAAGAGCATGCAAAACAGGGTCTTGCCGGGAGAGGGAAGCCACTTTACAAATATGATTCATCTAGAAGATATTATAAACGCTATGGACCACGCTCTAAGACACCGTCTGGAAGGGGTCTTTAACCTTTCGGATGATGACCATCCTACCCGAAAAGAATTCTACGATAAGATAGCAGACCATTTAGGAATTTCTAGAATTTTATGGGATCCAAATCTTACAAGGCTAAATCGTGGTAATAAAAAAGTATCCAACCATACCATTAAAGCCTCCGGCTATACCTTCTTGCACCCTCACAGGGTTTTGCACGTTAATGCTTAGTCCAAAGCCTCTTTTAACCCGTTAAAATCGTGCTCTAGTTTTTCTTCATTTTCCACGGAGGGGTTTTTATCGATAAGAGAAAGATCCTTGTCGAGCTTTTTTTTCTGATTTCTAACTGTTTTAGAAGACTCCTGGGCGATTACATCCATCATACTAAGCTCGCTTTTCATCCTTCTTTTAGCAAGAGTCTCCTCTGAAAAGTGGTGCTCCTTTCGGGCTTTCTTATAATCTTTTAGATACCGTTCAAATTTTTCAGAAGAGGCCTTTAACTCTTCCTTATGAGAGCTAGGCGTGTTTTTTATATTCCCTTTTTCTTCTATTTCCATTACAACCCCTCCCTTTTTTGGCAGTTTACATACTTGCAAGGCTCTTTTGCCCCTTTCTCTTTTTTATGAAGACATCGAATTTCTACCTTATATCCCTTAAAAACCCCTACCTTTGGAATATCTTCCCCCTCTGATCCTCTGGGTCCATCTCCTTCTATAATCTTTTCCTGATATAAATTGCTGGGAAGCTCTGCATAGCTTGTTCCTTTTTTAACCAGCAAAACCTCTTCTTCTAAGCTGATTATAAAAAACCGAAACCCCCTCTCTAGGGTAATTTCAGAGGCTCTTTTAAAAAGAGCTTTCAAAGCCCTTTCCCTAGAAATGGCCCTTTCATAGGCAAGAATCAAAGAAAATCGATCTTTCGCTATCTCTCTTTGTATGTAGCTCTCCTTGTTAGAAAAAGAAGGGCTACCACCGGCTACTAGCTGAGATACACTAAGTATAAAAAAGCAAAGTCTTTTCATAAAACCCCTCTTCTTTATTTTTATTAAAAACTAATTAAAATTCAAGTTAGTTTAATAAAATAAATAAAATAGGAGTTTTTATTTTTGTTTTAATTTGCTTTTATTCACTAAAACAGCCCAGGGGCCAGTTCTTCTATAAGAAGTTTATACTCAGAGATTAAAGACTTAATTTTTGCTTCTACTTCATTTTCAGGGTCAAACCTCTCCTCTAAAACCTGCCAAAAATACCCCTTTAGATCTATCTGGCTATAATAGTCATGCATGGTTTCATAGTGGAGAAGCTCTTGATACATGTGCTCAAAAAACGGCTCTTGTATTCTTTTGCAAACCGTTAGTGTCTTTTGTAGCTTTTCTTCTTCTAAGGACCTTTTTATCTCCTCAAAAAAAGCTTCTGAGGAAAAAAGCTCTTTTGCTATCTGTTCTTTTACATGAAACTCAATAACATTTTCTTTTACTTTGGAAAGGGCCAGCACATTTTCTGTTTCTCCCAACCCAAAATAGAAAAAAAGAGCAACTTGTAAAAGTTTTTCTTTTGCTTGCTTTTCATATATAGGGAGATATCTTTCTAAAAAGTAAATACTGATAGCTTCTTCTTTTTCTGTTTCACAAATCTGCTTTATCTTCTCCACATAATTTTCTAAAATACGGAGCACTTCAAAGGCTGTACTTTTAATATGCTCTTTCATAAAGGGATTAGAAAGGGCCATAGAATAGTAACTTTTTGTCCTAGAATAACTATTAAAACTCCCTTCATGAATCGATAGTTCATACGTTTTTTTTATCTCTTCTAAAGCCTTTTCTTTATCAAACCCCACTTCTAAAGAAAAAGCCAAACTTGTCATAAAATAAAAAATTCCCACTAGAAAGAAACACTTTTTCATACAGCCCTCTATTTGTCTTTCAAAAAAGGGAAGTATCATACAAAAAAATTTCCTTAAAAAAAATGAAATTTTTCTAAAGAAGAAAAACTAGAAAGCTTGTATAAGAGAGAAGCAGTAATTTTCAAGAGATTCTATGTATTACTATCTTCTACTGAAGATTTTTTCCTTTTTTGCTAAAGATGAGATTGTCTATACCGAAATAGCAGAAAGCCTTCCCCTTCCTCCGCCCTCTTTTCCCGAAATAGAAGCTTACCCTCACGCCTTTTTAAAAATGTTTTTTTCGCTTATTTTTTTTCTTGCCTTTCTTAGCTTTTCCCTTTGGTTTTTGAAAAAAATAATCCAAAAAAGAAGAGCCCCTGTTTATTCACAAAGAATTAAAATTCTAGAAAAAAGAGCGTTGAGTCCCAAATCAATTCTCTATTTAGTAGAAGTAGAAGGAAAGAAAATGGTGCTTTCAGAATCTCAGTTAGAGACACGGTTTTTTTCTTTACAAGAGGAAAAAGAAGAAGAAGATCTCTTTTTTTCTCCGGAAAAAGCTTCTGAGGAAACGGAAGAAGCTAACCTAACAACTTAAATCCTATGGAGTTTTTCTTAATTCAACAAAACTGGCTTCTTTCTATTCCCAGAACCCCTTTTTGGGATTTTTTCTTTAGGCTATGCGTTTTTTTTGATACCGAATATTTTATCTTCGTAATAATCCCCTTTATTTGGTACGCCTTCAGCCCTAAAACGGGACTACGCCTTTTCTATATTCTTCTTTTCAGCTCTCTTTTGAACGTATTTTCTAAAGATTTCTTTCAACTTCCAAGACCGTGCACATTGGATCCTTCTATTTGTCTTGTTAAGCCCCCTTTAAGTTTCGGCTTTCCTAGCGGAGCTGCCCAAACAGCGATGCTTTTAGGGCTTCTGTTATTTACCTACACCAAAAACCGCTACGTAAAACTTTTGAGCCTTTTTTATATTGTCTTGGTTAGTTTTTCGAGGCTCTATTTAAATGTTCATTACCCCATAGATATTTTAGGAGGGTGGTTTTTAGGATTTTTCCTATTTACCTTCTATAAAAGGATCCTTCCTTCTTTAGAAAAGTTTTTCCAAAAAAAGCCCCTTATTTCTTCTCTTAGATGGGGCCTTTTCACTCCTCTTATCGTAGAGTTTTTATACCCTGATCCGAGAATCACCTACATTATGCACTCTGCTATGGGAGTTTCTTTAGGGGCTTATCTATTTTACCGAAAACAAAAGCCTTTAAAGCCTACTTTCTATAAAGGAATTTTTGCTGTAGCCTCTCTTTTCTTCTGGGCTTTTCTTATAAAAACCTTTCCCCTTATTTCTAAAAATAGCGCTGCTTTCTTATTAGGTATATGGGTCTCGTTTGGCTCTTTCTATTTTCTTTCAAAAATAAAAAACTACCACTGAGCAGCTAGGCTAAAGTGAAGCTTCCCCAACTCTGCTTTTTCAAAAGAGTGTAGCTGAAACCCATAGTCTACCCTAGCTTGAAAGTACGGAGCTATTTTCCAGCGAACTCCAGGGCCTATGCTCCATAAATAATCGTGCTTCTCAGTAAGATCCGCTACCCCTTTATAGTTATGCCCAAAGCCAAAATCGACAAAAAGGTAGGAAGTAACCTCATTTCTAAAAGAATAAGGCCCAAAAGAAAAAGAGCTTCTAAGCTCTATATTGGATAAAAAAGCGTTATCTGCAATAAAAACCCTCTCACTATACCCTCTAACACTCCCATAGCCCCCTATTCCAAAAGCTTCGGAAGGAAGCAGTGTTCTACTGGCACCTTGCCCTTTTAGTTCTACGTACAAAGAAAGAAAAGGATAGATCTCATAGATGTAATTTAGCTGTCCTTTCGCGTAAAAAAAGAAGGGACTAGCTCCTTGTCTGATTAATGAATAGAGAGCTCTTTTTTGGGCTTCTGTTACCTTAAAAGGAGACGCAAAAACTTCTGCTTTGGCAAAGAGCCTTTGTTTAGCAAAACTTTTTTGCAGTTCATACTCTAATACCACCTGAATAAGATCTGCCGCTTTCACCTGAGGAGAAAGCTGATTTTCCTGAGAGGTAAAAAATAGGCTGCTATTCATTGCTTTGTAATCAAAACCACAAGAAAACTGCTGTGATAGACTCGTATAAAAGGGAGGAAAAGGGATTTGATAGCGAAGAGAGGCTTGTACGCTTTTTCCATCACTTCGAAAACTCTCCGCCTCTGGTTTGGATCTAGAATAGGCCCCATATAACTGAAAAACATGCTTCCAGGGAAGATAGCTATGATAACTACCAAAATGGGAATAAAAGCGTGTATACTCATCAGACACAGTAAACTGATACGAAAACAGATCGCCCACTCCAAAAGCATTACCCCACTGCAGACCTGTATAAATTCTGTGATTCCCTGTATAGGAGTTCCCTGTATTATCCATCCCAACAGAAAGACTTACAGGAAACCGATCTTGTATCAAAAATTCCACGTCAGTTGTCCCTTTTTTCTCTCCTGGAGAAAATACAACATCCACATGGCGAAACGGATTTAAGTTAATCCAGGCAGCCTCATTTAACAGGGTATCCTTACAAACAGGCTCTCCTTTTTTGGCAGAAAGATACCTTGTATAATGCCAAAGAGGCATCCAATACCTTCCCTTATAAGATACGTCTGCTATTTTAGCGGATAAAAGATGAAAAGACACTACCCCTTTTTCTATCTTTTGTTCCGGAATCTCTACTACAATAAGTTCCGGATGCTCTTTAAAAATAGCGCTAATTTCTTGTTTTATCTTGATTAGATTTTCTTTAGTAATAGGCTTTTGCAGATAAGGGGAAAGAGCCTTTTCTAAAGCCTCTATTTCGCTTTTTTCTTTATCAAGAAAACAAGATATACCTAAATTTTCAAAAGAAGACAGAGCCTCTTGTTCGTAAACTACAATTCCTTGAAAGAGCCGCTCTTCACAAAGAGCTTTTCCCGTTAGAAGATAAGAAAAACAGAGAAAAAAGAGAAGATAGCGCATAGAAAAACCTTATCTCTCTCCTCTATACAAAGAATGCACTATTTTGAATAGATTTTTTCTTGTCTATTTTTTATTGCAAGGGAAGTTAAATAGGATTTTTTTCTGTAAACTGGGGCTTTCTTTTTCCACTTTCTTGTAAGTTAGTATCTTCCGAAAATATATGATTGGGGAAAACTTTTTTCTGCCTAATCCATTTATGAAAAGGTTCTATTAATACCTTTTCTACAGGGAAAAATCGATTCACAAATTGAGGCAGGGAGACTTTTTGCTGTCCCTGGATATTAAATACCATTACGCTCTTGGCCGCATTTTCCCCTTCTTTATAAAATATAGTAAAAGGATAGGATGCTACCCCTTCCGGGTACGATACTCCCCACTTTTCAAAAGAACTATTTTTCCCATACAAAGAAGGAGCATAAGTGGCTCCATTAATTTTTTGAGGAAACTGAGAAAGCGCCCTTTCTGAGGCAAATATTTGCACGGCAGTTTTAGAGGCAAGTGTAACATGTAAAATATCTACCTTCCCTTTTTCCAGACATTTTCCTGTTTTTTCGAGCTGATCGACTACTAAAGTAATTTTCCCTTTTCCTGTAGTTACAATTTCAGCATCTTCCATAGCCTGAATATGCATTCCTCCTATCAAAAGGATATCTCCTTCCCTGGAAGAAATAGAGGAGCCTTCTTTTAAAAAGATCGTATTCTCTTCTGCTAAAAAAGAGATTTTTCCGCTATCTGTTTTTATAGAAACCTTATCCCCTATCCAAAGAACTCCACTTTCAGAATAAGTTTTTCCTTTTCCTGAAAACAGAGAAAAAGAAAGGTTCCCTCCTTCAGAAGCTATTTTTGTTTCTGCAGAAAATGCGATAAAAGCAGATCCCTCTTCCCTTTGAGGATCCACAACTCCACTACAAAGAGGTTCATTCCCCAATATCTGCAAGCTGTGAGGTCCCATGGAAATAGACTCTTTGATAAAGATGCTTTTTCCCGCTTTTAAAACAAGCTCTCCCGGCGTTTTTGTCTGTTTGGTAAATTGTAAAGGACTGCATAGGAAAATATCATTATTGGCTTGCAAAGTAACGCTTACCCCCGTTTGTAAGAGCTCTTCTAAAAATCTGGGAGTAATGTTGAGTGTTTTTGAAGCTGCTTTAGTAAAAGTAATAGAGTTCGGATTGGTGATTCCTACCCGTACTTTTCCTGTAGAGAAGTTTTCTCCCGGAAATCCTAATATATAACTTCCGTTAAAGGGGTCTTTTTTTAAGATTACCTCTCTTTGAAAGCAAGACTCATCTTCTACTAAAATGCTGTTTTCCCTATCAATAAATCCACTGACTCCCTCCACCTTATCCACAAGAGCAATAACGCTTACTTTAGATCCCTTTTCAGGCTCTAAGAAGGGTTGGGATAAAATTACTTTTTTCTCAAAAGCCACCACATTTTCTAAAGCTTGAGAAAAAGCTTCTACCTTAATTCCATATAAACTATTCGTATAGCAAGGAAATGACCTTTGTTCTTTGACAGAAAGACCCGTTTTTTTATCTAAAAGGGTAATAGCTCCCTCTCGCCCTCCTCCCTTTATTCCGGGAGAAGAGATTAAAAAATGATCATTTTCTAAAACATACCCACAAGATCCGGTTAAATCTCCCTTGTCTTTTCCTGTGAAACTGTTAAAAGGAGTAACAACCCCTGTTGCTTTATCTAAAATAGGAAGAGCTTCTTTTTTATCAAAAACCGTTACAGCTCCCCTTTGTTCTTTCCAGTTAGGACTTAAAATAGCAAAGTGCTTTTCACTTAAATCTAAAAAAGAAGCTCCTACCCGATCTCCCTTTTTCTCCCCTTGAAAACAAAAACCTGCTTCCGGAAACAAATTAGAAGAGGCTTTATCTCCCCAAGTAATTTTTTTCTGCTCGGTATCGAAAATAAAAAAGCACCCTCTTTCTCCGTGCCAAAAAGGAGCTAAAATAAGCAGCCTGGTTTCACCTAAAGAATGGATATTTTCTTTAGAAACCCCCTCTCCTAGACGATCTTTGGCATAAGCTCCATGCAAACTATTTAAATGAGTGACTTTTAAAGAAGGACCCTCTTTTTCTTGGAAAAAGGAAGTTCCTGTGTCTTCTTTTATAAAAGTAATGGCTCCCGCTTTTCTTTTTTGATCTATTTTATAGTTTCCACTTAAGACCATATAGCCCTGACTAAAGGGTAAAACCCCTGAAATTCCGACTAAGTCTTCCGGATTTTCTCCCGTTAAACTATTGGCTTCCGTTACAAAAAGGCCGGGGCCCCTTGAAAACCACTGTAAGTCCTTTCCTGAATCACCTTTAAGAAGGGTAACAGCACCTCTTTTCTCTTTCCAAAAAGG
>CAYGOC010000003.1:77003-108167 GCA_964351495.1 uncultured bacterium
TTCCTGAATCACCTTTAAGAAGGGTAACAGCACCTCTTTTCTCTTTCCAAAAAGGGCTAAAAACTACGTAGTTTCCATTTTGTAAAGAGATAGCCCCTCCAGAACCCACCTGATCTTGCTCTTGCACTCCATGTAAGCTATTTTTTTCCGTAACCGGAAATCCTACTCTTTGATCAAAAGTAACAAAAGTAACAGCCCCTATATTTTTTGCTTCTAAAGAAGAAAATTCAGGACTCAAGATTAGATAGTTTCTATTAGGGAGAACCACGACTCCTCCACTTCCTATTCTATCTTTTTCTTTATCTCCATAGATGCTATTTTCTTCGCCCACCACAAAACCGTTTTGTAAAGTAGAAAGAAAGACAGGGGTAACCGCTCCTATCTCTTGTTTTTTTACAGAAAACTGAGGGCTTATAACAACTATAAACCCGGGAGAAACCTCTAAAACACCCCCTGAGGAAACAGCTTCTTTTTCCCCTTGTAAAGAACCTGTTATACTATTTTCAAAACAAACATAATTCTTAGGGCCTATCTTAGGGTGTCCTGTTTTATGATCAACTAGAGTAAGAGCTCCCCTTGCTTCAAACCAGTCAGGACTAGAAATAAGATAGTCCTCATTAGAAAGAACCGTTATACCTCCCTTTGCAATACGGCTAGAAAGGGCCCCTCCCCCTTTACCAAAAGTGGCTCCTATAAGCTGCCCTGTAAACCCATTAAATAAATACACGACTCCCTCTCCCACCTTACATCTGGAAATGATTACATTGCCGTCTTTTATAGGATGTATTTCTCCTCCAAACTCTCCCCCTTCTTGGGAAAAAGGCTCTACAATCTCAAACTGGGGATAGCGAACCTTAGCCTCTTCTGTGATGAAAATGTTTTTGGGATCAAAGATAATAGCTCCACTTTTTCCGCAAGGTGCCTCTACATGTATGGTCCCTATATGATTTAACTCTTGAGAAGAAGAGATTTCCACCAGCCCCCCATCTCCTAAAAACTCTCCTCCTTTAGCTAAAAGAGTCCCCCCATTTTCTAAAAATCCTTTAGAAAAAAGGTGTATGGTACCCCCTTTTCCTTGCTTTTGCGCACTTACATCTAATTCGGAGGTCCAGTTTAAAAATAGATGATCACACACGATATTTTCGCTAGAAAGACCTCCTAGTAAAAGAGCCCCGCTTTCTGCTTTTATATGTGCTCCTGCTAGATTGATTTTCTCTGCTTGGATAGAGATTTTTCCTTTCGCGCTAGCCTCTATTTTTCCAGAAGAAAAAAAGGTGCTTTTCTTCTCTCCCAAAAAGTGGATTTCTCCCTTATCCTCTGTAGAGAGTTGAACTGTGCTTTCCGCCGTATCGATATAGTTTTGAAATAAAAGCTCAATGGATCCTTCTCTTTTCTCTAATAAAGTTTTTCCCGAGTGATATAGAAAAGGAGCATCATATTTTAAAACTCCCTTCTCTCCTAAAAGGATAATTTCTCCCTTTTGAAAAAACATCCCTTCTTCCGAATCGATATTTATCTTTAGATTTCCTTCTTGTACTAAAAGCTTGCCTAGATGGTTAAAAACGCGGTTTGCTTCAAGGTGATTCCCCCCTTTTTTCACAGAAATCAAAGAAGAAGGAAAGGTAGTAATTTCATCCGAAGAAAGGTAGATCTTATCTGATACTATGTTTCCTGTAATTTCTAACTCAGAAGACTTTAAAAATATTTCTCCATCTTGCTCTATAACAGATACCGCATCTGCTTCTTTGCAAACAGCTAAATGATAAGCAGACCTTTCCGTTTGCATCTCTGTTTTTAATGCTTCTACGATACCTGAGCTGGTGATTTTTGCTTTTTTAGAAAACATCTCTGTCTTAGGGCGAATATGTAAGATCTTATCTTTTGAGGGCTTGATAATAATTTCGTATCCGGCCCCCATGCAAACGGAACCCTCTAAGGCTTTTATCTCCCCTGCATTTTCAATTTTTCTCGCTAAAAAAAGAACATCTTCCTCTGTAGCTTCAATCTTTCCAAAATGGATAATAGCCGCCTCAGAGTTTCCCTTACAAACCAAAGGGGCCCCTTCTACATAAGCTTCTACAGAAAAAGGAAGGGTAGAAACAACTAAGCTAGAAACCTCTACCTTAGCTTCTTTAGAAAAGATAACTCCTTGAGGGTTTACGAGATAGACCTTAGCGTTGCTCGTAATTTCCCCCGCTATATGGCTTATTTTACCCCCCATTACCTGATTTACTACAGAAGAGTGGCTATTGGGTTGCAAAAAGTGGATTTTTTCCCCTTTTTCTAAAGAAAATTCTTTCCATTGGATAAATGCTTTTTCGCTGGTTGTAATCTCTAAAGCGCCTCCTTTTTTCTCTATATCGGCTCTTCCAAAAACAGGCTCTGCCCCCTTCGGGAGGGCCCCTAAAAAATCATAAAGCCCTAAAAAGCAAACTAATAAGAAAAACCTCCTAGAAAAAAGCGCCATTTTTACCCCTTTTTTCCCGTGATAAAGGGTAAAAGATTTTTTTACCACTGATTTGTTTAATTATATAATTAAAATTTTAATAAATAATTACTAATTAATTTTCTTTACATAAACAAAATTATTAATTATAATATATACGATTTGTTTAATTAATTTGTTATTAAAGGAAGTGTATATGTTTTCTTCTATTACTAGTTCTTTTAACGGAATGCGTGAGTGGGCTTCAAGAAGGTCTGCTGAAGTAGACGATGAGATGGCAGAATGGGCTTTTGAAGAGCTTGCCAAAATAAGGCAAACACCCCACTCTTTACAGATCCTTTCTAGGGAAGAGCTTGCTTGTTTTGAAAGCTCCGGAGAATATGCTTTTTTTCAATGGTCACGATCTTTACCTCTTTCAGAGAGAAAGGCTTTTTTAGATCTTTTTGAAAAAGGAGAAGCTTTCTCCTTTTTAGAAAATCTAAAAACCGATCGTTCTTTCTTTAATAATTTCCAAGAGATTTATCTAGATATGCGGAATTTAGCCGGAGATAAACCCTCTTTATCCCAATTTATAAAGCTATACAATGAAGATCCTACTGCTTTTATAGAAGCTTTACAAAATATACAAAGAGCAGAATCAGAAGAAATATTTATAGCTCTTCTTACAACCTTAAAAGTTTTTGTTTTAGAATTTGAGGAAGAAAGTCCTACGGCCGCTTCTTCTTTTTTTACCCTTTCTAAAAACCTGGCAAGAGTAGGTGCTTGGGAAGTCTTCAATAAAGCTCGAAATGTGGCTAGACTGATCCCTATAGAAACTAAAGAACTTAGCCCGGAAGAAAGAGAACAAGAAAGAGAGCGTATCGAACAAGTTTTAGAAAGCCATCCTTACGCCAATATGGACACCTCAGAAGAAGTTACGGATGCTGCAAAAGCTTTTGTTTCTCAAGTAGTAGATCATGGTTCTCGTTTATTAGAAAAAGGGAAAGAACTTCTTGATCAAGCATCTGAAGAATTAATACGAAAAGCAGAAGAAATTTTCGCTAAAAAAATTGTTGAGCAGATGGAAACTGCTCCTAAGATGGTTTTTAAATTAAAACAAAACCTTGTAAGATTAGATCCTAAAACTGAATTTATGAAGTCTCCTATCGACTACATCGTTACCACTGTTGTGAATTTCATAAAACGCTTCCTCTCTTCTGCAGTTTTTTCCGTAGTAGATAACGTTATAGAAACGGTATTGGATCCCACAATGCTTCGGGTCTTTATAGGAAGAACCATGGAAAGCGTTTCTGATATAATACAAGACTATGAACAGGGCATGATTCCGGAAGTATCAGAAGAAGAAAAAGAAAAATTAATTAACAGCTTGAATAAGACCATTTTAGGACATCCTACTGTTCTTAAAAACATTAGTACATTTAAAAAGATTTCTCTTAAAGCAGGCGCAGAACAGGTAAATTTAGGAAACGTGATTTACGCTTCTGCTTTAGAAAAAGCACAAGAGTTGCTGCAGCCTCCCTTCATAAAAGAAGGAGAAACAGAAGAAACCCGTAAAGCTTTGGAAAAAGCGTTAACCCATAAAATAATGGAATCTCTTCTGTTTAGCTTATCTCCTGTAAAAAATCCTCCGGAAACAGATGCGTACATCCAAAAACAAGCGGTAAGGTTAGTACAGACTCTTTATACAACAAAAAGAATGCAACAAGCATTAACCTCAGAAGAGATAGGAGGAGAAACAAATCAATTGATAGGAGCTCTTTCTATAGATCTTATAAAATCAGAAGCTTTTGAAAACGCCTTTAACAAACTTGTAAGAGTTTCTAACCATATAGATAATTTGTCTTCTAAAACAAAAGATCACCTTCACGGGATACAAGAAAAAAAAGAAAAAGTATTTTTACCTCGACGTATTGTAAATTACATCTCAAGAAAAATAGGAAACTGGTTAACACAAAATCTTCCACCAGAAGAGCCTTCTTCTCTCCCTTCCTTTTCTTCTTTTCAAAGAAGCGTAGGGAACTATCTAGTAGAAAACCCCCACTCCCTTGCATCAGAAGGATGGAATGAATTAACAGAAGCCGGGATGAATCCTTTTTAGACTTTTACAAAAAAGTCTTTCGCATAGAGCTCTGAAAAAAGCTTTTTTAAGGCTCCCCGGTTTTTTTCTAAAATCCCTAAGCTAGATAGCGCTCTATGTAATCTTTCTGAGTCAATCCCTCTTTCTCGTATCATTAAAGAGGCTGCGTAAAGAAGAAGATGCGTTGTTTCTGTATGCGTTTCCAAACTCTCCCCTTGTAAGCACTCCAAAAAGGCAAAAAAGAGAAACGCCTCTGCCTGTCCTACATCTAAGGCATCTTTACAAGTAAAGCTAAGGGAGTCTACTTTTTCTTCTTCTAGAATTTTACAAAACAAAAACTGATAGGCTATTTCAATAAAATCTTGTCTTTCTTGCCTTTCTAACTCTTTTTTCCCGGAGAAAAAGTGCTCATGTATTTTCCTAAAAAGCTTTTTTGCAAAAGGAAGAAGATACGAGGCTATTTTAGAGGAAATATAAAACCCAAATTCCTCTGGGTTTTCTAGCTGCTTTACAAAGATGTCTATAAAAGAAGAAGCCTCTTTAAGATCTCTATATTCTTGTTTTTGCTGATAAAAGTCTGAATCCTTCGAAAAACCCACCACAAAAAAACTTGCGTGAAACTCTGCCTGATGTTCCAACCTCTCTAAAGCAAGGGACCTACCCCTTTCTCTCCAAGAAGTGCGATCTTGCAGGTTAATTAAAAGATGCGTCTTTTTATCCTCTGCATACGACCGCAAAAAACCAATAAACTCTTTCACAAGACTGACCTTATCTATCGTTTTTTGATACGTAGGAGAAGGTATCCTTAAAACAAAAACCTCTTTTTTTCCTAAGGAAATAGAATACAGATGAAAAGGAAAGTTATCCTGTAAAAGAGGAGAGAAGAAATCTTCGTGATCTTGATCATCTCCTCGAATCACATCCAAAATCTTAAGAAGCGGACCGCTAGGATAAAAAGAGAGAAGGTAGCTTATATACTCATTTTCTTGGATCGATTTTTCTAAAAAAGAGGAAGCTTTTGCTTTTTTTTCTTTCAAAAAGGCCTCTTCTCCTTTCCTAGCTATCCTATGGATAAGGCCTAAAATCTCTTTTTTTATGCCAAACTCAGAAACAAAAAGAGCCTCACATAGTTTATGCACCATTTTTATCAAAAATCGAGCCTCTTTATCTTCTTCACCGGGGGGATAAGCTATCCACTTGCCATACTCATGAGAGAAAAGTGCTTCTTGTAGAAAAAGACGAAAGTCATGAAAATATTGAACTGCTCTTTTTCTGGACTGATTCTCTAAAAGGTGTTTTGAATCAGCAGCTAGCATCAAAGCCATAACGGACTTATTTAACGCTTGGATAAAAGAGTTGGACTTCCTTCTAATTTTCATCTCATAAAAGGCTTTGATATACTCTTCCGTCTTTTTTAAGATTTGAATTCCTAAAGAGAGCGTTTGCTTATCTTTTAGATCTGCTAAAATGAGTAAGGGGTCCTCTTCCATAGGAGATTCTAGCTCAGAAATATCCCAAACTAGTTTGATATTACGCATTAAATGGGGGTGAAAAAAGGGTCTTCCTTCTTCTGTTTTTAAATAAAAAAGCTCATATTCTTGGTCTCGTTTTACCGTCTCAAAGTCTTTAAGCCCTTTTTGACTCATTTCATAGAGTAAAAAGTTTCTATGTTCGAGCCACTCTTTAGACCAAGCCTTATCCCCTTGCATAATTTCCGGGTGCTCTTCTGCAAAGCGTTCTTCATAAAGAGAAGAAAACTCGATATACTCTTCCGAAGAAGAAAGGGCTCTTTTTCCTAGTTTTGGATCTATTTTTTCTATAATAGCATCTATTTTCAGAGCTGCTTCTAAAGAGAGTGTAATTAAAGCCTTGAGTCCCCTTGTGGTGTTCTGGTTTTCCCAATCGATTCCTTCCTCTTCTTCTAAATTTAAAAGGTAGGCGTACATGGCCTGAAAACATTTTTTAGCCAAGGTCAAAAAATCTTGAGCGCTATTTGAGGTAAGCCAAATAGCTCCCGGATAAGAAGCTTCTTCTTCTTGAATTACAATCTTACGATCATTTAACACCCCTATTCTATAAGGATCCTCTACATCGGCTTCCGGTAAAATAGATAAGTTGTCCAAAGCTTCTGCAAAATTCAGAAAAGATTTTAACTTCTCTGGCATAAAAAACGAGCCCCTTCCTTTTTGGCACATCATATCTATTTTCCCAAAAACTCCAAGCGAAAAAAACAAAAGAGCCCTTGTCAGAATATTTTCCATGATCCATATAAGAAAATATGATCAATACCGTGAAAAAGGTAATCGCCCCCATAATGAGCCTCATCATATTGATGATAGGAAGCGGCCTTTTTATGACTTTAGTTTCTTTAAGGCTTCGGGAAGAAAGAGTAGACTCTTTCATTATAGGGATTGTCACTGCCGCCTACTATGCAGGCCTTTTCCTGGGTTGCTTTCGTGTGGAAAGATTTATCATGAAGGTGGGGCATATCCGCGCCTATTCTGCTTTGGCTGCTTTTACGGCTGTTATAAGCATGTTAATGGGATTTTTTGTAGATCCTTGGCTTTGGGTTTTATTCCGTTTTTTAGGAGGACTCTGCTTAGCAGGCCTTTTTGTTTCAATAGAAAGCTGGCTTTTAGTAACCAGTTCTGAAAAAACCAGGGGGGGCATCCTTTCTCTTTATATGATTTCTTTATATGGATCGTCCGCAGCAGGTCAATTTTTACTAGATATAGCGCCCCCCTCTAGCTTTGTTCTTTTTGCTTTGATAAGCGCCCTTTCCACCCTTTCTATTATTCCTTTAACTCTTACCAAAAATAAAGAACCGGCATTAGAAGGGCACTCTTTTTTGAGTCTAAAAAAGATCATAAAAGCCTCCCCTCTAGGATTTTGGGGAGCTTTTTTATCCGGCTTGATTCTTTCCGCTCTTTATGGTTTGACTCCCTTATACGCTGAAGAAATTGGTATGAACTTGCAAGAGATAGCTACCTTTATGGGACTCTCCCTTTTTGGAGGACTACTATTGCAGTGGCCTCTTGGATTTTTATCTGATAAAAAAGACCGTAGAATCATCATTGTTTTTGCCAGCTTTGCTGCAGCTATTTTTGCTCTTCTTATTGCTTTCACAGGGCATAGCTTCCCCACTTTACTACTGATATCTACTACTTTATTTGGAGGCTTTTCGTTTACTTTGTATCCTTTAAGCATTTCTCATGCTTGCGATTTTTTCAAACCAAAGGATTTAGTAGGAGTAACAGGAATTCTCCTGTTAGCTTATGGAGTAGGGGCTGTTTTGGGACCTTTATTAGCCCCTTTTATGATGAAGCTTTTTGCAGCAAGAGGACTCTACTACTACTTTGCTCTTGTATCAATATTATTAGGGATCATTGCCCTTCTTAGAATATTTCAAAAACCGGCTGTTCCCTCTAGTGAAAAACTTCCCTTTACCAATATTCCCAGAACGTCTCCTTTAGTAGGAGAGCTAGACCCAAGACAAGAAGAAGAAAAGCCCCCCTTGAACTAAAAAGCAGTTCAAAAGTTTTTTTAATTTAACAAATTTCTAAGGAACCTCCCGAAAACACACCTAAAATCTTAAAAATTCCCAAGTAAAATCTTTAAAAGTATTTAACAAAAAAGAGTTCTTTTGTTTTAATGACCCCCACTTTTATAAAAGGTCAGAAACTTTTTCTGCTGAGGTTTTTTTTATGCGTTTTTTTTTAACCAAACCCTTCCTTCTTGCTATGGTTTTGTTCGCCACTTTTAGCTGTCAAAGAAAAGAAGATCCCACTTGCACAAAAAAACACCTTCGGTTTGGATTTAACTCCAATCCGAAAACGTTAGATCCTAGAAAAAACGGGGATATTGTTTCTTCTTGTCTTATATTTTTAGTCTTTGACGGCCTTACTCGCACTCTTCCCGACGGCTCTGTTGTTGGTTCTCTAGCCGAGTCTTATGAGGTGTCAAAAGATGGGAAAATCTACACTTTTCATATTCGCGAAGATGCTTTTTGGTCTGACGGGATCCCCATAACAGCGGAAGATTTTGTGTATACCTGGAAAACCGCTTTAGACCCTTCTTTTCCCTGTCTTTGTGCTTCCCTTTTTGCTCCTATAAGGAACGCAGAAAGAATTACCAAAAAAGAGCTTCCTCTTGATTCTTTAGGGGTTTTTGCTAAGGGGAAAAAAACTTTAGTCGTAGAATTAGAAGGTCCCACTCCTTATTTTCCTCACTTGGCCGGGTTTTGCAATTTATTTGCCATCCCTAAGCATTACGTAGAAGGAAAAAAAAACTGGGAGTCTTCGAAAAAAGAAATTCCTTTTTCCGGTCCCTTTAAAATCACCCAGTACAAGGAAAATGAGCTAATTCTAGTAGAGAAGAATGACCTTCACTGGAAACACGATAAGGTAGAATTAAAAGAGATTTCTATTCCTATTTTATACGATCCCAATACTGCCTTTCAGATGTATGAAAGAGGAGAGCTAGACTGGCTTGGAACCAAAACTTGCCCTATTCCCCAAGAGATCATCTCAAAGGTAAACTGTCGCCCTGATTATTTTTCTCAACCGACTGCAGGAACCTCTTTTATCGCATTTAACACCCAAAAGCGCCCCTTTAATAACCTGAGTATTCGAAAAGCTTTCTCTTATGCTATTGACCGGACAGCTTTAGTAGAAAAAATTACCAAAGGAAGTGAAATAGCAGGAACAAGGTGTATTCCCCCTAACCTAATGCAAGGAGAAAATAAAAACCTTGTTCCGAATAACAACATAGAATTAGCCAGAAAGTTTTTTGCTGAAGGGTTACAAGAGCTTAATATGAAACCTTCTGACTTTGAAAAGTTTGAGCTAGTCTGCGGAGCTCTTCATGAAAAATCGGTTGTAGAAGCCGTACAAAACAGATGGAAAGAGGTTTTAGGAATTTTTATCCCTATAAACCAGCTTGACTACGCTTCCTGCATGGAAAGGCTCCATAAAAAAAACTTTGACATTGCAGTAGGAGGATGGCTTGCGCAGTTTGCAGATCCTATTAATATTTTAGACCGCTTTAAATACCGAAATAACCCTAAAAATTATTCCGCCTGGGAAAATGCGCACTATATAGAACTTCTAGATGCCTCTTCAAGCGAATTCTCCTTAGAAAAAAGGAAAGAAATTTTAGAAGAAGCAGAGAAGCTCTTCATGGAAGAGCTTCCTTTAGCTCCCTTATATCATTTTAACTACGGTTTTTTAATGAAACCCCATGTTAGTAATTTACAAATTGCTCCTAATGGAGAGCTTCGATTTGATTTTATAAAAGTGGCGCCGCATGAGCATTGAGATTTTTTCTTCTAAGGGCGCCTCTCTTAAAACAGGCCCTTTAAAAATTCGTCCTAATTTTGTCGATCCGGAAGATGGTTCTTTTGACTCTTTTTTAGGCTCGATAGAGACTGTTTTAAATGACCTTCTTCCCCCCGCTCTTTTGAAAGAACTACTAGAGTCTACTGAGGAAAAAAAACTAAGACATCTTCTGTCTGATCTGTATAAGATGCTTCCCCTGTTTTCTCATTCTCCTTTGACTAAGAGTCCCTCTACCTTTTCTGTTTGTGCTTTATGCCCTTCTGACTATACCGACGGATTTGGTAGGTATTTTTCTGATATGTTAAGCAGATGGCTTATTCCCGGAAAACAGCTATCTTTAGTAGGAGGCAGATCTCTTTCTTTTCGATTTGTGAAGTATGAAAAACATTCTTTGTTTTTTTGTGAGAAGTTTTTGCGTATTTCTGATCCTTTGGAGCTTGAAATTATCAAGAAAAACTTGCCGAAACTATTAAATGAGATCAAGATCAATATATTAGCGGTTTATTATGCTCGCTATATTGTCTCCTTAAAATCTCTTTCTTTGAGACAAAAAACCGTCATGATCCAAGACCACATTGAGTCTTTGATCAACAGTCCGGAAAAAATTAAAGACAGCAACATCTATGATCAAATGCAGCAGTTTTTAATCAAGCTTTCTGCAGAAGAAAAATTTCGGGAAATTAAGAAAAACATCTCTTACTTGGTTAATACCAGACCTAAGACCTTCGACCGTGATGTCTTTTTTGAAATTCGCAACTTTATGTCCTTATTTCGAGATAAGTTTACAGCCAGTAGAGACCCTAGACATGTAAGCCGGGTAATCGCCTATCAATATCTTTTCAAAAAAAATATCCTAGCCTCTTTAGAAAAAGAGCCTATAGAAAGACACTTAAGTGTCAAGCTGCTGCAAACAACTTATCTCTCTTCTAAAGTATTGGGGGTGCTCATTACCCTCTACTTTATTAGGGAAACGGAGCGATTTGAAAAAAAGCACATTTTGGAGGCGATACAAGCAATTTTACCTTCTATCTCTTTAGTGAAAGACTCCTATGTACAGGGAAGAAGTGATGAAAAGGTTCGTTCTTTTTATTTAGAAGTAGAAAAACCCATGCTCTCTATAGAAGAAATTCGAAAGCTAAAAAAACAGCTTCCTAAAGAGATCAAATCTCGCATAGAAAGTGTAATTCATCCTATTTTCATGCCTAGAAACGAAGAAGAGCTCATGAGAAACATGGTCCTTCTAAGCAAACAGTTAAAATATTCAAGAGACCTTCCTCAAGCCATCATCTCCTATGATAGACAAAATGATGAGGAACTCTCTTTCCAGGTAATTTTAGCTAGGGTATTAAAACCAAAGAGCCTCTCTTTAGCAGATCTTTTAAAAAATGTAGGGATCCGCTTTTCTTTAGATGAGCTAAAAAAAGTGGGTTACGTCAAACAATATCCTAAAGAAGTGGGGGTTTTTCATCTTTTCTTAAAAAAGCACCCTTTTTTTAGAAAAGATTTTTCTTTGGACTTACAAAGAGCAAGACAACATATAGCTCAGATTCTAACTAGCTCCTTGGGGGAGTTTCGGGACTTTAATGGTGGAATGATCATCAAGCAAAATGAGGCCCTAGACTCTTTACGAGAGTGTCTTTTAAAGGGGGAAAAGGAAAATGAATTTTTACTAGAAAACTTTTTCTACTCTTTAAAACCTGCTTTCATGCAAAGCATTTTGGAAACCAAAATTTTAAAAACCCTTTTCCTTATGCTTTTAGAAGCCCTGGAAAAAGACTTTTCTTCTTCTCCCTATTTTTTAAAAACAGAAATTCTACCTAGATATTGCCTTATTATTTTAAGCACTACAAATCCTGACTTAAAGAAAAGGGTTTTACAAGAAGTAAATAAAATTGACTTCCCTTCCGGAAATCTTACCCTTTCAGAGTTAAACACTTATGAAATAAGCACATTAGGCTTTATTCAAAGAGTAACCCTTCCTGAAAACTCCAATGTTTTATTAGAAACCATCTCGAAAACCCTTTCACAAGATCTGTACGCTTAGTTCACCCAGATTTGTTTTTTGATCCGATTGAAAGCCCCTCCCACCAACCTTTTATTTTCATCCAGAAGCTCTATCTGAACGGTATGACTTCCCTTAGTAAGACCATATATATAATAAGGGTTCCAGTCCGTTAAAAAGCGGACCTCTTTATCATCTATAATTACCTTTACCTGGTATCCATCTTTAGAAATTTCACAGTTAGAAAGATAAAAATCTAAAAGAACCGGTTTTTTTTCTGAGAAAGGAAAAGAAGGCGCGGGTTGATTATAGGTTAAAATAGGCTCTTTTAAGTCAGGCAGCTCTTTATTGATCCTTTTTTCTTTTACAAAAAACTGCCTCATAGAAAACGTATCATCTCCTTTTATGCTCTCACCGAAAGAGCGGACCAAAAAAGCCCTTATGATATGTTCTCCTTTTTCCAAAGAAAAGGGGAGCTTTATTCTGGAGTTTGCTTGGTAGTAGTTTCCGTCTTCATCAAAAGGAGCAATAGAGGGCCCTGCATAGGAAAGGGTATGTTTTTCATCGATTATGATTCGGATGGATTGCCCTTTTTTCGCATTTACAAGCTCTTTTGCTCTTTCTAAGTCTGGTATAGTTCCTAAAGAAAATCCATCTACTCGAAACTGCAGATAAATGGGGCCCTCTTGTAAAACTTCCTCTTTCTCCGGCAACACAATTTCTAATTCCTGAGAAGAGGATGAGGGGGCGTTTGAAACAGGAACCACCTGAATTTCAGGGGCTTTACCCCAAAAAGCAAAGAATAAACCACAAAGTGCTATAAGGTTCATAAAGGGTACGCTCCTTTTTCTCTTTTTTTCATCTAAAGCTCTTTTTTTGCCAAGAATAATTGTTCTTTTCCTTGTAGAAAAAAAAACCTTTTGATTCTATGAAAAAAAAAGGAAGAAACATGGACTTTCGAAAAATTTTTAAAAACTTTTTAGTTTGCTGCTCTATCTCTTTTGGGATTTTCGCCGTTTTTGTAACAACAGAAATACTAGAAAATGGCTCTTTACATGCCTCTAAAAGCTCCCACACCTCTCTCCCTTCTTTAAATCCCGGGTATAACCATAAAGTAAAAGTGCATCTCACAATAAGAGACGGTAAAGACAATAAAGCAGAGCGGATAAGCTATGTATTTTTTGACAGAAACAAGATCGCCTTGAGAAAAGGGTCTCCTTTAAGAGCAAACTACCATACAAGTCTCTCTCCCGGTACTTATATAGTAGAATGGGGTCTTTTAAAGACAAAAACGGGTTTTTCTAGAGAAGCTACTTTCCGAAAAAAAGTAACCATAAAAGAAAAAAGCCCTTGGGTTGAAATCAAAATTGAAGGAGATGAACTCTCCGTAAGCTAATGGAAAAAGAAGAGGTAAAGCCCTGGAAATATAATCCTTCTGCTTGGAGCCAAAGAGTTTCCGTAGCTTTTATAGGAAGCATTGCTTTTTTCATCTCTATTTACTTAGCTCTTTTTCAGTGGGGTATATTAAAAACTGTTTGGGATCCTATCTTTGATGAGGGAACCAAAAACGTCCTTTTGTCCGATGTATCCCATACCATTACAAGTTGGATTTTACTCCCCGATGCAACATTGGGGGCTTTAGCTTACCTAGGGGATATTCTGTATGCTTTAGCAGGCTCTACTAAAAGATGGCAATGTAGACCTTGGCTTGTAATCTTATTTGGTTTTACTGTAATCCCTTTAGGGATTGTCAGTTTTATTCTTGTCATTTTACAAGGAACTGTCGTAGGCAGTTGGTGTTTTTTATGTTTAGTCTCCGCTGTGATTTCTTTAATCTTGATTCTGTATGCCTATGATGAAGTGATCTCTTGCTGCCTTTATCTTTTTGAGGTATATACAACATCAAAATCAATAAGAATTCTGTGGAATACCTTTTTAGGAAGAGCCTCGGAAGAGGCCTTTGAGGCTGGAAAAAAAATCTACAGAAAACGGTACGAAAAAAAATATAGGACTCCCTATGTGGGCGAGGATTTCTGAGCTTTTTTTAGCATTTTTCTTTTTTGTTTCCCCTTGGATGTTAAAAGCTCCCTCTGTTTTTTATCCTATTTTATTCTCCTGTCTGGTTGTTCTTTTCTCTACACTCTCTTTTTTTCCCAAAATGGGAAGAATGCACCTTGGCAACCTCCTTATAGCCTGCTTGCTAATCGGGATAGTTATCCTAGAAAAAAAGACCCTTTTTTACCCCTCAAGTCAAAGCTTTTTAGTCTTTGCTCTTTTACTACTTCTTTTTGGGATTATTCCCTCTAAAGCATCTGATTACCCTAAATCTTGGTTAGAGTTTTACGAAAAAAAAAGAAAAGGGTAGACTGCCCCCTTATGAAGAGGGTACTTGTACTGGGCGCGAATAGAGGAATTGGGCTGGAGTTTTGTAAGCAGCTAGAAAAAAACTATTCTGTCTTTGCAACCTGTAGAACACCTTCTAAAGAGCTTCAAAAGCTACAAACTACCCTTTTTACCGGCATAGAAATGACCGATCTTGCCTGTCTACAAGATCTTGCTAAAAAACTCCCCTCTTTAGATCTTTTGATTATCAATGCGGGCATCCTAATCAGAGATACTTACCCCCAACTATCCTACGAAAACCTCGTAAAACAATTTGAGGTAAACGCGCTCGGCCCTTTAAAAGTAATAGAAGCTCTAAAACCTCTTTTATCGAAAGGTTCTAAAATTGCCGTAGTCTCTAGTAGAGCAGGATCCATAGGAAGTAAAATTGAAGGAAAAGGCCTCTATGGATACAGAATGTCCAAGTGTGCTCTAAATATGGCCTTTCGTAGTCTCTCTTTTTATTTAAAAGAAGAAGAGATAGCTCTCACTATTTTGCACCCCGGCTACGTAAAAACTGATATGACCGAAAACAAAGGTCATATCAAGCCGGAAGAATCTGTAAAAGGAATGTTAGAAAGAATAGAAAGTCTCTCTTTATCCACTACAGGACTTTTTTGGAGCTTTTCAGGAGATATTCTTCCCTGGTGAAACAAAAAAGGAGGGATAAAAATCCCTCCTTTTTGCTCTACTTACGCTTTTATCGCTGTTTAAGCTTCTTTCTTAACTCCACCAAAGAATGAACGTACATAAGAAATCACTTTAAAGAGCCCCCAAGAAGATCCTTCCTGGTTTTTGTCTTCTACTACTTTGGTTATAAAAGGATGCCCAGAAATAGCTGCCATCTTCATGAATAGATCTCGTACTTCTCTATTTTTTTGATCACTGTCTACCCCTATGCTTTCTATCTCATCTAAAGTTATTGAACCATCTTTATCCAAATAGTTTTTTGTAGCATATTCCTGAATGCTTTTTATTTCTTCTTTTGTAAATACAACCTCATTATTACCCTGGCCTTCTACAGGATTTGGATCATAATGAAAAGTCCTTACCCTATCTCCAATAAGGGTTGATTTCTGCATATCCTGACAATATTTTTCCTTATCATCCACAAAAAGAATTGCTTGAGCCACAGAATAGATCCCTCCTCTTGCTTTATTAAACAAGTAAGCATGGTCCTTTTGTGTTACGCGAACCGTTTCTATAGAAGGAGGCCATAAACTGACTACCTTAACTTCCGGCTGCATGTAGGTATTTTTTTCATTGAAGAAACCACCTAGTTCAATATCTTGAATATGTTTCTTTGTAACTTGTTTTTTGTCATTTTCATTTCTAGAGGTGAGTATAGAACTAATTCCACTAAGATTCTTAACTTTTTCTATCAATGCTATAGGATTCTGATCCCATTTTACAGCTGGAGCATCTTTTCGAATTACCTTTTCAAAAAAATAATAATGAGCGGAACCCTTACCTCCCATCTGTTTATTCAAATTCAAAAGTTTTTGATACACACTTTCACTTCCAATCCCTTTGTAATCTACGAAAACTAAATCAAAATCGATCAAACACTCTAAACTTTTTTCTGACAGAAAAGTCTGCATATCTTCTTCACTTAACATTTGTGCCATTTCTGTTAAATTCCTTGCCTTTCTAGGCTCTAAAACTTCAGGATGAACCCCATCAGAGATCATACCATAGGAAATAAACATTGTTTTCAAAAGCTCACAAACTCGCTGCTCACTATCATTTGATTTTGATAGAACAGGAAGTATAGAAAACTGGGTTAACATTACTCTTTGAAAAGCCGTTGTCACCTTGTTCACTAATTTACAACCAAAGTTAAACCCTGAATAATGAGAGACAGCTTCATAAACTCCAAAAAAAACACTAGGATCACTACGATTACTAGGATTAACAACATCACCTGACATAAAAAACTCCTTATATTTAAATGGCGGTTATTTTAGATCGAACAAATAAAAAACACAACAAAGTTTCCCAAAAATAGGTAAATTTTTTTTGATAACCAAAATGGGAAGAGCTATTTTTTTCAACACTGTTTGCTAAGCAAACAACTTGGGAGTTTTTCCTCTCTCTTCTTCGTCTATAGAAAGAAGATAAAAGATCATGCACGGTATCCTCTGTATTTAAGTCTTTTTCCCCAAGAAAATATTCCCCTCTCCAAAAATGAGTTCCGAATCTTTAAATCTGGTATAGGTGGGGGGTTTTATTGGAAATAAAGAAGACTTCTGTATAGACTGTCCGAGCATAACCTTTTGGCTGTTTCTGAATGGCTCGGATATTTGGCTCAATGGTAAAAATTACTATTTTAAGGAGAGTAAATTGAGTAAAATAATGATCTGGATTTTTATACTTGGTCTCACCACCGTTTCCTGGGCCCATGAAATGCCTGAAAAAGTAGTAGTTATGGGACAGGAATTGACCCTAAAACACTATGAAGGAGATGAACAAAAAGGGTTCATAGCGGAATATATTCCCACAACAAACAGTTGGGATGATTGGGAACTTTTATTCGCTGTTAGATTTTCTCCGGAAAAAAATGCTAATCTCCTATCTATAGCCCAAGGAATTATGGATAATCTTGCTAAAAAGAAGAAAGAAGGCGATATAGTAGCTAACGGGAGAGTCTTTAAAAATGCTGAAGACTCCTCTATTGCAGTTGATTTCGTTATTTCTAGCTTTCAAACTCCAGTAGAACAACCTTTTTTTGAACATAACGTTTTTGTTTATTCCAAAGCTCCTAAAGGAATTGTAAGTTACCAAATTGCCCGAAGGGTTTACAGCAAGAATGCTCCTAAAGATACTATTATAAAGTTCTTTACGGATATCCCGGATCTCGTAGGAAACATGGTTACAGAATTGTCATCTCCACCAGCAAAACCCCCTTTCGATATCGAATAAAGCCAGACTAATTTTTATCCCTATTTTTTTTCATAAAAACTATATTACGAATCTTTTGGAAAACGCTTGATTCGTTTATTTTAAAAATAGCTAGGTGCTTCTTGTTTTGCACAAAAGTGCTATGGGTTTTTATGCCCACTTCTTGCAAGGTTTTTTGGATATTTTCAGAATACGTTTCCCATTTTTCTATATCTACCAAAGCATCGGCAAAGCCATCTTTTCTTAGAAAAACTTGAAACAACTCTTCCTTAAAATAGTTATTTAACAAATAGGTCTGGGTACTAACGTGGGGAAAAGGCTTCTCGTATCTTATGTTACGAGTGATATCGGCGAGTATTCTTTCAGAAAATCTTTTACTGTTTTCTTGAGACAAAAGATGGGTATACCTCCTTAAAGGACCACTTTCACAAAGCTCTTCTACCTCATTCTGATTTATATCTCCTAAATAGCTTGCCGATGAGTGGGGAAAATAAAACAAAGCAAAAATTCCTGCTTCTTCAAACTCCCTTATTAGCCTATTTGCATGAAAAGCTCCGCAAAGAAAGAGGAAGCCTCCCTTTTCTTGCTGTTTTAATAAATTTTGAAACATGGTTGTAATGCGGTTTTCTTCAAGATCTTCTATAGCAGGCATTCTTTCCGAGAGATCTTTCGAGATCATCTCGTCGTAATTACTACTTATATCAACTCCCTTTACAGATATAGAGAGTTCTCTCGATTTTGTAAAAATATCCGCTAAAATACGTGAGGCGGGAAGTTGCTTAATTCTTTCAGCAACTTCCATATACCTCCTGCTCGATACAAAATAACAAAAAAGACAGCATAAAAGAGGAAAGCTTTTATCGCTTAATTTCTCTACTTTTATCCCCACTTTTTCTAGATCAGATTTTACCCCTATTTCTAAATCACAATCTATTTGCAGCTGAGATCTATGTCCTTCTACTATCTCTTCCGAGGTCAAATTATGCGGAGCTTCTATGCAAAGGTGCGTGTATCCATATGCAGAAAGGTCTGTTAAAGATGTATATACTACTTTCTTGGGAAGTTCTTCCCAGTGCCTTTCAAAAATAATAACCGGAGGTAAAGCCATTTTTTACCCTAATTTTATCCTAATATAGGGAAGATTCTACCTTAAGTTTTAGATTCTAAGCTTCTTTTTTATAGATCTTTGCCCTGATATTGCCACATTTTTGTGATTCATCAAGGGAACGCCTTAGGATGACAGCGTAGCCATTTTTGCTCAACTATAGCTACCGGTCTTGCAAGGATTCTTTAGCTCGCCCCATCCCCCCATAACCAACCTTTAATCGACCTGTCGATTAATTTTTACATAACATTGAATGTAAAAAGGTTAAAGAATAAACTAGCTGAGCTTTTCTGATATAACGAAATGCATACTACCCTATTTTGGGTGATTTATTTCTTAAGTGAGTCGGCGTACATACTAAATGCCCTTGCAACTGCTGCCGGATTTTCAATCCAAGGAAAGTGGCCAGCTTCCTTGATCGATTGAAAATTGATGTTTTCTCTGTGAAATCTCTTATCATCCTGAAATAATTGCAAGGGAGTCAAAAAATCTTCTTCCCCCGATAAAATCAGCGTGGGAATGGTTTTAGGTATCCACTTAGCGTCATAGGTTTGGTCAAAATGTGCGGCTGACCATTGACATGTTTCATAATTGTATGGAAGCGTCCGCAATAACTCTAATCCAGACGTTAGTCCTTTCTGGGTAAATAGATAGGGGGCTGAGGCAAGCGTAAGCTCTTTTAAATTTTGATTGTTCGGATTTTTTTCATATTTTTCTTGAATAAGTTCTATACCCGTTACAGGAATTTTTTTTACCACTTCTGCAAAAGAAGCTTGCCATATTGCACTAGGCGCACAATCGAGTAAAACAAGACCTTTCAAAAGCCCCTCTAATTCTGGTAAAGAAAGCGCATACATACCTCCCGTAGAGTGGGCCACCAAGATTACTTGATTAAATTGACTTATAGCTTCAACAAGAGCCTTCGGCCACCTACTAAAAGAGTCCGCATTGTTAGAGGTTATGTTAGACCCATCTCCGGGAAGATCCAGTACCCAAAGAATACCAGGCAAGTTAAGAATATCGATTAAAGAAAGTAAAGACTCTGAGCCAAGCCCTGGTCCCCCAGGAAGAAAAAGCCAATTCAAACCCTTACTTTTCGAGCTGTTAACTCGTTGCAAGCGTGCTCGGGATGTAGTGTACACAACAGACTTTTTCATGGGCCCTTCGAAAAGTTTAAACTACTCTATAGCTTTAATTTTCCCCAATCAAAAGTTCTGAACGTGTCTCTCCATCTCCATTTTCGTATAGAAAATATATCCCAAAACCACCCCTCCCTTCACTTCTAATTTTTGTCTTATGCACACAAATAGAGGAGCATTTCTCAAAAAATTAACCTGCTTTTTTTGATTTAACAAGGAACAATCCTTGGATTGGGTAGAAAAACCAAGGATTAATAGTAAACTAGGGGATATTGAATCAATACCCTCTAGGCTTTTGCTTCTTTAAGGGCAAGACGCGCAACATTTACAAAAAACTCTAATGAAGGGCTCCATCCTTCCGTTGCAAAAGCTTGCATATACGCACCAAAACTTTGTGTTGGTTGTTCGATTTTATCCAGTTCCGGTTTTCTTTCTTCGATATTGTTCTTCCATATACGGGCTATCCATACTATGTTTCCAATACAGGTGTAAGCCCAGCGTATTTTTTTAAGCTGAAAGTATTCTCGTAACTCAGCCTCTGTTGGCTCTCTACCGAAATAGCCTTTTAAAAGTTCGAGTTCTTCTCTTTGGTCGAAGCCTTGGAAAATAGCTACAGAAGCTACATCAAATAAAGATTCTCCATGAGAGGTGTCTTCTAAGTCGATTAAAATAATCCCATTATTTCTCCAAAAGCAATTGCGTGCATGTAGATCAGTATGAATATTGGCTAGCCGGCTTGAAGGCATTTTTTGCAGCTTTCCCATCTCTTTTTCAAAAATTTCCATCGCTTTGCCCCCGTCTTTAACAAGAGCCTCTAATTTAGGATGGATCGGTTTGCCTAGACGTTTTTGAGCATCATACCAGCTTTTAATTTCTTCCCATCTTGTAGAATTAAAGCTTCTAAAGCTTTTTCCTCTTTCTTCATATAAAGGGATTTCATGAAACTTTTTCAGATTTTCCCCAATCTTATGGGGATGTTGTTTTGCGATTTGAGGGGTAATGGTTGGTTCTTGGATACGCTCCATTAAGACTCTATTTAT
Organism: uncultured bacterium; assembly: GCA_964351495.1. Classification (GTDB taxonomy): domain Bacteria; phylum Chlamydiota; class Chlamydiia; order Chlamydiales; family SM23-39; genus CAYGOC01. The sequence goes on from CAYGOC010000003.1 coordinate 97,432, forward strand.
ATTTGGAAAGGAAGCGTATATTTTAGGACCCAGATTACGCTCGCTTAGTTGCTCCAACATGTACCTTTCATAAGGCTTAGCTTCGTGAAGTACATAATTGATTCCATCCACTTCAAAAAAATGATTGCGATCAAGATGACTGTCAGCTAGCGGTTTTCCTTCATTCGCATGGATAGAAAGCCACTCTTCTGAATAGGAAGGTGGATGAAAAGTTGAAGAAGATGTAGAAGAGGTCATGATTTCTCCTTTATTTTTTAAAAAAAATTATACTATAATAAGCATTTAAATTCAAGATCTTATTTTAAATTAATTATTTTTTTAAATCTATAATCAATAGAAATAAAAAAGACTTTTTTTTTAAGGAAGTGATAAAAAAACGGAATACAGCTTGGAGACTATCCACAAACTCAAACTTCCCCAGCAATACGCTGCAATAATTTCCTAAAAGCCCCTAAAATTAGCCCCTTACCAGACGTTAGAACCAGCTCCTAATCTTTGCTAAACCTTCGAAATTTTCCCAGCAAAGCAAAACCTCGTTCTACGATCCATTTTTTCAGTCCTTAATTTTTTGCCCCATCAAAAACCTGCAAGATCAAAGATCAAAGCTTTCATTAATGTACGTTTTAAGCCGGTTTTTGCGTTCAGGATCAACAATAGATTCCGCTAATCTGCTAGCTTCTATACCAGCTTCAAAATATTTATATGTACACAGGTGCTCACAAAACTTTTCTATAGCATCATCCCCCATTCCTTCAGGAACTTGTACAGTTTGCAAAAAAACTTCGAATGACAACGCCGTGTCAAATCCCCTAACCCTTGCCTCTGCTTCAAATATCGTTACTAAAAGTTTAAATCTTGAGCGTGAATCCTCTACTGTAGCAGCAACTCTCCTTGCTTCATCAAGAAGATTCCGGTCATAAACCCCTAAATCTCCTTTTGTCTCATATATACTTAGTAAAAACCGAATTTTTGCATTTGGATCTGCCACTTCTTGAATAACTCTATAAGCTTCCCTAATAACCTCTTCAGATTTTATTGCTTCAAATATAGTTAGTAAAAAACGAATTTTCGTGCCCGGCTCTCCCATTTCCCGGATAATTTCAATAGCTTTTCTAAGAACCACTTCAGATGTTCTTTCTTTAAGTAGATTTATTAAAAACCGCATTTTAGTTTCCGGGGCTTGTATCATCTTGATATTTTGAAAAGCCGCATCATAAACATATTCAAAACGTGGGTGCCGGGAAGCTTTTTTTAGTATATGTATTAAGGATTCGATCTTTTTCTCTATATTTTGCCACCTTGTCGCAATTTCTACAGGAAAGGATAAGTCATTCTCAACATCTCTTAAACTGAAAAATTGATCGATAAGCGAAAGTAAGTATTCTTGTTTTAAATCATCAATTAGCCCAAGAGTATTATAAACCTTTTGAAATTCACGCATATCAACCAAAACTTCAGAAATAGCTTTTAAAGCTTCTTTACGTTCCTCGTCGGTTTCTATATCTGAGTTGACCCTTGATATAGCTTCTTCATATCTACCTGCCTTTACCAGGGCTTTGCAAATGATTGTAAAAGCCCTACCTTTAATACCCGAGGTTTCTATCTGCATAGCTATTCTAATAGCTTCATCTATTTCTCCTCTTTCACACAAACCTGCAATAATCTCACGAAAGAGAAAATCTCTTCTATTCTCATAAGGAATCTGGAAAGCCAACTCTGTAGCTTTTGTAAAATCTCCCCTGCCTATAGCACTTTTTACATTCAGCTCTAACCTATTTATAACAGTATATTCGACACTGCTCTGGATATCGTAAGGCAGCCGATCCCCTTCCCCTTGAAAAATGCCACAAGCTTGCTCGTAATTTTCGGACTCTATCAAATCTGTGCTGGCTTGAGCTAAACTAGTGCTAATAGTTGTTTCTAGTTGGCGTATAATGAGAGGGGAAGAAATTTCTCGTATGGTTTTACTAACACCTGCAGCATCACCTGCTTTTGCATAAGCTTTTACCAGTGCTATAAAAAAATTCATTCTTCCTGAAGTTCTATCTTGCAAAGCAACATTATAGAGTTTTTCCAGTATTTGTTTATCAGGTCTTCTACTCTTTTCAAGAATTGTCGCTATATATGCGTAAGCTTCGTTTTTTTTATCTAAAAGTATAATCTGGTTTGCTATTTCAAAAGCCTCATCAACATTTCCTTTTTCCGCCAAAATTTGAGAAATAGCTAAATAAGCGGAGCTGGTACTTTTTAAATCGGCTACTTTTTGAAGCGCCTCTTTAGTCCCTTGCTTTTCAGCTAAGGCTCGAAAAATTCGGGTTGTCGCAACATTATAGCTATAACGACGCTTCTTTTTAACTGCGTCCTTATCTTTTTTTGAAAAGGTTAGAATTCCTTTAGCAGTATGAATAGCATCATCGAACTTGCCTGCTTTTACCAGTTCTTTAGAAATACATACCAAAGCAACTCCGTAGGATATCTTTGCTAAATCACCTTTTAAGGAACGAATTTTTTCAGCTACCATTTTTGCTAGGGCAAAATTTCCTTTTTTCGATAAATCGTCGCACATATTCACTAAAGAGTGTATATCTCCGCTTCGTTCCACAGCAGCAATACTGATTAAAGCTATCCTCTCATTCTTTACTCTAGACCAAATGTTACTATCAGGAGGGTCTAAGACAGCTTCTGTTAAACTATTTACATCTTCTAATTTTACTAATACTTCGATAATCCTGTTTTCTATATCGGAGGCCCTTGGCAACACAAATCCAGGAAAGCTTTGTTTCATAGATTCTTTAATAGAATAAAGTTCTGAAAGAGCTTGTTGTGTATCTGAAGGAGCTTCTTCTTTACTAGGTGAGTTTCCCTTTTTTGATCGCTTCGAGTTTTTTCCTTTTTCTTCTTCCTCTCGTAATTCCCCACAAAGACGGCTAATAAAGGTATCTAAGTTCCTAAGCCTTTCCCCATCTGTTTTCAATACCGTAGCCCTTGTTAGAGAGCTTGAGGCTAACGGAGTTTCTAAAGACATCTCTGCAAACCTTCTACTTAAGCCTCGATTTGATAAGGAGCTAGAACTACTAGAGCTGCCGGAACTACTACTGCTAGAGCTAGACAAAGACATATTAGCAAATCTGCTGTTTAGATCTTCTTTATTGGGTATATTGTTTGGAAAACTCACATTTACCTCACACTTATGGTTTTATTTCAAAAAATAAATAATAGGTTTAAAATTATAACAAAAACAATAAATTAAATCAATTAATTATTAAAAATTGTTTTAATAGTTAATTACTCTGTTTTTAATTATAAAAACAAATCCCACAAAAACGTAACCTGTTGTATGAGAACATGATAGAAAAACAAGATATGGCTCAGAATGTTTTTAGAGAAGTTTCCATTGAAAAATGAGGGTGAGTGGACGCATTCAGATCTTTTGATTGGGAAAAATTCAGATTTCTAACTGAAACTACTTGAATAGTTGGTTTCTGCCAACCTCGGACAGCCGCTGAATTTGGGACTTGCCTGCATCGCTAAACTTTTTAAGTTTAGCTGCCTTGGCGACGACTAGTCCCGGCCCAAGTTCAGGGCACTTTCTCGGCGTATTTCCAACTCTTTAAGTAGTTTCGGTATAGCTCGCTACTCCAATTGGACGTCTGCGCTATCACATATCCAATCGAGCATTGGTGCATATACATCTTCGCGCCCCGTTAAGGCATGCCCGAGATCATCATAGGGAGCATATTGAAGGTTCGTCTTTCCAGCTTGATCAAACGCCTCTTGAATGAGGTCGGCACTCTTGATAGGCACCATAATGTCCTCTTCACCATGAATCATGTAAATGGGCACCTTAACTTTTAAAAGGTCGGACAGCAAGTCATAACGAAGATATGCAGCGAACCATTTCCAAGTTTTGGAGCCACACATTTCTAAGCTTTCAGGCTCACCGAGCATTTTGTCGTAACGCTGCTCGATTTCCTTCGGAAATATAACGCTTCTTAACTTGTAACTAAGCCTCTTAAAAGCACCCATTTGCTTTATGAGCTGTTGAGACTGAAACTTCATTTCCTCTCTGAAGGAAAGCCCTCCTCCAGACCCGACTAAGACAATCCCCCGAATGACCTTCGGAAACTCGAGGCTTAAACGAGGAGCTATTTTACCCCCTTCGGATGCACCGAGCAGAACAACGCAACCATTGCATCCCGGAATTTTTCGATCTTTAAGCTGCTTTAGCAGCAAAACATAGTCTTGAAGCCTTTCCGAGAAACAATCGTGTGCCCGAAATTCATCTTGATCAATCTTTTCTGATGTGATCCCTCTTTTTTCAAGAGAGATCAGACCAATTTTTCGAGGATTAAAACGGGCGGCTAACTTGTCATGACTGACGGTTACACTGGTTTCTCCAGAGCCGCTAATCAATACTACGACAGGCACTTCTGTTTTGCTATCTGGTCGATCAAAATACCCATCAACCACGGTTCCGTCCGCTCGGGTAAGGTGAATGTTCTGCCGATCGGCAAAGAGACTATAATTTCCGCTCAGAACACAAAAGGCGAATAAATAAACGAAAGCTTTTATGCCAATCTTTCCTTTTTTGGAAAACTAAGCGCAGCTCGGATTTTAGCGATTCTAGAGTCTTCTGAAGGATGACAAATGCGGGTCATAAGGTTGTCCGCATATATACCACTTGCTCTACGCTTTTTAATAAGCTTAAGAACCTTGATTCCTTCTTGTAGTTCTTCACGGGAGCTATGTTTAATCGCAAAGTCATCAGCGGCTCTTTCTGCCCACTGAGAACACACTATGTGAGTCACCCAATTTGTGAGAATTATGGAGCCCAAAGAAGGAAGCAAAGACCATCCGAGGACAAAAGTTGAAAGAGCTGCCATCCCCAGAGAAACAACCGTTTTAGCAAGACCCAACGTAAGCTGGTCTTCATTCAAAATATGAGAGAGTTCATGAGTAACAATCCATGGTAACGATGGCACCACTTCGGGATCGGACTTAATTCCAATGTAATATTTCCCATCTTTAACATCGGTGCCTGTAACGAATACGGGAAAATCATCTCTTTCTGTTGTTACGACCTTGAAGCGGCAACGAAGGAGCGACTCAATGGTTTTAGGATCTTCGGAATCGGGCAACCCTTCCAGCATCTCCCGAATTCTTTCAAAATGTTCAGTACCTTGAACATTTTGAGCATTTAAGACCCTCTGAAGGATTCCATTAATCCTATCAGCTTGATCACTCTCAGGCATTTCGTCAAAATTTTTGTATGAAGCTGGGCTTGAATGAGCAAAAACCTTCAAAAGGCTGCAAAAAGGCAAAGCAAAACTCAACAAATTCCACGAATAAAACCTCTCTTAAAAGAGAAAAATATACCCAATCAAGGAGTTTTTATCTAGCTCGATCGATTTTTCAGAGTATTTTCAGAGAAATTTTCATAGAAAACTGGGGGCGGTTGGACTCGAACCAACGGAGACCGAAGTCGAGGGATTTACAGTCCCTTGCAATTGCCACTATGCGACACCCCCAAAAAGGGTATGCTGGCGAAAGGAATCGAACCCTCAACCCCCTGATTACAAGTCAGGTGCTCTACCGATTGAGCTACACCAGCGAAAAAGATACAGAGCTTATAACAAAAAAACTGTTTTGCTCTCAACTGCTTTCATCAGTAGTTTTGTTTTCCTCAGGAGGTTTTTCTTGTTTTTCAGGAGGTTTTTCCTCTTTAGAAACACGGGTATTATCTTGAAATATTGTAGTTAGATTGAACTTTCCGGAAAGTTTTTGCGTAAGATCTTCTGCAAGAAATTTCTTACCAATCAATTTCCCTTCACAACATTTTTTAAATTTTTTTCCACTCCCACAAATGCAAGGATCGTTTCTACCCGGTTTTTTCATACAAATACTACTTTTTATCTGGGCAAGATTACCATATACGGATAAGCGCTGTCCATGATAAAAAAGAAGGTCTATGAAATCGTGGATTCCTATAGCAACCCCTCCCTGGTCTCTTTTGGGAAGGCAAATAGAAAGTAAAATCAGAAAAGCCCTATACGAATATGAAATGATCCAGGAAAAGGACACACTTTGTGTTGCTTTAAGTGGTGGAAAAGATAGCCTTACCCTGCTTTATTTTTTACATGCTATCAGGGGAAAAGGCCTCCCCTACTTTGATTTGATAGCAGTCCACGTTAAAGGAGAGTTTTCCTGTGGAGCAGGTTTAGGGACCTCTTTTTTACAAAAAATTTGTGACAGATTGCAAATCCCCTTTTATGTGGAAGAATCTTCTTTTAAACAAAAAAAACTCGAATGTTACAGCTGCTCTAGAGAAAGAAGAAAACTTTTATTTGAAAGAGCAAAAAAAGAAGGAGCTTTTAAAGTTGCCTTTGGACACCATCTTGATGATAGCAACCAAACTCTTCTTTTGAACCTCCTTCATAAAGCAGAAATGGAACCTATCCAACCTAAAGTTTTTATGCAAGCATATGGAGTGACTATTTTGCGTCCTTTAATCTATATAGAAGAGGAAAAAATTATCCGTTTTTCTGAACATTATGGATTTAAGCGGATCACTTGTCAGTGTCCTTATGGGCAAGATTCTCATCGCAAAAAAACGGGGATTTTAATAAAACAACTAGAAGAAGTTTTCCCAAATGCCGCAAGAAATCTCTTTTTAGCGGGAAAAAAATTAAACCAAAAAAAAGCGCTAACCCCCTCTTGTAAAAAACCTGTATGAGTTTAGAAATTTTTATCTTTTGTTTTTACTTTTTACTGCTTCTTTGTGTAGGACTCTTTGCCTCGAAAAAACAAAAAACCGACACTGAGTTTATACTGGGAGATCGTTCCTTAAATTTTTGGCTAACCGCTCTTTCTGCTCATGCAAGCGATATGAGTAGCTGGCTTTTTTTAGCCTACCCTGCACTTATTTTTACAGGAGGCCTTTTTAAAGCTTGGGCGGGCGTGGGCCTTACTTTTTTCATGTTTTTAAATTGGCAGTTTATAGCTCCCAGAATCAGAAGAGCTACAGAAAAAACAGAAAGTTTAACTTTGAGCACCTATTTTGAAAAAAGGCTCGCGGACTCAACCGGAAGAATTCGGGTAGCTACTTCTTTAAGCTGCTTTCTTTTTTATACGATTTATATTTCATCAGGTCTTATAGGTCTTGGTTATCTAGTAGAGAGCCTTTTTAACCTCCCTTATGTCTTAGGGATCTTTATAGGTCTTCTTATTGTTACCATTTACGTGTTTTCAGGAGGGTATAAAACTGTTGCCTGGATCGATCTTTTTCAAGGGTTTTTTCTTTTAGGGGTAATCCTTTTCATTCCTTTGTATCTTCTCTATTTAATAGGAGACATCTCCTTAGTTAGCCATGCTGTAGAAAAAAAGCATTTACAAAACTCATTTTTTCCTGATTTTTCTGCTTCTACCTTACTGCAAATCGTATCTCTTTCTGCTGGATGGGGGCTGGGATATTTTGGACAACCCCATATCATCACCAAATTTATGGGAATCCGAAAAGCCTCAGATATTTTTAAATCAAAAATCTTAGGTATCAGCTGGCAAATCTTAGCCATAGGGGGAGCTACTTTAATTGGATGGATTGGAATTTACTATTTTTCTAATCTTCCTAACCCGGAAATGGTCATTTTAGATCTAGTGAAAGAATTTTTAACTCCTTTTTTCTCCGGGCTTGTACTTTGTGCTATTTTAGCTGCCACCACGAATGTCATTGCAGCCCAGATTTTAGTGGTAGCTTCTTCTTTATCAGAAGATTTATATAAAAAGCTCTTTCGTCCTAAAGCAACGAGTAAAGAGCTTCTCTTCTTATCCAAAATGAGTGTTTTATTGGTTTCTGTTTTTGCTTTTTGCATTGCTTATTTCAAAGTAAGTACCATTTACCATTTGGTTTTATATGCTTGGTCAGGACTCGGAGCCTCTTTTGGACCTCTTCTTCTTTTTTCCCTTTTTTCTAGAAAAATCAATAAGCAAGGCGGTTTTTGGGGCGTGATAGTAGGAACTGTAGTGGGAGCCGGTTGGCCCTACTTTTCAGAAGAGATTCCTGCTATGTTTCCCGCTTTTTTATTAAGTACTTTTACAATATTTGCTGTTTCTTATATTACAAGAAGCAGTAACACCCATCTCAATTCAGGAGGAAAATCTTTATGAAGCCGCAAAAACCTCGTATCTTAATCATAAATGACGATGGGATCAATGCCCCTGGAATTCGTCACCTTTATAATGCTGTAAAAGAGCATGCTGAATGTACAGTAGTAGCTCCTATTGCAGAAAAATCGGGCGCAGCCCTTTCTATGACCCTTACCAAGCCATTAAAGATCTCTCCTGTAATCTGGGAAGGAGCAGAAAACATCTGGCACGTAAATGGAACTCCTGCAGATTGCGTCAAGCTTGCTTTAAACTCTTTGTTGAAAATGCCTCCTAACTTAATTATTTCCGGAATAAATCGCGGCTCTAATGCAGGTAGAAACGTCTTATACAGCGGAACTATTGGCGCCGTAATTGAGGGTCTCTATAGAAATAGCATTCCCGGTATTGCTTTTTCTTGCAGTGACTTTGAAGCTCCCGGATATGCTTCTTTTGAAAAATATGTTTTTCCCATTGTGGAGCATTTCTTAAAGCATTCTTTACCGGAAGGCTCTTTTGTCAATGTCAATTTCCCCTCTCTTGCTAAAGAAAGGATTGCGGGCGTAAAAATGGCAAGACAAGGAAAAGGATTTTGGACTGATAGACCTGACAGAAGAATTCATCCTATAGGAGGAGATCCCTATTTTTGGCTGGGAGGTACTTGGAAAGCTTGCGAAGAGGAAGAAGAAAGCGATGTAAGGCTTTTAGAACAAGGCTACATCACCTGTGTTCCTATCCACGTAAACGAACTTACCGATTTTGCTCTTTTAGATCATCATAGACCTTTATTTGAAGATCTATTTGATTCTCTTTCTAAAGAGGATTTGGATTTTAACGAAATTTCATGACTACTTTTCCACTAAAGCGTTTGTTTCGCGGAAAAGTAGCCATAAGTTCTCTGGGAAATCTAAAGAGGGTGTTTTATTTGAAGTTTTGAAAATACTCCACAATTTCCCCTGAAGACCTTTTGCTGTCCACTTCTTTTCCCTCTTCCAAAATAATAAGAGCGGGTACTGTTTTAATTTTATACAAATCCCGTACTTCAGGAACAGCCTGTAAACTCACCTTAAGAAAAGTTCCACTAGAGGCAAAGTCTTTAGAAGACTGCTCAAAAATAGGGGCAACAAATTTACAAGGAGGGCAGGTAGGTAAATAACATTCTAAATAAACAGGGCCTTTAGCTTTAGCTATCTCCTTTTTTAGCTCTTCCATAGTTGTAACTTCTCGGACCGTATTCCCTTCAATTTTACTTGTGACCTGTTGTTTTTCCACAATAGCCACAAGATCCAATACACCCTGTACATTTACAGCTAATTCTTCTTTAGGGGCTTTTTTAAAGCAGAGAAGTTCGCAGTAAACACTTAATGTCCCTAAGGGAGAACCACAGTCTTGGGTGATGGTTTCTGATATTAAAACACTTCCCTCCGCTTCAGAAATTCCTTGAAGCTCTAAGGTTTGTCCCTTTTCATCTTTGTAGGAGACTCTCTTAATTAGAAAATGACTGTATCCTTTTTCTTTACAAATTTCTAGGGCCTTTCCATAAGTCTGGGAAAGCGGAAAAGAAAGCTGTGCAAACTGATCCATGCCCACCTTTGCCTGTAAGGCACAAGCCCAAATTAAGATAAAACTTACAACAAATTTCTTCATTAAAATCCTCCGTAAAATCATATAGATGAGCATTATAGAGATATCTTTCTATTTTTTTTGTATTTTTTCTCTTTCTCCCCAACATAAAAATTCTTTTCAAAAACTTTTTATATATAGATTATGGAAAGAGTGATTATAACCGAAAAGCAAAAGGGGTTTATTATGAAAAAAAATTGGGAAACAGCAGCGATGTTTCTTTTAATCTTATCAGGAATATTTTGGGGATCTATTGGTCTTTTTGAATTTGATATACTGGGATACTTCGCAGAACCCTGCTGGTTTACCCGTCTTGTCTACTTTCTTTTTGGAGCCTCTGCCGTATATATTTTCATTGAATGGCGCCTTTTAAAAAAGATGAAAAAATAGGTTTTTTAAGCCTCTTGTTGTAACTCTAATTCAACAAGAGGCTCCTTTGGCAAGTATAAGATAGCTTCTTTTTGGATTCTTTCTAAGATCTCTTTACCACCTGGTATCTCATAAATTCTAAGAAGTTCTCTATAGAGTTCTTCTCCTGTTTTTGGGTTATAGGGAGAGTTTTCAGAAGGGTGCTCTACCAAAAACAGAGAAACCTCCGCTGTAAGTTTTGCCATCTTTATAAAGTTTTTCTTTAGGTTTGGGATTTTTTCTATAAGCTCTTCTTTACAGGAGACCTCTTTTAAATCTTCTACCAAAGATTTTTGTATAGATTCTCCCTTTTTTTGAAGACTCTCTTTATTTGGGAGGGTACAAGAAGAAAAAACAACTACAAGAAACCACCAGTAAAACAAACTCTTTCCTATTTTTCTTCCATATTACTTTCCTTTTTTTTTGAAGGGAAATCGTTTCTTCTTTTTTAACACCTCTCGAAAAGCCCTTGTAAAATATGAATCAAGAAGTTAACCTATGTTTCTTTGATCGGGCGTATAGCTCAGTTGGTAGAGCTCCTGTCTTACACACAGGCGGTCATAGGT
>CAYGOC010000004.1:0-52866 GCA_964351495.1 uncultured bacterium
ACACATAAAAAAGCAGCAAAAGATTTGGACCAAATTGTAGCTCTTGCCTGGAAATGGATAGGAGAAAGGCTTAAAAAGAAAAAAGAGACTACAGAATATGATATCCAACAAAAAATCCTAGAAGAGTTTGAAAAAAGAAACTTACAAACTGCAGATGTCCCCATATGTGCTTTTAATGAAAATTCCGCTAATCCCCACTATAGCCCTGTAAAAAAAGGCTCCAAAAAATTAAAAAGAGGGGATTTTGTATTAATAGATCTTTGGGCTAAAGAAAAAAAAGAAAGATCCGTTTTTGCTGATATTACCCGTGTTTTTGTGGCAGATACAAAACCTTCGACAAAACAAGAAAAAATCTTTCAGTGTGTGAAATTAGCAAGAGATACGGCAATTGATTTTTTACGCAAAAGAACCTCTGAAAAAAAAGAGATACGAGGCTTTGAAGTAGATCAAGTTTGTAGAGATGTAATAGAAAAAAAAGGGTTTGGAAAATACTTTTTACACAAAACAGGCCACTCTATTGAGTTTTCTCTTCATGGAAGCGGAGCCCATTTAGATAGTATAGAAACCAAAGATGAAAGAAAACTTCTCCCCTCTACCTGCTTTTCTGTGGAGCCCGGGATCTATTTACCCAAAGAATTTGGCGTAAGATTAGAACTGGATATTCTTTTAACAGAAAAAAATGAAGTAGAAGTTACAGGAGGTATTCAAGAAAAAATAGGAACAATCCTTTCTTGAAATTAGGGAAACAGTCTATCTAAAGAAGAAAAGAGTATCTACTATGTCTTCTTTAGATTTGATAGAGGGAATTGTTTATATCAATTTACAAAAAAGAAAGGATAGAAATAAAAGCCTTTTACAAGAGATACAAAAACTGAAGATAGATCCTGCTAAGGTATTTCGTATAGAGGCTTTTGAAGAGGCAGAAAATGGCACCAGAGCCTGCCTTAAAAGTCATATAAAAGCACTCCATTTTGCTTCTAAAAAACAGTGGAAAAATGTTTTAGTTTTAGAAGATGATGTTATTTTTTCCAAAAGCCTTAAAAAAATAACCTCTTATGTCCACTCTTTTTTTTCCCATTTTGATAGGTGGGATGTTTTTTTCTTAGGAACCGAAATAGGGGCTTCTAAACCTACTAACCATTCTTTTTATGTGCAAATCTTGTTTGCTGTAAGAGCCCATGCTTATTTGGTAAATGGGCCTTACATAGAGTCTTTAAAAGTATTTTATGAAAAGGTGTACGCTTCTATGAAAAAGGATAAAAACCAAGAAGACTCCAAAAAAAAAGCTTTAGATAAAGAATGGATCCACTTACAGATGAAAGATCTCTGGTTTTCAGGAAAGTCGGTAATTGCTTTTCAAAAAAGTGATTTTAGCGATATTGATCAAAAGAGAAAGGGGCAAAGGTAGATGAAACGAAAAATTTTCCACTCTGTTCGAGAGCTATACCGAGATAAGTTAAAAACCACTTTAGGAGTGTTTGATCTTTTTTGCGTGGGGTATGCTGACGTTGGCTCTTCTATTTACTATGCTTTAGGGATTACCGCTCTATATGCCTTGGGAGCTACTCCCATAGCGATGATGCTTGCGGGAATTGTATTTATTTGTACCGCTTTGACCTATTCGGAGATGTCCTCTTCGATTCCAGATTCCGGAGGATCTGCTACTTTTTGTAGGCTTGCTTTTAATGATCTCATCTCTTTTTTAGCAGGCTGGGGTCTCATGTTAGATTACCTTGTAACCATTGCTATCTCCGCTTTTGCTATACCCCCTTACTTAAAACATCTGATACTCTCTTTTTATCCCGGTTTTTCCTTTAATATAGTGATCCACGTCCTCCTTTCTATGTTAGTCGTGCTGTTGGTTTTTTGGATTAACTTTATTGGGGTAAAGCACTCTTCTTATGTCAATAAAGTGTTGATGGTCTTTACCGTCTTTACCCAGCTTTTTGTAATAGGGGCCGCTCTCATTTTTGTTTTTGAACCAAAACTGTTTTTTTCCCAGTTACGAATCGGGATTCCGGGGGATAGTTACTCTCCTACTTGGAGCCATTTTTTTAAAGGGGTTGCTATGGCTATGGTAGCCTATACAGGTATCGAATCGATTGTTCAACTAGGTTCTGAAACGAAAAGTCCGCAAAAAACGATTCCTAAAGCAATCAACAGGACCATTTCTATTTTAGTGGTTTTATATTTGGGAGTGTCTGCAACCGCTTTAACAGCAGTTACCCCGCAAGAGCTTTCGACTGTATATATTAACGATCCTTTAGTAGGGATTGTTTCCAAGCTCCCTTTTTCTTCTTTTTTTATTCCCTGGATGAGCCTTTTAGCGATTGCTATTTTATTTGTAGCTACCAATGCGGGCCTTTTAGGCATTTCCAGGCTTAGTTTTAAAATGGGGGAGTTTTATCAGCTTCCCAAAGTGTTTTTCTCCTCTCATAAAAAGTATCAGACCCCTTACGTTTCTTTGTGGGTGTGCTCCTTGATTTCTATATTGATTATAGCAGCTAGTAGGGGAAAGATGCTCTTTTTAGCGGATCTGTATAATTTTGGGGCTATGATCGCTTTTTTTTCCGCGCACCTTTCTTTGATTGTACTCAGAATAAAAAACCCGAATTTACCCCGTCCTTTTAAAGCTCCTTTGAATATTTTTATCAAAAAAAAAGAGATTCCTATAACGGCTGTTTTTGGCGCTTTAACTACATTTGCTATTTGGGTCTTGGTTGTGATCACAAAACCGGAAGGAAGGTGGATTGGGCTTTCCTGGCTTGTTTTAGGGATGGTTTTTTATGCTACCTATAGAAAAAAGAAAAAGATCTCTCCTTTGGCTAAGGTAAAAATTGAGAAGATAAAAGTTCCGGAGCTGTTTCCTATCGTGTTTTCTACGATTTGTGTCCCTACAAGAGGAGGCGAAGATACGGAAACGGTACAAATTGCCTGTAATTTAGCAAAATCACATAAAGCCAAATTATTGATTCTTCATGTAGTGGAAATTCCTTTTGCCCTTCCTTTTGATGCTCCTATTTTAGAAAGGAGTAAAGCCTCTGAAAAAGCGTTAAAAAGGGCAGAGGCTATAGCGAATGATATAGGGATCTCTTTTGAACTTCATGAAATCAGAGCCCGCTTTATAGAAAAGGGAATTTTAGAGTTTTTAGAAAAGTTTTCCTGCGACCTTGTAGTTATGGGAGTGCGTAAAACAAGGCAGGAAGAGACAAAAATAGAAAAAATCTCAGAAGAAGTTTTTGAAAAAGCCCCTTGTAGAGTGTGGCTTTGTAAGCAGGGAAGCTATTTTAAAAAAGAGGCAGTAGGGCATGAAGTTTTCAAAAACTCTTCATAGGTTCCTTGGAAAAGAAGATCTCCTCCTTTGTCTCCCGCTTCAGGGCCGAGCTCTATTATGTAATCTGCATGTTGTATGAAATCAAGGTTATGTTCTACCACAACTACGGTGTTTTGCTTTTCCACCAAAGCATGAAACAGGGGTAAAAGTTTCACTATATCCTCAGGATGAAGGCCTAAGGTGGGTTCATCAAAAATATAGAGAGTTTTTCCGGTAGATCGTTTGGCAAGTTCTTTTGAAAGGCGTAGCCTTTGCGCCTCTCCACTGGATAAAGAAAGGATTTCCTGGCCTAATTTTACATAACCCAGTCCTACCTTTTTCACCAAATCAAACTTGCGCTTTAAAGGAGAAAAATCTTCAAAAAAAACAGAAGCCTCATCGATAGTCATCTCTAATACTTCTCCTAAGTTTTTCATTTTGTAGGTAACTTCTAAACTAAGGGGATTTAATCTATAACCCTTACACATCTCGCAAGCAATTTTTACAGGAGGTAAAAACTGCAAATCCACCCAGTTATAGCCCATCCCATAACAGCTTTTACACATCCCTCTTTTGTGGTGATAGCTAAAATGCTTGGGTTCTAATCCTTTTGCTTGAGCCAGTTTTAAAGAGGCATAAAACCTTCTAAGAGGAGTTAATATGTCTGTATAGGTGCTTACATCCGATCTAGGAGTGGTTCCAATAGGAGACTGATCTAAAACGAGGAGTTTATCAAAAGCCTCTAGTCCTTGTAAGGCGGCAAACCCTAAATCCACAGAAGAAGATCTCGTATAGAGCGCTTTTTTTACCCCTTCTTGGATTACGTTTTCTACCAAAGAAGATTTCCCCGAACCGGAAACCCCTGTAATACAGGTAAAGTTATGAAGGGGTATTTTTACAGAGAGGTTTTTTAAATTGTGACAAGAGGCTTTTTCTATGAAAAAAAAGGAAGAGGGCTTTCTTTTTTTTAAAGGCATCGCTATTTTTTTTTGGCCCGATAGATACAGTCCTGTCAAAGAAGAGGGGTTTCTTTGTAGCTCTTCTAAAGACCCTTCAGCCATGATCTTTCCTCCTAGAGATCCTGCTTTAGGCCCGAAGTCTACTATATAGTCAGCAAGCTTGATAGTCATAGGATCGTGCTCTACTAGGATGATGGTATTTTGTAAGGCTTTTAAAGCAAGAAGAGCTTTGTTTAGTTTTTGTATGTCTGAAGGATGCAGCCCAATAGTGGGCTCATCTAAAACATAAATACAACCGGATAAGGAGGCTCCTATTTGTTTAGAAAGGCGCACTCTTTGTAGTTCTCCTCCACTCAAAGAAGGGGCCGTTCTATCTAAAGAAAGATAGCCTATGCCCAAACTTTCTAGAAAAAGTAGGTGTTTTTGTAAAAGGGACATGCTTTCTCGTAAAAAGGGGACTGTTTCTAAAGAAAGATCCCGTATGAAGATAAGCGCTTTTTCTATAGAAAAAGAACAAAACTGAGGTAAAGAGACCCCTTTAATTTTTACATTTCTAGCTAGGGGATTTAATCTGCTTCCTTCACAAAAAGGACATATCTTTTCCTTCATCTGATATAAAAGCGTTTCTCGAATAGAAGGGAGAGCATTTTTAGCCAGTTTTTCTAAAAAAGGTTCTATTCCTATAAAAGTAAAGGAGATCTTTTCTTTAGAAAGATAGGGAGTTTTATCTCCTTTTAAAACCATTTTTAAGACATCTTTATCCAAAAGAGAGAGGGGGATTTCAATATCAATATCTTTTGCGGCAAAGTATTCTTGTGAAAGTTTTACAAAGGCCTTATTTTCCAGCTCTTTAGCAAACAAGAAAAAAATATCCGATAAGGAGTACTCCAAAAGGGGGGTCTCTTCTATAGGAAATCCGTAAGTCATGCCAATTCCTTGACATTCAAGACACATTCCCTCTTCTGCATTAAAAGAGAACGTTTTGGGAGTGATACTAGGGAAGGACTTTCCTGTTTTTCTAACTGTAAAAGAGAGGTTAAAAAAATGATCCTTTCCTTTCTCTTCTACAAGAAGGGTGTTATTTCCTATTTTACTAGCAGTCTTTATTGCTTCAAAAATTCTTTTTTTTGCCTCTTTTTTTACCTTGAAGCGATCGACCACTACAAAAAGCTCTTTTTTTGTACCTACCTCATCTTCGACCTTATCTTCCAATTCATAATAGGTGCCGTTTAAGCGGATTCGGAGAAACCCCTCTTCTTGCAGCCTTCTAATGCAAGAGGCAAAACTTTCCTTTTGTAAAGATAGGGGAGCGAGTATGTATACAGGGCTATTTTCGGGAAAATGGAGGATGGTTTCTAATACGGTTTCTACATCTATAGACTCAATTTTTTCTCCCGTATCAGGGCAAAATGCTTCCCCTAAGTGGGCATATAAAAGGCGTAAAAAATCGTATGTTTCTGTCAAAGTACCGATAGTACTTCTAGGATTGATTCCTCCCTTATTGGCCTCTAGCGCAATAGTAGGGGAGAGTCCTTCTATTTTTTCAAAAATAGGTTTAGGGCACTGTTTGATAAACGTTTTTGCATAAGAGCTTAAAGAGTCGGTATATCTTCTTTGTCCTTCTGCATAGATCGTATCAAACGCCAAGGAGGTTTTCCCGGATCCGGAAGGGCCTGTAAAGGCGATGATTTGTCCTCTTTGTAGTTTTAAGTCTACTTGCTTTAAGTTGTTTTGTGAGGCTTTTTCAATTACAATTTCAGAGCCTTTAGAAAAAGTCTGTTTAGAAGAGGGTCTTTCTATGAAAGCATTTTGTAAGGCTTTTGCAGTGGGAGTGGTTTTTTGTAAAAAAGAAGAAGGGGGACCTTCTGCTATTACATAGCCTCCTTCTTTTCCGGCTTTAGGACCCATTTCAATAAGATAATCAGCCCTTTTTATGAGATCTAAATTATGCTCAATTACCAAAATAGTATTTCCCTTTTGTATGAGCTCTTCTAATACTTGTAAAAGATGGGAAAGGTCGTCAAAATGAAGACCCGTACTGGGTTCATCTAAAACATAAAGAGTGTTTCCTGTGTCGGGACGAATGAGCTCTTTACAAAGCTTGATTCTCTGAGCTTCTCCTCCTGATAACGTAGTAGAAGGTTGCCCCAAAGGAAGATATCCGAGGCCTATTTTTTGCAGCACTTGTAGTTTTTTATAAAGAGAGGGGATCTCTTCAAAAAGAGAAAGAGCCTGATCTAAATCCATTTCTAAAATGTCATATATAGAATGCTCTTTATACTTTACCTCTAATATAGGAGGCTCAAACCGTCTTCCCTTACATTGAGGGCACAAAATAAAAGCCTCTTCTAAAAAGTCCATATCGACAGCTACATACCCCATTCCTTTACAATAAGGGCAGCTTCCCTCTTTTACGTTGAAGCTAAAATGTCCCGGCTTAAATCCCCTTACTTGGCTCTCTTTCAAAGAAGCAAAAAGATCCCGAATTTCATCTAAGATTTTTAAGTAAGTGCCCGCGTTAGACCTAGGAGTTCGTCCTATAGGGCTTTGATCAATAGCAATAATTTTATCTACTAATTCTAATCCTTCTAGTTTTTTGTGAGCCCCTACTTCTAGCTTGGAATGATGGAGTTTATTGCAAAGAGCAGGATATATTGTATCGATCAAAAGAGAAGACTTTCCTGAGCCGGAAACTCCTGTTACGCAGATAAGGCCACCTAAGGGGATTTTTGCATTGATATTTTTTAAGTTATGATGGGAGGCTCCCTGTAAAAAAAGCCCTTTTTTTACGGTTCTTTTAAAAGAGGAAAAGGGGATCTCTTTTTTTTGGGAAAGGTAAGCGCCTGTTAATGATTTAGGGTTATTGACTATATCAGAGTAAGAGCCTATAGCTACGATTTCTCCCCCATTTTTTCCTGCTTTGGGTCCGAAGTCGACTAAAAGATCGGAGGCTTTCATCATCTCTTCATCGTGCTCTACCACAATTACGGTATTGCCGAGATCTTTTAACCGTTTCAAAGAGGCTATTAAAAGGTGGTGGTCTTGTGGATGAAGCCCAATGGAGGGCTCATCTAATACATAGATAGCGCCCACTAAGCCGGAGCCTATTTGAGAGGCAAGACGTACTCTTTGGGACTCTCCTCCACTTAAGGTAGAAGAGGTCCTTTCCAAACTCAAATAACCCAACCCCACTTCTGTAAGAAAACGGAGCCTTTCTGTGATTTCTTTTAAAAGCTCTTGGGCTATAAGAGCTTCTTCTGCATGCAAAGAGATGTCTCGTATAAAAAAAGAGAGCTCTTCTAGAGTCATTTGGGTAATTTGTTGCAGCGTTTTTCCTTGGAGTTTAGCAGAAGAAGGATAGGGTTTTAACCTTGAGCCTTCGCAATGGGGGCAAAGAGTTATATGCATTAGCTCTTCTTTCTTTTTTCGGTATAGTTCGCTTTTTGCTTCTTTTACTTTTTTGTGCGCTTCTTCTAAAACCCCTTTCCATCTTACATATTCGGTCCACATCCTTTTTTTGTGGGGGTGAGAAAACTGCATCAGAGTCCACTTCTTTTTGGTCCCATATAAAAATACATGCTTTGCTTCTTCAGGTAATTTTTTCCAAGGAGTTTTTACGGAAAAATCAAATAGTTTTGCGAGGTTATCGTAAATGTTTTTATAGCGAACCGTTTGATAAGAAGTGGCTACGAGGCAGCAGTCTTCTTGGATGCTTTTTTCAGGATCTATAATCTTTGTTAAGTCAAATTCAGAATAGATTCCCAGGCCTTTACATAGATCGCACATCCCTTTGGGATGGTTAAAACTAAAGTCTTGGGCCTCTAAAGGAGGATAGGAAGTTTTTGCTTTTTTAGAATACCCAAATTCAGAAAAAAGAATCTCCTCTTTGCTATCTACAAAAAATAACGAAAAAAGTCCTTTTCCTATCTCTAAAGCATTTGCTGCAGCTTCCTTTGTCCTAGAAAAGCTTTCCTTAGAGTTGGAGATTCTATCAATTACAAGATCGATATCATGTGCTTTTTTTTTGTCTAAAGAGATCTCTTCTGTAAGTTCTATAAAAGATCCATTAATCCGAGCTCTTGTAAACCCTTTTTGCAAAAGCTGAGAAAATTCCTCTTTAAATTCCCCCTTTTTTTTCTGTGCGAAGGGGGCTAAAAGGATAAATTTCGTTTTTTCAGGGGCCTTTTCTAAAAGAGCCTCAAGAGATAGGAGTATCTTTTCCCTACTTTGGGCTTTTAAAGGCTCTTTACTAATAGGACAAAAAGGTGTGGCTATCTTCGCAAAAAGAACCCGTAAAAAGTCATAAATACCGGTTAAGGTCCCGACTGTTGATCTGGGGGAGTTATTCTTGGTTTTTTGTTCTATTGCAATGGTAGGTGCAATTCCTTCTATTTCTGCATCGGGTTTGACAAGGTCGGAAAAGTTTCTTCTCACGCTATGAGATAAAGATTCAATATACCTTCTTTGTCCTTCTACATAGATAGTATCAAAGGCCATGGAAGATTTTCCGGAGCCGGAAACGCCTGTAAATACAATTAATTTTTGGTAAGGCAGGGTGAGGTCCACTTTTTTTAAATTGTGGACAGCCGCTTTTTTGATTACTATTTCAGGTTCCATAGGGCCCCAAGATACCACAAGAGTTTTGTTTTTGACCTCTCAAAAAATAGGAGGATCAGCTACATTGATGAATATGTATACAAGAACCAAAATCATTGCCACCTTAGGTCCTGCTACCGATTCTTATGAAAAGATCTTTTCTTTAATAGAGGCGGGGGTAAATGTTACCCGTCTTAATTTTAGCCATGGAAGCTATGAAGAACATAAAAAAAGAATCGAATGGGTAAAAAAAGCGAGAAAAGAGCAAAAAAAAGCCGTAGCTATAATGCTCGACACAAAAGGCCCGGAAATTAGGGTAGATCACGTCTTAAATAAAGCGGTAGAGCTCAAACCCAAAGATCTTCTTAAGATTACCGAAAATCCGGGAGAGGATCCCATGGCTATTTCTATTCATCCTATTTCTGTTTTACAAAGTATAGGAGTGGGTACCAAAATTTTATTTAATGATGGTTATATCAGTTCTACAGTGGTGGAAAAAAGAGAAAAAGAAGTTTTAATAGAGATTGAAAATAAGGGGACTTTAGCTTTAGGAAAAGGGGTAAATATCCCGAAGGCTTCTTTGCATTTGCCCGCCTTTACAGAAGAGGATAAAAAAGATATTGAGTTTGGCTGTAAAGAAGATATAGACATTGTAGCAGCTTCTTTTATCCGTTCTTCAGAGCATGTTCTTTCCCTGAAAAAGGCTCTTAATTCTTTTAACAAACCGGAGATTTTGGTCATTGCTAAAATAGAAAATAGTGAAGGCGTGGAAAACTTTGATAGTATTTTGCAAGTAGCCGACGGGATCATGGTAGCCAGGGGAGATCTTGGAGTGGAGATGGACTTAGGAGAAATCCCCCGCCTTCAAAAAAAGATGATTCGCAAATGTTATCAGGCAAATAAACCGGTAATTACTGCAACGCAGATGTTAGAGTCGATGATTTTTAATCCCAGGCCTACCAGAGCAGAGGTATCGGATGTTGCCAATGCTATTTATGACTCTACCTCTGCGGTTATGCTATCTGCAGAAACAGCCATTGGTAAATATCCAATAGAGACAGTAGAGATTATGAAAAAAATCATATACCTTACTGAGCAAGACTTTTCCTATAGAGCTTTTTTTGAAGATCATTCGAAAAGGGGAGAGAAAAATGTTTCTGCTGCAGTTGCTTTAGCTGCTGTACAAACAGCATATGCTACGGGCGCTAAAGCAATTTTTGCTTTTACCTCGAGTGGATTTACAGCAAGGCTTGTGTCGAGACTTCGTCCTAAAATGCCTATTATTGCTCTTACCAACACAGAGAAAAACTTCCACCAACTGGGTATAAACTGGGGGGTTATGCCTCTTTTTAAAGAAGGGGTAGATTCTGTTAAAGAGGCTTTTTCTTTTTGCCAGGATTTTGCGAGTAAAGAAGAGATCTTAAGTTTTGGGGATGTAGTGGTAGTCACAGCAGGCTCTCCTTTTGGGATAACAGGTTCTACCAATACAGTCTTAGTAGAAAGCATTGGCAACATCTTGATAAGAGCTGCCAGAGGTTATGGTAAAAAGGTTACGGGAAAGGTTTGTTTTTATACTCCTTCTCAAAAAGAAACTTCTTTTGAAGGTGCTATTTTAGTGATTCCTTATTGTTCTAAAGAGCTTAGTCCCGTTTTACAAAAGGTAAAAGGGATTATCTTAGATAATCATAAAGAAGATACAGAGTCAGAAAAAGAGGCTCTTACTCTCTCTAAAACCTACAATATTCCTCTTCTTGTCCAAGCTGCGGGAGCTATAAACATTTTACAAGAAGAGGAAGTAGTTACTCTAGATCCTTCCAAAGCACTTGTGTATAGAAGCTAGCTTCTATTAAGAACTGTGTAAAGACAAAAGGAGCCCGTCCATAAAGTGTCGAATTTTTTCAGGAAACCTTCTTTCTCCATGAGGGCTAGGAACTTTTTCTTTTTCTACCATACTTATAAAAAACCGGATAATTTTATGGTCTTCCTCTACGCTGTCTACTAGGAATTTTTTAAAATTAGCAGCAAAAACCAGGTGCTGATCTTGCGGCTGGTAATGAAAATCAAAGCTAGCCATTTTACTGAAAATTTCTTCTGCTTTTTGCTTAGATGGTTTTTCAGGGTTGTTTAAGATAGCCGCTATTTCTTCTCTGGAAGAGGTAAAAGCAAAGTTTTCCGGCTTAAGATCTAGGCTCATTAAAGCCTGAAGATTTATGTCATTTTGTTCAGTTTTCAATGCCTGAAAAACTCCTTCAAAAATAAGAGAAAGTAAAGAGAAAAACACTTCTTGGTTTTGGGAATAAAGCTCCTTAAAAAAGTGCCTATCACCTTCTACCAGCAAGTAGGGGGCTTTTTTTTGAATCAAAACAAACTGAGCATTTTCACTTTGAAAAGAAGGTGTTTCTTCAGTTAGATCAGAGCTTGCAAAGGCAAATTGAGTAGGGAAAGCAGAAACCAGGTTTTTATGGGAATTTAGTAGGGTATATTGTGTTTGCACCATTATGGAATAGGTTCTCAGTATTTCGCTGTAGGCCAAGGGGGTTCCCTTGTCATCATCAAAAAACACTTCTAACCCTTGTGCTATTTTTAAAATAAAAGGGTTTCCGCTGGGACTTAAGACATGCCCTATAGCGCTCATCTTTTTTTCAAAATTCTTTAAAATATCGGAGGAAAAAGAGACTTTTCCGAAACCTTCTACGTTTACATATCTATGAATGGGTGCGTCCTCTTTAGTTCTATGCATAGGATCGCTTCTTCTTCTCATCGGTTTTCTTTTAGGAGCCGGAGGGGGTTCTTTTGAAAAAGAGCCTGAACCTTTTCCTGAAGAAGGAAGTCCTGCTATCAAAGCAGTCCCTAATAGATTGTAGCTTGAGCTAGAAGAAGAGCTACTAGAAGAAGTCGATCTAAGGGGTGTAAAAGAAAGCTCTTCGCTTGTTGGGGCCGGTTCTCTTCTTCTTATGAAAGAAGAGCCACCACTTTTAGATCTAGTATGGCCGACAGGTGGTTTTCTTCTAAAAATAGAGAGGGGTTCTTTCTGTTCTTCTCTACTTCTATTTAGAGCTGGTGAACCGGGTATTTGAGCAAAACTAGATAGGAAAGTATTTTTGGAACTTACTAAGAGTCGCGAAGAAAAAATTGAATGAATAGGGTTTGCTGCTGGTTCTGAACTATATGAGCTATTGAGTAAACTAGCAGGTCTGAAACCAGAGCTACTGCTACTACTACTACTAAAAGGGGTGCTTTTTGATGAAGGTTTAACAGGTTTAGGCTTTATAATTTGATTCTGATTTGGTTGGTTAGTAAACGTTTCGGGAGAAATATAAGGAGAGGGAGAGGGACCTCTAGAATCATCAGAGTAAAGCTCTCCTTCACTTCTTTCATCTTCAGACATGAATTCATTAGTTTCTTGCATCGCTCTTCGTGTTATATCTTTCATTTTAGGAGGTGTTGGATAAATAGCGGGCTTCTTGTCTATAGGAGGAGGAGTTCTCGTACTTCTACTTCTGACTCCAGGATTTCTAACAGAGGGAGCAAAAATGCTAGGGTTTAATTCATTATTGAAACCTCTTGTATTGTGAAGTATTCCACTAGCTACTCTATGAGTACGCTCTTCTGATGGGGTAATTTTTTGTTCTTCTTCTGAATCAGAGGCTGTTTCGTTAGGTTGTTTTGTAAATAGATTGTTGTTTACTGGGTCACTCATATAAAATCCTTAAATTTAAAATTATTAGAAGGGATTTTATAGGAATATAGTTTAATTTTCCATAGGGATTTGAAAATAAACTAAAATAAATAGAATTTTTTTTAAAAACAAAAAAAAGAAGAAGCCACAATAGAGGCAGTCTCTGCTCTGAGTATCTGAGAGGATAGGGAAATAGGACTCATATTGGCTGTGTTTTGTAAAAAAAGTTTTTCTTTTTCCGAAAAGCCTTTTTCGGGACCTATGATACAAGCGCTTTTTACAGGTTTTTTAGAAAGGATAGAAGAAGAGTTAAGATCTGCATAAAAGTAGGTATACTCAGAAGAAAAAGAAATGGTTTTAAGGGAAGATAAATGAAATACCTCTGGAAGAAAAAGCCTTCCGGACTGTTTTAAAGCGGCTATGGTAATTTGGGTTAGTCTTTCTTTTTGAGAAGAAGAGAGTCCTTTTTTTTCGGAAAAATCCCCATCATAGAAAAAAAACCGGTCCACGCCAATCTCTGTTCCCATACGAACTATAAGATCGAGCTTTGCAGGTTTCATGTTGCCTACAAAAAGAAGAAAGGAATTTTTTTTTACCTCTTTCGTAACCGAAAGGATTTGGATTTCTACCTCTTTTTTTTCTGGAGAAAGAATTTCTGCGGAGGCAAGCCCCCCTTGTCCATTTACTATTTCACAACGCTCCCCCTTTTCTAGCCGAAAAACCCTTACATGTTTGCTTTCTTCTAAAGAAAGGACAACCTTCTGGTTTTCCACAAAAGGAGTTGGATGATAAAATCTATTATGAGGCATCTTCCGGCTTCCAAAGAGAATAAGGTCTACAAAGAGTTCTAAGACAAGCATCTTGCAGGGTAGCCCCCGGGAAAAGCCTTTTTTTCGATAAGGAGAAAAAATCTTTTTCGTTTAAAACCCAGAAGGCACTCTGCTTTAAAAAATGTCTTTTCAATTTTTTTTCTCCTGAAAAGTTAAAAATGAGTTTAGGGCGACAGTCAGAAAAAAAGAGCTCTGAGGCTTTCTCTATGTAGATTACTTCATGAAACGATTTTTTCCCGAAAAATTCTTTTTCTATAAGAGGCTGTAAAACTTTAGGAGCCCTTAGCAAGGTGTACTCTTTTTCATAGAGAGAAAACAGGGTTTTTAAAAGAGGAAGTAATAGAAGAGCCGTTTCTTTTTTTAAGGGTAAAAAAAAGGCCACCACATCATGGCGATATTTTTTATGCAGTATAGCGGGATTTTGTGTTTTCCACCTATTATGGCTCCAAAGCCATTCTGAAGGAGCTTTTTGGATGCTTGTTTCTAAGGTTTTTAGCAAAAGATCCATTAACCGAGGAACTTCTTCTTTTATAGGAGCTTTTAAGTTAGGCCAGAAAGGGTCAGAATAAGAGAGCTCGTACCCTTTAGAGATTCTTTTGGTCATAGCCACAAATAGGGGAGAGCCGGTTTTATAGGCTAAAACAGCAGGAATAGAAGAAATAAAAGCCCTTCTTCCAAAAAGAGGATAGCTGTAGTCCGATTCAGGGTTTCCTTGGTCTCCCACGATCCCTACAAAGGTTCCTTGTTTTAATGCTTTGATCACTTTTTTTAAGGCCCCTTTTGGGTTTATAACCTCCCCGGAAAAACGTTCTCTAATTTTTACAACCCAGTTATAAAGATAGTCGTTTTTAGCCGGCTTCCCGATAGTGAGGCCTTTCATCCTCGAGGTTCCATCTAAAAAAAGAGCCTCCCAGTTAGCTTGGTGACCACAAAAAAAAAGGATCCCTTTTCCGGAGTCATAGAGAGCTTTAGCCTCTTGTGGGTTTTTACAGAAAAAGAACCTTCGAAGGTTCTTAGTATAGTAAAACTTAGGGTACTCAAGGCAGTTTATCATAAGATTTTGCAAAGAAGCCTTGGCTAGCTTCTTTCTTTGTTTTTTATCTAAAGAAAGATTTGCCATAGCTAGATTGCTTAAGGTTCTCTTTCTGTATTTAGGAAGGATATAAAAACCTAAAGAGCCAAAAATACGCCCTAAGAAACGGAGCATAAAAAGAGGACAAAACCCCAGAGGAAATGTAATAAAGCGGATAAAAAAATAGAAAGCTTTCTGCTGCATACGGCTTTTTTTATTTTATAGGGGAGAAGTTTTTGAGAGCAAGAGAGGAAACAAAAAAGCTATTCAAAAAAACTAGCGAAAGGAGTCCCTCTGTCTTCTTTTTCAGGCTCAAAGTAAATAGAAGGGAGCTTCTCTTCCCACCAAGAAAGGGGTCTTTCTTCTGTTGTAACAATTCTAGCAAAACAAAACCGCGCTTCTTCTATTTTACCTTGTTCTGAAAAAATAGAAACCAAATTGGCATAAAGAGAGTTTTTCATGTTATCAGGAAAGGCATCTACTAAAAAAAGAAGGCCATCTTTGCAAGAGCTCCTTATTTCTGCCAGCAAAAAATCATGTAACTGCCTTAAAAGAGAGGCGTCTTTTATAAAAGACAAAAGTGTAAAAAATAGAGGTAAGTTTTTTTCCTTTTTTACAAGAGCTCTAGCTACAAAAAAACAGTATATTTCTCCGTTTCCTATAGCGTATGGTAGTTTTTGTAAGAAAAAAAGAGATTTTTGATCCTGCACAGAATAAGGCTCTGAAGAGAAAAAAGAAGCAATAGCTAAGTTGTATAAAAGAAAATTATAGTCTTCTTCGTGAAATACCTTCTTTGCAAGTTCATGTACAGACTCTTTAGAATGAGTCTCTAAAAGAGAGACAAGCTTTTCTAGAATATCTTGTAAATACGGTTTTCTTTTTTTTGCGCTTCCTACAGAATTCAAAAACAGTATGGAGTGGGCTAGCTCCTCTTTTTGTAAAAAATAAGAAGTAAACTTAAGATAAAAAAGATCCCTTTCCTCTTCTGGAAAGACTTTAATACAAATAAGAGAAGAAAAAGGAGCTAAAAGCATGTGATTCCAAAGCTTCTTTTTTAGTGCTTCCCTTGTACGGGGGTTTTCCACTTTGGAAATACAAAGAGAGGCTAGGTAAGATTCTTTTCTATTAAGAAAGTGGATAGCTGCTTTTTCTAAAAGAAAATCTCTGTCAAAGGACTCTTTTACCAAAGCTGTTATAGAAATAAGTAAGTCCACTTCTTTTGCTTCAAAGGGAAAGAAAGAAAGCATCTCTTCTGCCAGTTTATATAGAGTGAAATCTCTATTTTCTTCCGGAAGCAAATTTATGATACTTTGTATTTCTTCTATAGAGAAGTTATATGGGGTTCGAAATAAAAAGGAGGCTAAGTAACCCGCAAAAGCCTCTCTATCTTCTTGGGAGTTTAAATACGATATAAGCTTTAACACTTCTTGTAAGTGAAGGGGAAGATTATAAGAAGATAAAACAGCCTTTTGAAGAGAATGAATTAGTGCTTTTTTGGTTTCTTTTTCTTCTATAAGACTGACCAGAATAAAGGCTATTTTAAAGGAGAGTTTTTTAGGAGTGTTTTCCGATGCTAACAGCTTTTCTGCGGTTTCTTTTAGCACTTCTTCTTTTATCAGTCTGTTTTCTTCTGTAAATTCTCCTTGTAGTAAGGAAGAGTGCCTTTTTAGAATAGGTCTTAAAAAAGAAGCTAAGGTGCTTTTTTCTTCTTCTGTAAAAAGAGAAGGACAGCTAAGCCTTCTTAAAAAAGTAGAAACGGGGGTGCCCTTTTTAGAAGGAGATTTCTCACAAGAAAAAGATCTGGATAGGTTTGGAGTAGGGAGTATTTTTTTGGCTACTTCAGAAGTTTCATAAAAAACTTCCCCTAAAGGAGCGGAAGGAGGTCTTCCCGGTAAAGAAAAAACAGGAGGCTCTTCCAAATAAGTATAGGGAAATGCTGTTTGAATCGAGAACATTTGTGCTAAATATCTTTGCACAAGAGCCGCTACAAAAGATTCTACTAAAGAGGTATAAGTAGGAGAGGATTCCGGAGAAGAATAGCAAGGTAGATTAGGGTTTACAAACATTATGCGCTTTATTGTTCTAGCGGCTGATGCTGTTCAGTTAAGTTGTAAAGATTAGCTAGGAGAGATAATCTTCCAAAATTAGTTAGACAACTTTTTTGCTGATTTTCAGTAGATTTTCTTGAACTATCCATTTTTAAAAAAACTTGCTTAGTTAAATTGTCTATTCTATTCGAGAGTTCTGTATGCATTTTAAGGTAACTAAGATCTTTTGTTTGAAGATAAGAGATAAGAAGAATATCAATGGATGTTAGCCAAGAGGCGCACTGTAACTGAAAATCAAGGAAAAATCTTCTTTTCTCAACCGGATCTTTTCCCTTGAAGGCAGGAGGATTCTCGTACTTAGAAAAAAATACTTCCAATTCTTCTGCTATAGGATTTTCTGGTATAGGAGTCATATTAAAAAGATCCTTTTTTATAGTTTAAAGGAACAAATTAAATAACGAGCATCCCTTTTAAAGCAATCAAATTACTCTTTTTTTAGCTGTTTATATAGCGCGGAGAGTTTTCTTATATTCATCTCTCTTTTATGATACTCCTGAAGAGGCATAGCAGGGCTTCCTCTGTAAGGTCCCGGTTTTGTTAAAGATTTACTCACGCCGCTTCTCGTTGCTATTAAAGCCTTATCTGTTATGTGTACATGACCCAAAATACCTACTTGCCCTCCAATCATTACAGAAGAGCCTATCTTGGTAGATCCTGCAACGCCTGTTTGAGCTGCCATTACCGTATTTTCTCCCACCTCAACGTTGTGAGCAATTTGTACTAAGTTATCGATTTTTGTCCCTTTTTTGATGATGGTATTTTTAAACCGAGCTCTATCTATGGTGGTGTTGGCTCCAATTTCTACATCCTCCTCTAAAATTACGCCTCCTAGCTGCTCTAGCTTTATATAGCGTCCCTTTTCATCGGGAGTATACCCAAACCCACAAGAGCCAATGGTAGCTCCCTGCTGCAAAATAACGCGGTCTTGTAAAACGCAATGCTCTCTTACACTCGACATAGGATAGAAAAGGCAATTTTTGCCAACTGTAGTATAAGAGCCTATGTATACATGAGAAAATAAAACAGTTCCTTTCCCAATTTTAGCATGTTGATCAATAACACAAAAAGGGCCTATCGTCACCCCTTCTTCTATATGAGCTGTAGGATGAATTACCGCTTGAGGATGAATGCCTGTAAATCCGGTAGACGTTTTTTTATCCGGGTAGAAAATTTCCACCAGCTTTTGAAAGAGGAGAGAAGGATTTTCTGCTATGAGGTAATTTTTTTCTTCTGAAATAACCATTTTCGGAGAAACACAAAAAACGCCCGCTTTGCTCCTTTTCATAGATTCTTCATAGCGGGGATTCGAAAAAAAAGAGGCATCTTCAAAAGATGCCTCTTCTAAAGTCTCCAATCCAGAAATAATATGGAGAGGATCGCCTTTTAGGGTAGCTTGCGTAAGCTTTGCAAGCTCTTGCAAGGTATGCTTAACCATTTTTATCCTTTGCTTCTTCTTTTACAGCAACCTCATTTTTTTGAGGAGAGTCTTTAGCTACTTGCATATCAAACTCATTGTCCATTTCTTGAATTACTTTTTCAGTAATCTCCAGAGATGGAGCAAAGTAAAAACAGGCTTCCTTGTTTACTACAAGAGGAAGTCCTTTTTCTTTTGCTACTTTTTCTGCTGCTTTATTGATGCTAGAAGAAAGCTTTTGCACAAGCTGATACTGAGCCTGGTTTACCGCTTGATAATACTGGTTTTGGTATCTACCTAAATCTTCTTGTAGAGCTTGTCTTTTTACTTCCAAATCCTCTTTCGCTTTAGGAGATAAAGAGTCTATTTGCTCCGGATCTTCTAGCTTCTTTGCTATAGATTGTAGTTCTTTGTCTGTTTCATCCATCATAGAAAGCATCTGCTTTCTCATTTTTTCAAAGCCCCTTTGCTCTTCTTTGCCACATTTAGACTCTAAAACGCATTGGGTAAAATTAACCACCCCAGGCTGCTGTTGAGAAGGCTGCTTGTTTGCCGAAAAGGCAACAGACGCAGAGAGGGTTAATAGTCCTACCAGTAACTTTTTCATGTATATCTCCTTATTTTCGTTAAAACTGTCCTTGTAAAGAAAAGAAAAACCGATCTGAATCATCAGAGTCTTTAGGATTTATAGGATATCCATACCCTACAATTATAGGAGCTCTTTGCATGATCTCAATCCTGGCTCCTACCCCTGTGCTCCAGCGAATTTTGCTAGGGGAAAAGGTTCTTTTAGAAACAGAACCTCCATCTACAAAAGCAAACACATCAAGCATAGGGAAGATTTCGACATTGTACTCAGCTGAAGTTAAAACGGAAGTAGCTCCTCCCGTTGGCTGTCCATCTTTTTTAGGACCTAAAATATAGGGCTTATAGCCGCGAACCGTACCCTCTCCTCCTAGGAAAAATTTCTCACTAACAGGGATTCTTTCATTTACACTTCCATAAAAGGGCTGTAAACAATTTACGTTTCCTCGAAGCTTTAAAGTAGTTCTTCTAGTTACAGGAAAATATAGGGTGTTATTGTAGCCGAGTTTCAAGAATATAAACTTCCCTCCAAGTCCAGCAAACTCTGCCTCTATGATAGAGCGGATTCCTCTATGAGGCTTGTACACGCTGTCTACGGAGTCATAGACTAAAGAAGTTCCCATAGCAGAAAGAACCCCGGAGTTGTCTAATTTTTTTAAAGACTGACTTGCAGAATCGTTTACATCAGTATCTGTATAGCGTACACGGTACTTTAGCCCGTAGGTCCAATTATTGGTAATGGGATATGAGGTGAATAGGGTAGTTCCATAGGTGTCTGTGTCATACTCGGAAGAGGGGAGTTTGCTTGTGGTTTTACTTACCTCAAATCCAAATCTCCATAAAGAATCGAAAAAGTAGGGATCCATCCAAGTCAAAAAGTAACTAGTCTGTTTTTTTCCTATGCTGGCTCTTGCATGAACAAACTCTCCTCCTCCTCTTAAGGAAGAAAGACCTTTACTAAATAAAGTTTTAAATCCTCTTATGTTAAAGTTTCTTTCGGTAAGATCTAATCCCCCGTTTAACTTATCGGTAGAACCAAATCCCAAGAAAAGACTCATAGAGCCGGTAGAGGCTTCATCTACTTCTATGTATACATCTCTGTAAGAAAGATCAGAAAGGTCTTCTTCATCCTCTTTCTCACAGTTTTTTACGGTAAAAACATTGACATCTTTGAAATATCCCATGTTTTGAAGCCGTGTTTTCGTAGCTTCTTGCTTTCGAGAATCAAAAAGCTCTCCGGGAACCAAAAGAGACTCCCTTAAAAGAACATGTGACTTGGTCTGATGATTTCCTATGATATGAATCATTCCGATTCTATACCTTTCTCCCTCTTGTACGGAGATGTTTACATGAAACAAGGGATCTTTAGAATCCAAAAAGGTTTCATATTGTACAAGCGCTTCTATATACCCTTTTTGTCCATAAAGATCTTTAATGGCTTGTATCGACCCACGTACCTTTTCAGGAGAGAAAACTCCTCCTTTTTGTGATAGTAATTTTGCCTTTATCTCTTCTTCTGTAAAAAGAGAATTCCCCTCTATCTTTATATCACCAAAATGATAGAGAGCTCCTTTTTCAGCACAAAGCTTCACTACAACTCTATTTCCATAAGGATCGTCTAAAGTAGAGATGTCTATCTTAGCGTCGGCAAAGCCTTTTTCTTGGAAATAATTTATAAGAGTTAGCTGATCCTGATCTAACATCTCTTCTTGTAAAAGGCCGGATCCTGTAAGCCATCCCGTTAAGAAGCTGTATCTTTTCGTGAGCATTTTTGGCTTTACTTCGCTCAAATCTTCTTGAGAAAACCCTTCGAAGACCAGATCTTGGATTTTCCCGGACCTGCCTTCAAAGACAGTGACGTAAATATCTACCTCGTTTGTATCTTGCAAAGGCTCTACTCTGTAAGAGAGCTCTGACTCAAAATAGCCATGCTTTACGTAAAACTGTTTTAGTTTAGAAAAATTCTCATTGAAAATTTTTCTATTCAAAGTAGTTTTAGGAGAGATATCCAGTTCGCTTTGTAGTTTTTTCTGAGAATACTCGTGGTTTCCTTCCCAATAAATAGCATGGATTAACGGTTTCGGCCATACTTTTAGGGTGATAAAAATCTTCTCTCCTTCTTTTGAAAAGGAAGGCTCTACCCAGTCAAACTCCTCAGCCAAAGCCTTTAAGTCTAAATCGAAAGTCGTTTGAGAAAAGGGGATCTTTTCTCTAGTTTTCATTTTTTCCTGCAAAAGAGAAGGGTCCTTTTGCAAAAGGGGATCGTGGTTTTGATATACCACTTCGATCTTCTCTACCTCTTTTCCCTCTAAGGATTCTTGGAAAGAAAAAATAAGCGAGGGAGTAGCAAGAAGAAGGGGTAAAAAAACCCGCTTTATAGTTCTTAAAATCAAGTTTTTGCCAAAATTTCAGTTAACGCTAAGGAAGTTATTATAAAAACCAATCAGAATTATTGCAACCGAACTTACAGCATTTGTCTATTTGTTAAGGCTCTTCCTAGGGTAGCGTTGTCAACATAATCTAAAGAGCTTCCTAAGGGAATTCCTAGAGCGAGTCTGGAAAAACGAAGAGAATAGTTTTTTAAAGACTCTTTTAAAAAAAGAGAGGTAGCGTCTCCCTCTAAAGTAGAGTCGAGTGCTAAAAGGATTTCCTGTATGTTTCTGGCTTCAATTCTTTTTTGCAAACTTTCTATTCCCACATCCTTTTCTTCTTTTCCTTCTAAAGGGGATAAAAGGTTTTCTAAAACATGGTAAAGACCTTGGTACGATCTTGTGTTTTCTATTAGAAAAATCTCTTTAGCGGAAGATACAACGCATAAGATCTCCTTATTTCTAGAAGAAGAAGAGCAGAAAGGGCAAGAAGTCTCTTTTAAAGCCCCGCATTCTTCACAGTTTTGAATTTGCTCTTTGGCTTTTTGTATTGTTTCCGAAAAAAACGTGAGCTCTTCTTTTCCCCAAGAAAGGATTTCAAAGGCAAATCTCTCCGCCGTCTTAGAGCCTACTCCGGGCAGTTTTTTGAAAAAGGTAAGAATTTTTTGTAATTCTTTGGGATATTCGTACTTCATGTCCTTATTCTCTGATAAGAAAGGGATCTGTAGCAAGAAAAAAATCGATACTCCTCCTGTCTTTAAAGTTAGAATTAACTTTGGTTTTAAGGAGAAAAAAGATAAAATCTAGCCTAAAAATAATTTCTTTATTTACCCTGGTTTTACCCGTTATGAAGAAAGCGAAAATTATAGGGATGGGCTCTTATGTCCCTCAAAAGATTCTTTCTAATCAAGATCTAGAGAAGATGGTCGATACCTCAGATGAGTGGATTGTCTCTAGAACAGGAATCAAAGAAAGAAGGATTGCAGATAAAGAAGAGCTCACCTCCGATATGGCTCAAAAAGCTTCTTTGAAGGCTCTAAAAAAAGCAAATCTTTCTTCTGAAGATATAGATTTTATTTTAGTGGCAACCCTTACTCCAGACTATATATTTCCCAGTACAGCGTGCATTTTGCAAGAGAAGCTAAAAGCTACCAAAGCAGGGGCTTGCGATTTACAAGCCGCTTGCACAGGGTATTTATACGCTCTTTCTGTGGCCAAAGCGTTAGTAGAGTCAGGGGCCTATAAAAATGTTTTGGTGGCGGCTTCAGAAAAACTCTCTTCTATCGTAGATTACACAGATCGCTCTACTTGTATTTTATTTGGAGACGGAGCTGCGGCAAGCGTGGTGAGTTTAGAGGGAAAAGGGCTTTCTATTGAAAAAATTTCTTTAGGATCTGATGGAGAACAGGCTGATCTTTTAATCCTTCCGGGGGGAGGTTCTGCAAATCCTACTACAGAAGATACCGTGGCTAAAAGAATGCATTATATCAAAATGGCGGGAAATGAGGTCTTTAAGCATGCCGTAAGAAGAATGGAATCCTCTTCTAAGCTTTGTTTAGAAGCTTTGGGACTTTCCGAAGAAGATATTAGCTGGCTTATTCCTCATCAGGCAAATGAAAGAATTATTGATGCCATTGCAAAAAGGTTCAAGCATTTACATTCGGAAAGGATTTTCAAAACTGTGAAAAAGTATGGAAACACTTCCTGCTCTTCTATAGGTCTAGCTCTAGATGAGCTAATTCAAAAAGAAAAAATAGCATCAAAAGAAAATATTTTACTTACTGCTTTCGGTTCCGGGTTTACTTGGGGAGCCGCTGTTTTAAAACAGGATTGACTATGTTAGGTTTTTTATTTCCCGGACAAGGGGCTCAATATGTTGGTATGGGAAAAGATTTTTACGATACTTTTGCAGAAGCTAAAGAGATCTTTGAAAAAGCGGATAGTCTTTTAGCTTATCCTCTTTCCACAATCATTTTTGAAGGTCCTATGGAGGAGCTTACCAAAACGAAAAATAGTCAGCTGGCCATTTTTGTTGTCAGTTGTGCTATTTTGGCTGTTTTAGAAAATCAATTTCCTTTCTTAAAGCCTAAAGCCTGCGCGGGCCTTAGCTTAGGAGAATATACAGCTCTTTATGCGGCAGGGGGGCTTTCTTTTGAAGAGGCTCTATCTCTAATTGAAAAAAGAGCTACCTTTATGAATGATGCTTGTGAAAAAAAGAAAGGAACTATGGCTGCTGTTTTAGGCCTTTCTGATGAGATTGTAGAAAATGTAATTTCTCCTATAGAGGAAGTTTGGGTTGCAAACTATAATACTCCAGGGCAACTTGTCATATCAGGGAAACAAGAAAAAGTAGAAGAGGCCTCTCTTCTTTTAAAAGAAGCTAAGGCAAAAAGAGTCCTACCTCTTTCGGTTCATGGAGCTTTTCATACCCCTTTTATGGAAGAGGCGGCAAAAAGATTGGCTCCCTACATTGATAAAAGTATTTTCTCTCCGCTAAAAGCTTCTCTATTTATGAATGTTACGGCAGAATCGGTAAATACGGAGAGCTCTATCAAAGAGCTTTTAAAAAAGCAGGTAACTCATTCTGTTTTATGGCACCCTTCGATTTCTTCTATGAAAAAAAAGAGTAATGTTACAACCTTTCTAGAAATAGGTCCCGGAAAGAGCTTATCTAGTATGAACCGAAAAATAGATCCTTCTCTCATTAATTTCTCTATAGAAAAAGTAGAAGATCTGGAAAAAATTACAGAGCAGAAAGAGAGTTTTTTATGCTAAAAAAGAAAAGAGCTTTAGTAACGGGAGGGACATCGGGTATTGGAAAAGCGATTGCTATAGCTTATGCAGAAAAAGGAGCCGATGTTGCTATTTTAGGAACGAATGAAGAAAGAGCAAAAAAGACATTAGAAGAGCTCCAAGAAAAAGCTATAGATAGCTCCCAAAGATTTTCTTACTTTTTATTGGATATAGCAAGTTTTTCTGCCGTTTCAGATACTGTCTCTTCTATCTTACAAGAATGGGGTGGAATCGACATTTTGGTAAATAGTGCAGGAATTACAAAAGATAGTCTTTTTCTTCGCATGAAAGAAGAGGACTTTGATCAGGTTATTGCGGTAAATTTAAAGTCTATATTTAATACGTGCAAAGCCGTTAGTAGATCAATGGTAAAGATGAGAAAAGGAAAAATTATTAATATTAGTTCTGTAATCGGTCTCATGGGAAATATAGGACAGGTAAACTATGCTGCCTCCAAGGCTGCAATTCATGGATTTACTAAGAGCCTAGCTTTAGAATGGGCTAATTTAGGAAAGGGATCTGGATCTATTCAGGTCAACACCATCGCTCCCGGTTTTATCCAGACTCCGATGACAGACAAGCTTTCGGAAGAGATTCAATCTTCCATTCTCTCCAAGATTCCCATGGGAACTTGGGGAAAGCCATCTGATGTGGCTAAAATGGCCCTTTTTCTAGCTAGTGAAGATTCTGACTATATTACAGGGCAAATTTTTGCAGTAGATGGTGGATTAACTATGCAATAAAGTGTGTGAAAATCAAAAAAAAAAGGAATAAAACTTATGACCATTGAAAAAGAAGTAGTCGATATTATTGTCGAGCAGCTTGGAGTGGACGCTTCCGAGGTAACTTTGGAAAAGTCCTTTATAGAAGATTTAAATGCCGATTCTTTAGACTCTACAGAACTTATTATGACTTTTGAAGAGCGTTTTGAGTTTGAGATT
The DNA here is from genome assembly GCA_964351495.1 of uncultured bacterium. Lineage (GTDB taxonomy): Bacteria > Chlamydiota > Chlamydiia > Chlamydiales > SM23-39 > CAYGOC01. The sequence goes on from CAYGOC010000004.1 coordinate 24,660, forward strand.
TCTGAAGAAGATGCTGCTAAATTAAAGACAGTAGGGGATGTAGTGAGCTACATCAAAAAAAGAAGAGAATCTGCAAAAAAGTAAATTCTTGAGTCTGGGGCAAATTTTTTTTGCCCCTTTTTTTTTAGAGCCATTGCAAGCAAATCAAATGAATGTCCTCTTCCGGGTCTTCTTTTCGGATCCAAAAAGAGAGTTTTTTTCGTATCATTTTCACAACCGTTTCAAAACCTTCTTCCGCGAAGTGTTTTAGCACTTGATCTATCATATCGGATAAGTCATTTTTTAAAGATATAAGGGGTGTGTTTGCTAAAAACAGGTAATCCCCGGGATTAAGCTGGTAGGGCTCTTTTGTGTTTATGGTTTTATGGTGCTTTCGAGACCATAAAAGGGGGGGGTGAAAAGAAGAAGACGAAGAATAAAGGATAGGATTTTTTAAGGAGAGATTAATAGTAGATTGCAAAAAGCTTTTGCCTCGTTTTTCTTGAGGGAGCTTGTATTGAGTAAGAAGAGTGTATATCTCTCGGAAACCGGCCTCTTTTGCTTCTGCTATTTGTAGGTGTAAAATATCTTCTTTTTGAAATACATCCAATAAGAAACCTTTAGGATCATCAGAGTAAAAAGAGATAGCCTCTAAAGCTACCGCATCAGAAAGGCTTCCTTTCGTAGCCTTTTCGAGCATAAGCTTTTGCAAAAGCAAAGAACATTCATACTCTCCATGCCACTTTTCTTTTTGCAAAGAATTTTCTCGTAAACGGTTCATGTTTTCATTTAAACACTCACTCATCACATTCAAAGTGTTTGCCAGCTCTGAAATCTCTAAGGCTCCTTTCAGGGAAATTTTTTCCCCATACTGACCTGCTGCTATAGTGAGCGCAGAGCTGTTTAATCTTTGGATGGGATCGGCAACCTTTTTTCCGAAAAAGTAGATAAAAATAGCTAAAAGAATTAAAGACCCCCCCACACTGAAAAAGATTAAAGTAGAGTTTAAAGCCATTTTTTCTGAGACCTCCTCTAAAGAAGCCTCCAAGGAGACAAAAAAGGAGGGGCTTTCTTTGGGAAAAATAGGTGTTAAAACACGCACTTTTCTCTCTTTTTTTTCAGAAAAAAAAGTAAGAAGGGGCTCCTCTTGCAGCTTTTTTTCAGAGAAATTTGCCGGGATAGGGATCCTTTCTTTGGAGATAATCTCGATTTTTTCTACCTTTTGTTTTTTTAAAAAATCGAGAGGAGCAGGAAATTCTTCTGGAGAAAGAGAGGTGCTTTTTTGTAAAGAGGGCTCTTTTTCTATAAATTCAGAAACGTATAAAGCGGAGTTTTTCAGCTTTCTTTCAAAGTTTTCTAGCAGTTCTTTTCTCCAGTGATAGTTAAGAAACGCGATAATCAACAGGTGGCTAAATAAGATAACAGGAAATAAAAACAAAAAAAGCTGCGATCTAATCTTCATCGTTTTTAAACCTCAAAGGAAAGGCTTGAGAGTAACACTGCAAAAGAGTGACTGCTACAGAGGGACATTCAGAAATGATATGGAGAAAATTCGTTCTAGAAAGGGTCAAAATAAGGCTGTCTTCTTCGCAGATAGCTTGGTAAGATCGGGGTTTTTCATTAAAAATTCCCTCGTCACCAAAAAAAGCTTTTTCTCCGAGCCTTTTTATAGGTTTTTTGTCTTTGTCATATAAAAGAACCGATCCTTTAGCTATGAAGTAGAGCCTATTGGCTACTTGATTTATGCCAAATACTTTTTCCTGTTTGTCATACAAATCTTGACTTAGCTTGTCAGATATAGCTAGTAAGAAGTCTAAATCCAATCCTTCAAATAGTTTGGTCTTTTTTAAAAAAAATGTTTTTTCAATTAGGCTTAAATGTTTCATCTTTCTAGCAGCTCATGGGCAAATTGGTAAAAGGCTTCTTCATTGGTTTTCATTTGTTCTCTTAAGGTCTCTTTCCAGTTAGGAACTTTTAAAGTGGCTTTTAAATGGGCCGCAATAATCTTATCAGAAAGAGAAGGAGATTCATAAAGGGTATATAAAAGCTCCTGTAAAGAGAGGGGAACATGGTTGTGGTAGTACTTCTCAAAAGCTGCAAGCTTATCTTCTAAAGGAGTTTTTTCAATAAGAGGGAAAAGCCAAGAAAACACTTGAAAATCACAAGTTTTTTCCAGAGTTTCTATAGCATTGCTATGCACTTTTTCATTTTTACTGTGTAAAGAGAGTACTAAAAGCTCTGAGTCTTCAATAGATCCTACGGTTCCTAAAAGATGGATGATAAAATCAATTGATGCTTGAAATCTACTGTTTAAGGCCTCTTTTAGAAGGTGTAGATCGTATTCAGGATAGATTTTTTGTATTGTATGCGCATAGAAAAAAGAGAAGTAGGCCTTTTCTTTTTCTACAGAAATAATCTCATCTAAATGAGCTCTTAGCTGAGGCAAAGAAAGATGCGCTAAAATTTTTGCGGCTTGGATGCGGCATATGTAGTGCATTTCTTTAGATCTTACTAAAGATAAAAGGGTGGGGACTGTTTTTAGCCCCATTTGTAACAGGATCTGCTCTACCAGGCGTCTTTCAGAGGGACGAAAATTTACCGAAGCTTCTAAAATTTCTTGTACCGCAGTAGAATCTCCAATTTTTCCTAAAGCAATTAAACAGTTTTTTCGGATTTCTCCTTCTTTTATCTCCTGTATTTCTTCAATCAATTTAGGAAGATAGGCAATAGAAGACTTATCTACAATTTGGGATAAAACTAAGCTTGCCTCTTTTTTCACCTCAAAATTGGCATGATTTAAAAGAGGAAATATCTTCAAGGAGCCATCTGATTCAAAAATCTCTTTTGCTATCTTCAATCCTAAAAGAATTTCAGAAGGATTTTCTGATCTTAAAAGTAAGTCGGTCTCTTTTTGTGCTATAGTCCGATTTAAAGAGGCTTGCTCTGCGCTTTGGGGGGCCTGCGATTTTTTTAAGGTAAGGATAGCGGCTCCTCTCAAAAAAGGATTTTTGGACTCTAGATCATCAATTACCTTTTCTGGGTGTAGAAGTCCTTTTTTTGCTAAAAAGAAATAGGCTTTTTCAAACAGTTCAGAAGAAGAGGCCTCTTCTATCCAGTTGTTTATTTTTTCTAAAACAGAAGGGGCTTCTTTTAAAGCGCTTTTTTCAATTAAAACAAGGAAAGCAATCTTATTTGTTTCCGAAAGGGTTTCTGCAGCAGGTAGAATTCTTTTCAACAAAATAGGGTCTTCATACGCCAAAAGTCCTTCTATCCCTAAAAGCCTCTCTTCTTCTTCTAAAGAGGAAAGAGATTTTAAAAGATCTTTTTTTATCTCTTTGGCCTCTTTTTTTCCTAATTTCCCCAGCCAATCTTGCAGTTTTCTTTCAAAGTGGATGGCATTTTCTTTTAAATTGATAAAAATAGCTTTTACATACAGGTTTCGCAGAAGTAGCGCTAAAGTAAGAAATAAAAAAGAAAAAATAAGCCCTAAAAGTCTGCTGTAATCTTCTAAACAAAACAAAAAGGCAGAACAGATTAACATCCCGATAGGCTCAAAAAAAGAGTCGTTAATAATACGAACCTTCGATTTTAACTTCGCAGGAACCGCTTTTGTAAGAAGGTTAAAACTGTTGTCTTCTATAGTAAATAAGACGCCGTCTACAGCAATAAGTCCTAAAATTCCTATGAACAGAGAGTTTTGTGTTAACATACCAAAGTAGACAAAAGCAAAAAAGATAGGAGGAATTAAAAGGATGTTATTGAGCCCAAGCCTGCGAATAAGAGGAGAAAACAAAAAGGCCCCGATTAAGATATTGCCAGCAGAAATGGCGGCCCTGGTTTTTGCTAAAAACCCTGAAATATGAGCTGCCGTATTAGAAGCGTCTTTGGATAAGGCCGTTTGAAATATCTCCATATAGTTAAATTCTGTGGTGATCATGATAAACTGAACTAAAAGACTAAGCCCCAAAAGCACAAGTGTATAAGGGGACTTTTTAACGAGTCTTATTAAAACGGAAAAACCGCTTCTGTCTCCTGTGAAAACGCCTTCAATTGTATCATCATGCACCGCGGGTACTTTCTCTACGATATTGCGCATCTCAAAAAAAGAGAGTAAAATAGCGGAAAGAGCGATCGTATAAAGGACAGAATATCCGAGCTTTTCCAGGAGCAAGTTAATTACAGCTCCCGATAAAACAATCCCTAAAAAGTAGGCAGCGCTATATAAAGAATAGACCCTTTTTGCTTCTTGTAAATCGTGGTACTGATCAATAAAGGTCCATCCACAAGCTAAAAAAACAGAGAAAAAAAGACGACTAAATACCTTTAGAGAGTACCAAAACCAAATAGGGGGGGAAGGTATGGATAGGATAAATAAAATCACCCCAGTTAAAAGAGCTCCCGACAAGACTACTTTCTTTAAGATTTGGTAAGGGCTAACAATACGCAGGGCATATACAATGATAGAAGAGATGAGAATTAAAATAAGAGCTATAGTTAAATAGACACCGGGAAGGGCTTTTGCTCCGATTTTTTGTAGAAATAACCCGTCGGCTAAACTTTCCAAACAAAGAGTAGAAAAAGCCCAATAGGTGGAAAATCTGGCAAAACGGAAGGTGGTTATCCCCTCTCCCGGATAAATCCCAAAAACTTTTCGTAAGATCCTTTGCATGCTAGAGAACCCCTCTTGCCTAGAAAAATTTAAAGGTTTTTATTTATAAAAATAAATATTGTATCTAATACTGTAAGATTTAATGCCACCTCCAGCAATTTTACTTCATTTTTTTTTAGATAAAAAGAAAATGTTCTTTTTTTTTCAATAGGGGAATCGGCGAAATGTAAATAACTTATTAAAAAACACTTAAATTATAGGAGAAAAATGGGATTAGAAAATAGAAAAAGCATAGGCTTTATAGGATTTGGGCACATGGCAGAGGTGCTCTATAAAACTATGGAAAAAAGCAAACTGGTAGATCGCTCTCGAGTTCTTTTCTTGCGAAAAAACAAACAAAAACAGAAAGAAACCTCTCAAAAATATCACATATCAGCTGCTTCTTTAGAAGATCTAGTGAGAAAATCTACCTTCATCTTTCTTTGTGTAAGGCCCCATCAGTTAGAGGAGGTTTTACATCAAATTCCCAAAGAGGATCTCTCTTTAAAATTATTTGTTTCTATTATTTCAGGAGCTTCCCTTTCTTATTTAAAAAAGAAGATAGGAAATAGTGCTTTTTTAAGGGTTATGCCCAATGTTGCCTCAGAGGTGGCAGAAGGGATGAATTTACTCTGTTTTTCTGAGGGGGTAGATCCTTTTTTAAAAATGGAAATGAAGAAAATTTTTGGAGCTTTAGGAGAAAGTGAGGAGATACCCGAGAGCGCGTTTGAGGTATTGACTGCTGTATCCGGTTCCGGTCCTGCTTATGTTTTAAAGCTTATACAAGCTTTTGCTAGAAAGGCAGTAGAATCTGGGGTCTCTAAAGAAACAGCAGAAAAAATTGCAGCCCAAACTTTTAAAGGAGCCGCATCTCTTTTGTTGAAGAAAAAAGAGCTAGAAGAGCTAGTCAGCTCTATAGCAGTTCCTGGAGGCACTACAGAAGAGGGACTAAAGGTGTTTCAAGAAAGAGGAGTAGAAAAAGAGATCTTTTCTGTTTTAGAAGCGTGTATTCAAAAAGCAAAAGCTTTTCACTCTTCCCTTTCGTAAAATTGAGGGAAACAGGTGTAGCTAAAAGAAGCTCTTTTGTATAGTTTTATGAAAGGAAAAGATTAAAGGATTAAAAGTGACAGAAGAATTATCTAACTTAGTAATTATAGGCTCGGGGCCTGCAAGTTACACCGCTGCTATTTATGCTGCAAGAGCGAATTTGTCCCCTATTATATTAGAAGGATTTCATGAGGGGCCGGCAGGGGGGCAGCTTATGACAACAACAGATGTAGAGAATTATCCTGGGTTTCCGGACGGAATCCAAGGACCTCAAATGATGCAGCTTTTCAAAAAACAAGCAGAAAAATTTGGCACCAAAACCTTTTTAGAAGATGCAACGAAGATCGATACTAAAACCTATCCCTTTACCGTACAAACAAAAAAACGAACGATCAAGGCCAAGGCTATCATCATAGCAACCGGGGCTAAAGCAAAACTCCTCGATATAAAAGGAACAAGAGAAGGGGAGTTTTGGCAAAAAGGGGTAACTGCTTGCGCGGTTTGTGATGGAGCTGCTCCTATTTTTCGAGACAAAAACCTCTATGTGATAGGAGGGGGAGATAGCGCTATGGAAGAGGCGATGTTCCTGACTAAGTATGGGAAAAAAGTATATATAGTGCATAGAAGAGACACTTTTAGAGCCTCTAAGATTATGGCAGAAAGAGCCTTAAAAAATCCGAAGATCGAAGTAATTTGGAACTCTACTTTAGAAGAAGTAAAGGGGAGTGATGTGGTGGAAAAGGTCGTTTTAAAAAACATTAAGACCAATAAAACGGAAGAAAAAGAGGCAGGGGGCGTTTTTTTTGCTATAGGACATGCGCCCAACACCGCTTTTTTACAAGGAGAAGTAGAGCTGGATGAAAAAGGCTATATCAAAGTAAAACAAGGGTCTACCTATACTTCTGTAGAAGGGGTTTTTGCCGCAGGCGATGTTCAAGATGCAAAATATAGACAAGCAATAACGGCAGCAGGTTCCGGCTGTATGGCTGCACTGGATGCAGAAAGGTGGCTAGCTAGTAAAGAATGAGACGATTACTTGTTTTTTTGGTTTTTTGTATCTCTGCACAGGCTTTAGAAAAGCAGCCTTGGTTTGGGGATGTATACGAGTTTCATTGGCTAAGTGGTTATGAATACTCCCGGTATAGCAAGGTACAAGGAGCTACATCCCCTTTAGCTTCTCCTTCCAATAATCATCTTCTTTTTACCGCGCTTGATTTTTCTTTTTCTCCTGAGTGGAGCCTGGATATGGATTTAGAATTTGCAGACACACCAAAGCAAGATTTTAGTTTTCGTAGTGTAGCCCTGCAAGCGAGGTATCTCTGGATGGATGACATAGTAGGGGATACTTTTAGTTTGGCTACAGGAATAAGCGGCAGGTATGTAGGAAATAAAAGCGTACATGACATTAGCTCTCCTTATCATGGAGATGCAGAAGTGGTAGGTTCTCTTTCTATAGGAAAAGAGTGGGACTCTTTTCAGTTTTGGCGATTTCGGACCTGGGGCTTTGCTTCTTTGGGGATTGCTAATCTAGGCTCTCCTTGGGTGGAAGCTCTTTTTGCAATAGAGGGAAACCTGCAAGAGGAGCATAAGTGTGCCTTTTTCTTAAAAGGAATCCATGGATACGGGAAAGAAAATCAAATTAACATAGAAAAGTTTCGAGGGTATGGAAGGATTCGGCAAAAAGCGTTAGATATTCGGTTTCGGTATGGATACCGGCTGGGAGTATGGGGGACGCTTCGCTTTGAATACGAAAGAAGGGTTTTATCAAAAAGAGGACCGGAAAGGGTAAACTCGTTTATGGTAAGCTACCTTCTCCCTTTTTCGTTTTGATCTTGCAAATTTGCTATCCTACCCAGTTAGCTACCGCTACGGCATACTCTTCGCTGTGGCTGATGGAAATTTCCACTACGGGAGACTCAAAGCGGCTCATCACCTCTACAGAAAACTTCACAAAAGGCTTTCCTCTATCATCATGGTAGATTACCATGTCTTGAAATTTCAGCTCTTTGCCAAAGCCTACTCCCAAAGCTTTCGCAATAGCTTCTTTAGCCGCAAATTTTCCTGCAAAGCGGGGGAAAGGATCTTTATATTTTTCACAGTAAGCTCTCTCTTCTTCCGTAAATATCCGGCTTAAAAAATGCTCTTTGTGCTCTTCTATTCCTTTTTTGATCCTTTGAATCTCTATTATGTCAATACCAATGCCTTTACTCATCTTGCGACTCTTCTTCTAAACTAAGGGATTCATCTAAGGCGTTACAAAAGATCATTCTACCGGAGCTGGTATGTTTTACGGAGAGGACTTGAGCTGTGACAATCTCTCCTATAAACTGCCCACCTCCGTTTACCACAACCATAGTTCCATCTTCTAAATACCCAATTCCTTGCCGTGGCTCTTTTCCATATCTTTGGATTTTCACAGAAAGTTGTTCTCCTGTTTGCATTAAAGGTTTTAAAGCATTAGAAAGAGTGTGGATATCGATAATTTTCACATCTTCTGCTTTAGAAGCTTGTATCCTTCCTAGATCTGCTGTAATGATATTCGTTCCTAAAAGTCTCGCTAGCCGGATAATTTTAGCAATAGGATCTTTAATCTCGGGAAAATCGGTATCATTGTAACGAATATGCAACTCCGGAAGAGTTTCTAGTTTTTTTAATACTTCTAAGGCTCTTTTTGCTTTGTATTTACTATTTTCTTCTCCTACTTCTGCCACAGAGTATAGCTCTTTAATTACAAAACGGGGAAGAACAAGATGGCGATCCAAGATTCCTGATGCAGCCAGATCTATCAGTCTAGGATCCGCCAAAAGAGAGGAGTCTACCAAGAAGTCTTTTTTCTGGTGCGTTGTCGGAGTAAATTTAACAAAAGGGATACTAACATACAGCTCATCTGCCGACCTTTGTGTAAGAACAATGCCTAAATAGATGGCAAACAAAAACAGAGAGATCTCTACCATTTCTCTTGTTAAAGGAGCTAGATGGATGGTTTCACTAATTTGTAAAACAGTACGAAAGATCAAATTCAGGGCAAGTCCCATTAGATAGCCGAAAAAAATGCCAAGACAGGTTGTGTTAAAAGAGCGGATATTAAATCTTTTGAAAAAAAACTCTAAGATTATTAGCCCACCTCCGAATAGAATACCCAGGGAAATCCCTGTAACTTTCCCAAACTCTGTTTCAGAGGGAAGAGAGAATGTATACACAGTGAAAAAAAAGACCGATAAAAGGAAAAAGAAAATCCTAGAAAAAACAAGTGAGGAACTCATGAAAACCCTCCTTACAAGAAAAATTTTTCAAAAAAAATATATTAATAGCTTTGCTTAGTTTGCTTCTTTTCCTTTTTTTTTGTAAACTTGCGTTTCTTGCAAAATTATTTAAGGACGAAAATATGGACAAAAGGTTTGCGCTTTTATTAAACGGGCTATTTTGGATGGCTTCTTCTCTTATGCTTTTAAAAAAGGGAATAGAGCGGCTTGTTTTTTCCGGCGAAGAATTTTTCTTAGGCGCAGCTCTGCTTTTTTTTGTAGTGGGATATGCGAAAGGAAAATTTGTACTGCAAAAAAAGGCCCGAGAAAGGGCCCTTTTTATTCAAAATTACCCGGGGAAGATTCCCGTATCACAGCTTTTTTCTAAAAAGATGCTTTTTTTGGTCTTTTTTATGATGGGAATAGGGATAGGAATCAAATATCTTCCTATAAATAAGGGATACTTAGGACTGTTAGATGGAGCTATTTCTTTGGCTCTTTTCTTAGGAGCGTATCCTTTTTTTAAGGCGTTACTTTCTCCTCAAAAAGATTTAAGCACTTGACCCTCTGTGGTAGGGAGTTTTTTTCTTGATCTGAATGGCTCTATATAGCTGCTCTATGAAAAAGAGGTGGCACATCTCTTGTGTTAGCGTCATAGGAGATAGGCTAAGACAAAAAAGACTTTTTTCTTTTACAAAAGAGGGAATTCCTTCGGGACCTCCTAGTACAAAATGCAAGAGAGAATTCTGTTTTTCTAAAGCCTCTTCTAAATAGGTAGAAAACTGAAGGCTATCTAATAGTTTACCTTCTTCTGAAAGGGCTATGTAAGAAAGTTTTTTTTCTACAAAGCCGTTCCAGTTTTTTAGAAAAATCCATTCTACAGAAAGCTCTTTTTGAAGTCTTACTTGGTACTCTTTTAAAGCTTCTTTTAACCAGGTTTTTTTGATTTTTCCTGTGGTTATGATCTTCACCTTGTACATAAAGAAAAAACGAGTATCCTTGTGTTTATGTTTGGTTTTTTACATTGGAATCCTGCGAAAGAAATTTTGGTTCTTCCCCTAGTTAACTGGCCTATCCTGTGGTATGGCTTTTTTTTTGGATTTGGGTTTTTCATAGGTTATCTTATTTTTTTAAAAAGGATAAAAAATTGGTTAACACAAAAAGCCCTTTTTATTCAGGAGGATATCACAGACGAGAGAAAGCTTCTTCTTTTTTTACAAAGTCGTTTTACTAAAGAAGAGCTAGGCAAAAAGAAAAATTCTCTAGATATGCTTAACTATCTTTTGCAAAAAAAAGACTTATCCAGTCTTTCCTTGTTTCAAGGTAAAAACTCTTTTTTAAGCAACAGGGAGCTTTTAGAAAGTTTTCTATCTTCTTACATTCAGCCCCTTTCTAAAAAAGCAGCCCGTTTTACCGACAAGTTACTTCTTTATGTGATTTTGGGAACGGTTATAGGGGCCAAGCTAGGCCACTTCCTGTTTTATGAAAACTATCTCTTTTATTTACAAAATCCCTTAGAGCTTTTTCATGGAAGGGGTTTTGCTAGTCATGGCGCCGTTATAGGGGTTTGTATTGCAGGATATCTATTTACCAAAAAAACCGCTCTTTTTTCCTGGAAGTCTCTTTTAGATTTTATGGCCCTTCCCTCTCTTTTTATTGCAGGGTGTATTCGGCTGGGAAACTTTTTTAATCAAGAAGTCTTGGGGAAGGCAACGAATGTTTTTTGGGCGGTTGTATTTGAAAATCCTTTAGATGGCTCCTTTCCTTGCCCTAGACATCCGGCGCAGTTATATGAGTCTTTTTTTTATTTTCTCCTTTTTGCCCTATTTTATTTTGTTACGAAAAAAGAGCATAAGACTGGAAAAGTAGCAGGGGCTCTTCTTGTTTCTTTATTTTCTTTTCGGATTTTTATTGAATTTTTTAAAGAAGAACAAAGCTCCCTTATGTCAGGTTTTTTTAACATGGGACAGCTTTTAAGCCTCCCGATCCTTTTTTTAGGATTGTGGCTCTTCTTTTCCGGAAGAAAAAATTCTACAAGAAAAAAGGTGTCTCAAACGGAGGAACAAGCTAGTTTTTCTGAATGAGAAACGACTGAGCCAATCAAGGTTTGGTGGTGGAAGCTGTGTATTTTTACCTTTTGAAAGGTTCCAATCCACTCTTCTTTCCCTTCAAAGATCACCTTTTTCCAGCAAGAAGTTCTTCCCTTTAACCTTTTTTGGTCTCGATTAAATCTTTCTACTAAAACTTCTACTTCTTTGCCTAAAAATGCACTTCTCTCTTGGTTTCCTATTTTTGCATAAAGCTCCATGAGCCTTTGCAGTCTATCTTCTTTTACATCTTCCGGGATGTCATCTTTCCATCTCATAGCAGGGGTCCCTTTTCTGGGGCTATAGGTATATAAAAAAGCAACTGAGTATCCTACCTGTTCAAACAGGTTATAGGTTTCTAAAAACTCCTCTTCGGTCTCCGTAGGAAATCCCACGATGATGTCGGTTCCCAAAGCTACATTAGGGATGATTTCTTTGAGCCAGGACACTTTTTCTAAGTACTCTTCTTTTGTGTAAATACGGTGCATTTTTCGAAGGATTCTATTAGAGCCTGCTTGCACCGGAAAATGGACTAAATTACAAAGAGAGGGAAGATCTCTAATGGCATACATAAGATCTTTGGTAATATCGATAGGGTGAGAGGTCATGAACCGAACTCTTTTGAGTCCGGAAATTGTATCGAGTTTATATAAAAGGTCGTGAAAAAGGCATTTCCATTCAGGATGATCTTTTCCGTAGCTGTTTACATTTTGACCGAGCAGTGTGATCTCTTTGTAGCCTTGGTCTACCAAAAATTTACACTCAGCTACGATCTCTTCAAAGGGTCTGGAGACCTCTTGTCCTCTAGTGTAGGGGACTACACAGTAGGTGCAAAACTTATCACATCCCCGGATAATAGAGACAAAAGCCTTTAAAGGATCTTTTCTTTTCGCTACAAAATAGTCGAGGTTCTCTTCAAAGCGATCTTCTGTTTTTATAACCTGTTTTTCTGTATATAAAACTTCATCTAAAACAGAGCCAAGGTCAGTTAAGTTATTGGTTCCTATTACAAAATCAAGGTGGGGAAACTTGCGGAATAAAATATCTTTTTTTGCCATAGCCATACAACCGGTAAGTCCTATGATAGACTTTTTTTTGCCCCTACCAAGTTGGCCCAGCTTTCCCATTACCTTTCTTTCGGCTAAATCTCGAATCGAGCAGGTATTATAAATAATTAAGTCTGCTTCCCCCTCTTCTTCTATGGGAGACAGGCCTCTTTTAGATAGTTGTCCTGCCATGATTTCGGTGTCTAGCTCATTCATCTGGCATCCATAGGTGCGGATATAGAAAGTTTTTAGATTTTTCATAGAGAGACCTTTTTTCTTTTAAGATAGGGGATTGTAATAGATATCTTTGCTTTTATCAAGATAAGAGGTCAAAGCGGCTTTCTTGATAGGGGTAAAAGCACTTGATTCTATAGTAGGGCCATTATAAACTCCCCACCCTACTACTTACAGGATGTATTATGAAAGTTCTACTTGCATTTCTTTTATGTATAGGGTCCGCGTATACCGAGCTCAAAAACAATGCCTCCACTAAAAACTCTGCTTTTATCGATGGGAAGCACTATATCTATTCAAGGTCTACTCAATACTATCCGCTAGATCCAATTGAAAAAGACATTATAAATAAAACTTTACAGGATATACGGGTTGCAACTCATAAAGAAGGTTTTGAGAAGATAGCAGAAGCCTATTTAGGCTTTTTAGAGGAAGACCGTTACAAAGGATGTTGCTTTGGAGCTGCTCTTTTCTTTTTAGCTCATCCTGAGAAAACGGAACTAAGTAGAGAAGATAAAAAAAAGATTGCCTATTTTCAGGTGTTTAATGGAACGAAATTTTATACTATTAACAGGCTGGATAAGGCAGATCTAAAAGAAGAGTTAACTAAGGAAAAACGAGAAGAGGTTTGCTCTTTCCTGCAGGGTTGGAAAGAAGAAATAGAGGCTTATGTTTTTTCAAAAAGAGGCCAAAGATGTAAGTTAATTCCTCATGATGATCAAGTGGTTACTAAGGTTGAAAAAAAATCTAGGAACAAGGAGGAATTTGCAAAGGCAGTTTTAGATGTCTTTACGGACTATTACGTTGAAAAAGGCCACGAGGAATTTATGGTTAGTTATTATTACGAGCATGAAGGCAATATGCAAGGCCATACTATCTTGGTCCAGTTGAATAAAAAAAGAATCATAGATCATCCCACAGGAATTTTTTACTACGATAAGGCTTCTTTACTCCTTACAGATGCATTAAAATATTGTAGTGATAGCAGAATGAAGACTATCCTAATCCAGGCTCCTTTAGATTCTAATCTCACTATTAAAGATAATTAGACCCATTGTATAGCTTGATTTTTACGGGGATTCCTTCAAGATTTTCTTATAGCTTTTTAAGCTATTTTTCTTAACCCTTGAAGAGAGTTTTTGATTTCAAGTTTTTTTGTGACGATCAAATCGGAAAAAATCTTGGCAAAAAAAATAGAAGAAAGGTATCCTTTAGAGCGAATATTTAAGGAAGAACTACTTATGGAAACTTCAGAAAAAGCACCGAAAAAAGCAGTAAGAGCTCCAAGAAAAACAACCAAGTTTGTATCCAAAGAAGAAGCGTTAGCGAATCGAAAGTGGTATTTATTTGATGCCAAAGGAAAAACTTTGGGCCGTCTTGCCTCTGAAATTGCAAAAGTATTAAGAGGGAAACACAAACCCGATTTCACTCCTAACATAGACACAGGAGATGGAGTTGTGGTGATCAATGCCGCAGGGGTTTTTGTAACCGGAAATAAAGAGGTACAAAAGCTATACCGCTCTTATACAGGCTATATTGGGGGGCTTAAAGAAGTTCCTTATGAAGTGATGATTCAAAAGAAGCCTGAGTACGTTCTTTGGCATGCCATTAAGGGCATGCTTCCTAAAACTCGTTTAGGAAGAAAACAGATCAAAAAACTCCATATATATAAAGATGAGAAACACGCGCTTCATGCGCAGAAACCTATAACCGTAAATATCTGAGGATTGGATGAGCAGTAAAAAAACAGAAGACACCATTGGAATAGGAAGAAGAAAGACAGCGGTTTCTGCTGTTCGAATCAGACCGGGAACGGGAAAAATCGATGTTAATGGGCGTAAAATGCAGGAGTATTTTCCTTCTGAAGTGCAGAGAAACCAGATTTTAGATCCTCTGATTCGAGCTAACTGCATGGGACAATTTGACTTAATTATTCGTGCTAAAGGGGGAGGGGTAGCATCACAAGCTATCGCTACGCGCCTTGGCATTTCTAGAGCTTTGGTTTCTAAAGATGAATCTTTAAGAAAAGACTTAAAAGAGCTAGGCTATCTTACAAGAGATCCGAGAAAGAAAGAGCGTAAGAAGTACGGTAGAGCTAAAGCTAGAAAGAGATTTCAGTACTCTAAGAGATAACAAAGATTTCCTCCTTATTTATTTGAGGGAAGCTTGGGGAGACCTAAAGCTTCCCTTTTTTATTTCCCCTTTTTCTATGGTTTGGTTTTTTTTATATATCGAATTAGAGAGTGGCTCTTTTGTAGAACTCTTGAAAGGCTTCTGCATGTGTAAGATTTCTTCCAAGGAGGATTTCGTCGGCAAAGGTTATTTTATGCTTTAGTTGGGATGGAACTTTATAACCTCTATTGAAGTATATCTGGTCTAAAAGCTCACCAAAAGAGGAAGATTCTTTCCCTATGAGTCGCAGGTAGTGTGTAGAGGTCCCGTCAGGAGCTCTAATTATGTAGTTAGATAATTCTGGATTGTATATTCCATAAGACATTAAATAAGTAACTCCCTTCAATTCAAACGTTTTAATCATATCGCATAGATCTCTATGCAATTTTTCGGGAGAGTGTATTTCGACGTACAGCCCTATTTCCCTCTCTATTGAACGTTGGTTTTCGGGATAAGGTGGGTTTAAAACAACAAAATCTTCCTCACCAATGTCAATCAGGCTTTTTTGGAAGTCTAAGCTACTAAAATGAACTATATTTTCGTTAAGCAATCTAGAAATTCGATCTAGTTCGGTATTGAACTCTTCGTTGGTGAGGGATGGTTTCTTAATGCAGCCTGCAATTTCCTGATTTTTGATCGTTATTTTCTGGTAGACAAGGGCTCCTTTTTGGTTATAGAACACCATTCCTCCCCAGGCGTGGTTGATAATAAAGGGGAGTAGTAAGCTTTTCCTCGCGTCACTGGAGTTGTTATATTGGTCAATAATCTGTTGGTACAGAGCTACTTTTTCAGTAGATTGGGAATAAATGGTTGATAAGAGGGCGTATTCTTTTTTTAGGATATTCGGATTGTTTCGGGCCATTTTAAAGAAATGGATAAGAGTCTCATTTGCATCATTGATGAAGTATTCTTGACTAAATCCCAGTTCCATCGCCGTAAAGCTCCAAGAAGCACTACCGGCAAATGGCTCAAAGCATCTGTTAAAAGGTCTAGTCCCACGGTTTTTTTCGATAATTGCAAAACTATCTTTCATCCAGGTAAAGTCTGGATACATATGGCCATTATCTTCAGGCAGTGTGAGGGCTCTATTGCCAAAGTAATAAAGAGGCCCTCCTTTATTATCTTTAAATTTTTCCCGGTAGCTCACGTTTCTATGTATACTCCCTAGTTTTGAAGTAAGCACTTTGCATAATTTGAAATGATGACTTCCTCATTCTTTCCTGCATTTATAGCAGCTTTGATCTCAAGATAAGGTTCTATGCCTTCAACCTCCATTACTACTAGTTCAGAGCCTACTAGTGCCGCATCTAACCGAACAAACGCCGGTTCGGGGATTCTTTGGGTAGCTAGATAGTTTCGAAGTTGAGAATATACTCCCTTTGCTTTTTGGGGAGCATTTTCGATCTCTTTGGGGGTCATTTTTAAGTCATTTCGGAAGGTTTGCTGAATATTTGAGATTTGAGATGCAAGGGCAGTATTGTCAAAGTGAAATGACTTACCACCATAAAAGGACTGCACTCTTTCTTCTCCGGTTTTAGGTATCTTAAGGAAATAGTGACTGAGCTGCCCATTGAAAAAGACAAACGAAAATTCCCCTTTTTCGTAAATTTCCGGAATGAATTTTTGTATAATTACCCCACAGTTATTATGCTTGAGTAGGTTAAACTGTTCTTGGGCTTCTTGAAGGTTGTCTTGTCGAACATGATAGTAGCTAAATCCGGCAGCATCGACTAGCCCTTTGATAATAACATCTGAGCAGGAGAATTTATCTTGAAATAGAGAGTAGCTTTCCTTAAAAGAAAGAGGAGAGTTTTGATCAAATACCATAGAGCTTGGGATATTGATCCCACTATCCTGCAAGTTTATCAAATACTTTTTGTTGGCGTTCCAGGTGATAAACTTATGATTATTGACCAATTTAACGCGATTTTTATTTAATTTGTTGATCCAGGCTAAGAAGGTAGTTGGATACTTACTATATCCCCATACGGGTCCAATAATAACTCTACTTTTTGTAGACCAGTCGATACTACCATCTTGCCAGTTAACTATCTCGAATTCGACCTGATTTTTCTTCAAGTAATCTACGAGAAGAGCCATCTGTGGGTACTGAACATTCTGGAAATAATCCATCGTTGAAGGAGAAATAGAATCCCCCATGCTTTCTGAAGAAGCGGCTATTGTTACCAATGCGCTTTTTTCTGTCTTTTTACCCAGATATTTTTTAGCAAGGACGATAGCTACGAATCCTAATGCAATAATAGGAATTAAAAAAAGTATTTTTAACTTCATTTATAATTCATGTTTATTTTTTGTTAGAGAATAGTTTTTGTTTTTATTATCTTTCAAACAGAAAATATTTCTTATTGGGGAGCATCGAGAATTATTCGAATTTCTCTTTTCAAAAAATAGCTATATTCCATATAGGAAACAGAAAAGGAATATAGTAAAGATGGAAAATACCTGTGAGGGGAGACCTGTCTCTTTTTCTGCTGTTCAAAAGAAGCTTTCCCTTTCTTTTAAGAAGAGTGGAGCTCTTTCTGCTTCTTTATTGGAGGAGATTTCTTCTTTTTCTCTACAGTTAGCGCAGAAGCATGCCGGATCCAAGTGTGTTTTTTTGAGTATTGATTCTCTTCATTTTTTCCATCCCATTTTGGAAAAGGATTTTCTTTTAGCAAAGGCTTCTATTAACCGGGTTTGGGATAGCTATATGGAGATAGGAATCAAGGTAACTGCAGAAGATTTTCGTCTTTTACAAGAGAAGGATATTTTATCTGCCTATTTTACTTATTTAGCAGTAGATAAAGAGGCCAAGCCCGCTTTGGTGCCGAAGGTGATTCCTCAGACAGAAGAAGAAAAAAAACGATATCAGGCGGCAGATTTAAGAAGGAAAATGCGCTCTTTTTCTAATGTTTCTAAAAGAGAAATTTTTCCTCACACATCCTACTTTAGAAACTAAACTGCAAAGAGACATTTCCTCCATGCATAGTCAAAGTTCCGGGACTAGAGCCGGTTTGGGATATTAGTTCATCTACTAAAGCCCTTAGCTTATTTTCCTCCCAAAAGACTTGAAAGGTATAGTCTAAAAGTAACTTTAAGTGCCATCTGTAGTGAGAGAAATACGTTCCACAATGAAGTCCCATCCTCATGTCTAGTTGTGGTTTGAGCTCTCGATAGATTGTTTTTACATCAAAAGATTTTACCGAAGCAATACTAGTAGTATCTTCTATTTCAGAATGCACCTGGTTTCTTTCATAAATTATAGAAGAGGCTATTTTTCCTTCTAAGGAGAGCCATTTTACAAGCCTCCATGTACTGCAAAGGCCTAATCTAGGCCCTATAGAGCGGTACTTACTGCGGTTTTTAGAAGACTTTTCTCTTCCCCCTAAGCTAGATATATTAGCGTACACATTATATCCTTGCCTTCCCCAAATAAGACGGGGACCAAAAAAGGGCCTTAAAAGTACCTCTTTTCCTACAAAAAAAGCCCTACCCATTTCTGTATCTACCTGGTCCCATTTTAAACTCCAAGCAGACCTAGCGGCAATAGCTCTGGGAGAAGAAGGAAACCAGCGCATAATAAGAGCCCCTGTAGATAGGGCTTGGACAGATGTGGATGTATGAGGATGATAACGGGTATATTCGGCTACACAATCCCAGTTGTCAAAATCGCTAAAAAACCCAAAAGCCCCGTTGAAACCAAGTTTAAATTTGTATTCAGGTTCGAGTTTTTTTCCATAGACCGAAGAAGAGTTCGTGGTAGCATCAGAAATCACAAAATCGAGACCTCTTTCTTTAGCAATTTGGTAAATAGCTCCTCCTCTAAAAAAGATATTCCAACTAGAGCGAACATCAATTCTAGCGGGAGCATTATATCCTTCTACCATAGGAGGGGTGTTTTTTTTAGGCGTAGCTAAAACCTCTCTTCTAGGAAGAGGTTCTGCAAAGACTAAAGAAAAACAACCAAGAAAAAAAAGACAACGCTTCATAAGAAAAAACCCTTTTTCAAAGAATAGGAAGAAAGAACTTTCTTTTCAAAGAAAAAGTAGTACGCATTTGTTTTCTGGAAATATTAGGATAGAACCAGAAAAAACAAAAAAAGGTAAAAAAATAAGGAAAGATAGTAGCCCAAAAGGGAGATACCACTTCATTTTCGCTTAAAATAAGCAAAAAATTGGTAATAGATTGAAAGAGGATAAAAAAGAAAAGAGAGAGCGCATAAAAAGGAAACGTAGTTTTCTTTCTTTGGAAGCGGAGGAAAAAAGGAAATAGAGAAAAGGGGATAAGAAGTAAAATAAAAGGAGAGGCTAGCCTATGAAGTAGGTGTGTCTTTAAAAAGAAGGGGTTTTCTTCAAAAGGGCGCTCTTTTTTTTGTGTTTGTAGATATAAAAAAGAAAGGGGCTGAAACTCTGCCGGAAGAAAAAACAGCTTTTTTGGAAGAGAAAAGGAAGGAAGAGGCATGGCTTTATAGGAGTTTTTCTTTTCTAAAAAGCCTTGGTTATTTCTTAAGAATTGATCTACATAAAAGCCTTGTTTCTTAGCCTTGGTAGAAAGGGAGGAAATGTGGTATATCTCGTGAAAATTTTTTATCCAAAAAGCATCTAAAATCTGGTGTAAATCAGGGTCATATTTTTCGAAGATTAACTTAGAGCCGTCTTCTAAAGGTAAAGTGAAGAGTCTTTTCTCTTTTTTGGATCTTTCAGAGGTGGTTTTTCCTTTAGTTTGTAAGTATTCTGCGCATTTGGGTAATCCCCATTCAAAATGGCAGATTAACAGGGCCATTAAAGTACAAGAGAGTATAAAAATAGGATAAAAAAGGGAGGCTTTGCTGCATCCTGCTATTTGTAAAGAGGCAATCTCTAGGTGATTTTTTTTCTTAGTAAGAAAAAAAACTAAAGAAAGCAACAAACTAACAGAGAAAAAAAGACTTAAATAAAGGCCAAATCGTGCTAAGTAGTAGGGAAGAAAGGAGGAGAAAGAAAACTTGGAAGCGCTAAGACTTATATCGAATAAGACAAAAAGAAGAAAAAAACAGGACAAAAAAGAGAAAAAAAGAAAAAACAGATTTTTTACCCAGATTTTTTGCCACAAAAAGAGTTTCATGTAGTTCCTTTTTCAAACGAAGAGAGATTTTTTTTCCCGAAGAAAAACAAGACTAGATGAGGTAGGATAAGTAAGCTTATTGAAATAACAGGAGTTCCTTTTAAAGCTTTCGCTAAAAAATAAGAGAGAAAGAAAAACGATACAAGGGAGATCAAATAGAGGTTTTTTTTATAGGTAGTGGTTCTAGAAGAAAAAAGGCTAAAACAAAATCCTATGAAAGTAAAAGAAAGAACGGAAAAAGCAAGAGAGAGCCTTCTTGCGAACTCTTTTATAAAAAAGAGAGAACTTCCTTTTTTTTGGGAGTCCAAAAGCAACAAACGCAAGGGTAAAGAGGCTCCATTCATTCTTTCTTTGCTTGTTTTCATAAAAGAGGAGATCTCAGGAGCATAACAGGTAAGGCTTTCTTGATTTTCTAATATGATTTTATCAAATCCTTCTTTTTCTGAAGAAAAAGTAGAGACAAAAGAACACTTTTCTCCTATGAGATTTTGGTTTTCTAAAAACATCTTTTTAGAAGAAAGTAAAAAAAGTCCTCTCGTTTCCGGATTTTTAAAAACTAAAGTCATATTAGTAGCTTCTTTGCCATCATCGCTTAAAGTATAGTCTACATAGCTTTTGGGAATGCTAAGCAGTTTTTGTCTTTTTAGGAGAATCAAAGGGTTGGCTGTAGTGTTTTTCACAATCATTTCACGCGATTTGTGTTTGCAGTAGGTAGAAAGCTCTGAACAAATATAAAAATGGGATAAAAATAAAAAAAACGCGGCTAAAAAAACAGGAGAAAAAAGAGAAAAAAGATTCATTTTACAGCAGCGAAATACGGTAATCTCAGAAGAGGCACTCAAAAAGCGAAATAAAGAAAAAGAGGCGATTAAACTCGAGATGGGGATTGCTAAAGATAGAATATGGGGCACTTGCAGCAAGATAAATAGTAGGGTGTTTTTTATACTGGAAGAAAGGGCTGAAAAGTGGGCTATATACTGCAGCTTTGTAGCCATTAAAAGGGATACAAAGCCAAAAGTGGATAGGATAAAAATGCGAAAGTATTTTTTTAAAAGATAGGAGAAAAAAAGAGGCATAGAAAGCTGGTTTAAATGGGCTCAAAAAGGTTATCATTACACCTCTTTTTATTTTTGAAAATAGCGTAGATGCTCTCTTTTTTTTTATACCAGTTTTTACAAAAGCATATTTCGTATCAAAAACCTCTTTTACTTGCCTATTCTGGAGGAGGGGACTCAGAAGCACTTTTGCAGGCGCTTTTAGACTGTAAAAAAAGAAAAGATTTTTGTTTGCATGTAGCTCACGTAGATCATGGATGGAGAGAAACGAGCCATGAAGAAGCTATGATGCTTAAAAAAAAGGCACAACAAGAAGGGCTTTTTTTTCACCTGGCAAAAAAAGAGGATAAAGAAGAGAAAAATATAGAGGCTTCTTCGAGAGATTTTCGGTATCGGTTTTTTTCTGCCTTACAAGAAAAGTATGACTACGAAGCCGTTTTTTTAGCACACCACGCAGATGATTTAGCGGAGACAGTTTTTAAAAGAATTTTTGAAGGATCTCGCCTTTTCTACCTAGGAGGAATGAGAGAGGTTTCTCCTTTTTTGAATATGACACTGATGCGTCCTTTTCTTAGATTTTCTAAGAAAGATTTGCTGTTGTTTCTCAAAAAGAAAGAAAAGCCCTTTCTGGAAGATGAAACCAATAAAGATCCTTTTTTTCTACGAAATAGAATTAGAAATCACATCTTCCCTTTTTTAGAAAAAGAACTAGGGAAAAATATTCAGTCTTCTCTTTGTTTTTTTTCTAAACAGATAGAAGAGATGAAGGAGCATTTAGAAAAGAAACTAAGTTTTCTAAAGCAAGAAGCGGAAAAAAACACCCCTTTTGCAAAAGTTTTATTTTTAGAAAAGCTTCCCCCTCTTTCCAGGTGGGAGCTTCGGTATTTATTGGGAAGCTTTTTTGAAAAAAGCCTTAAAAGAGAAGAAGAAGAGAGGCTTTTAGAGGCATTTGATCAGAAAAAAAGTCCTTTTTTTATCAATACGCATATTGTTTGGGAGAAAAGGTATCTTTTCTGGCTTCTAGAAAAAATTCCTCCTTTAGAAGTCCTTATTACAGAGGAAGGCCTCACAGAAGGCGCCTGGAAGGTGGAGGTAAAGAGGGTAAAAAAATGGGAGAAGAGTTCTTTAAGCTGGGAAGCATTTTTGCAAGGGAGTCTTACCTTAGTGGTTCCTGAAGGAAAGTACTCCATTCAGCTTCCTTTTCCCGGGGCTTCTTGGAAGGGGAAAGCCATGAAAACATTTTGGTCCGAAAAAAAAATCCCTGTTTTCTTAAGGAAATCATTACCCGTTCTTTGTAAAGATAACGTGGTAGTAGGGGAGTTTGGATCTGGGGGATTTTCTTTTGATCCCTGCAAGCAAGCTTCTTTTTTTAAGATATCTATAAAAAGAAAACTAATCTAATCTTTAATGTTCTGTTTTATTTTATTTTTTTAAATAAAAGCTTTTATTTTATTAACATTTAATGTTATTAAAATATATAAGTGCTTTTTTGGCTTTTGAAGAAGGTCTGGAGTAGATCTTGATAATATGCCATACTGAGCAGAAACGGTAGATAAACTTAACCCCTTGCTTAAGATATGAATCCAGATAATCGTAAAAAGCCCGAAAAGAAAGGTTTTCCAGGAGGATTTTTCTTTTTAATTTTAATAGCTATGGTAGTTTTACTTACCTTTCAGTCGGCTTCTTCTGACAAGTCAGGTAGAGTCTCTTTTAGCCATCAGCTAGAGCATCTTGTTAACTTAGACTTGATCCACCCCGAGGAGAGTAAAAAGACTTCCTTAAACGACAACCTAGTTACTTTTAGCGGTAGGTTTAAAGAACAAGAATCAGAAGAGGGGCAAGATAAGATTCGATATTTGGGTCTTCTTCAAAAAAACCATCAGCTTTCTAAGGAGAAGGACACCCTATTTGAAAGCTTAGAAAAAGGGGAAGAGGGAGCCAAGCAGTCTGCTCTTTTCTTTTTAAGAATTACCGGTTTTTCTGTTCCAAGCACGGGATATTCTGTAGTAGGCGCTATGTATAACACGGCCGATAGGTCCAATGAAATTGTACTAAAAAAGGCTCCTGATGATTTTATTTCTCTTTCTAGTATAGAGAAAGAGTATAAACAGCTTTCGAGTAGCTCTTCTACGGAAGAGCTCTCTTCTTTTGAGGGGGAGCTTGTAAATTTGGTTCGTCTTTTTCAATCACCTACTTTAGGGATAGGCAATGAGGAGATAAAAAAAGAAATTAAAGAGCTGGAAGGAAGGCTTTCCAGTGGAAAAAATCTAAGCTCTTCTTCAGAAAAACTGTCTCTTTACGGAACTGTTTTAGCTTCTCTTTCTGATGTAGCAAAAAGGCTAGATAGGTCAGAAGAGGGGGTTAGGCTTCTAGGTTTGAGGTCGGTCCGCTCTTACGTTGAGAATATAGATCAGTATGAGACCATTTCGGAAGAGTTAAAAACAAACAGTGCTCTTTTGGCCAAAGCAAGGCAAAAAGTTACGAATGTGATTTGGTTTTTTAATAATCAAGAGCTCTCTACTACTGCTTTAGAAAAGCAGGATCCGGAGACCTATCTTCACTGGTACAGCTCTGCAATAGCTGAATGGAATAATTTTTCTAAAAACAAGGGGCTAGCCTTCAAAGCTCCCGACCAGCCAAGAAATACCGTATTAGAAAAAAGATTTAAAAGTCAGGAGCCCTCTCCCAACTACTTGGGCTACTTGTTTACCTTTCTCCCTGTTTTGATTCTTCTTTTCTTGCTGTATTTTGTATTTTCAAGACAGATGAAAGGGGTGGGATCTGGCGCTATGAACTTTGGGAAATCTCCTGCGAAGCTGCTTACCAAAGAGGCTAATAAGGTGACCTTTAAAGATGTAGCCGGGGCAGAAGAGGCAAAGGAAGAATTAAAAGAGATCGTAGATTTTTTAAAGGATCCTTCTAAATTCACAGCCTTAGGAGCTAGAATTCCAAAAGGAGTTTTACTCGTGGGTTCTCCGGGAACAGGAAAGACGCTTGTTGCTAAAGCAGTTGCTGGGGAAGCAAATCGTCCTTTCTTCTCCATATCCGGCTCTGATTTTGTAGAAATGTTTGTGGGTGTAGGCGCCTCTCGTATTCGAGATATGTTTGATCAAGCGAAAAAAAATGCTCCTTGCATCATTTTTATGGATGAAATAGACGCTGTAGGAAGGCATAGAGGAGCCGGAATAGGTGGGGGGCATGATGAAAGAGAGCAGACCCTAAACCAGCTTTTAGTGGAAATGGATGGGTTTGATACAAGAGAAGGGGTTATTTTAATGGCCGCTACCAATAGACCCGATATTTTAGATAAAGCTCTTTTAAGGCCGGGAAGATTTGATAGGAGAGTGGTTTTAGACCTTCCTGATGTAAAGGGGAGATTTGAGATCTTAAAGGTGCATGCAAGAAAGATTAAGATAGATGGTAAAGTGGAGCTGATGGATATTGCTAGAAATACGCCGGGGGCTTCGGGCGCTGATTTAGAAAACATTATGAATGAAGCGGCTCTTTTAGCAGCCAGAAGAGGAAAAACATCTGTTACTCAATCTGAGGTAAAAGAAGCTTGTGATAAGGTTCGCTTTGGAAAAGAGAGAAGAAGCCTCGAGATGGATGAAGAAGAGAGGAAAAGAACCGCTTACCATGAAGCGGGGCATGCTATAGTAGGACTTATTGTAGAAAACTCTGATCCTGTAGATAAAGTGACGATCATTCCAAGAGGAATGTCTTTAGGGGCCACCCATTTCATGCCCAAGAAAAACCGTTTAGGATATTGGAAAAAAGAGGCCTTAGATTTTTTAGCCGTCTTAATGGGAGGGAGAGCTGCGGAAGAAGTTTTTGTAAAAGATACCTCTTCCGGAGCGCAGCAGGATATTATGCAAGCCACTCATCTTGCCAGAAGTATGGTTTGCGAGTGGGGGATGAGCGATATTTTGGGGCTTGTCTCTTACGATGAAAGAAGTGAATCGGGCCAATACCTTGGTATGAAAAGCTATCAAGAAAAAGTCTACTCAGAAGAGACCGCTAAAAAAATAGACCAAGAGATCTACACCCTTTTGGAAGCAGCGCATAAGCAAGCTATAAAAATTGTAGAAGAGAACGGAGAGAAGGTAGAGCTTATGGTTTCTATGCTCATGGAGTTTGAGACATTAGATGCAGAAGATGTAAAGGCTATCATGAATGGAAGCTGGGATACAGAAAAGAAAAGAGAGCGTCTGCAGGAAGAAAAAAGACTCTATGGAAAAACGCCCCCTCCCCCTCCTAAAATGGAGAAGGAAGGGCCTACTTTAGAACCGGGTGTTTCTTAAAACTTAGACTTCAGCTGGGTTGGAAATAAGAACTTTATGACTTAACTGGATTCCTTTTTCTGTGATGTCTGTCACTTTTACTTCTAAAGGATCTCCTACTTTGTACATTTTCTTCAGTTCTTCTTCTCCTTGAATCCTAGAATGAGATATTTGCGAGATATGGCAAAGACCTTCTTTTCCCGGAAGTATCTCTACAAAAAGGCCAAAAGAGACGATAGAAGTAATTTTTCCCTTATAGACTTTCCCTTTTTCTGCCTCTGCAGTAAGTCCCAGTACAATTTCTTTAGCTCTTGCCATAGATTCAGGATTATTGGAAGCGATGCTCACAATTCCATCATCATTGATATTAATATCCACTCCCGTTTCTTCTACAATAGCTCGGATCTGTTTTCCTCCAGGACCGATTATTATAGCGATTTTATTAGGGTTAATTTGGATTCTTTCTATCCTAGGAGCATGAGAAGAAAGATCTTTTTTCGAAGAAGAAAGGATCTTTAACATTTCTTTTAAGATATGAATTCTTCCCTCTTTTGCTTGGAAAAGAGCCTCTTTCATAATAGAATGCGTAATTCCCTCTACTTTTATATCCATTTGAAAGGCGGTAATCCCTTTCTCATCTCCGGCAATTTTAAAATCCATATCACCTAAGGCATCTTCTACACCCAGGATGTCTGATAAAATCTCAAAGCGATTATCTTCCAAGATAAGTCCCATAGCGATTCCGGCTACCGGTCTTTTAATTGGAATTCCTGCATCCATCATACAAAGACATCCCCCGCAAACCGAAGCCATAGAAGAAGATCCGTTTGATTCTGTAATGTTAGATTCTACTCGAATCACGTAAGGAAATTCTTCTTCTTTAGGTAGGATAGCTTCTAAAGCTCTCTCTGCAAGTTTTCCATGACCTACCTCTCGTCTTCCCGGAGGACCCATTCTTCCTACTTCTCCTACAGAAAAAGGAGGGAAGAAATATTGTAGATAAAAACGCTCTGCGCCTTCTCCTGAAAGATTCTCAAAGCGCTGCCCCATGGTTTCTCCTCCTAAAGTACATACAGCAATACTTTGGGTCTCTCCTCTAGTAAAAAGAGCACTTCCATGTGTTCTTGGGAAAAGAGAGTGTTTTCCGGATATAGGGCGAATGTCTGTGGTTTTTCTGCCATCTACCCGGATCTTTTTCTCTAAGATTTGTTCTCTCATTATCTGAGCGCGAATCTTTTTGTAAGCAAGCATCACTTCTTTTGCATCATACTTCGCTTCTTCAGTAGAGGGGCTCAAACTATCTATTAGAGTCTTTTCGATTTCTGCAAGAGCTTTTTCCCTTTCTTGCTTATCTGCGATTTGAAAGGCCTTTTTTAAAAGAGCCTGGGTAAGATTTTTGGCTTCTTCCATAAGAGAAGGGGGAAGTTTTTTTAATGAGGTAGAGGCTTTTGGTTTTCCTACCTCTTTTGCAAAAGCATCAATTCCTTGGCAGATCTTCTGAATAGCTTTATGTCCTAGTTCAATCGCTTCTAAAACTTCTTCTTCCGTTAAAAAATCACAGAAACCTTCAATCATCAAAATAGCCTCTTCAGTTCCTGCTAAAACGAGGTCCAGTTCAGATGTTTTTAGTTGTTCGTCGCTAGGGTTTACTACCCATTTATTTTCGATTCTACCTACCCTTACAGCTCCAATACTCTTTTTAAAAGGAATGTCAGAGATAGAAAGAGCACAAGAAGTTGCGCAAATAGCTAAAACATCCGGCTTGTTTGCAGGATCAAAAGAGTAGACGTAGGCTAAAAGCTGCACATCATGGTAATATCCTTCTTCAAAAAGAGGACGAATAGGACGGTCTATAAATCTACTTACCAAAATTTCTCTGGTTGTGGGTCTCCCTTCTCTTTTGATGAACCCGCCCAAAGTTTTTCCGGCAGAAGAAAATTTTTCCTGATAGTCAACTCGAAGAGGTAAAAAATCAATTCCTTCCAAAGGTTGAGCAGAAGCGCAAGCTGTGGCTAAAATGGAGGTTTCTCCAGAGTGGAGCATGACAGAACCCCCGGCTTGGCGAGCTATAACGCCTGTTTCTAAAATAATTTCTTTATCTTCCAAAGAAATTATATGTTTATGTTGTTTTGAATGCATACGTGATTCTCCTTGAATTTGAAGGAGCTTTTTCAGAAAAAACCCAATTGAGAAGAAATAGAAAGCAGAAAGGAACCCTTGAAAAACAAGGACTCGTCTCTGTCCTCTATCCTATACATATGAGGTTCTGAAAGAGCCCTGTTATAAAAAATGGTTTACTTACGGAGCTTCAAACGAGTTAAAAGCGTTTGATATCTTTTTGTATCCGTAGAGTTTAAATAATCTAGTAGCTTTCTTCTTTGCCCTACGAGTTTTAAAAGGGCAAGCCTAGAAGCTTGATCTTTAGGAGAGAGCTTTAAATGTTCTGTAAGCTCTAAGATTCTTTCTGTTAAAATAGCAATTTGAACGTCCGCAGAGCCTGTATCTTTTTCATGCAGCTGAAATTTTTTCGTGATCTCTTCTTTGGTTCCTTTATCTAAAGACATGGAAGGCATCTCCCTTTAATATTCCAAAAACAATATTCTACCGAAAAAGGGCGAATAGATCAAGCAAATCATCCTTTAAGGACTTAAAATAAAGGCGTTTCTAGACACCTTTAAAGGATTTTGGGTAGAATAACCCTAAAAATATAAGGCGTTTCATGAACATTCAAGAAAAATCTTTACAAAGAGAAAGAGATATTCATTTTATGCAAGCAGCCTTAAAAGAGGCTAAAAAAGCCTTTTCTGAAGGAGAGGTGCCTGTTGGGTCTGTTTTGGTTGTGGAAGATACAATAGTGGCTAAAGGGCGTAATCAGGTGGAGCTTTTGCAAGATGCAACGGCTCATGCAGAGATGTTATGTCTTTCTTCTGCAAGCAGTTATTTTCAGGATTGGCGATATGAAGGGGCTACTCTTTATTCTACTTTGGAGCCTTGTCCTATGTGTGCCGGAGCTCTTTTTTCTTGTAGGGTAAAGAGGGTAGTTTGGGGGGCGCCTGATATTCGTCTCGGAGCTAATGGGAGTTTTATAGATCTGTTTTCTATGAAACACCCCATGTGGAAGATAGAAATAGAAGGGTTTGTTTTAGAGGCGGAAGCCTCTTTTTTAATGAAGGAGTTTTTTTATCAAAGAAGAGAAAAAGGAAGACAAGAAAAAAAAGCAGTTTTGTCAGAGCCTAATTGAAGAGCAAAAAAAGAAAGTTTTTGCGGTAGCCAGAAGAAAAGTTGCCTATGTAACCGAAGAAGATATTTTACAG
>CAYGOC010000004.1:52876-94789 GCA_964351495.1 uncultured bacterium
ACTTTGTAGAGCTGGAAGAGAGTCCTGAGTTTCGCTACGAAGAAGGAATTTTGGCGGGAATGCAAATTTTAGAGAAAGCCCTGGAGCAAGAAGGGTTCTTTTAAAGGTCTTTTTTGCGAGAGCGAAAATCGTAGATTTGGCATCCCTTTCGTTTTTTTCGGAAAAAGTAGGTTATTTCTATTAATTTTTTTTCTGTTTTATGAAATTTAGGAAAAATTCCCAAGCGTCCCCAGCCTATAAGGGCGTATAGGTATCCAAAAAGAGTGCAGCCAAAATAGAAAAGAGCTTCGATATACTTTTCTTCAAAGATATCAAAGATTATAGCGGGGAAGAAGATCCAATTAAAAAGAGAAGAGGCTCTAAAGGGAATTCGGAAGAATAAAAACAGGCGGGTATTTGGGTGAAGCATAATCCAGGCCAAAGACAAACCATACAGGGGGCCTGTAAAATTAGAAAAAGAGAGAAAAGGAAAAAAAGAGACCAAAACAGGAAGAGTAAAAAGAAAGCCTAATAAGGCACTACCTATATATAGCATTAAGAAGGAAAAAAACCCTTTCACTTGAGAAAGGGATAAAGCCATAAACCGAAGCACATAAAACTTAATAAAAAAAGAAAACAAAAACCCGAAAGAAATAGAGCCTTCCGGGGAATCAAATAAGAAAAATGTAAAAATTTTCCACCACTTGTTTTCTTGTAGTCCCTTCCAAGAAACAGAAAGAATAGGATACAGCGTTTTTTCCGCAAAATGGGGAAAGAAGCAGTCAAAAAATAAATACCCCCCAGAGGTAAAGGCAAAACCGGCTAAGAAAACCAGTAAAAAACCTTTTGCATTAGAAAAGAAAGAGCGTAGAACTTTTTTGAAAATCATAGAGAAAGGATAACAGAGAATAGGCTTTATAGTCTAGTTTACGCCCGCTCTTAAGATAAAAAAAATTAGAGAAAACGACCAAGTAGAGGTTTCCTTAGAAAATAGAATTGCTTGCAGTTTTTATCAAAAACCAGCTATCCTTCCTCTCATGAAAAACAAACTCTTCCTTAAGGTTATTATATGAAAAAGAAAGACACACATCCTTTTTATCAAGAAGTTCTTTTTATAGACTCTTCCACTGGTACTAAATTTTTGATTGGCTCTACGTTATCTTCTAAAGAAAAAGAAGTTTTTGAAGGGAAAGAATATCCCGTTTGTAGAGTTTCTATTTCTTCTGCTTCTCATCCGTTTTTTACAGGCAGCAAGCAGCTTATCGATTCAGAAGGAAGAGTAGATAAGTTCACAAAGCGATACAAAAGAAAACAAGAAGCGATCTCCTCTGAGCAAGAGAAGCAAGAGCAAGAAAAAGAAAGACAGAAAGCACAAAAAAAGAAAAAGAAGAAGTAACCTCTTTTTTTCATGGAAGAAAAAATTGCAAAGCTTTTGAGGCGGTGCCAAGAAGTAGAAAACGAGGTTAGCGCTCCAGAGGCTTTGTCCGATCCTAAACTCTATAAGAAACTTTCTCAAGAATATTCCTATCTTTTAGACGTAAAGCAAGCTTTTGAAAAGAAGGAAAGTCTAGAAAAGGAAATTCGAGACTCCAAAGAGCTTCTTCGGGAAGAGAAAGAAGAAGAGATGCTCTCCTTTTTACAGGAAGAGATCTCTTTAAGAGAAGAAGAGCTCAAAAAAGTATCCCAAGAGTTAGAAATTTTATTAGTTCCTCCCGATCCTAGAGATAACTGTAACGTTATTTTAGAGCTAAGAGCGGGGACAGGGGGAGAAGAAGCGAGCCTTTTTGTTGCTGATTGCGCTCGGATGTATAAAAACTATGCAGCAAAAAACAAATGGGAAGTGGAACCTCTTTCTGCTACTGAGTCAGGGCAAGGAGGATATAAAGAATATATATTTGCGGTAAGTGGAAAAAATGTATTTCGGTTTATGCAGTATGAGGCGGGTACTCATAGAGTGCAAAGAGTTCCTGAAACCGAATCGCAAGGTAGGGTTCATACTTCTGCCATCACTGTGGCTGTATTGCCGGAAGCTTCGGAAGAGGAGAAGGTGGACATCAAAGAGGCAGACCTTCGTATTGAGACCTATCGGGCTTCAGGAGCAGGGGGGCAGCATGTAAATACTACCGACTCTGCGGTCAGAATTATTCACATTCCTACAAACACCGTAGTTACTTGCCAGCAAGAGAGATCTCAGCATAAAAACCGAGAAAAAGCGATGCGTCTTTTGCAGGTAAAGATTGTAGAAGCTGAAAGGGAGAAGCAGGAAAAGGAAGTATCTGCTCTTCGTTCTTCTCAAGTGGGGACAGGAGATCGCTCTGGCAGAATCCGCACCTATAATTTCCCCCAAAATAGGGTAACCGATCATAGGATCCATCTTACTTTGTATAACTTAGATAAAGTATTAGAGGGAGATCTTTCTGAAATAACGCAGACTTTAGTCTCTTTTTTTCACCAACAAAAACTTAGCTCATAAAAATGGATACGGTAAAAAGCGTTTTTGCTTTGGTTTCGATCCTGTTAGAAAAAAAAGCCGTAAAGAATCCCAAAAAAGAAGCGGAAGAGATTTTGTCCCATCTTTTTGGGGTAAAAAAATTAGATATCTATCTTTTTTGGGAAGAGCCTTTTTTACAAAAAGAAAAGGCTCTTTTTTTTGCAGAAAAAAGGGGAGAGGGGGTTCCACTAGGGTATCTTTTAGGAGAGATGGAGTTTTATTCTCTTTCTTGCAAGATAGGAAAAGAAGCTTTAATTCCAAGGCAAGAGACAGAGCTTTTAGTAGATTTTGCCATAAAAAGATGGAAAGAAAAGCTCTCTGCAAAAAAGACCCTTTGGGATCTTTTTTGTGGAACCGGAGTCATCGGTCTTTCTTTCAAAAAAAGATTTCCTAATCTTTCTGTTGTTCTTTCCGATAAAAGTGAAAACGCGCTTTCTTTGGCCAGAGAAAATGCGAAAAGAAATCACCTCTCTGTTTCTTTTAAGAAAGGAGATTTTTTAGAAGGGTTTGAAACAGGGGAGAAGGTAGATTTTTTTCTAGCAAACCCTCCCTATATTTCTGAAAAGGAGTATCCTTTTTTAGAAAAAGAAGTTAAGGATTACGAGCCTAAAGAGGCGCTTGTGTCTGGAGAGACAGGTTTAGAGTTTTACGAAAGAATAGCAAAGGAGCTTCCTCCATTTTTAGAAAAGGGAGCCGGTTTAGGGCTTGAAATAGGGGAATCTCAGGGAAAAGCGGTATTTCAAATTTTTTCTGATCCATTTTGGAAGAGGAAAGAAATTCTTTCTGATTGGAGTGGAAAAGACCGTTTCTTTTTTCTTGAAATAGAATGATTTTCTAGAGTAATCTGTTTACAGTTTTGTCAATAAAAAATCTTTTATGTTTGATA
Source organism: uncultured bacterium (assembly GCA_964351495.1). Taxonomy (GTDB): domain Bacteria; phylum Chlamydiota; class Chlamydiia; order Chlamydiales; family SM23-39; genus CAYGOC01. Next base: position 56,233 of record CAYGOC010000004.1, read on the forward strand.
GTTTAACCGAAAAATTAAAAAAAGCCCTTTCTCTCTTTTCCAAGGCAAAAGAGCTAAATGAAGCAGCTTTGGTAGATGCTTCTAGAAAAGTTCGCTTAGCCCTTTTAGATGCAGACGTAAATTACTCTGTGGCTACTCAGTTGGTTTCAAAAATCAAAGAGAAAGCAATTGGACAAAAAATTATTAAGTCGGTGAAGCCCACAGAACAGTTTATCAAGATTGTGCATGATGAGCTGGTAGAGCTCATGGGGAAGGAAGAGTCTTCCTTAAATTTTCGGGGGAATCCTTCTGTGTTTTTTCTGGTGGGCCTGCAAGGCTCCGGAAAGACTACTTCTTCTATAAAACTTGCCTACTATTTGCAAAACTCTTTAAAGAAAAAGCCTTTAGTTGCAGCTTGTGATTTGCAAAGACCTGCGGCGATAGAGCAGCTTCATGTTTTAGGAAAAAACTCTTCTGTAGAGGTCTTTTCTATAGAAAAGGCAAAAAACCCTTTAGAGGTAGCCAAACAAGCTATTTTAAAAGCCCAGAAAGAGGGGTTTGAGGTAGTCATCATAGATACGGCGGGAAGGTTACACGTAGATCTAAGTCTGATGGAGGAGCTAAAAAACATGAAGGAGGCTTTAGATCCTTCTGAGGTGTTATTTGTTGCTAACGCCACTCAGGGACAAGATATTCTTCGTAGCGTACTTGAGTTTGATCAGAAAATAGGGATTACAGGGTCGATTTTAACGATGTTGGATGGAGATGCAAGAGCCGGAGCTGCTATTTCTATAAAAGAGGTTACCCAAAAGCCGCTTAAGTTTGAAGGGGTGGGAGAGAAAGTGGGCGATTTTCAGCTGTTTCATCCAAGATCTATGGCGGACCGGATTTTGGGAATGGGAGATGTGATTAACTTAGTAAGAAAAGCGGAAGAGAGCTTTTCTGAAGAAGAAAAAGAAAAAATGGAAAAGAAGATTAAAAAGGCTTCTTTTAACTTTACAGATTATTTAGAGCAACTGACTCGGATGAAGAGCATGGGATCTTTGTCGAGTCTTATTAAGATGGTTCCGGGAGCCTCTAGCATGATTCAAGACTTTTCTGCTTCGGAAGCGGAAATGAAGCTTACTGAGGCGATAATTCTTTCTATGACTTTACAGGAAAGAGAAGGAAAAGAAGAACTGAACTTTAGTAGAAGAAAAAGAATCGCTTTAGGTTCTGGTGTAAAAAAAGAGAAAGTGGATCAGCTCATAAATAAATTTGAAAAAGCAAAAAAAATGATGAAAAAATTACCGAAAATGGGAAAAAACGGACCCGATTTAGAATCTTTTAACCCCATGGGGAATGTAAAATGGCGTTAGTAATACGTTTAAGACAACAAGGTGCAAAGAACAAGCAAACCTATCGTTTGGTTCTTACAGAAAAAAGAAATCCAAGGGATGGGAAATATTTAGAAAAGCTTGGTTGGTATGATCCTTTTCAAGAAGGGGAAAAGCAGGCTTTTGTAGATCAGGAGAGAATTCTTTTCTGGCTAAGTCAAGGAGCGCAAATTAGCGAAAAAGCCAAGTCTTTAGTAAAAAGATTGGCTCCGAATGCTTTTGTAAAGAAAGCAAGGGTAAAAAAAGCGAAAAAAGCTTCTTCTCAAGAGCCAAAAAAGAAGGCCGCTCCTAAAAAAGCAGCGAAAAAAGTGAGTAAGAAGGCTTAAAAGAGAATGCACTTTGACATTCTTTCTCTGTTTCCCGAGTATTTTCAGGGGCCTTTTTCTGTTAGCATGATCAAAAGGGCTATAGAGAGAAAGTTAATTTCGATCTCGCTTATAGATATACGGGATTTTGGAGAAGGAAAACATAAACAGGTAGATGACCGCCCCTATGGGGGAGGGCCTGGAATGGTTCTATCGCCCGGCCCTGTTGTGAGAGCTATTGAGTCGGTAAGAAAGGAAGAAGAAGAAAAGCCTTATGTAGTCTGTCTTTCTCCGCAGGGGAAGGTTTTAAACCATAAGGTATGTAAGAGGCTGGCTGAGAAGAAGCGGATAGTGCTTATTTGTGGTCACTATGAAGGAATTGATGAAAGGGTGATTAGCCAAGAGGTGGATGAAGAGATTAGCATTGGAGATTACGTTTTAACAAATGGTTGTATAGCAGCTATTGTTCTTGTAGACAGCGTTATCCGTTTTGTTCCTAAAGTTTTAGGAAATGAGGCCTCTGCTAGAGAAGATTCGTTTGAAAAAAGAGAAGTATTTGAAGGTCCGCAGTTTACAAGACCTGCCTTATTTCGGGGAGAAAAGGTTCCTGAAGTGTTAATTTCAGGGGATCACAAAAAAATAGAAGAGTATCGAAAGAAAAAAGGGTTAGAAAAAAGATTAAAAAATAGGGAAGATCTTTCTGTTTAAAGAAAGACTTTCTTCTAAGAGAGGAAAAGGAGAATTTATCGTGAGCCAAAATAGTTTAATTGAAAAAGTAGAAAAAGAAGAAAAGGGGAAAGAACACCCTCTTTTCCGAGTAGGGGACACAGTAGACGTCCACATGCGTATTATCGAAGGAGACAAGGAAAGAATCCAGGTTTATAGCGGAACGGTAATTGGAAGAAAAGGTTCTGGAATTTCTGAGACGTTTACCGTATACCGAATTGCGTATGGTTCTAGTATGGAGAAGCTGTTTTTATTACATAGTCCTAAAATTGCCAAGATTGTAGTGAAGAAAAGGGGTAAAGTAAGAAGAGCGAAGCTTTACTACATAAGAGGAAAATCTGGTAAAAAAGCGAGAGTACAAGAGCTTTTAAAAGCAAAGTCAACGAGCGCTCCAAAAGAGACTGTGAAAGAAGCTCCTTCAGAGGAAAAACCTGTAGAAGAAGGGCAAGACAATCTCTAAAAAAGATCTCCTTGTAAAGGGCAACCTGGGAGAGATCGAAAAAGAACTCTCCTTGCAGGGACATATAGTAGCAGGCGTGGATGAGGTAGGAAGGGGGCCTTTAGCGGGCCCTGTTTTTGCTGCCGCTTGTATTTTGCCGGAAGGTTTTTTTTTGCCGGGACTCAAAGATTCCAAAGCTGTTTCAGAAAAGGGTAGAGAGGCTCTTTTTGAAGTCCTTACAAAGGATGCTTCTGTTATCTATAGCGTAGCTTCTGTTTCTAATTCTGTTATTGATACAATCAATATTTTACAAGCCACTTTGCTTGCTATGAAAAAAGCGGTAGAGAGTCTAAAAAAGGTTCCTTCCCTTGTTTTAGTAGATGGGAATGAACTTCCCGCTCTTACCATTTTTATGAAGAAGATGGTAAAGACCCAAGATAAGTATACTCTTTCTTCTTCCATAGCGGCAGCTTCTATCATTGCTAAAGTACAAAGAGATCGATTCATGAAAGAAGTAGCTCATAAAGAGTTTCCTCAGTATGGGTTTGATAAAAATAAGGGATATGGGACGAAAGAGCATATGAAAGCGCTAAAAGAGCTAGGCCCTTCTCCTATCCATAGAGCAAGCTTTGCGCCTGTTCAAAAAAGCAAGGCTACTTTTTTCTCCTCCTAGAAAACGCAAAATCAAGCCCTATGTGAGATAGATCCGAAAAGAAAAATCCCAGAACGATAAAAGGGATAACGGCGCTATTTTTGTGTATAAAACCGGAAAATATAGAAGAGGTGCTTTTTTGAAAAAAACAGTAGCGTATCACCGCCAAAAATCCCACGACCCAAGCTATTCTAGTAAGCGTTCCCCATAAAGGGTGATGCGATATTCCTCGATGTTTAAAAAAAAGGCTGTAAAATCGAAAGGGAAGGGTAAGGATTCCTTTGGTAGAAAATAGTTTTATTTGGTGAGCTAAATCTAGATCAGGATGAAAAAAATAAGAGGCATATAAAAAAGAAGCAGAAAAAACAGCTAAAGAATTTTTTGAAAAAGCAAAAAAGGTGTAGAGAAAAAAAAGCCATAAAGGCAGTGCTAAGAGTATATTAAATTTTAGATGGGTTCTAAACAAAGGCATATAGCTTTGTATATAAAAAACTTCCCTTTAAGATCAAGCTTGACTCCCTTAACTTATTTGTCTAAAATGGGTTGCATCCACTCTTTTAAAGAGTTTTTATGTTGCGCAGCATGACGGGGTTTGGGCTTTATAAGCTCTCCTCTTTTTTAGGAAAAATTACGGTAGAAGTTCAATCTGTGAACCATCGCCAGTTGGAGGTGTATCTTCAACTTCCCAGGGAATTTTCTTCTTTTGAATGGCTTTTAAAAAAGCAAATAGGAGAATTTTTTCATAGGGGATCTATAGGCGTACGCATTCGTGTAGAGTGGAATGAAAAAAAGCATCTACCTCAAGTTTCTTTGTTTAAAAAGATAAAAAAAGAGTGGGAATCTTTAGCAAACTCTTTAGGTTATAAAGAACCTTTGGAGTTTACCTTCTTATGGGATAGAGTAAAAGAACTGGGGGGAGAAGCTTTCTTAGAAGATCAAAAAAAGGTGGAGGCTCTTTTAGTAGAGTCTTTAGAGAAAGCCTTAAAAAAAACCGATAGCATGCGTCTTCAAGAAGGAGCTTTTTTACAAAAAAAAATAGAGGAAGCTCTTTTGAAAGTAGACTCTCTTCTTCACAAGATAGGAAAAAAAGTACCTCTTTTTTTAGAAAAACAAAAAAAGGAACTCCAAGAAAAAGTAGCCTCTTTTTTACACTCTGAGAAAAAAGAAGAGGCCTTATTGGTTCGAGAGGTGGCCACTTTTTTTGAGAAGAAAGATGTAACAGAAGAAATCCATAGGCTCTCTTCTCACATAAAGCAGTTTCAAAAGTCTTTGGAAAAGGAGAGTTTTTCAGGGAAAAAGCTGGGTTTTTTGGTGCAAGAGATGATGAGAGAAGCGGGAACGATTTGCGCCAAATCCTCTTCTTCCGAGATCATCTCGTTTTCTGTAGAGATGAAAGGGGAAATAGAAAAAATCAAAGAGCAAGTGGCCAATATAGAGTAGTATGAGCGAAAAGGTATTAGGCAAGAAAAAGCCGGGCAAGCTGTTTGTTATTAGCGCTCCAGCGGGAACGGGGAAAACGACCCTGGTGAAGATGCTTTTAGAAGAGTTTTCTTGTGTAAAGCAGATTCTCTCCTTTACTACAAGAGAGCCTAGAAAAGGAGAAAAAGAGGGGGAAGACTATTTTTTCATCTCGAAAGAGAAATTTTATGAGATGCGGGAGAAAAAGGAGTTTTTGGAGTGGGTAAATATTTTCGGAAATTACTATGGATCTTCTCGAAAATTTGTAGAAAAGGAGCAAAACAAGGGATATCACCTCGTTATGGTGATTGATACAGAAGGGGCTTTTCAAATTAGGGAAAAGAAAGAAGCGGTTTTGATTTTTGTTCATCCTCCTTCTTTACAAGAGCTCAAGTTAAGACTTGAAGCAAGAAATGCTGATACGGAAGAATCTTTAAAAGAGAGACTGGAAAAAGCGGAAAAAGAGATAAAAAAAGCGCCTTATTTTGATTATCAGATTATAAACGATAAACTTTCAGTAACCTATGAGATTTTGCGTGCTATTTTTATCGCAGAAGAACACAAAACTATAAAGGGATAAAACTATGAGAAGAAAAAAAACATTATCGAATGAATTTTTGAGAAAGTATTTTATAGGAAGCTTTTCTCTTGCTAACTTTGCTATTAAAATCGGAAAAAAAGAAATAAGAGAAGGTTCTTTTACTAACTTAGACTCTTTGCTGGATAAAATCGAGACACAAGTAAAGCTTGTTTCTACAGACGAAGAGAAAAAACAAGTAGGCATCCGCACTAAATGAAAAAAAAGGTTCTGATAACCTCGGCCCTTTTATATGCGAATGGTCCTCTTCATTTTGGCCATTTAGCGGGAGCTTTTTTGCCTGCAGATGTTTATGCTAGATTTCAAAGAATGCAGGGAAAAGAGGTCCTTTTTATCTCTGGATCTGATGAGTATGGCTTGCCTATTACCTTAAACGCGGAAAAAGAGGGCAAAACCTATAAAGAGTATATAGACCATTTTCACGGTATAAACAGCTCTTTATTCGAAAAAATGAACCTCTCTTTCGATCACTATTCCAGGACTACGAATGCTTTTCATGCGCCTTTGGTTCAGCAGTTTTTTTCGGAGCTTTTAGAAAATGGTTATATAGAGAAAAAACAAGAAAAACGTCTTTTTTCTGAAAAAGAAAACAAATTTTTAGCCGATCGGTATGTTGTAGGAAAATGTCCTAAATGCTCCTATGAGAAAGCAAGAGGAGATGAGTGTCCCAAATGTGCTGCCAGTTTTGAAGCAGAAGAGCTTATAGGTCCAAAGTCGAGTCTTACAGGCTCTTCTTTAATCTTAAAAGAGAGTCTTCATTGGTATATAAGACTAGATCTTTTCAAAGAAAAGCTCCTTTCTTGGGTGAAAAAAAAGAAATGGAAAGAGACCGTTTTCCATTTCGCGAAAAACTACATAGAAGAGCTAAGACCTAGAGCAATTACTAGAGATTCCTCGTGGGGGGTTACTGTTCCTTTAGAAGAGGCAAAAGAGAAGGTTTTTTACGTATGGTTTGATGCTCCTATAGGTTATATTTCTGCCACCCAAGAGTGGGCTGAAAAGACAGGGCAAAAAGAGAGATGGAAAGAGTTTTGGCAAGACCCGGAAGTCCACTATGTACAGTTTATAGGAAAGGATAATATTCCCTTTCATGCCGCATTTTTTCCTTCTATGATTTTGGGGCAGACTAGTTCTTATAAACTCGTAGATGTTCTTTCTGCTAACGAGTTTTTTTTACTTGAGGGAAGGCAGTTTTCCAAATCAGAAGGGTGGTTTATCGATCTTAACTCTTTTTTACAAAGGTACAGCGTAGATCAACTTCGTTATACTTTATGCGCGAATGCTCCTGAAACTTCTGATTCTGACTTTAGTTTTAAAGATTTTCAAAAAAGAAGCAACACAGAGCTTTTAGGAAAATTTGGGAATTTCATTCATAGAACGCTTACCTTTTGCCATAGAGTTTGGGGAGAAAACTCTCTTCCTAAAATAGATCTTATGGAAGAAGACAAAGCATTTATTCAGGAGGTAAAGGCCTTTGCAGAGAAAATAGCCACGTGTTACGAGGCTTTTTCTCCTAAAAAAGCAGCCTTAGAGATTATGAATTTAGCCCAAAAAGCGAATGCTTATTTTGACTGTAAAAAACCATGGGCCCTTTTAAAAAACCAAGAACAAGAAAAGCTATTTTCCAGTTTGTATGCCTTTTTAGAGTGCGTAAAAACATTAAGTGTTGTTTCTTTTCCTATTATTCCGGAAAGTGCCCGCATGGTTTTACAGTTTTTATCTATGAAAAATATACTAGATAAAGGTTGGAAAGAAGCTTTAGAAAAAAAGATAGAGGGCCCCCTTTTACCCCCTAAAACCCTTTTTAGTAAAATAGAGGATGAGCAAATGGAAAAAGAAATAGAGAGCTTGCAAGGTTCTACCGCTTCTAAAGAGCCCCATATTACCTTTGAAGAGTTTCAAAAAGTGAAGCTAAAGGTAGCAGAAATCGTAAGCGTAGAAAAAATAGAAAAAAGCAAAAGGCTTTTGAAATTAGAGGTATCTTTAGGAGAAGAAAAAAGAACGGTAGTCTCTGGTATAGCAGAGCACTTTTCCGAAGAGAGCTTAATCGGAAAAAAAGTTCTTCTCGTAGCCAACTTAAAACCTACTAAAATCATGGGTATTCAAAGTGAAGGGATGATCCTGGCTGCAGAGCATTCCGGCAAGCTAGAGCTTCCCTCTATTCAAGATCTTCCGGCAGGAAGTCAGGTAAGCTGACTTAAAAATTCTTGCAGCCCTGTAAACCTTTTTAGGACTTGATTGTTTTTTACAGCAAGGGCAACGGCTCTTTTTGAACCTACAAGGCAAACAAGCCTTTTACCTCTAGTGATTGCGGTATAAAGAAGGTTTCTTTGTAAAAGAATAAAGTGACTCGTGTGAATAGGCATAATGATGCAAGGACATTCACTTCCCTGATACTTGTGAACAGATACAGCGTAGGCTAAAGAGATCTCATCTAGCTCTGTAAAATCGTACTCTACTTCCTTGTAGTCAAACAGGATAAAAATCTTTTGCTGAGCAAGATCAATTCTTTCAATAAAACCTACATCCCCATTAAAAACCTTTTTTTGGTAGTTGTTTTTGATTTGCATCACTTTGTCTTTTACATGAAACTTCCTTCCACCTTTGTAGAAAAAAGAAGAGGAGGGATTTAACGTTTTTTGCAAAAGATCGTTTAGCTGCTCTGTTCCTATGATCCCTTTTTTCATGGGAGAGAGTATCTGGATATCTTGCATGGGATCCCAGTTTTTCTTGGAAGAAACCTCGCTGATAAGAGATACGATCTTTTGTTGGATCTTTTCAGGCTCTTCTTCTGCAAAGAATCGAAAATCACTTTTTTCTGAGTCAAAAAGATCAGGAAAGTTACCTTCATTAATTCTGTGAGCGTTGAGTACGATCCTGGAAAATGAGGCTTGCCGAAAGATCTCCGTTAAAATAGAAACAGAGATCTTTTCTGAGTCTATGAGATCTTTTAAGACACATCCGGGTCCTATGCTCGGAAGCTGGTCTATGTCTCCTATGAAAAGAACTTGAGCATGAGAGGGGATAGCAGATAAAAGATGGAGCATTAAGAAAGTGTCTATCATACTCGCTTCATCTATGATAATAAAATCACAAGATAGGGGATTGTCCTTGTTTTTTTTGAAGCCCCCACTTACAAAGTCCATCTCTAAAAGACTGTGAATGGTAAAAGCTTTTCTATGAGTGATTTGAGTTAGCCTTTTTGCCGCTTTTCCCGTTGGGGCACATAAAAGCAGTTTCGGAGTTAGTTTTTCTAAAATAGCTATTAAAACTTTGGTAATCGTGCTTTTTCCCGTACCGGGTCCTCCTGTTACAATATGAACTTTTTGTAAAACTGCCTCTAAAAGAGCTTCTTTTTGTTTTTTTGCTAAAGAGAGGCTAAACTTCTCCTCAACCCATAAAAGAGCCTTTTCTTGGTTTAAGGAACGAATATTAGAGATGCCTTTTATGATCCTTTCCAGCTCTGTAGAAATGGCCCTTTCGCTGTTATAAAGGACCGATAGCCATATGAAGGGGACTTCTTTTTCTTCTAAGATTTTGAGCTCTGATCGTAAAATGTTTAACTGTATAAGTGCTATTAAGCTTTTTTCTACTTCGGGCTCTTCCACCTCAAGCATCAGGGAAGCTTTTTCTACTAAACCCTTTTTAGGAAAACAGGTATGCCCCTCAGTCGATAGCTCCCATAATAAGTACTCTAAAGCTGCTTGGATTCTTTCAGAAGAGGTGGTGTCAAATCCCAAGTTTTTAGCTAGGTTATCTGCCATTTTAAAACCAATGCCAAAAACTTCTTTCGCTAGTTGATAAGGGTTCTTCTTTACCTGCTCGATGCTCTCTTGGCCATAGACTTTAAAGATCTTTTGGGCGTAGGCAGGGCTTACCTCATGTTTTCGTAAAAATATCATTACATTACGAATCGATTTTTGTTCTTGCCAGCAGGTAATGATTCCTTTGATTTTTTCTTTTCCAATACCCTTGATTTCCAGAAGACGGTAGGGACTCTCTTCTAAGATTTCTAAAGTCCTCTCTTGAAACTTCTGTATGATCTTTTTTGCGTAGACAGGGCCGATTCCTTTAATAAGTCCAGACTCTAAATATTTTTGGATGCCTAAAAGGTCAGAAGGAGCGGTAATCTCATATTCTAAGACTTCAAACTGCACGCCATGTTTTGGATGGCTTTTCCAGTTTCCTTTACAAAGAAGAGACTCTCCCGGTTGAATAGAGGGGATATAGCCTAAGATAGTAGTGAGGTTTTTTTTCTTTTCTTCTTTGATTTTAGCGATAGTAAACCCATTTTCTGGGCTAACAAACAAAATATTTTCTATAAATCCGGTTACCGTATCCATGACAAATTTCTCAAAAATCCCTTTCAATCTACCATTTTTAAAAATGAAGTAGCAAGGTTCTTGAAGATAATGGGATCTTTTTTTATGATCTCTTCCATCTGATCCGGATTAGCTCAGCGGTAGAGCAGTGGACTGTTAATCCATTGGTCGCTTGTTCGAATCAAGCATCCGGAGTTCTCTATAGAAAAAGGGCATCTTTAGCATTGGCTAAAAGGTGCCTTTTTTGTTTCTAGGCACAAAATTAGCACACTTACAAACAACACATAGCAATAAATAAGTAGCGTCAAGTTAGGTCTTGAAAATGGGAAAAATACTCATTTTTCATAAAGCAATGTGCCTAATTTGTGCCAAACATATAAATAGAAAAACTATCTCATAGATAAAAACATAGGTTTTTCTGGAGATTATTAATCTCCTGTTGTTATTTTTTGGGGAAATTAACTACAATATAACGTTCAAATGAAAGGATTCGTTCATGGCCTGCATTCAGGAAAGAAAAGATAAAAATGGAAAGACTCGTTACCGGGTTCAAGTTCGTTTAAAAGGATATCCGCCACAGACTGCAACCTTTGAAAGACTTACCGATGCCAGGAAATGGGTGCAAAACACCGAGTCAGCCCTTAGAGAAGGAAGGTATTTTAAAATTTCTGAGTCTAAAAAGCATACGATGGGGGATTTAATAGATCGCTATATGTTGAATGTTTTACCTCAAAAGAAGAAGTCTGAGCAAAGGCAGGGAGCTCAGCTTTTGTGGTGGAAAAGGCAGCTAGGGACAAAGCTCTTATCTGATGTTTCTCCAGCCATTATAGCAGAGTTAAGAGATAAGCTAAGCCAAGAAAATACCAGAAGAGGGATCTTAAGAAGTCCATCAACTGTAGTTAGGTATTTAGCTGCCTTAAGTCATGCTTTTAGCATAGCGGTGAAGGAATGGGGCTGGTTAGATGACTCTCCGATGAGGAAAGTTTCTAAACCAAGAGAACCTAGGGGCCGCGTTAGATTCTTGTCTGACGAGGAAAGAAAGAGGCTCTTAGAGGCCTGTAAACAGAGTTCTAATGAATACCTCTACATAGTTGTTGTCTTGGCTCTTTCTACAGGGATGAGGCTAGGGGAGATAATGGGGTTAAAATGGTCTGACATTGATTTAGATAGGGGATGCATAACGTTGCATGAAACTAAAAATGGTGAGAGGAGGTTAGTGCCTCTACAAGGCTTAGCTTTAAAATTAACTCGTTCTTTTAGAGTAAGTCGATATTTTTGTTCTTTACAGCTCTTCCCAAGTAAATCAAATTTTAAAAAGTCTATGGATTTAAGATTTCCCTGGAAAATAGCGCTTAAGCAAGCTGGGATAAAAGACTTTAGATTCCATGATCTACGTCATTCTGCAGCATCATATTTAGCTATGAATGGAGCTACTTTATCTGAAATAGCCGGAGTGCTAGGGCATAAAACTCTTTCTATGGTGAAACGATATGCACATCTTAGCGAAGAGCATAAGAAGGATGTAGTAAACAGGATGAACAATAAAATTTTTGGATAAAAGAGAGATATGAATCAAGAGAAAAAAAAGATAGAGGTAAATAAAGATATACAAGAGAAATTAAAGGATATTGGTAAGGAAATTTTAGCCCAAATTCCATTCGGTGTAACTTGTGATAAGTTAGTTGCTGCAGATATACCAGTTGATCCATTCCATCAAAGCATGCTTGCAAGCTGGCTTTTGAGAATACAGGAGTACTCTAAAGGGCCAGAAAAGCCAATCATAACTTTATGGGAGGCTTTTTTTTGCTGTGCTTTTGGTTGTGCTGGTTTGTTTTTTCCTCTTTATCCAAAAAGTGAAACTGAATTTGATAAAGCAAAAATAGATCTATTTTGGGTTTGGAAAACTATTTTAGCCCTTCCTAAAGAAAGAATAACTGATATTTGCAAGGAAGGAGATCGGTATATTTTACCCCCTGCTTATATTTTTGAAGTGGACTTGATCTACTATATGGCTCTTTTACAGTACCTTTATGACAAGCTAAAGAATGGAGTAATAAGTGGAGAATTAACCATTTCAGGGAGAGAGTTAGATTGGTTTGAAAAAAACGCTACTTATTTTGTTAGCAAAAATAAGCTAATAAAGTTTGCAACTAAAAATATGCCTGAGGTACTTCCTAATTTGAAATCTCTGTATAAAAAGAGCTCAAGAAAAGAAGTTTTAGAGCGTTTAGGTGCTCTATGGAATACCCCCGAGATGAAGAATTTAAATAAGACGCAATTTTTAGACCACCCTAAAACACAGCCTTTATTAAAAGACTATATTTCTCTTGCAAAAAGTAAGGATCTTGAGCAAATTCTTAATCACCTAAAAAGAGAATTAATTAAATACAACCCTTCAGAACAGTCCTCTAAGAGAGGAAGACCCAAAAAGATCTAAGAATGGCTATAACTTAAAAACCCTCTAAATCTAAAACTGTAAGCAAACCCTTTTCTTTGGGTTTTTCTGAATTTAGAGTTCCTTTCTTTTGGTGGATTTCATAGAGTAATTTTAAATATTTTCCAGCCACTAACCTTGGTAACTCATCTTTTCTTTTTACCCCATACCATTCATAAATCCCTTTTGATCCTTTAGAGCTATTACATCTTCTACATGCTAATAAGTGGTTTTCTGCTACGTCTAGGCCTCCCTTGCTTTTCGGGATGATATGATCCCATGAGAGGTCTTCTTTAGATCCGCAATATTCACATGATGTTTCACCTGAAGAAATTTGAATTTTTAGCTCTCTTAAGTGGGTGCTCATTTTTATTTTTCCAGATGATAGGCGCTTCATTGTACTGATAATAAATGGATAAGTATTTATGCCAGAAGACTTTGAAATGATTTTTGCGTATTGATAGAAAATTAAATCTTGAATTGTCTTAATGAAGGAAAGAGCCATTTTTTACTCAACTGATTTTAGGACCACTAGACTTCATGTTCTGAAGAGGAAGCTTCGTTTAAGTTCTTTAGATACTTTAAAGCGGGTAAGCTAGGTTTTTTCTTCAGAATTTTTTCGTTGGATGTCATTAATTTTAAAGAGATACTGGTAAAGCCTACAATAGCTATAGAGAACCAAAAAATAATAGCACCTTCTAGTAGCAGCTCAAAAGAGTCTGAATATTCTGAGCTAAATTCTTTGATATAGCTATAGGCTACTTTTAATAACCCAAAACAATTCCAAAAAACAAACCATTTCAAGACCTTGTTTCCTGGAGAGTTATAAGCACATCTTTTCACTGCATATAGCCAAAACAAACTGGAAACCCAAGCAGCACAACTGAATTTGTCTTGTACAAATAATAAGGGAATCCCAATGCAAGCTTGAAAGATACAAAGGTGTATCCATGACCTAAGCCACTTTTTCTTTATTTCAGATCTGAGAAAAAACGTGCTGCTTTTCATTTTTAACCTTAATTTCTTAGGGGGTTTAGTTGCTATTTTAACTTAAATACTCTGGATTCAGATTGCTTTTTAAACTCTTGATAAAGCTCTGGGTGTTTTTTTTTTAATTGGGCAGAATCGAAGCTTTCTTTAGATACAACTTTCCATGTAGCTATTCCATCAATTCCTTCGTAACAACCAATCAAAGATTTAAGTTTGCATTCGAGGAAGTCTTTCTTAAATTTCAAATTTTCAACTTTTCCTACAACATCTCTAAGCTCTTTCTGTATTTTTAAAGCATCTTCAGTTGCTGGAATAATTTCATTGACTACTTCAGCCTTAGCTAGTTTTTCAGAATTATCTAGAAGAGGAAGATATTGCTTTAATATATCCTTGGCTTCTTTGAAGCCTTTATTTAATGTCTCAATATCTTGTATTTCATAGTGCTCAGTTGAATCCCCCGTTTCACAAATATATTCATAGAACCTATCCTGTAGGATTTTTTCAACTAAACTAGCTTTATCTGTTTCAATAAAGTGGATTAACTCAATTGTATAAGGATTTCCTGTAGAAAGCTCTTTACGTCGTTTTTCGATGTCGGTAGCTCTTCCTATTTTATAGTGAGAAGGGCCTGTTTTAAAAATATATACAAAAGCCATATAAAACCATTTTTTTTGTTTTTATTTTAAATGGTTTTGTGTTTTTTATAATATATAAAGTTTATGTTTTTAAAATAATAAACTATTTTATAATTATATTTATTATTTTTTCTTCTCCAAAACCTGGTTTTTTATAACTATTAATAAAAATAGCATAATCTGGTTCGTGTCCGTATTTATCAAAGAAAATTTTTACTAGACGATCTTGGGCTTTTTTTTCTTCTTCCTTATTTCGGTAGTCAGATATTAAAAAAGTTACATAGGTAGTCTTGTTTGTTATTTTTATCTTTTCTTCCAGAGCTTTTAGTCTTTTTAAAAAACTCATTTATATTCTCCTTCTAGTTATTTTGTTCGTTTTTTTGAATTTTTTGCTCAAGTTTTTCAATCTTCGTTTCTAAAACTTCATACTCCTTGTTTTTTAAAAAATATTGAATGATATCGTTTGCAACATTTCTTCTTAGAAGCACATTTTCTGTTTCGAGAAGGTTAGTAAGAGAGGATACTGCCTTGTTAAAGCTGGCTTTCAGTTGCTCTATTCCCTCTTCTGTTGTTTCTTTTCGTCGCTTTTTGAGTTCTTCTCGAAAATTCTCCTCTTTCAGCCAAGAATAGTAAGTTTGTTTGGAGATATTGGCTGCTTTACAAGCTCCTACTTCAGAGGAGGGGGAAATAAAATAAGGAAGAGCTTTTAATTGGCGTACAGATAGTCCATTTTGGTCAATTTTAGTGCTTTCTTTTAAAGCCATAAGGGGAATCCTTTGTTATCAGTTTCTGTAGGTTGAAAAATTCGTATGCGATTTATAGAAGGGCAGTTTGTGTCTGGGAGCTCAATTTTCAAACTCCCAGAACAAAAGGAACAAAAGCCACAAATCTTTTTAATCCTCCAAATCAAGAACATGTGGATTTACTACAAAAATTCTACTGGGTCTGCAGTTTTTTTTTTCAGGAGGGGATTCTTGTAAGTAATAATTTTCGATTAAAATATCTATGGCCGGTTCAAGGTCTTTCTTTTTTTTAAATCGATTTTTATTTTCGCAATGACAGTCTCGGAAGCTAAATTGTGAGTATCGTTTCTTTTCAATCCAAGATAAAACTTTTCTAGCTCCATCAATGTTGGGGTCTGTTCCCATAAGATCAAAGGCTGCAATAGCATGTTCCGATAGGTAATTAGCGATTTTTATTGCTGCTTTCATTTCACTTTCTGAAATAAGTTGGGATTGGGGTTGTAAATGGGCGTATTTCATTATGTGAAGAAGTGCGCTAATTCGAGCTATTTGCCCAGGGAATTTCCCAGCCCAGTCTCTCATAAATTGAAAAGGGCCATCATCGCTCATTTTTATTTCAATTAGCTTTGAGTAGCTCAACCAAGCTTCGTATGCTTCTTTTGATAAACAAAGATGATAAATTGATTCACTTGCCTTCTCTTGATTAAGGATTGCTTTAATTAACTCATTATATACTTTTAGCGTATCCCCATTCATTGGAGGAGTATCCAGATTTCGGTTTCCTAAGTTAGAGAAAGGAAAGGAATATAGAAAGCGACCAAGAAGTCCACGGTTTTTAAATGCTTGAGTTTTAGCAAGGCTTTTCAGAACTTCTGGTTGAGGTGTAATTCCCATGGTTAAAACAGATCTCTCAATAAAGTCAGGAGATCTTCCAACCCTATTAATACGAGTGGGCGCCCCCGAATGACTTTTTAAAAAAAGATCTAAATTTGGAATGCCTCCTGAGTATCTTCCAGCAAGAATATCGAAGATTCCCGCTTCATCTGAACAAATTGAAGCGTATCCATTGTTTTCTGCCATTAAATTGCCTAAGCTTTCAGGTGTTATGTCAGAAGTCCATAACTGTCTTACTTTGGGGGGCTCTTCTAATTGATTTTCAAGCTCAAGAATTTCGTCTTGAACCTTATCAAATTCCTTGGCGTCTTTAGCTTTTGCGGCCTTTACCCTCATTTCTTTAATTCGGAACTCAAGGCTTTTATTCTTCGAAGTTTTTTCAGCTATTATTGGTTTGATTTTTGATGAAAGCTCAGCTTCATATAATTGTATAGGCTTCATTATAGCGTTTTGAATAGCGGTTTTTCTGCTTCCAGGGGGTAAAGCCACAGCGACCCATATATTAATGGGTTCAATATAATCTTGTTTCACTTGAACAACGTATTTATCTTGGGATGCAGTTGCTATAGCTGACAGTAGCATCATAGCGGGCAGGTCTATGGGTGTTTCAGTAGAAAGGGAAATCTCTTTAATAAAGATATCAATCTCAAGAGGAAACACATCATCAGGGAAGGTTGGTGTTGTTATTTTCGATAAGGGAATGGGTTTTTCAAAGGAGTTTAGATCTGGCATTGTACAACCCCTTTTGTGGCTTTTGTTCCTTTTGTTCTTAAGTAGCTAGGTAAAGCATAAAAGAGTGGATTTTTTAAAGTTTTTGCCGATTGAGAAGATGAAGGTATTATGTTATAGTTCATTTATAAGCCTTTGTTAAATATGCCTACCTAGTGTTCGAGACCCGGTAGGCTTTTGGGTTTTTATTTAAATTAAGTTCATACGACAGTAGTCCCTAACAATGTCTTCGTACCTAAGGGTTACGGTGTTAGGGGCTGTTTTTGTAATGTATTTTTTATCGATTTCATAATCCAAAAATTGGTATTGTGTACCCCTGTATCCGGGGAATAAATATTTTTTTTTTGGAAATTTTTTCATTTTTGTTCCTCCATCCATTTGTGGAACTTAGTAGGGTTAATAACGGTTATTAATATGACTTAAAAATGAGTGTGAGTTAGTTGGATCTCTTTTGGAGATTATTTTTCTTAAGGTACCAAGTTTTGGAAACTCAAAGTAGTTATTCCATCGACTGATTGGAATCCATTGGGGTTGGTTGCTTTGCATTTATATGCTCCTGGTTAGGTTGTTTATATGGGTTTTTAAGAAAACAGAACGAAACTGCCGTAGAGAAAACTTTTTAAGTTGAGATGAAATAAATTAAAAAAGCCAGAAACGAGCTTGTTATTAGGAAAAGGATGCAAAAACCTTTTATAAATATAATTATATCAAATAAAAACTTAACTTGTCAACATCTACGCTGTTTTTTTCTATTTTACGGTTTTTACACCCTGCCTTGTTCTTCTAAATATTCATAAATCGCCTCGAGATTCAAAAGGATCTTTTTTCCTATTTTACGGACGACTTTTTTTCTGAATTCCTCATTCGTGAATAGAAGGTGCCGAATGCCTCCTTCTGGGAATATTCCAAGACTTACAAACTGTTTAACCGTTAAGTATCTTATTGAAGGCAAAGCTGAGGTTTTTCTTTCTGTTTCTGCTGGCATATTGCTCCTTTTTTTTGTGAAGTTTCGTAAGTAATACTAACAAAAGGTGGCAGCTAAAAAAAATTAGCGTAAGTAAGTTTTTTTTACGCATATTTTACTTGGTAGGGAAAACGTATGATTAGGTTCTTTAATTTTTTTTACGCATATTTTTAACCCCTATTTTTTGGGAGATAAATAAAACTTCTTTGAAGGCTAGTATGGCACAAATTAGGCACACTAGCTTACCACACTAGGCAACTAGCAAAAAAAGATGGCTACACCTAAAAAAACCTAACTAATTAAATCCCTAGTTGTTAGAGTTGGTGGAAAGCTGCTATGTGTGGTGTTTAGGGAGACTGTTAATCCATTGGTCGCTTGTTCGAATCAAGCATCCGGAGATTCCGACCCACTCATTCAGAGTGGGTTTTTTTATTTAATAGTAAGAAAAGGTTATGGAGAGTAGTTTTTCTGTTTGGATTGGGATCGTAGCTTCTTACATTGGTATATTAGTTAGTATTACTCTAACTTTGTTTGGTTTTTATAGGAAAAGGGCAAAAATTAGCATCGATTCTGAAGCTTTAGAGTTTGATTTAGATAAGGAGTTTTCTAAAGTAATAGAAGAGCCTGTAAATGCTTTGGTTATTTCTATAGTAAACCATTCTAGTATCCCTATGACAATTAAAAGTATTAAGCTAATTTTTAGGGAGAGTAATAGCCAGAAAGAAGCCAGTTATGGCATTTATGCCCATAAGGCTTTAAAAGCTGTTCTAGGAAAAACACTTTTACAATCTGAGTCTGCTAGTTTTAAGCTGAGCTGTCGAGATGATAATGAGTCTATTGTAATCGAAAATCTGGAATCTATTGAAGTATTTTCTACTTATAATTTTAAATATCGTTCAGATAATAAAGGGCTCAGCGAATCTATAAAAAGAGTTCAAAAATTCAGGGATATGCAAGAATCCTCAAAAAAAACTAACTGAGCCTTAAATTTAGACCCAAAGCAATAACTAAAGAAACCAATGTATGCCATTTAGGGTTTCCCTTTCCAGAAAGAGTCTTGTAAAGGCTTTCTCTCCCTAAGTGGGCTTTTTTTGCTAAATTTCCAATTCCACCTTGAGCTTCAGCTACATTTCTAAGAGCAATAAGAAAAAGTTGTTGAGATTCTTCATCTCCTTTAAGACTTTCTTCTAGAGCATCGTTTAGATATGCAACAGCTTGGTCGTGGTCTTTGAGTTTTTCAAAAAGCCAATCTTCATATTTTTTATTTTTTACCATATTTTTTCTCCCTAGAGTGATATTCTTTTAAATATTCTTTTGCTTTGTTAATGTCTTTGGACTGAGATCTCTTATTTCCTCCACATAAAAATAGCACTACTTTATTGCCTATTTTAGAGTAATAAATTCTTATCCCTGGGCCCATAATGGATTCGCAATTCAGCTATCTCGTTACCTAAACCCTTACAATCCCCAAAGTTTCCTAATTTTAACCTAGCCAATCGAGAAAGAATTTTGGACTTTGTATGTATCTCCTTAAAGCTTTCAAACCATTCATCGAAAGGGATACGACCCGAAGGTGTTGTGTAAAATTCAATCTCTATTTCCATATAACCTATATTGTATCTTTTTGGATACAAAATTTGCAAGGTTTAATTTTAAAAGGAACTCTAGATTTTTTCCCCAAATTTTCCCCACTCGGTCACAAAAAATGGCTAAACTGAGTGTTTTTTTTTGTTCCTAGTGGAATTTTTTACAACTAGGTTTTTTGAAGAGCATATTCAAATAAAATCTGAAGAGGTATCTAAAATTGCCTTTTTAAGTTAAGATGAGTTTTCTGGTGTACAATATAGGGGTTTTATATGAAGTTTAAAGAAGTTTTACATAAGACTTCTTCGGAAAAAATTGAGGCCTTTTGTGCGAAGTATCACATTCGTTCTTTGGCTTTTTTCGGATCTATTCTAACCTCGAAATTTAAAAAAAATAGTGATCTAGATATTTTGATTTCCTTTGATCCTGAGTATGTACCAAACTTATTATCCTTTGTAAAGATTGAGGCTGAACTAACAGACCTTATGGGGAATAGAGTAGATTTAAGAACGGCGAATGACTTGAGTCCCTACTTCCGAGAAGAGGTAATAAGACAAGCGGAAGTTTTCTATGGAAAGTAAGGATTTAGCTAGACTCAAGCATATGCTAGATTCTACGAAAGCTATTCTTACCTTTTCCAAGGGGAGGATAAGAGCCTCTTTAGATAAAGACCGCCTTTTTTTATCTGCTGTTTTGAGAGAGTTAGAAATTATAGGAGAAGCAGCAGGGAAAGTTTCTGTTAAAACTAAAAAAAGATTTTCTGAAATGCCATGGAAGGAATTAGTAGGAATGAGAAATCGATTGATTCACGCTTACTTTGATGTGGATCATGATGTTGTTTGGAAAACTATCCGTGAATATTTACCTTCTTTCCGAAAGCAGCTTGAAGAAATTCTTGAAGAATTTTATAGCTGCCCCTGAAGTAATCAGAATAATTATTACTTAAGCTGATAGTAGGGAGGTTTTGATTTCTCTTCTTTTTTTGTATTCGCTTGTTTCTAAAGAGAATTCTTGAAGCTGAAATTTTTTCCCAAATTTTCCCCACTTGATCACAAAAAGCAGCCAAATTGAGCAATAGACAGCCAAAATAAGAAGGGTCTAACTTTTTAATTTTGTAGTTGTTATGATTGGCCTATTGTTGTGGAGTGTGGAAGGGAAAAGGACTGTTAATCCACTGGTCGCTTGTTCGATTCTCCCATTAATAATCTTATAAAAGTAGGAGGGAAGCCATTGCCTGTTATTGCTTCTAAAGCAAGAGGAGAGGTAATCCAAAGTGTAAAACTTTTTTTCTTTAAAAGAGGGAATGTTTTAATGAAATCTTTATAAAAACTAAAAGATTTGTATAAGAAAATAGTCCGTCTATGTTAGAATCCGCCTAATTTTAATCTTAGGAGGTTCAGTATGTTAGGTGTTATGCAGATAGCATTTCCTGCTGTTGTGACTTTATATGATCTGTGGCCTCTAAAGAAGGATACCGAGACAGCGAAAAAAGCAGCCTGGATTGGCTTTTCTATTTTGGTCCAAAATCGGCTTAACTATGGGATGAAAAAACTAGCAAGAAATGGCTTTATCCCTTTGTGTTTAAAAACCTCAGGGCGAGTTATGGTTTTAGCTCAAGCAAGTCAGAGATTAGCAGACAGGTACGGCTACTTTAGTAAAGAGGCTTTGGCGGGATACACTGTTACAGCTTTAGTGGTTTTTTTCGAAAGTAAAAGGACTCTTGCTCAAATCGCAATAAGTATGGCGGTTGGCTCTTTATTAGGGAGACTGTGGAGTTATGGAGCAGGCAAATCTCTAACTTTTAGGGCTTTATAATTCCTGGAAGCCTTTACTTTTTTAACTCTCAAAAGCAGGTAGTTTTGACCAGTCGGGCCAGGTTAGCTCCCACAACCGGTAAATTTTGTTCTCTTTATATTCGGCAATTAATACTACCTCGATTTTTTTGGGAGATTCTTTAGGTCTAGCGGTGGTAATCCAAACTCTTACAGCAACCTTGTTTCCTTGTTCTACAAAGGTTTCTTCATCATACTCAACTTGATATTGAATGGGAGTTGCGTAATAGGTTTCATGGGATTCTAAAAATGTTTTGTAGTCCATTTTTTGCCCGTTGGTATATAGCAAGAACTGTTTATGGTAGTATTTAGGTATTAAAGAAGCATCCTTCTCTAATACCATTTTAAGAAACATTTCTTTTAATAAGTTCCCGTACACTGGTACACATCCTATGTATTTAGCTGGCCCTTGTTACATTTTTTTGAGAATCTGACTCGTATAGAGAAAACAAAGTTAACCTTTGATATAGCTTGTTTTTCTTAAAGAGACTCCAAATTTCATCAAGTTGTTCTTGTTTTTTATATTCATTTTTTGAATTTGCAAGTATGTGAGTTTTTAAATAAGAATCGTACCAACAGTTGAGAAGCTCTTCGGAAATAGCTACAGGGCAGTTAGTAACATGCTCTTTTAGAAACTGTAAAAAGCCAGTTGCAGAGAAGAGTTTATTTTCTTCCCTTAAGTTGTCAATACCAAGTATGGGACGTTGTAAAAGAAGAAAATGGCATGCTTGGTGAAAAGACTGTATTCCTCCCTCTACTAAAAGAAGTTGATCGGAAAGAAAATCTGAAGTGATGATGTCATCTCCAAAAACCGTTCCCGTTTTGGGACTGGTTTCGTCATCCCCATATACCAAAATGTAGTGGTTTAAGTGAGGACCTTTGCATCCCCATGTAGTGAGTGCAAAAGGCGTATGAAAACCTACTAAGCTTCCTATTGTTTTATCTAAATGCACTCTTTTTTCAGCAAGATGGGATACTACTGCATTTATACATTTGGCTCCACTATCTTTTTGATGGCCTGTATATCCGTAAATCCAGACGGAATTTTTAGATAGATTCTGATCCAAAAAACGATAGGCTTTATCTGTTCCCTCTACGCTATAAGGAGCAGAATCTCCTACAATCTCAATGATGGGGGTGTTAAGAGCCAGTCCCATTTGAGTTAGGAGAGAAGACTTCATCTTTCTATATCTTTTTTCTGTTAGAGCTAGGCTCCCATTTACCTTCTGCTCATTTCGGTGAATTCCGTAAAAATGGGCTTGCGTATTTTTATCATAAATATACTGCGTTGTCGGAGTTATATATTCTCCTTTTTTATTCTGGAAAAGATTTGTTAAGCGGTCTATAAAACAGGGATTTGTAGGTTTAGACGGTGGAGTTTCTACAAAAGATCCAGCAGGCAGTTTGCTCCCAAAACAACACAAAAGAAAAAAGCCCAAGAGAATAATAAAAAAATTACCCTTAATCATAGTCTTTTTTTTTAAGGGGTTAGACAGATGTAGAAAGAGGACATATTTTATGCTCTTTTTCTGTTAGCTCTGTTAGGATCGCAAAAAACCCCCTATATTTCAATATTTTTTTGGCTTTGTAAAGGCCAAAAATAGACAGCTTAAAATAAGAGCCTAATTCTGAGAGATCTTTGCAAATTATCTAAAAATTCAACTTCTCTTTCTACAAATGGAATCTCATATCTTTCAGATTCGGTGCAAAGACCTACATCACGAAATAACGGAACAAAAGATTTTTTTAGAAGGGTAATGTAACTGCCTAGATAAGGTCCTAAAAATACAATAGAAGAGCTAGTATAGGGAGCTAGTCCATAATACGCTAAAGCTGTAAGTATAAAACAAACAATCGCTACAGTCGCTACTTTTGCTATATGACGGAGAGTTCCTTCTCCAGATTCCCAAGGGCTGAATAGAGACTTTATTTCTATTTCCCGAAGTACCCTGTTAAGGTGGCTCAGGTGTGTATGTGTTTGTTCTAATAATTGAAGTGCTTTCTCTTTGTTTGCAGCATCGATATTAGCCCTAAATCCGCTATTTATTAGGGTCTGCTGATCTCCATTTTCGGGTTTAGTTTGGTTTGTTAATAGCGTATTTCGGTACATCTGGTAGGCCCAAGAGGGTCCAATAAATACAAACATAGCTAGTCTAGATAGGGTTCTAGGAGTTTTAAAAAAGAAAAAAGAAGCTACAGCGGCAACGCGAAAAGTCGTGAGGGCTATAAGTTGCCAAGAAAGGGTCTTAGGCATTAAAAGACGGTTGTTTTCTAAAAGATATGTGTTAGTAAAATTTTCATAGTCAGGGTTTTCTTCTTCAATTAAGGCTTGAAATACACTTAGGCGCTCTTGTAATTTTCGAGAAATACCCTGACTTTTAAAAACCTGAACTATAGATTCAAGAGATTTTTCAGTACCGGAACGGCTGTTTTGATATTGTTTACAATATTCGCCCAAGCTTCGGATCGTTTCTGTAAAGGGGATGCTTTCTCTTTCAGAAGTTGTAGAACAGGCATGTAAAAAAAGCCCGATCCTTAAGGCAGCACCCTCTGTAGATATAGTATTTACGCAACTAGGTATACTTCTTGCATCCATTGTATTTTTCCTTGGTAACGAAAAGGATACATTTTAACAAAATCTTTACAATAAGACAAGGTTTTGTTTTTTTATTATTGTTTTTTTATAACTTATTGATAAAAAATCAGTTGTAGTTTTTTAGGGGAGCAGAGATGGGGGGGGGTAAATGCTCATTTAGCTTTACAGGAGGGCTTTATATCCTATGAAAAAGGGTAAGGAGACGGTCGAAAAAATAGCGTGGATTGCCCTTTCTTTTTTGATTCAAAACCGTTTTAATTATGGAGTAAGAAAAATAGCTTTAGGCTAGTTTTCCGGCTTCATCACGCCTATGACGCCACATCCTACCCTGGATCCTGCATCCCCTGTAGGCTGGGATACGCAGTCATCTTGTTTTTCATGTATTATGACAGCTTTTCCTATAATGCTTTCAGGGCCTTCTAAAGAAAGTCCCTCAAAACTCTCTTCATAGTAGGCTCTACCTTTTCTGTCTGCTATAAGATTACCTAGATCTCCTACGTGTTGTTCACTACTCCCAGGACAGCCATGTGTTTTTTGGGTAGGATTAAAATGTCCTCCTGCAGAAGTAGCATCAGGCGCTGAGCAGTCCCCATATTCATGAATATGAAATCCATGTTTTCCAGGAGAAAGGCCTTCTATCGCCACTTGTACTAAAACCGTATTTCCTTTTTGGGTAAAAGTAACAGTTCCTTCTACTTTGCTTCCCTTAGTCGGATGGATCACGGCTATTGCTTTGTTTGCAAAAAGAGCGCTCCCTAAAAAAAGAAAGCAGAAAATATATTTGGCAACCATAAAAACCCTCGCTATAAAAGTAGGAAAGTACAAATTTCCTCTTTTTTTAGCAAATTTTTAGGAGAGTTTTTTATAAAAGGTAAGGGCTCTTTTTGCCTCTACAGAATGATCTAGCATAGGAAGGGGATAGCCACTTTTAGAAGGAGTGGTTTCTTTATACCAATTATGGAGGGTCTCTTTAGGAAGGTTTTTTAGTTCGGGAACCCACTTCTTTATATAAAGACACTCCGGATCAAACTTTACCTGCTGGGACCAGGGGTTAAAAATACGGAAATAGGGTTGTCCATCACATCCGGTACTCCCTACCCATTGCCAGTTGCCATTGTTGACAGAAGGGTCATAGTCTATTAAGGCTTGAGCAAAAAATTTTTCTCCCGACCTCCAATCTATGTGTAGATCTTTGATCAGAAAAGAGGCTGTTATCATCCGGACTCGGTTGTGCATAAATCCGGTCTCTTTCATCTCACGCATCCCAGCATCTACTATGGGAAATCCTGTTTTTCCTTCACACCATCTGGTAAAATCTTGTTCTTTATTAGACCAAGATAACTTGTCAAACTTAGGATGAAAGGCTCCTTTAAACACATGAGGAAAGAAAAAGGCAATACTGGTAAAAAAATCTCTCCAGTAAAGAGAACGGATTAAAGGATGGGAAGAAGAAAGCTTAGAGGAAATTGCATAAAAAACCTCTCTAGGAGAGAGAACAGAAAATTTAAGGTAAGGAGAGAGGTGGGTAGAATAGTCCTTATAGGGGAAGTTTCTTAAGGTCTCATAATCCTTAAAGGAAGAGAGATTTTTTACGATTTTGATAGCCTCTCTTCTTCCTCCTAGTAAAGAACCCTGTTTTTTTGGCTTGGTAGCAAGATAGGGATTTTTTTCTGCAAAAGAAATCGGCTCTTGAAAATAGTTTGTTTTTTCATTCAAGGTGGGGGCAGGTACTTTTTGCTTGGTAGCGTTTTGAAAAAAGGGAGTGAAAATCAAGTAAGGTTTTCCATCCTGTTTTAGCGTCTTTTCAGGAGGATTTAAAAGGAGATCATCATAAGAAAAAAAAGAAACTTTTCGGGATTTGCAAACCTTTTTCAAGGTCTCATCCCGTTTTATACTATAGGGAGTATAGTCTCGGTTTACAAAAAGCGCCTCTATAGGAAACCGGGATAAAAGCTTTTCCGCTACCGTGTCAGACTTTCCTTTAAATAAATAAAGCCGGCCCTTTCTTTTTTCTAGCTGCTCTTCTAAGTCTTTTAAAGACTCTAGCATAAATTGAAAACAGAACTCACTTTTGAAGGGATTTTTTTCTACTTGTTCCGGCGTAAAAATAAAAATGGGTAGCACCTTTTTAGAGCGCTCTAAAGCAGCTATTAAGGCTGTATTATCTTGCACTCGTAAGTCTCTACGGAAGATAAAAAGAGATAACGTAAATTCTGGGCCCATTTCTAATTTTGTATCAAAGGAAGGCTTTTCTTTCGTTAACTATTACCACTTTGTCTATTTTGTCTTCGAACCTCTATCGGAGATAAAGCTATTTGCTCTTTTCTTTTAGCTGCCAGCTGCCCACATCCTCCGCTAATATCTTGTCCTCTGCTATAGCGGACAGGTGCAGGAATAGACCTACTTGATAAATATGTTTGAAAGGCAGTGATTCTTTCTTTATCAGAAGGTTCGATAGAGACCCCGGGAAACAGATTTAAAGGAATCAGGTTTACTTTAGCTTTTAGTCCATGCAGAAAGTGAACCAGCTTTTTGGCTTCTTGCAAACTATCATTTTCCCCTTTGATCATCACATATTCAAAAGTAATCCCCTCTTTTTTAGAACAAGGATACTCCAAAAGAGCCTCTTTTAAAGCTTTTAAGCTATACTTTCGGTTTATAGGCATGATTTTACTTCTTTTTGTATCGTCTGCATTGTGTAAGGAGATAGCAAGCCTGAGGGGAAGCTCTTTGGCTAACTTTCGGATCTCAGGTACTAGGCCAGAGGTAGAAATAGTCACCCTAGACCTATGTAAACCAAGCCCTTTAGGATCTACCATAATGGAACACGCTTTTACCACCTCGTCATAGTTATCTAAAGGCTCTCCCATTCCCATAAAAACAACATTTGTAATTGTAGAGCCTGTAAGCTTTTGGTTGGCAAGAAAAAGCTGCTCTAAAATTTCAGAAGAAGAGAGGTTTCGAGAAAATCCCATCTTTCCTGTTTGGCAAAAAGTACAGGCCATCCGGCATCCTACCTGACTACTTAGGCAAAGCGTAGTTCTTTTTTCATAAGGCATCAAAACCATCTCTAGAAGAAGGTTATCCCTGGTTTTTAATAAAAATTTTTCACTTCCATCTTGAGAAACTAAATGAGATTCTATAGCCATCAGGTCCCAGGAGAACTCTTCTTGTAGTTTTTCCCGGATAGCTAAAGAAAGATTCGAAAACTCTTTTGGCTCTTTTTTCCCTTTTTTAAAGATCCAATCGTAAATTTGAGAGGCAGCATATTTAGGAAAATGGTTTTTCTCACACCAGTTTTGCCACTCCAATAAAGAAAAATGTAAAAAAGAATTTTTGATAAAAGTAGGTAAAACAGAGAGAGACTTCATAAAAACCTGCAAAAGAAGGCTCTATTTTACAGGAGCCTATCAGATGTTGTCCATGAAAGGTTTTAAGTCTTTTCTATAGGAAAAGGGGGTTATAGTTTTTTTTTCATTTTTAAAAAAAGCCAATTCTTCTTCTGAAATCGCACTAAAGCATACGGACCTTGTATCCTTTTTCCCTGAAAAAAAACCTCTAAAAGACCTTTTTTATAAGCTCTTTTCATGGGAAACTCTTTTTTGTTCTTATAGGTTTTTATGTTTTGATAGTAACCCGCATCCCAAATAGTTACGGTTCCTGCTCCATATTCTCCTTCGGGAATTTTCCCGGAAAAAGAAGCATAAGCTAGAGGGTGGTCTTCTGTTTGTATAGCGAGTTTTTTTTCTCCTTTTTTAAGATAGGGTCTTTTCGGGATGGCCCACGATTTTAATACGCCGTCAATCTCAATTCGCAAATCGTAGTGCAACTTTGTTGCGTAGTGCTTTTGTATAACAAAGATCTTCTTTTTTCTAACTGTAGAAGAAATAAGGGGCTTTGGTTCTTTAGTTTTGGCAAAATTTCTTTTTTTTCTATAGGTAGCAAGTGCCTTTTTCATCAGGGTTAAGATCTCTTTTTCTCTTGGAATCTTTCTCGAATCCTTTCAAAAGAGTAGTAAATTACGGGCGTTAAAAACAGGGTCAAAATTTGAGAAAAAATGAGCCCTCCAATAATTACCATCCCCAAAGGCCTTCTGGAAAGAGCATTGGATCCACCTATTCCAATAGCTATGGGGACAGCTCCCATAAGGGCTGAAATACTAGTCATAAAAATAGGACGAAACCGAATCAAGCTTGCCTCTATAATAGAGTCGTATGCCTTTTTTCCCTGACTTAGAGCATGATTGGCAAAGTCTACCATCATAATGCCATTTTTCATCACAATCCCAATTAGAAGAATCATGCCTACAAAAGAGTATAAAGAAAGGGCTTCTCTTGCTATATAAAGGGTTAAAAAGCCCCCAAAAGTGGCAGGAAACAAAGCACTTAAGACGGTAAGAGGATGAATAAAGCTCTCGTATAAAATACCCAAAATTACATAGATTACAAAAATGGTAATCAAAAACAAAAAGGGTAGGCTTTCAAAAGAGGCTTGAAACACGGTAGTGCTTCCTTGGGATTTGCCGATTACTTGCGAAGGAAGAGTCTCTTTTGCTATTTCTTCTACCTTACTTAAAACAGACCCTAAAGGGACTCCTTCTTTAAGATTAAAAGATACCGTAGCGGAAGGAAGGGCATTTACATGGTTTACCGCTAAAGGTCCCACCCATTCTTTTGTTTTTATAATCTCTTTTACAGGAACCATCACATTATTTTGACTTTTTAAATACAAAGAAGAAAGAACATTGGGGTCTTTATAAAACTGAGGAAGCGTTTCTAAAATCACATCATATTGGTTTATAGGAGTATTTATGGTAGAGATTTTATTATCCGAATAAGCTAAGCCAAAAAGGGTTTGTATATCTTGTGCGGTAAGCCCTAAATCAGAGGCTTTATGTCTTAGGATTTCTATTTGTAATTGAGGTTGTGATATCTGTAAGTCTGAAGAGACCTGTGTGATTCCTTCTATGGAGCTGATGGACTGCATGAACTTGGGAACCGCTTCGTATAATGTTTCTGCGTTTAAGCTTGACAAGGTGAACTGGTAAAGTCCTTTTAAGGTAATCCCAATTTGCAAGTTGATGGTAGGTAAGGGTGATAAATAGGTATTGATACCGGGAATCTCGCTTGTTTTTCCCATAATTTGTCCTATTACAGGAAAAATAGGAGGTCTTTTCTTAAAAGGCTTTAAAGAAACAAATAAAAACCCTTGGTTATCAGATCCCACACCAGATACGGAGGAGACAGAGATACAAGATTGTACAAAAGGGTTATCTGCTACTATCTTGGCAACCTCATCTTGATATGCATCCATAGCAAAAGGAGAGGTTCCATCTCTTGTTTGGGTAAATCCTTGAATGAAGCCCTGATCTTCTATCGGAAGAAAATCTTTTGGAATTACAGAAGCCAATAAAAAAGAGCCTATAAGACTCAGAGTTCCTATAAAAAATAAAAGTAGTGTATTTCTTAAAGACCAGTGAAGCCCTTTTTCGTATACAGAAAGCATTTTGCTAAAATACAAATCAGCAAAAATCTCCATTTTCGTTTTCTGTTTACTTTGCTTAGGAATAAATCTACTGCATAGAAGGGGAGTAAGTGTTAAAGAGATAAAACCGGAAAGCAAGACAGCTATTATGATTGTAACAGAAAACTCTCGAAATAGCTTTCCCATGATGCCCGCCATAAAAAGCATAGGAATGAAGACAGCTGCAAGACAAAGGGTCATAGAAAAAATCGTGGTGCTAATCTCTTTGGAGCCTTCCAAGCTAGCTGAAAAAGGATCTTTTCCCATTTGAACGTGTCTTACGTTGTTTTCTAACACAACAATGGCGTCATCTACTAAAAATCCAATCGATAAGGTAAAAGCCAGTAAAGATAAAATATCTAAAGAAAATCCTCCTAAAAACAAAAAAGGAAGTGTTCCTAAAAGAGACATAGGAATAGCCAAGGAGGGGATGATTGTATTAAAGACTTTCCCCAAGGTGAAATAGATAATCAAAACCACCAAAAGAAAGGCTACAAAGACGGTGATTTTTACCTCGTCTACCGAATTTTGGATAATGTCAGACTTTTTAAAAATGGTAGTGTACTCCAAAGAAGCAGGTAAAAATTTTTGAATATTGGGGAGTACTCTTTCTAGGTTTTGGGTGACATCTATTGTATTGGAACCCGGAAGAGTTTGTATGGCAAGTACCACACAAGATCGTTTTGTATCTTTTTCATAAAGGCTCAAAGAGAACTTATCATCTTGCAAAGAATTTAAAGCTCTTCCTACGTCAGAGACTTTCACTAAAGCACCATCTTGCGCTTTTATTACGAGAGAATTGTATTCATCTGCGTTGTAGAGCTGTCCTGCTACATCAATAGTATATTCTCTTTTAGGTCCAAATAACACCCCCGTAGGTAGGTCTACGTTTCCCATTTGAATTGCTTTTGCTACCTCATTAATTCCAATATTTTTGGCAGCAAGCTTTTGGGGATCCACCTGAATTCTAGCAGCAAAAGGAGATCCATAAGTAATTACCTGAGAGACACCCTCTAATGTGCTGAGCCTTTGTCCAATAAAGGTATTAGCATAATCGTAGAGTTTGGCTTGATCCATAATAGAAGAAGTAATAGCCATATAAAAAATGGGAGTTTGAGCGGGATTTACTTTTTTGTAAGAAGGATTATAGGGGAGGTCTTGAGGTAAATTAGGAAGAGCCCTACTAATGGCAGCTTCTACATCTAAAGAAGCGGTGTCAAGCGACTTTTCTAAAGAAAACTGGAGCAGTAAAATAGAGGAGCCCGTTTTATTAGAAGAGACAATGATACTGAGACCATCTATAGTCATGAATTCCTTTTCTAAAGGGGTAGCTACAGTATTGGCCATAGTTTCCGGGTTAGCCCCGGGATAGGAGACGTTTACTTCTATTGTAGGAAACTCTACATTAGGCAGATCGCTTACAGGGATCCGGAAATAACTAAATAGGCCAAAAAAGACAAGGGAGAGCATGACAAGGGTGGTCATGACAGGTCTTTTAATAAAAGGTTCCGATAAATTCATACTTTATTTTTCACCGTTACTAAAGAGGAAGAACTTAAATTTTCTTGACCCTCTGTGATTATAATTTCTTCTTTTTTAAGCCCCTCTTTTACTACTGCGATTCCATTTTGCTTCAGCCCTACCTTTATGGTTTTTAAAGAGACTTTATCTCCTTTTTCTAAGACAAAAACCTTTTCTCCTTCTGTTGTTTTTAAAATGGCTGCAGAAGGAATGGTAAGTACCTCTTTTTCTTCTGTGAGGTACAGTCGAATGCTTACGAATTGATTCGGCCAAAGTATCTCTTCCTCATTAGTAAAAAGGGCGCGCATCTTGACCATTCCGGTTTTTGAATCCACTTGGTTGTCGATGATTTGCAAAGTCCCTTCTAAAGGAGGTGTGCTAAAGCTTTCAAAAGAGGCCGTAACTTTAAGAGGCTCCTTTTTATAAAAGTGTCTTACTCTTGCCAGTTCATTTTCGGAGATAGAAAACGTAACATAAATGGGCGCTATTTGATTTATGGTAACCAAGACCTGGTTTTGGCTTGTTTTTATTAAGTTTCCCCTGTCAATTTTTAAAATCCCCATCTTTCCTGAAAAGGGAGCGTATAGGTAGCAGTAATCTAAGTTGATTTTTGCAGAAAGAAGATTGGCTTCATCTTGGGCTATAAGAGATTGGTTTTGTTTGTATTCCGACACAAAAGAGTCAAAATCAAACTGGGAAACATACGCCTCTTTCACAAGATCTTGATACCGAGTCACCTTTTCCTCAGAGAGTTGTAAGATGGCAAGGTCTTGTTCTAATTTCGCTTTTGCTTTTTCTAAAGAGGCCTGAAAGGGTTTGGGATCAATAGTAAAAAGAAGCGATCCTTCTTCCACTTTTTGCCCCTCTTCAAAAAAGACCTCTAGAATTTCTCCTTCTACCCTGGAGGTGATATCTGCCGTTAGGATCGGCTCTACGTGTCCTATAGTTTCTAAATAAACAGGAACGGTTTCTTGTTTTACCGTAGCCACTTTTACGGGAAAAGAATGGGGAGGGGTTTCTTGTTTTCCTTTGGAACAACTACCTACAATAAAAAGACAAACTAACAAGAGTCTTTGCATAAATTCCCCGAAAAAGTGTGAGTTGGTTTTTTCTTTAAGACCCCTGTAGCAAAGGCTAAGTTTGCCAAAGAGCTATACCAGTTTTTTTTCGCCAAAACATATTTGGCTCTAGCATTGGCTAAAGAACTTTGTGAAGAGAGGACATCTAAGATGGTATTTACCCCTGCCAGATAGTTTTGAGAGGCTATGTCAAACTGCAGTTTGCTATTTTGTAAAAATTTTTCTGCATAATCTAAAGAGTCAAAAGCGCTTTTCAGCTCACTATGAGCTATATATACCTCTTGGACAACGCTTAGCTCTTTTTGCTTTTTTAGAGCTCTACTTTTTACCAAAGAAGCAAACGCTTTTTTCTCCCCATTTTTGTAGAAAAATCCTTGGAAAATGGGAAACGATAAAGAAAGCGTTAAGTTATAATAGTATTCATTGGAATATCCGGAGCTGCCCCAGTTTTTGCCAAGATCAAAAGAGCCTTGAACCGTGGGGTAAGAAGCTAGTTTAGCAGAAGTTAAAGCCGCTTCTGAAGATTTCACCTCAAAAGAGGCCGCTTTGAGTTCAGGTCTTTCTTTTTTTGCCTGTTCTACTAAAACAGAAACAGTCTCTAAAAGAGGTTTGCCACATACCTTTTCAGGAAGATCTTTCACCCGAAAATAAAGGTGGGCAGGAAGACCCATACTGGTAGATAGATTAGCAAAAGCAGTTTGCACTTCTTTTTCCTGCCCAATCTTTTCTAGGGTTTTTTGTAAAAAAGAAGATCTCGCTTGTGCTAGATCAGAAAGGCTTCCTACCCCTGTTTCTTTTTTTCTTTCAGAAGCTCTTAAGGTTTCTTCTGCCGCTTTTACATCTTCTTCTAAAGCCTTTAGAAGTTGTTTTTGATAGATGTAAGTATAGTAGTTATTCATTACAGCCTTCAATACAGACTGTACCTCTTGGTTATGCTGGAAGTCAGCATAGTAAAGGGAATAAAGCGCCTTTTCAGAGGAGCTCTTTCTTTGTCCAAAATCAAAAATAGTATAAGAAAGGTTGAGTTCAGGGGTTACTTGATAATAGCTGTAAGAAGAGCCGGAACTAGAAAGAGAAGAGCTTGCAAGAGAAGAGGAAGAGAGACTTTGCGAGGAGGATGCATCAAAAAACTCTTTTTGTTTTAAGTAAGAGCTTTGAAAAGAGAGGCTGGGAAAATAAGGAGAAAGAGTTTGTGCATAAGAAGCTGCTTGCGCTCTTGCTTCCGCCCAAGAAATTTTGGTGCTGGGGTTATTTTCCATGGAGATATCAATAATCTCTGCCAAAGAGAGCTCTTCTCCTTCAAGGGATTCAGGAAGAAGGGAAAAAAACTCTTCTCCCCAAAAATCTTCTGTTTTTGTAGTGCTATCTTCCCAAAAAGAAAAAGAAGAGGAAGGGGCTTCGCTGTAAGGATCAATCAAAGCATTTTTAGAACAAGAACATAAACCAAAAAAACAACAAAATAGAAGAAATCTGCCCATTACCTTTCCCAAAAAGAAGCTCTATATAAGCTCCTTTTAAGAAGGTCAGCGTTTGGCGTCAAGCTTTTTGTGTAGAAGGGAGTTGACTATTTCAGGAGAGGCTTTACCTTTTGTTAGCTTCATTACTTGTCCTACTAAAAAGGCGAAAGCCTTGTTTTTTCCTGCTATATAATCTTGTATAGATTGCTGATTTTCTTGCAAAACCTGGTTTACCAAAGCTTCAATTTCTGCACTGTTGTTTAACACTTGGTAGTCGGGATTATTTTGTATAAACTCTTGAGGGCTCTTATTAGGTTCTAATACCATATCATCTGCAATGCTTTTAGCAATTTTTCCGGAAATGGTCTTTTTAGAGATAAGCTCTACCAGCTCTGCCACATGTTTCGGAGGGATATTCAAAGAAAGAAGAGTTTCTCCCCTCTCTTTTAACCTTCCCGTAAATTCAACGATGATCCAGTTAGCTAAAGACTTAGCTTCTTTCGTATGTTTCAAAGCTTTTTCAAAATAGTCGGAAAGACTTTTTTCTAAGACTAAATAAGAAGCTGTGTCTTTGGGTAAAAGAAGCTCCTCTGTATATCTTTTTAATCTTTGATGGGGAAGTTCAGGGAGCTCTTTTTTTACGGAAGATAAAAATTCTTCAGAAAGAGACAAGGGAGGAAGATCCGGTTCCGGGAAGTACCGATAGTCGGCTGCTTTTTCTTTTTTGCGCATCAAGATAAGTTCTTTTCTATTCGGATCAAACCTATAGGTTGCCTGTTCAATTACTTCATCAAAGGGTTTTTCCGGGTGTTTTTCATATAGAGAAATTTGTCTTTTCATCTCTATTTCAATAGCTTGTTCCATAAAGGTAAAAGAGTTCATGTTTTTTACCTCGGTTTTAGTCCGAAGCTCTTTAGATCCTTTGGGTCTTACAGAGACATTTACATCCATCCTTAAAGAGCCCTCTTCCATGTTACAGTCAGAAGCTTCTATGTATTGAAAAATGGCTTTAACTGCTTTGGCAAAACCGGAGGCCTCTTCTTTTGTGTGCATGCAAGGATTCGATACAATCTCAATTAAAGGAACCCCTGCTCTATTGTAGTCGATTCCGGCAAAATGATGAAAATGCTTTAGCATCCCTGCATCATCTTCTAGATGTGCTTGGTGAATAGAAAAACGGCATAGTTTTCCTTCTACTTCAGCCTCCACGTATCCGCCTTGGATGATCGGGTTTTCAAATTGGGTAATTTGAAAGTTTCTGGGGCTATCCGGATAAAAGTACGATTTTCTGTCAAAGGTGCTTTTAGGGTTAATTTTGGCATCTACGGCAAAGCCAAACAAAAGAGCCTTCTTTACCGCTTCTTTATTTAAAACAGGTAAAGATCCCGGCTGACCTGTACACACTTCACTAATATTCGTGTTAGGTTCTTCTCCAAATTGGTTCAAAGCATGGCTAAATAGTTTTGTCTTGGTTTTTGTAAGCTGTACGTGGATTTCAAGGCCAATGACCGCTTCCCATTCTTTCATGAAGCCTCCTTATTAAAAAGGGGAGGGATTTTTATATGTTCTGGATAGGCTTTTTCAAAAGCATAGCCACTTAAGATCACCTTTTGATCGTGAAGCTGGGGACCTAAAAACTGAATGCCTAAAGGTTTGCCTTCTGAATCAAAACCGGAAGGCATCGAAAGAGCAGGAAGTCCTGCCAAATTAGCGCAAATAGTGAAAATATCTTGCAAGTACATGGCTAAAGGATCTTGAATCGTGTGTAAGGGGAAAGCTCCTTTAGGTGTAGTAGGAATAGCGATTAAATCACATGTTTGAAAAGCCTTTTCAAAGGCTTGTATCATAAGTGTTCTCACCTTTTGTGCTTTTTGGTAGTACGCATTTTTAAATCCAGAAGAAAGAACGTGAGTTCCTAGTAAAATTCTCCTTTTTACCTCAAGGCCAAAACCCTCATCTCGAGAAAGGTCATACACCTCTTCTAAAGACTTGGCCTTTTTGGAGCGAACGCCAAAGCGAATCCCGTCAAAGCGAGCTAAGTTAGTAGAGGCTTCCGCCGCTCCTAATATGTAGTAGACTGCAATGGAGTATTGTAAAATTTGCAAATCTACCTTATGTATTTCAGCCCCTAAAGCTTCTAATTTCTCAGTACTTTCGGTAAAAGAGGCTAAAGCATCTTTTTCTAAAAAGGTTAAAAAGTCCCAAGGAACCCCAATTTTTTTCCCTTTCAAACTTTCGTGCTTATCTAGATAAGATTCCGCGGAAATATTTAAGCAAGTAGAATCTCTTTTACAAGGAGCCCCTATTGTCTCCATCATCAAAGCGCAATCTAAAGAAGAGGTGCCAATGGGGCCTATTTGATCTAAAGAAGATCCAAAAGCAACAAGGCCGTATCTAGAAACTCTTCCGTAAGTGGGCTTAAATCCGTAAACTCCACAAAAAGAGGCAGGCTGTCTAATAGAACCTCCCGTATCTGATCCTGTAGCTAAAGGAACGAGCCTTCCTCCCACAGCAGCGGAGGATCCCCCGGAAGAGCCTCCAGGAGAGAGTTGTAAATCCCAAGGATTTTTAGAAGGAAAAAAGGAGGAGTTTTCCATAGAAGATCCCATAGCAAACTCATCTAAGTTTGTTTTTCCGAGCAAAAGGGCATCTTCTTGTTCCATCAAAGAGACAGCGGTAGCGGAAAAAGGAGCTCTATAGTTTTTTAAAAATTGAGAGGCGCATGTAGTAAGCTCCCCTTGAATGTGCATGTTGTCTTTAATAGCAATAGGAACCCCTGCTAGTTTTCCTAAAGGCTCTTTTCGGGCTCTTTTTTTATCGAGCTCTTCTGCTTTTTTTATAGTTCTTTCTGAAAATACTTCTAAAAAAGCCTTTATGTCAGAGTCAAAAGAGGTAATTCTTTGTAAAAAATAGGAAGCAATTTCTTTTGCAGAGACCTCTCCTTTTAAAAACAAAGATCGAAGGGCGAAAGCGCTCTTTTTATAAAGACTCATATTATTCCTCAGGCTTTAAGACAGGGGGGACCTTTACCATGGCAGCTACTACTTCGGGTACATTTTCTAAAAAAGCCTTTTGAAATGCTTCTTTAGAAAAAGAAGGATCTACAGCATCTTCTCTCATAGGAAGGGTTACAAGAGAGCCTAAAACATGATTGCACGGCTCTACCCCTTCCGTATCTACTTCTTGTAGAAGTTCCATATAGCCAATCACTTTTTGCAAACTTTCTAAAATTTCTTTTTCTTCTAAAGGCTTGCAAGCAATGCGAGAGAGTTTTTCCAGATTTTGTAAAAAAGAGCGATCTAGCTTTTCCATGGAAATCCACCAGTTTAAAAGGAGCCCATCCTAGCAAAAAAAGAGCTT
Organism: uncultured bacterium; assembly: GCA_964351495.1. GTDB lineage: Bacteria > Chlamydiota > Chlamydiia > Chlamydiales > SM23-39 > CAYGOC01. Next base: position 92,429 of record CAYGOC010000004.1, read on the forward strand.
CTGGTCAATTTTTTGTTCCTTCTAGGCTCCCACTTTGGAGGAAATTAAAAAACTTTACTACTAAAGGAAAAAGGGGATTTTACTTTGCAAGTGTACCGGTTTAGGTCCTCGCAGTGCTTTTTCGGCAGGATGGGCAGGACTTTATTTGGTGTTGGCTTGTAGGATCGGGTTTGATAACTCTTGTGGTTCCATCTGTGTAGGGAACTAAAAAACCGGGATTCAAGCATCCAAGATGAAATGCATGCTTGCATTTTAAAACTGACGGTATAAAAGGATTGTCAGTTCTGCCATTACTAATTCTTTCTAAAGATTCCAAACAAATAGCACAGACCTCTCGATCCACTCCATAAGAACTTGCATTTCCTTGCCATTCCAAGTCGTTTGCCCCCATCCGCATATCCCAATGGACTGCGAAAATTTCTTTAGTTGATTCTGGCACCAGCGTTCCCATTTTTTCTAACCTATTTGCAAAGCTATTTATTGGTTTTCCTTTACAAAGTAGACCCATCCTATTTGAGTTTCCATCATCAACTAGGGAGTGGGGAAATACCGTTTCTAATCTTTTTGAGAACTCCCAGGCTTTCTCTTCAGGATCAAAACGTATTTTACGGGTTATCCCTTCAAGGGTACGAATTTTAATAAATCTTTCTTCTGGTGGTATTTCTTCTTCATGGGTAGGCAGGACTTCAGGGGTAGGTTGATTTGGTGAAGAAAAAAATGTATGTAGGGCAACAGAAATAATTAGATTAAGGATAGGAATTGATAATAGTACTCCATTAACAAAATGCAATACCCGGCCATTCCAAGCAGTAGAATTATCTGACGCTAAAGTGAATTGCTCTATTCCCTCTAAATAGGGCCTAAAAAGCACTTCTAAACAACTAGAATTACTAGGTAAGTAATTTGACATTAAGCCTCGCCATTTTATGGCCCTATATTATACAAAGAGCGGTCTTTTTTTTATATTTTTTTAATAAATTATAATTAAAATTTTTAATTTGTAATAAACGCAGTTGGGTATTTAAACCGAATAATTGAAGAAATAGGGCGCTTAAGGGGTGCCGTTTTTTTGAAATTTGGACTTTTCTTTTTTAGAACCGTTATTTTTCGGGGATAAAGGGATATTTTTTTTTAGGATATTTGTCTTTTTTAAAATACTTATCCTGTATTTTTGGAGAAAACCATTCCACGCATCCATGTTGAATAACGATCTCATTGCGAATTGCCCAAGAAGTTAGTGAGCTTAAGATTACATCGTGGATTTCCGTTATTTCTATTTTGTTGTTTATGTGTTGACTAAACTCGCAAGATAAAAAAAATGAATTGGATCTTCCAGTATTAAGCATAAAATAGGCAGAGCCTCCTATATAACTATTAGAACGTATTTCATAAGTTGTAATTACATAAGAGTTTTCTTCTAGTATGTAGTTAGCTAAATATGGCGTATGCCCGTGCAGTATTGGGTTCCAACAATCTGTTAAATGACAAATAAATTTAGTCCAGGGATTATTGGTTTTTAATACTTGAAGATGGGAATATGTAGAGTTTCCGTGAGGACTTAAATCTTCTGTTTTCCACGTGTTTTCTGGCTTTAAAATCGCTTCTAAAACTTGTTTACAGACAACTTTTTCTTTCTCTGAAAAAAAGGGAACTAAATAGGAAAGGTGTTGTTTGTTTTTCAAACGGTTTATATATTCTTCTTTTAAATCGATTCCATACAGCTTCAATATTCCTTTTGCGATTTCTTCAGGTTGATCCTCATCCAAGACTGCAAGATTTACAAAATCTCTAGAGTAAAGGATCATTTTTTTAGTTATTATATGTTTAGATTTTTTTAAATTTGCTGTAATCTTTAAAAGATCAATTTCATTTATGTATATTCTTCGAAATGTTTCGCATAGTAATCGCATCTTTTTAAAGCTCGTATCTAAGAGAAGAGAGGGAATTATTTTTATAAAATTAATCGTATTAGATAGTTTTGCGCATTCTTCTTTATTTCTCAAATTCAAGATCGACGGGCATGCAATTAGCACATAAGCTTTACGTAATTCAGTTAGCTTTTGAAATTCTGTATTAATATCATCTGGCATAAAAATTGGGGCAGTTTCCTTATTATACGTACTTATAAGCTCTTGAATATGGTAAAACACAGAAGCGTGTTCAATAAGGGAAGCCATTAGAGCGGGGGTTTGATAGTCTGTTAAAAAATTTTCGAATTTGATTTTTTCTAGCAAGAACTGGAGAGACTCTACTAATCGGGCATTCTGCGGTATTATCTGTTCTGAGCTCTCTACTTGTTTTGTAGCCTCGGTTATCATCCTTTCTGAGCTCTCTACTTGTTTTGTAGCCTCCGTTATCATC
>CAYGOC010000004.1:94889-103380 GCA_964351495.1 uncultured bacterium
TCTCTACTTGTTTTGTAGCCTCCGTTATCATCCTTTCTAAGTTCTCTACTTGTTCTGTATTCTGAGGTGGTTCTGCTTGTTTTGGTTTTCGGACCGCGAAGTCATCAGTATACGCTAAATAATTTCCCAAAGCGGGAATCATGAGAAGAAAAAGCTTTAAATAAGAAGTCTTGTGTAAGTAGTGTACATAGCTATTGGTGCTTCTTGAAGGATCAGACAGTAGATGTACAAAAGGTTTTATGCAAAGATGGAATATATTTGTAACAGTATTAAATACTGGAGCTTTATTAGAAAAATCCAAGATTTCAGTTGTTATGTTATCAAAATTAACAGACACGTTCATTTTTTAATCCTATAAAAAGTGGAGCCATTTTATCTTTTTAAACAAAAAAAAGTAAACTAAAATTTTATGTAAATTAAAAAATTTAATTTACATAACTTCGAGTTCATATTCAGGGGTGATAGTTCGAAGAAATACAAAGCTTCAAGGGGACAGTTTTTTTGAAATTGGGGCTTTTCTTTTCTTTTTCTCTTTACCTTGGCATAATGAACCTCTATGAAAAAATTTAAAGTAGAAACTTTAGGTTGCAGAACGAATCAATACGAATCTGCTGCCTATATAGATCAGTTAAAAAAAATGGGATGCGTTCCTTGTAAAGAGGAAGAAGAGGCTGACATATGTATACTAAATACGTGTACAGTTACCCACTTTGCAGACGTTCGTTCTAAAGCAAAGTTAAGACAGCTTTTAAAACAAAACCCCAAAGCTACCCTTTTTGTGACTGGTTGTATGGTTGAAGAGGCCCAAAAACAGATACAAGAAGAGCGGATTGTTTTTGTTCCCAACAAAGAAAAAGAAAACTTAATAGAGTGGGTTTTCCCGGATGAGGAAAAGCTTCCTGAGTTTTCCATTGAGCAGTTTGAGGGGCATACAAGAGCCTTTATTAAAGTGCAGGATGGATGTAATTCCTTTTGCAGCTATTGCATTATCCCCTACGTTAGAGGAAGGTCTCGCTCTAGATCTAAAAAAGAGATCCTACAAGAGGCTAAAAAGCTCGTAGAGGAAGGGTATAAAGAGATTGTATTAACAGGAATCAACATAGGCGACTATGAAGATGGGGAAGAAAAATTAGCAGATTTAGTCCGTGAAGTAGATGCTATAGAGGGATTAAAAAGGCTGCGTCTATCTTCTATCGATGCAGATGAAGTAGATGAAGGTTTAACCAAGGCGATCCTGGAAGGAAAAAACACCTGCCCTAGCATGCACATTGTTTTGCAGTCGGGCTCCAACGTCATTTTGAAGAAAATGAACCGAAAATATACCCGGCAGATTTTTCTGGAAATCGTAGAAAAGCTAAAAAAGAAAAGTCCTGACTTTACCGTAACCACCGATATCATTGTAGGTTTTCCCACAGAGACAGAAGAAGACTTTTTAGACACCTTAGAGATCGTAGAAAAAGTCCAATTTGCCAAGGTACACATGTTTCCTTTTAGCCCTAGAAAAAGAACCAAAGCAGCTACTTTTTTAGGGCAAATAGATCCAGATACAATCCAAATAAGAAAAAGAGCGCTTATGCAAAAAGCAGAAAAGGTAGCCTTTTCTTTACGAGAAAAATTTGTGGGAAGAAGGATGCCTGTTCTTTTAGAAGAGAGAATTTCGAAAAACTACATAGCAGGGCATACTCCCAATTTTTTACGAGTACAAGTTTTTTCTCCCTCTTTGGAAAAAAACCAGATAGTAGAGGTCTTTTTACAGGAAAACAGAGAAGATGGACTCTTGGGGGTTCCTCTATGAAAATTAGGGTAGAACAAAAACTCAAGCCCTTTTCTTTTTACAAAGGGGGATATGTGCCCCTCCCGGGGTCTTTCCTTTTTTTTCAAATTTTCCCAACAGAAGTGACTGTTTTTTCTTTGGAGGGGATAGCTATAAAGCTCTTCTTCCCTATACAGGGACCTTTTTCTATTTTTTTGTATCAGGTGGATCTGGATAAGAAAAGAATAGAAGTTTCTTTGCGAAATGAAACAGGATTTTATTCCTACCATCTTTTTATAGAAAAAGGAGAGCTTGTCTTTTTTTTAGATAGGGGACCTTCTTTTTTAGTAAGGGAAAATAAGAAAGAGAGGGTGGTGCAAAAAAAAGAGCGTATAAGCTGGAATCTTTCTTTAAAGGAAGAATGCAGCTTTGAAGAAAAACTCTCTTTTGGTTCTTATAAAAAACAAGAGATAGAAAAGATTCTTTATAGAAAAGACCCTAAAGAGCTGTTTCCTTTCTGGTTTCATTTGGGAGGACTATGTCCTAAAATAGAGGAACAAGTCTCTATCTTCCCTGAATGGGAAAAAGCTATTTTAGAAAGAAAAGGTTCTTTTTTACTACAAAGGCTTGCTCTTCTTTGGGAAGTAGCCTTTTCCGGTTTTTTTATTCCCTCTAGTGAAGATAAAACAAAACAAAACATTCCGTTTTTTCCTGAAAAGGAAAAGGTGCATCCCTACTTTTACTTGCAAGCGGGGGCAAGATGTATACGCTCTTTTTTCTTACAAGAGGAAAAAGGGGTTTTAAAACTTCTTCCTTCTCTTCCTAAGGAATTTCCTTTTGGGAGGATAAAAGGAGTCAACACTCTTTTTGGAAAGATAGATTTAGAGTGGTCTAAATTTAAGCCCAAAAAAGGCATTCTCTACGTAGAAAAAGAGGGCCCTCTTCTTATTTTATCCGGCTTTTCTCGGTTTCGAGTTCGCAGTAAAAAAAGAGAAAGAGGAACTTTCCATCTCTCTTCTGATGCTCTTTTTTTAAAAAAGGGGCAGATTCTTTATTTAGACCGATTTGAAAAATAATCTATTTTTTACAAGCACACCCAGAAGAGCAGCCGCAAGTATCTTCACAGACGCACTCAGAAATGTTACAATCCTCTTTTTTTTGCTCAGGGGAAGAGCAACAAGTAAATAACAAAGAAAAAAACAAGAAAAGTCCTTTTTTCATACACTAGATCCCTCTTTGAAGTTAATAGGTAGTAGATTCTTAAGATTCCTTATTTTTCCTTTGCTTTCAATCTAATTTTTGACAAAATCAAAAAAGATGGAAACCCTAAAACGCCTCCCTTCTTTAGCCAAAGAGTATCTTTCCCTAACAAAACCGGGTATTTTGGTAGGGAATGGGATCAACGCTTTAGGAGGTTTTTTCTTAAGTTCTTCTTCTTTTGATTTTTTTCTTCTGTCCTATATGCTTTCAGGGCTCTTACTAGTGATGGCTTCTGCTTGTATTTGTAATAACTATATCGATCAAGAAATGGACTCTAAGATGGAAAGGACCAAAGCTAGAGCTTTTGTAAGGGGAACGATCTCTCCCAAAAAAGCCTTGGTGGTAGCCTCTTTTCTTTTCATATATGGAATTTTTGTTCTTTACGCCTATACGACTTTTTTAGCTGTTTTCTGCGCTTTTTTAGGCTTTTTTACCTATGTTGGTGTCTATAGTTTTTCTAAGTATTATGTAAGCTTTTCTACCCTTTTAGGGAGTATAGCTGGGGCCATGCCTCCTCTTGTAGGATACTTTTCTGTGAAGGGATCTGTGGATATCCCTTCTTTTTTGTTGTTTCTTCTCCTTGTCTCTTGGCAGATGCCCCATTTTTTAGCGATTGCCATCTATAGAATGGAAGACTACAAAAGGGCAGATATTCCTACTGTTCCTATAAAAAAGGGGATGGCCTCAACGAAAAAAGAGATGCTTTTTTATGTGGTTCTTTTTGTGGCAACCTCTTTTTTACTTCCTTTCTTTCTTCCTATGACCCTTTTTTACAAAGTAATCTTGTGTTCTTTAGGAGGATTTTGGCTTTTTCTTTCCATTCAGGGATTTTTCGAAAAAGAAGAAGCTTTATGGGCTAGAAAGATGTTCTTTTTTTCTCTTGTAGTGGTTTTGGGGCTTTTCATTTGTTTTGTAGAGAGATTTCTTTTTTTCTAAAAGTGTTCCATAGGCTCAATAACAGGAGCAAAAGAGTTATGGTTAAGGAAACAAATCCAAAAATCCAATACCCATCTGCTACTGCTTGAAGATAAGACTCTATCTTTATCTGTTCTATAATTTTCGCTTTTGCAAGCTGGGTGACTTCACCGGAAAAAGAAGCTCCTTTATCAAAGATATACTCTTGTAGTTTAGTGAGGGTTTTTTGGTATCCCGGTAAAAAGGGATTTGTCGCTTCTGCAAACCTTGCCGAGTGAAAGATAGCTCGTTTAGTAGTAATAATTCCAAAAATCACGCCTCCATAGGTTCCTCCTAATTGTCTAAAGAAGGTAAGTAAAGTAGCAGCCTCAGAGGAATATTGAGAGGAGATGTTTTTTAAGGAAAAAGCGGTTATAGGCCCCAAAGAAAAAGCCATACCGAGTCCTCTTAAAAATAAGATAAAAAGGATAGTGTGGGAACCGGAGAGCCAAGAGATGGAGTAATTAAGAAAAAAGCTGATTACGATAAGGGAAAGGCCAAAAATTCCCAAAAAAAATCCGGAAACTTTTTGGCTTACTATATTTACTAAAATAGAAAAAATTCCCATGGTCAGACCGTAAGTCATACAGATAAGACCTGTATGAAATCTGTCGTATCCTAAGATGTTTTCCATAAGGGGGGCTAAAGAAGATAGCGTGACAAAAAAAGTAGCTCCCAAAACAAAAAGAGATAGGCATCCCAATAAAAAGCTAAAATCGTACATTAAGAAAAAAGAAATAGTGGGGTTTTTAGATACTTTTTCCCTATAAAAGGTGATCAGAAAGGAGATAAAAGAAAACCCGAAGCAAAAAATAATAAAAGGATCTCGCCACCCCCCTGCAGTAGAGGGTAAAGCCCCTTCTGATAGAGCGATCACCAAGAAAGCAATAAAAAAAATAAAAGAAAAATACCCCAAAAGATCCCATTTTTTTAAAGGGTTTTTTTCTGTTTCTTTATGAAACAAAACAAGGAGGATTAGGCTTATAATTCCAACCGGAAACTGCCAAAAAAAGATAAGCCTCCAAGTATACTCCATGCTAAAATAGCCACTATATAAAGTCCCCAGCCCGAGTCCTGCTCCTAGGCCGAGTCCCAAGTAAAGATTTAAGGCCACTTTTAAGTTTTTAGGAGAGATGTTTTGGATAATTAAAGCCATTCCTACGGGAAAAATAAAGCCGGCGCCAACCCCTTCTATAAATCTTGCTAAGGACAAGGACCAAAAATCAAAAGCAAAGCTAGAAAAAAGGGTTCCGAGTGTAAATAAACAAACGCCCCAAAAATAGCACTTTTTATAGCCAAATCGATCTGCTAATTTGTTGGCTATAGGAACTATGCTGTTTATCCCTAAAAGATAGGCTGTGCTGACCCACTGAATCAAAGCGCCGTCAATGGCTAAAGATCCTTGTATAGCGCTACCTGCTATCATAGAAGCTACAGCACAAAAGACAGCCATCATAGAAGGAATAATCACGTTGACTACAATAATCCAACCTCTTGTCTCTTCTGAAACGATATGAAGAAGAGGCTCCTTCCATTGCATGAGAAAACTACCTTTTAAAGATTTTTACTTCACAAGACATTCCGGGAAAAAGAGAAATTTGGGGAGATCTTTTAGGGTAATCGATACTGATTTTTATCGGGATTCTTTGCACTACTTTGGTAAAATTGCCACTCGCATTTTCCGGAGGAATTAAAGCAAACTGAGAAGAAGAAGAGGCTTTGATTACAAAGACATGCCCATGAAGCTCTAAATCAGGATAGGCATCTATTCGGATTTTTACGGGGCTGCCTACTTTAATAGAAGAGAGCTTAGTCTCTTCCAATTTTGCTGTTATCCAAAGATTTTTTAAGTCATTGAGTTCAAAAAGAGGCTGCCCAAATCTAGCCACGTCTCCTGCTAAAATCCACCTTTTTGCAATGATCCCATCTCTTGGGGCAAATACTTGTGTATGTTCTAACTTGGTTTTTATCACTTCTAAGGAAGCTTGCGCATTCTCTTTTTGCTTTTGGGCCATTTCCCATTCTTTTTCAGCCATTTGGTAGTTTTTTTTGGTATGGTCAAAGTCTAAAAAAGAGAGAATTTCTTTTTCATATTCCTGCTTGGCAACGGTGTAGTCGTCCCGGAGCTTTTGTAGGTGAATTTCCCTTAACTCTATTTTTTTTTGTAAAAAGGAGAGAGTTGTTTCTGCTTCTTTTTTTTCTGCTTCTAATATACTGGTGTCTAAATCGCAGATGAGGTCTCCTTTTTTTACAAAGTCTCCTTCATCTACGTAAAGGCGGGTAATCCTAGCCTCTATATCAGGGCTTAAAGAGACTTGAAACCCTTCTATGTAGGCATCATTGGTCCATACGTACTTGCTTCTTTTATGAACCCAAAAAAACCCCCCTAAAACTAGGAGGGCTATTAAAGAAACTAAGAAAAGCCGTAACGGCTTTTCTTGTAGTTTTTTTAAAAAATCCATGGTCTTAACTAAAAAACCCCATACCTCCTAGGTAAGCTCCTAAAACTAAAAGAGCCCATCCTAGCCAGTAATACTTCTCTCCGGTTAAGAGATGCTTTAGTTTTTTGGAAAAGGAATCGGTAAAAAACACCCGAAAAAATCCGTTTATAAGAATAGCCCAGCCTACAAGAGTGATAAGCAGAGTCCAGTCCTTATACCAGTCGTTATGAAGGTGTATAATCACCATACCAATTAATATTGAAAGATACCCAGAAAACAAAAGCATAGACTTGCTTTGAACAAAGTCTTTCATAACAGGTCTTGTTTTGTCTGGTATTATGATCATAGAAGCTCCCATTACGAAAAGGTATACTCCCAAGATCTGTGCTAACGCTATAGAAAGCTCCATAAGGTTCTCCTTGGTTCTTTTTTTCTCTGTATCAAAAAAAGAAAGACAATACAAGGAAATATTTAAAAAAATAAAAAACTAAATTAATTTAAAACAAAAGTATTCATCTGTTATCATGTCTTTAATAAAAAACACCTATTTTTATGAAAAAAAGATTATTATTTTTATTGTTTTCTTCCTTTTCTCTTTTTGCTTCGGATCCTTTCCAGGTGCCTTTAGATGGAAAGCTGTATCTATCTAACTTAGATGAAAGCTTTTTAGAAAAAGAAGAGAGGTTAGGTTGGGTCTATGTGGTCAAGAGCTGGGGCAAAAAAAAGCTCTCTTTTTATCTGCCACACTTTCCCAAACAAGAGTCTTTTCCGGGGGGGCTTTTTCTAGAGGCTTCTCAAGAAGGGCTCACTTATACGGTAAAAATAGAACCTAAGACAAAAGATTTTTTGAAAAAAAGGGGAGTTATCCAAGAAAAACAGGACTCAAAAGGAGGATATGAGCTTTTTTTTCAAGATCATAAAGAGAAAATTATTCTCTTACAAAAAGACGTTGTAATCCTTTCTGTTTCAGGAGAAGGGTTTCAAAAGGAAGAAAAGTTTTTTAATTCCTTTCAAGAAATTACTCCCAAGAAAAAATAGCGTAAATAAAAAAATATCTGTTAAAATGCCCCTTTTTTAAGAGACTCTAGAGCGTGTTTGATTCTATACAACTAGGACTTTTGGTTGCATCCGGGTGGTTTCGGGATAAGCAGATGGAGGCTTTAAGAGGTCCTTATATGGAAACTCTAGAAGCAGGTTCCCGGGACTATAGAGTCTCTAATATAAAGGCGCTCTGTTTAGAGGGCTTTTATCTTTCCTTTGAAAGATTTTGTTTTTATCTTACATCAGTTATTGAAAAAGGGGCTGGTTTTTATCGAGACATAAGGGAGAAAAAGATAAGCGTTTTTTCCTTTATGAGGGGAGCTTTAGAGCTTTTGGTATTTTCTCCTTTTTTGGGTAAGGCATTTCTTGCCAGAATTTTTGCTATAAAAGGAATGGAACTTTTAGTACATTTAATAACTCGCATAGCTCTTACTTTGGTTTTCCCCCATATCCTTTCCTATAACACCTCTGATAAAAAAAGAGCTTTACTTCCTCTTTTTAAGGTTAAAAATGGACTGTTTCCCCTTAGTAATTGGCTTGAGCCTTCTTTGGCTTGCCTATTACTAAAAGAGGACCTTCCTGCTCAAGACAAGTTTTTGTTTGTACTCAAAATTACAGAAGAGATGGAGAAAAAAAAGAAGGATTGCACCAACCCTGTTCAAAAAGTATGGTTAGTATTTATGAAAAATATACTAGCTGCTCTTGTGGGGTTTTCCGTTTTTTACACCCTCTTTCTTATTTCTATAGATTCTCTTTTGGATAGAAATATAGCTTTTGAAAAAGCCTTTAAAGAGTGCGTCACAAAACTTTTCACTTTAGCGTTAATTCCCTTTTTTGCTTTGCATGTTACTTTTAAAGAAACAAAGATGGTTTTCTCGGAGCTTCATTTAAAGGACTAGAGCTAAAATCTTGCAGAAATTCTTGTGGGAAAAAGCTTTAGTCAGCTATTCTGGCTACTATCTTTCTGAAAAAGAGAGTTCTTGTGGGGGCTTAGCTTAGTTGGTAGAGCGTCTGATTTGCATTCAGAAGGTCAGGAGTTCGA
>CAYGOC010000005.1:0-96652 GCA_964351495.1 uncultured bacterium
GATAGTTAACCCTCCTCCTTCTGTTTTTGAAATCTATCAAAAAGTTTTTTCTCTTTTTTCTTCTCTTTCAGAAAAAGAGACTTCTCTTTTCCAAGAAACGGGTAGAAAAGACTTTGAAATAGCACGTGTGTTTTATAAAAAAACCGGTTTTTCCATAGAGGATTTAGAAAAAGAGTGGGGTTTTATAGAAAGTTTTTTTAAAAAAGCTCCCTCTTTTGAAGAGTTTACAAAGCTGCTTTCTTTATCTCCTTCTCTAATGCGGTTTTTGCATCCCAATAATAAAAAAAAGAGCAAAAAAACTTTTTCTTTAGAAGAACTTTCTTCCTATTCTTGTTTTTATTGGTTAGAAAAAAACCTGTATCCTTTGTTAGAAGAAGCGCTTCTTTTTAGTAGATCTTTTAAAAGACTGGCGTATCTTTTTCGTCCTTTTTACCTTTCTTTAATTGAGGAAGGATCTCTTTTTTCTTTTTCTGAAATTATGAAAAACATGGAAAAAGCCCTTCTATTTCCTGAATTTTCTAAAAAGGTACGGGAAAAGTTTGCAGCCTCTATTGTAGATGAATTTCAAGATACAGATCCTATTCAGTGGAAAATCCTTTCTCACCTTTTTGATTTATGCCCCATACTATATTTAGTAGGGGATCCTAAACAGTCTATTTATGGATTTAGAAAAGCAGATATTTACACCTACCTACAAGCTAAAAATAGGATAGGTCTTTCTTTATATCTAGACACAAACTACAGGAGCTCAGAGGGGTTAGTAGCGGCGCTAAACCATCTTTTTGGAAAAGTATCTGAAAATAAATGGATCGCACTTCCCAGACAAAAAGACTTTTTACCCTACCATCCTGTAAAAAGTGGCTCTTTACTTCCCAAAACGGAGGAAACTCCTCTTTGTTTTTTTGTCTTTGATAAGGAAAAAAATGAGGACGTAAAAGAAAAAGAAATAGAAACGCTATTTTTCTTTCCTTTTTTAGCTAAGACTATCGAAACCTATAAAGATTCCTCTAACAAGATCGCTATTTTAGTAAAAGATCGTTTTCAAGGAAAAGCTATTCAAAAATATCTTCGAGAAAGGGGGATTTTCTTTTCTATAAAATCGAGCGAATCTTTAGGAAAGACAGCTGCTTTTTCTTCTTTAAAACTCTTTTTTGAAGCGATATTTTCTCTTTCTTTTACTTCCATACAAACAGCCCTTTTAACTCCTTTTTGTGGTTGGCATTTTTCTGATTTAGAAAAAGAAAAAATCCCTTATGAAATTTTTTTTCTCTTAAAAGAAAATATGGAAAAGGGTCTTCCTTTTTTTTTCGACAGTTTCTTACAAGCCACTCTTTCTTTACAAAAAAAGAGCGTAGAAGAGCTCTCTTTTTTGCAAAAAGGGGAATTTTATGAAGATCTATTTCAAATCATAGATCTACTTCTGTTTTCTTTAGGAAAAGAAAAGATTACAAAAGAGATTCTTTTTTCTTTTCTAGAAAAAGTAGAAGAGGAAATAGAAAGCTCTTCTAAAGAAAAAAGAAAACTTGCAGGCTCTGCACAAAATGTCATTATGACTATGCATATGAGTAAAGGACTTGAGTTTGATATTGTCTTCGCTTTGGGATTGGCTTCTAAGATGGGGAAAAAAGATCCCCTTTTAGAAGAAGAAGAAATAGAAGAGCTAGATGCAGAAAAACTACGCCAATTTTATGTTGCGGTAACAAGAGCGAAAAAACAGGTTTTTATTCCTTATATTTTAGATTCAGAAAAAAAACTACTTCCCGGAAAAAGCTCCCCCATAGACCTTTTTTTCTCCTATCTTTTTTATCAAAAACCTTATGAGAATATAAGTAAAAATCTTTGGGAAGAGAAGATAGAAAAACAGTTTTCCACCGTCTATGTATCCTCTATGAGGATTCCTAAAAAAAGTCTCCTAGAAAAAGAAAAACCGGAAAGAGAAAAAACACCTCTTCTCCCTTTTTATAAACAAGGAAACACTCTTTTCTCTTTTTCTTCTTTAGCGCAAGGGTCTAACTTGCCTAAAGAATTAAAAGAGCCCTTTTTGTTTCCCAGAGGGCCTTCTTTAGGAGATTTTATGCACCAACTTCTACAAAAAATGGTAGAGAGCCAAGATATCCATATCATCCGAAAAAGAATTACAGAAAGTGAATATGCTCCTTTTGCAGACTCTCTTATATGGATTATACAAAAAGCTTTTTCTACCTCTTTGCTTAGTCATTCTTTCTCTCTTTTACAAGTGCCAAAAGAGCAAATATGGGCTGAAATTCCTTTTTTCTTCTCTCATAGCACAGAAAAAAAGATGCAAGGATTTATCGATCTTTTCTTTTTTTTTGAGGGAAAATACTATCTTTTGGACTGGAAGACAAATGACTTAGGAAATAAAAAAGAAAACTACCAAAAAGAAGCTTTAGAAGAAGAGATGTTACGAGAAGATTATTTTTTTCAAGCCTCTCTTTACAGGGAAGCTTTAGAGCACTTTTTTTCTACACAGAAAGGACTTGCTCCTCTTCAGTTTGGGGGTATGTTTTATCTATTTTTAAGAGGACTTTTTTTTGAAGAGGGAATCTACCATTTTTTTCCTGATACCCAAATAGCAAAAAACCGTTTTAAGGAGATTTAAAATGTCTTTTTTGCCGAACTTTACTCTTTGGCCCCTTTTGCAAAAAGGAAAGGAACAGGGAATTTTTTCTTCTTTTGATCTTTTTTTTGCCAAAACTTATGTAAAGCCGCTTTACACAGAAGAAAAAACGGCCTTTTGTCTTGCATATCTTATGTCTATTTTTCGAAAAGGGCACCTTTGTATTCAGATAAAAGAGTCTGGTTTTTCTCCTGCTTTAGATCCGGCTTTACAAGAGATTCTTTCTGAAGAAGAGATAAAAAAGGCATTTTTCTCTCTTCCCTCTGATCTTGTAGAAAAAGTAGACAAGGAGACCTTGTTTCCCCAAAAACCCTTATGTTTCTATAAAAATGGGTTTTATCTACAAAAAGCCTGGGTTTATGAAATCCAGATTCAAAAAAACCTAGAAAGGATCCTTTCTTTTTCTGTAAAACCTCTTTCCACTTCCATAGAAAGCTCTCTTTTTCCCTCCCAGAAAAAAGCGCTAGAAACTGTATTTTCTTCTCCTATAACTTTTATTACAGGGGGACCGGGAACTGGAAAAACACATACGGCAGCTTCCCTTTTAAAAAGTTATAAAGAAGCCTATCCTGAAAGTATCGTGGCTGTATCGGCTCCAACGGGAAAAGCTACTTTCCACTTGCAAGAGAAGCTCTCTTTTTTAGAAGAAATTTCTAATTTTTCTATTTTGACTCTACATTCTCTTTTACAGATTTACCCGGGAAAAACACCCAGTTTTTCTACGTCCCCTCTTATTTATGATCTGATCTTAATTGATGAAGCTTCTATGATAGATGCGAAATTAATGGCTTTTCTTTTATCTAGGGTAAAAAAAAATAGTCGCTTAATTTTGATGGGGGATCCTAACCAATTACCTCCAGTAGAAGCCGGTTCTTTTTTTTCTGATTTTTGTAAAAGGTTTCCTTCTTTAAATAAGGAGTTAGATGTCGCTGTCCGTTTTGAAAAAGAGGATTTAGCTATTTTTGCTAAGGCTGTCTTAGAAAAAGAGACAGAAAAAACTCTTACTCTTTTACAAAACTCTTCTTCTCTAGCTCAATTTACATGGCCTTACACCTTCCCTTTCCCCCAAGAGTTTCTTTCTTATATAACCCCCTTTTATTATTTTTGTTCTAAAACTCCTTTTGATAAGAAGGCGCTTTTTTCCAAGAAAGATCGATTCCAAATTTTATCTCCTTTAAGAAGAGGGCTCTGGGGAACAGAAAACATAAACCAAGTTTTATTAGAGAATTTTTACAACCAAGTTCCCCTTTTTTCTTTTTGGGCAGCACCTATTTTACTTACCCAAAATCTTCCTCAAAAAAATCTATTTAATGGAATGAAAGGGTTTTTTATAGGAAGAAAAAAAGAGAAAAAACTCTCTTTAGAAGGGGAGATAGTTTTGAGTCAAAAAGGGGAGTTTGTTTCTTTTCCTCACAGATCTATTCCGTACGCCTTTTCTTATATTCTATCGGTACATAAAAGCCAGGGAAGTGAATACGAAGAAGTCCTTCTCATCCTTCCTGAAAAAAGCACATTTTCCGGGAAAGAAATATTTTACACAGCTTCTACTAGAGCCAAAAAAAAGCTGAGCATCTGGGGTAATTCTTCGCAGATACTCAGCTTGAACACGAATTCTTTAGAAAAAATCTCTAGCTTATCTTAAGAAAGGGCAGCTAAACGAGACTTTAAACGGGCTGCTTTATTTTGTTTAATCACCCCTTTTTTAACTCCCTTGTCTAAAAGGGAATAAATACCGGGCAAATCTTCTTTTTTTTCTTTAAAAGTACGAAGCGTCGTCCTAATCTCTGATTTAACGGCCTTGTTTCTTTCTTTTTTCTTATTGTGTTGGATTTCTCTTTTTAAAGCAGAAGCTCTTTTAGGCTTCTTTTTTTTCTCTTCTTGTTCTGCCATTGTTCCTCAATTTTTTTTTGAATATGGTGTCGTTTTTTCTTTTGCTGGTTGAATTATACAAGAAAGCTGCCGTATATTACAACCATTCCTATAAGCTAATAGAGATAGGTAAAGCTATGGATCGTTTAAAAAATCCCTTTTTCGCCCTTGTTTTGGCCTCCTTTTTAGTCTCTTTTTTCCTTTCTGTCAATTTGGGGTATAAGCTTTATCAGTATTTTGACCTTTCAAAAGAAACAAGGGCCCAGATTCTTTCTTGGGAAATTCGAAAAAAATCAAAAAATCTCTATCAAGTAGGGGTCCACTATCGATACCAAACCCCCAAAGGGGTTTTTGAGAGCTTTTCTTTAGTAGCTTCTTCCTACCCAAACAAACAAGCAGCCATAAACTCCCTAACCAACTTAAAAAAAGAGAGTTACACCGCATTTTACACCCCCGGATCTCCTGAAAATTCTTGTTTAGACCGTATTTTTCCTTATAATTTCTTCTTTCGATGGCTCCTCTCTCTAGTTTTGTTGATTTATTTTTTCAGCCTCTTTCTTAAAAAAAGCAAAAAACAACTTGAAGTTTAATTGTTTTTGTTTTAAAATAGTTACTTTAATAAACTAAAGTGATTTATTTTTATGGATCTAGCTTATTATTCAAATTCAAAAGCTTTTAGCGAGTCTTTTACTGCTTATGACCCCAAACTTACCCAATTTTATTCCATAAAAGGAAGGCTTCAGTGCTTTTTTTCTCTTTGTAAAAAGCTTTTTATTCTACCTTTTGCTCTTGTAACAAAAACAGTAAAAACCACCTTTCGTATTCTTGGCTTTTTTCTAGCTGTGGTAGCTCTGTTTTTCACAATAGGAAAAAGTACTTCTATTCGTAGATTTTTGGAAAAAAGAACGCACAGACTTGCCTCTGATCTTGTGGACTGGATACTCTATCCACTAGCGGTGCTTACCTGTGTTATAAGACACCTTTTAGCCGCTACTGTTCACCCAAAAATTGAACATACTTTCTAAGAAATCTTAAAGAAAAAATTTGTTTCTATTTCGGAAGAGTTTTCTCTTTCTTATCGACAAAAAGCGAATAAGCTTTATAATGAATATCTGCTTGTAGGTAGGATAGGGAAAATAAAACTCTTTTTTAATAAAGCATTTTGTATAAAATCTTCCCTTTTTTTAGCACAAAACCAGCTTAACCCTTTAAAGGTTTCTTTAGAAGATATCTCATGAATCAACAACAAAGCTCTCAGTTTAATCCACAACAACAACAAAAAATAGAAGAACTCGTAGCTATCGCCAAAGATCAAGGATACATCACCTACGAAGAGATTAATGAAATCCTTCCCATGACCTTTGACTCTCCGGAGCAAATAGATCATGTACTTATTTTCTTAAGTGGAATGGATATTCAGATCTTAAACCAAACGGAAGTAGACAGACAAAAAGAGAGAAAGAAAGAAGCCAAAGAATTAGAAGGTCTTCCTAAGCGCTCCGAAGGGGCTTCTGACGATCCGGTTCGGATGTATTTAAAAGAGATGGGATCGGTACCTCTTTTAACTAGAGAGGAAGAGGTCGAAATATCAAAAAGAATTGAAAAAGCCCAAATACAAGTAGAAAGAATTATCCTTCGTTTTCGCTATTCTACAAGAGAAGCCATCGCGATTTCTCGTTATTTGATCTCTGGTAAAGAGCGTTTTGATAAGATTGTTTCTGAAAAAGAGATAACAGACAAAGCTAAATACATGAAGCTCTCACCAAAACTGCTAGCGCGAATGCAGGGCTTGGATAAAAGCTTTGAAGAGCTTTTAATAGCCTCTAAAGATCCCAAGATATCTGCTAAAAAACTTTCTTCTAACTTAGAAGATTTGGAAAAAGTACGCATAAAGGCTCAAGCCTATTTGAGAAGATTTGCAGGAAAACACAATGTAGTAGAAGATTTTTCAGAGGTTATCCTCTCTTCCTACGATCGTTTTTTAGCGCTTGAAAAAGAAATTCGAGAATTAACTCCTAGAGCAGAAAAAAACAAATTTGCTGCAGCAAAATTACGTGCTGCCAAAAGAAAACTTTTCAAACGAGAGATTGCTGCAGGAAGAAGTTTAGACGACTTCAAAAAAGATGTAAAAATGATGGAAAGATCGCTAGATAAAAGCCAAGAAGCCAAAAGAGAGATGGATGAGTCTAACTTGCGGCTTGTTATTTCTATCGCAAAAAAATATACCAACCGGGGTCTTTCCTTTTTAGATTTAATTCAAGAAGGAAACATGGGGCTTATGAAGGCAGTAGAAAAGTTTGAGTACCGAAGAGGGTATAAGTTTTCTACCTATGCTACTTGGTGGATTCGTCAAGCGGTCACAAGAGCCATAGCAGATCAAGCCAGAACGATCCGAATTCCAGTTCATATGATTGAAACAATTAACAAGGTTCTTCGAGGGGCAAAAAAGCTCATGATGGAAACGGGAAAGGAGCCTTCTCCTGAGGAACTTGCAAGAGAGCTCGGCCTTACTCCTGAAAAAATCCGGGAAATTTATAAAATAGCCCAACATCCTATCTCCCTACAAGCGGAAGTGGGGGAGGGAGAGTCTCAGTTTGGAGATTTCTTAGAAGACACCTCAACTGAATCTCCTGCAGAGGCCACCGGGTATTCAATTTTAAAAGATAAGATTAATGAAGTTTTATCTACTTTAACTGAAAGAGAGAGGACTGTTTTAATCGAAAGATTCGGTCTTTTAGATGGAAAGCCCAAAACCTTGGAAGAGGTGGGAATTCGTTTTAAAGTTACAAGAGAACGGGTGCGGCAAATTGAAGCAAAAGCGCTTCGCAAGATGCGTCACCCAACCCGTTCTAAACAGCTCCAAGCCTTTTTGGATCTTATCGAAGTAGAAGCTTAAACTTTCTGGGTGTGGCGCAGCTTGGATAGCGCACTTGCATGGGGTGCAAGGGGTCGTAGGTTCAAATCCTATCACCCAGATTTTTTTATTCAGAAAGTTATAATTAAATTCACTAAATTGTAGGTGGCTGCAATCCCGAATCCTTATCATCAAGAATCAGCTTTGGCTTAGTTTTTTTTAAACGTTTTTCTATTTTTTTGATGTGTTCAGCCGGAGGAATGTTTTCTGGAGCTGTACCACCAATTTTAGCAATGGCAGCGCGAACTTCTTTGCCTACTGTTTCATGAGCCTCTATAGCGTCTCGTTGGTTCTTGATGCCTTCACGTTTGAGCTTGTCTCGTGTTTGTGTCATCCGGAACAGATTAGCCGCCAACTCTGTTCTACCCATCCGATCCATGAGTTGTTCTTTAGGGTCGATTCCTTTATAAGCTTTGATAGCATCAGATCCTAGCCCTCCGTAGAGCCCTTTATAACCTGCATCATGGAAGATCCCGAACATTTTATTTTGGACACCGGCATCGCGAGCAACACCGGAAAGCGCCTTAAAGTCTTGAGAAGCCTGTTTTCGCATCTCTAATCGCTCGAGATCGGCAAGAGCAGCATCTGTCAATTCTTGGCGGCGAGTTTGAATCGCGAAATACTTTTGAGCATTGGCAATTTCCGGCTTTCTGGGATCTCCATTTTGAGCAATAAGATAGCAAGCAAAACGAGAAAGATGATAATCATCAACGATTTGAGAAGAACCTTTGCCTCCGGAGATCGGTTTGCCGGCGCCGGCAAAGTGATGCTCAGGATCATTTCCAGACTGCTTGCAAGACTCAATCGCTTTTTGGATAGCATTTTCGAATCGTCTCCACTGAGAATATCCGAGAGACGGCTGCAAACTTCTGGCGCTCCAATATTCAATCCCGTGTTGATTGACCTGCTTTAAATCTTCGAACGAGAGCTTGCTGGGAATCGGGGTATTATCATCGTCTTTTTCCACGTGAACTCTGAGTATTCATAAAATTCAATAGAGCATATTAGTAAAAAAGATTTTAAACAACCCTCATAAAATAAAAACAGGGAAGTTATGCAAAGTTTGTGATGCTGAATAAGACTGGATGATATGACGAAAACTTGCATGGGATGCAAGGGGTCGTAGGCTCAAATCCTATCACACAGATTTTTTTGAAATGTTTACCGCTTTTTTTCTTCTTCTACGCTTTCCAGTTCCCTTTTAACCTCTTCAAAAAAATCAAAAAGACGCACTGCCTCTTTCCCCCCATTCGGATTAGACGACTCAGAATTTAAAGTTTCTTCTGAAATGAGATCAAAGAGACACTCCTTAGGAGATAAATTGGGGAAAATCTCCCACAAAGAAGCGGCTACAGCATAAGCTAACAGGAGCAAGTTAGGGTTTAAATCGTCTTGTTTAACTTGTTTAAAAGACATAAGAACAGAAACTTTTTTGATTCTCAAATCTTTATGGGCACGTCCAAAAGAAGGCTCTCTCTTTGAATCATCCATCTCTCCAAGAAACCGGTAGGCATAATCATGCTGTGTATTTTCCTGCAGTTTTTCTTCAAGAAAAGACCAGATCCTTTCTATCTCTGCAGCTGCAGAAGAAAAATCTGAAATGTTTTCCTTAACTTCCAAAAAAAAAGACATGGTATCTTCTTTTTGTTCTATATGACTTGGTGCAGCAAAGCAATAAAGACTCGCTTCTTCTTTTTTCAGCAAACCAGAAAACCATCCATAAAAACCTGTAGAAACCATAACCTTTCTCTACCTTTCTCCATTTCTTATAAAAGGTGGCTCTTCCATCTGACGATTTTCTCTAAGCCGTAAAGGACAACATCTCTTTATGAAAAAAGCGGCAAGAATCGCAAAAAGTATTCCCACTAAAACAGTAATAACAACGAAAAGCTCTCTTCGATTCTTAAAAGAGGGAACCATGGTAGGAATATTGGAAGGAAAAAAGACTTTTTGTATCATGGGGAAAGATTCTATTTTATTTTTGAAAAAAAACGTAAGTTTTTTTTGAAGGTAGAAAAAAAATCAAGAGACTCTTGTTGGCAAAGGATTTCTGAAAAGATTTTCCCGATAACTCCTATGTGGATGAAAAAAACTTTTCAACACTTGAATTTCTTTTAACTTTCTTTGTGGAAAATCCCGTTCATAAAGAGTTGAAAACTTGTTCATATCTATCTTGTAAACAAGTTACTGACAAAAACGCCTTTTTTGTAGACAAGTTATAAACGGACTTTTCTTCTATAAAATAGTAGCTTTATGAACAAATCCACACCCTTTGAAGAAGAAGAAAAAGAGAAATAGTTCTTTAGAAAATAGAATTCTTAACTATACTTTTCTTTCATGAAATACGATCTTTTTGATACCTCTTCTTTTTTTGCAAAAAACCTTTGGAAAGAGACTTCCTTTCTTTGGGAACCATTAGCTTCTCTACAAAGTTTTTTTCAAAACCCAAACCTGTATCTTAGCAATTCGTTTCATAAAATCTGCCCTGAAAAATATCCGGGAGTTTTCTTTAAAAACCCAGAGAGTATTTTTATCCAAGGAAAAATAGAAATAGAACCGGGCGCTTTTATAGAAGGCCCCTGCTTTATAGATGATACAGTACAGATCAAACAGGGCGCGTATATAAAAGGCTTTGTCCTTTTGGGAAAAGGATGTGTTGTAGGTCATGCCAGCGAAATAAAACGCTCTATTTTGCTAAATAAAGCCCGTGCAGCCCATTTTAACTATATAGGCGACTCAATTGTTGGAAATGAAGTAAACGTGGGTGCTGGGGTCGTTTGTGCTAATTTTAGACTCGATAAGGGATTTATCACGGTAAAGGACTTTTCCGGAAACATTCAAAAGACATCTTTAAAAAAACTAGGCTCTTTTATTGGAGACTTTTCTTCTATTGGATGTAATAGCGTTATAAACCCGGGAACTGTGATAGAAAAAAACAGCAAAATACTACCCCTTTCTTTGGTACAAGGATCTTCTCTTTCTTTTAGGAAAAAACATGAAGTTGAAACGCGAGCTTAGCTTTCTATTAGAAAAGAAACGTTTTTGGGATAAGTTGGCTCGAAAAATGATTCAAAATGAAGGAGAGGACTCTATGTTAAAAGAGGCTTGTCTTTATGCTATTACCAGTGGAGGAAAAAGGCTTCGCCCCATTTTGGTTCAGATTATAGCAGAAGCCTTAGAGCCTCGAGCCCCTATTATTGAAGCTGCTTTAGCTACGGAGTTTTTTCATACAGCCTCTTTAATTGCAGATGATCTTCCTTGTATGGATAACGAAAAAAAAAGAAGAGGAAAATTAACCCTTCATAATGTTTACGAAGAAAGTGTAGCTATTTTGGCTAGTTTTACCTTCTTGTCTTTAGGATATGAGTTCATCCAGAAGAACATAACTTCTTTAAGAAAAGCGTCTCTTACTTTTTCTGAAAAGGCTTATGAAATTGGGTATCACTGTTTAAAGCAAGTAACCGGCTCTGCAGGTATTTTAGGGGCAACGCAAGGACAGTTTTTAGATCTTTTTCCTACTGAAAATAGCCTGGAAATGGCCTTTTCTATCATGGAGAAAAAAACGGTTACATTATTTGAGATCTCTTTTGTGTTGGGCTGGCTTTTTGCCGGAGGAGCTTTAGAAAAACTAGATAAGGTAAAAAAAGCAGCCTATTATTTTGGAGTAGCTTTTCAGATAGCAGATGATCTGGAAGATGCGAAAGAGGATAAGGCTCCTTTAAATATAGCCTCTTTTTTAGGGGAAAACAAGGCAAGAGAAGAGGTGAAAAAAAATAAAGAGCTCCTTGTTTTTGCTTTAAAGGAGCTCGATTTATACAGCCCCGTTTTCGAGGCTTTGATCTTCCAACTTTTACAAGAAAAAAATCTTTAAGAAGCTTTTACGGGCTCTTTTTCATCCGTTTTTGGTGCTTCTTTTTTTAGACTTGCCAAAATCTTTTTCTCAATAGTTGCTACTAAAGAAGGATTTTTTCTTAGCTCTTCTCTAGAAGCCTCTTTTCCTTGGCCAATTTTTGTATTTTCATAGCTATACCAAGCTCCTTTTCTCTCTAAAACTTGTAAATCCGCTCCTACGTCTAAAAGAGAACCCAAATGAGAAATCCCTTCATTAAATAAAATATCAAATTCAGCAATTTGAAAAGGAGGTGCCAGTTTGTTTTTCACCACTTTTACTTTGGTTCTGCAGCCTATGTCTTTATTATCGGCGCCTTTTAAAACGGCTGTCTTTCGGATGTCGAGTCTTATAGAAGAGTAAAACTTAAGAGCCCTTCCCCCTGTTGTCGTCTCTGGGTTTCCAAACATAATCCCAATTTTTTCCCGAATTTGGTTAATGAAAATAGCGCATGTATTGCTTTTTGCAAGAGAAGAGGTAAGTTTTCTTAAAGCTTGAGACATCATTCTAGCTTGTAGTCCCATAAAAGAGTCTCCTATTTCCCCTTCTAATTCACTTTTGGGGACTAAAGCTGCTACTGAGTCGATAATGATTACATCTACAGCATTAGATCTGGCAAGCGTTTCTGCTATATTTAAAGCCTCTTCTCCCGAGTCTGGTTGTGAGATCATAAGATCATCTATGTTTACTCCGATTTTGGCGGCATAAGAAGGGTCTAAAGCGTGTTCTGCATCTATGTAGGCTGCCAGTCCCCCCATTTTTTGAGCATTGGCTACAATATGGGTAGCCAAAGTTGACTTTCCAGAAGATTCAGGACCGTAGATTTCTACAACTCTTCCTCTAGGAACTCCCCCTACTCCTAAAGCTAAATCTAAGGAAATAGCCCCTGTAGGTATGACTTGTATTTCCCTTGAAGAGGAGTGTTTTCCTAAGGTCATGATAGCTCCCTCTCCAAACTGCTTTTGGATATGGGCTATGGCCAGTTCTAAAGCTTTCTTTTTTTCATTTGACGTGTTCATAGATGCTCCTTTTTGTCTTCCATATTGTAGGTCCCTTTTGATTGTTGTTCAAGAAAAAGGCAAAACTAATTTAGGATGCAAAAAAGAGGAGGGGACATGTTTTTGGTAGGAGATGTTGGCGGAACGCATACTAGGCTTGCGCTTTTTAAAAAAAGAGAGCTTATCCAAGAAACTGTTTTCCCTTCTAAACAATTTTCTTCCTTACAGGAGATTGTTTCTCAGTTTATACAAGGAAAAGAAAAGATTGAAAAAGCAGCCTTTGGAGTTGCGGGTCCTGTACAAGATGGTATATGTAAGACAACCAATCTTCCCTGGATAATTGAATCAAAACAAATCGAAAAGAAAAACCGGATAAAAGCGGTTTTTCTATTAAATGATTTAGAGGCGCATGCTTATGGGATTGCCGCTTTGCAAGAAAAAGAGATGGTCTTTTTACAAAAAGCAAAAAAGAGCTCTTTAGGAAATAGAGCACTCGTTTCTGCGGGAACGGGACTTGGAGAAGCGGGTCTTTTTTGGGATGGAAAAACCTATCATCCCTTTGCTACAGAAGGGGGACACACCGATTTTGCTTGCAGAAACAAGAGGGAGTTTTCTCTTTTAGAGTTTTTACAAAAAAAATATGGGCACATTTCCTATGAAAGAGTAGTTTCAGGACCTGGAATAGAAGATCTGTTTTTCTTTATGACCCAAAAGGAGAAAAAAATACCAAAAGGCTCCTTTTCGGAAAAAAATCTTGCGAAAGAAATTACTGAAAGAGCCCTTTCAAAGGCCTGTCCCTTATGCGAAGAGATTTTAGAGTGGTTTGTTTCTTTTTATGCGGCAGAGCTTTCTAATGTGGCTTTAAAATTTCTCTCTTTTGGAGGACTTTATTTGGGAGGCGGGATTGCTCCTAAAATACTTCCCTTTTTACAAAAACCCTATTTTTTGAAGGCTTTTTTGGACAAGGGGAGGTTTAATAAGCTTTTAGAAAACATTCCCGTAAAAGTAATTTTAAACGAAAAAACGGCTCTTTTAGGTGCTTTAGAATATGTCCTCTCCTAAAAAGGTTTGCAGCACACAAGAATATCAAAGATTACAAGAGAGCGCAAAAGATCCTCTTTTTTCTTGGAAATGGTGGGGGCCGTATGTTTCTGAAAGAATGTGGGGTACAGTTCGAGAAGACTATAGTAAAGATGGAGATGCGTGGAATTATTTCCCTTTTTCTGAGGCTCATTATAGAGCGTATAGATGGGGAGAGGATGGTATTGCCGGTTTTTGTGATAGTTTTCAGCATTTAGTTTTTTCTTTTGGTTTTTGGAATGGAAAAGATCCTATTTTAAAGGAGAGGCTTTTTGGGCTAACCTCGCAGCAGGGAAATCATGGAGAAGATGTAAAGGAGCTCTATTACTATTTGGAAGCCACGCCCACATTTTCCTATGGAAAATATCTCTATAAGTATCCTCAAAATGCCTTTCCTTATGAAAAGCTGATAGAAGAAAATAAAAAAAGAGGGACACAAGAAAAAGAGTTTGAGCTAATAGACACAGGAATTTTTGAGGAGAACGCCTACTTTGATATTTTCATTGAATATGCCAAAAAAGAAGTAGACGACTTTTTTATCCGTGTCGAAGTTGTCAATCGTTTTGAAAAAGAAGCCTCTCTTGATATTTTACCTCAGATTTTTTTTCGAAATCGTTGGAGTTTCTCTGAAGAAAAAGAGGAAAAACCCATCATCTTTGCAAGTAAACAGAAAAAGGGGTGTTTAATAGCTGATGATAAAAGAGAATCTTCGGCTAAAAAACTCCCCTTTTTTTATAAACTCAATCAGTGGTATTTATATGCAGAGGAAAATATTCCCTCTTACTTTACGGAAAATGAAACCAATCTAGAAAAATTTTCTCAAAAGAAAAACAGCTCTTCCTTTACGAAAGAAGCGTTTCACGAAAAAATCATTCATAAAAAAGACAGTACAAATCCTCAACAAGAAGGGACAAAAGCCTGTTTTCATTTTCACTTTCCTAAAATAGGGCCTAAAAAATCGGAAGTATTTTACTTAAGGCTTACCAGAAAAGAAGAATTAAAGCCTTTAGAGGAGGCAGAAGAAATTTTTCGCATAAGAAGAGAAGAATCAAATGAATTTTATAAGGCAATAGCTCCTGAAAAAGCTACTGAAGAAGAAAAGATCATCCAAAAACAGGCTTTATCCGGAATGATTTGGAGTAAACAAGCCTATCTTTTTGATGTAAGTACCTGGCTTGTGGGAGACGATAAAAAAAATCCGCCACCTAGAGAAAGAGAAGAGGTTCGCAATAACCATTGGAGACATCTAAACTCGTATCTTGTTTTTTCTATGCCCGATAAATGGGAGTACCCTTGGTTTGCTGCTTGGGACCTTTCTTTTCATGCTGTTTCTTTTTCTTTAATTGATATGGAGTTTGCAAAAGGACAAATTTGGGCTTTACTTGATGAAAGATTTCAACATCCGAATGGACAAATTCCCGCTTACGAGTGGGAGTTTTCTGATGTCAATCCTCCTGTTCAAGCTTGGGCCGTTTTAAAAATCTTTGAAAAAGAAAAAGCCTATTTTCAAAAAGAGGACTTTTCTTTTTTGGAAAGATGTTTTCATAGACTCCTTTTAAATTTTTGCTGGTGGATCAACGTGGTAGATCAAACCGGAAAAAATATATTCGAAGGCGGTTTTTTAGGGCTTGATAATATAACGATTCTGGATAGATCCGACAAAAAAGCTATAGAGGGTCATTTAGATGAGGCAGATGGATCTGGCTGGATGGCTCTTTTTTGCTTAAATTTAATGAAAATTGCTCTGATTTTAGCGAAGAAAAACAAGAACTATCAATCCTTAGCGAGTAAGTTTTTTGAACACTTCATCTACCTAGCTGCAGCCCTTAGAAAAGGGTATTGGAGAAATTATGATATGTTCGATAAAGAGGATCATTTTTTTTATAGTTACTACCTACATAAAGAAGGAAAAAAAGAAGCCATTAAAGTCCGCTCTTTGGTAGGTATTATTCCTTTTTTTGCAGGGATGACTCTTTTAGAAAAAGAAATAGAAGATTTGCCTGAATTTTACGATTTTTTTGTGTGGTTTCAGAAAAACAGATCTCATCTTACTAAAACATGTCTTCATGAGGTCCAAAAAGAAAAAGGAAAAAGCTTTGTTTTTTCCTTACTTCACCCGGAAGAAATAGAAGTTTACCTTAAGTATGTATGGGAAGAAGAAGAGTTTTTATCTAAATATGGTCTAAGAAGTGTTTCTAAATTTCATGAGAAAAACCCTTTTATCTATAAGGATATACGCCTTCAATATGAACCGGGGGAAGCCATAGAAAAAATAAAGGGGGGTAACTCCAACTGGAGAGGGCCTATTTGGATGCCTATTAATTTTCTCTTTTTAGAGAGTCTTTCTATATTTGCAGAAGCCTTTCCTTCTATTAGGGTACAGACACAAGGAAAAGATGAAGCTTCTTTAAAAACCATCAAAAAAGAATATCTTCGAAGGTTGATAAGTCTTTTCAAAAAAGATGAAACCGGAAAAAGAGCTATTTGGGGAGAAAACTCAAAAATGCAAGAAGACCCCCTCTTTTCTGAAAATCTCCTTTTCTTTGAACACTATCACGGAGATACGGGAAGAGGACTAGGAGCCTCTCACCAAACAGGTTGGTCTGGTTTAATTGCCAATATTATAGAAGAATTCTTTAGAATTTCTTGAAGTTTTTTATAATTCATTTAGGTATTAAATGAAAAAACCCAGAAGCGGTTTTGAGCCGCTTCTGGGTTTCGGGAGAACACTTTCAAATCCGAATTAGAAATCAAATCGGAGTTTAAAAGTCCCTCCATGGTAAGCTACATCTTGATATGTAGTTACTTGAGATCCTATGCTAAAGTTGTCTACGAACACGTAGTCTAAATAACGATCAGCCCATAAGTTGAACTCATAAGCTAAAGAAAGATCTACATGCCAGTTAGAATTGTCAAAGTAAGTACCCCAACCAAATCCAATAGCTGTATCTACGTTTGGCTTTAAGTTAGAGTCTTTCTTGTTAGAAACACTTCCAATTAGACCTTGTCCTGCAACGATTGGCGAAGCAGAATTCAAGTTTTGTCCGCTTGTGCTGAAAGTATGTTTTACATATTGAACAGAACCCGCTAGGTTTCCAAAGAAACGGAAGCCCATTCCTAATAGGAAATCTGTGTCTAGACCGAATCTAGGTCCAAGTCCCCAAGAAGAGCTACTGGTAGTATAAAATAAATATCCAATAACATCTCTAGCAGAGTCTTTTAAATTCCCATAAGTTCTATTTTCTCGGTTTTTCATCCAAGAAGCTCTAAATCCTACGTGTGGCTTCATGATAAGATCTTTTCCAGAATAAAAAGGTCTTCCCATGTTGAAGTCTAAGATATTAAGTACGTTTTTAAAAGAGTGATCAACATTGTCAGCGCTAACAGCATCATCTTCAGAAAAAACTCGAGTAGGGAAAATTGCCTTCCGATTGATGTCGGCATCTTTTATTCCTACGCTAGTGTTGCTGCTTGATACTAGATGAGTCCACTCTGCTTGAGTAGACCAGCTATCAAGATCAAAGTTCATTCCTAAAGCTAGACGAACTCCTGGAGCCCAAGAGAACTCTGGACTTAGAATTCTTCCATTTTGTGGAGGTATAGCAACTAATAGAGATCCTGCAGGATTAGGATTTGTTGTTATTCCGAAAGCAAGACCATCTACTCTGTTTTGCCAGTATATAAAATCACCAGAAAAGAAGAAGTCCCAAGCAGAGCGCACATCGTAACGAGCAGGAGCACTATATCCACCCATCATTTGGCTTTCTTGCATTGTGTGACCTTGATTCATTTGATTTTCTTGTGATGCGTCACGATCTTTTCGATCATATCTAGCAGCAGAAACAGAAGAAGCAGCAAAAAGCATTACTGCACCTAGTTTCAGTGCTTTTATAAATTTGTTATTCATTTGTGTTCTCCCTTTTACTTTTGGGTTGTTTTTCTGATGTTACTTCTGGGACTCTATCTTATGTTCCCTTTTCATAAAAATCTATAAAAGAGAAATTACACTTATCCCAAAAAATAAATCAAGAGCTTGAGTGATTTTTTTTGTTTTTTCTTCTCAAAACTCACCCAGAATAGGATTTTCCTACTCCTAACTCCCTTCATACAAAATTACGCAGCAGTTCGCAAGTTTTTTATTTTTCTATAGAGAAAAAAAGGGGGTTTTTGTGTGTTTTCTTCTTTTTTTTAGACGAATTTTCAGAAAAAACCAAACTCCTTGCGAAAATAGGATTAAAATCTTATAAAGCAGAAAAAAGGAAGGTATGACCCGCTTTTTAGGAGTTTTTTTCTTTATGTTCACATCTCTTTATGCTGGTTCTGTTTTTTTGGTAAACGATTCCCCGTTTGCTTTAGAAGCGGAAATTTATGCTGCAAATGGTACGCTTTTAGGAAGAGAAACGTTAAAACCGGGACAAAATCTAAACTCTTCTTTAGATCCAACAGGGCTTGATATTCCCCAAGACTCAAAAGGCTCTTTAACGCCCTACTCGGTTATATGGCGTTGTAAAAATGGGGGGTTTTACTCAGTTTGCTCTTCCGTTCTTCCGGGAGGCTTAGTAGAGGCTACTCAAGGAACGGGAAACTTGTACTGCGCTCCTTCTGAACAAAAAAGAAACTCTTAAAAAAGAACCACTTTTTCCAGTTTTTGATCTTCTTTAGAAATGGGTAGAGAATCAGAAAAAAACTGTTCTTTAAATCCTACTCCGAAACTAGTCAGAGAAGTTTTTCGTAAAAATCTATCATAATATCCCCTGCCATAACCGATTCGGTGCCCTTTTTTATCAAAAACAAGACCGGGGATCAAAGCGAAGTCTATCTTAGAAAAAGATAGCAAAAGGCAAGTAGAAGGGTTTGGCTCCAAAACAGAAAGGGGAGAAAGGATAAGATCCCTTTTTAGGTCTTGTACCCAAAAAAGCATAAGTCCCTTTTTGTCTACCCTGGGAAGAACCAGTTTTTTTTCTTTACAAAGCATCTCATTTACTGAAGAAAGATCTATTTCTGAAAAGATGGGAGAAAAAGATAGAACAAAGGAGGCTTTTTCTATTTTAGGAAGAAAAAAAGAAAAAAGGCTCTCCTTTGCTTGCTCCCTTCTTTTTAGGCAAAGGGCGTCTCTTTTTTCACGAAAGAATTTTCGTAAAAGCTCTTTTTTTTTCACAAAGGCTTTCCAGAGCTATACTGCACTTTCTTCAGTAAAAAGCCTGTTTTTTCTTCAAAAAAAGCAGCTTCCCCTTCTCCTTTTATTACTTCACAAAAGGGAGTGTTTTCCCCTTTTTTGTAGTATTTTCCTGATGAGAGAAGATCATTTTCATATTCCTCTAAATACATAAGCTCTCCTGTGTAATACCAGACGCAATAGGCCCCCTCCTTCTTATTACGGAATAGTTTTTTTTGGGAGGCTATTTGGCCGTTTGGATACCATGTTTTTGAGATACCCTGTAAAACTCCCTTTTCCCATTGAAAAGAGAACTTAGGAAACTTTTCTTTTTTCTCTTCAGTTTCCTCTTTAGTATAAAAATAGAGCTCTTCCCCTTGCTTTTCTCCATTTTCTATAAAATAGTAGCCTATTTCTTCTCCAACTTTATTAAAGATTGTTATCTTCCCTTTAGGAACTCCTTTTTCATATTGTATTTTTTGATGGGGAAGATCCTTTTCATATTTGATTTTAAAGCCGCTTCCTTCTTCAATTTGGCTAATTATGGCTCCGGTTTTATCGTAGTAGACCGCTTTTTGAATGTTTCCTTTGTGGTAGTGTTCTAAGGAAGAGGGTTCTTTACTGTGAAAATAAGAGATACTAGTTCCTTGTAAAAGTCCCTTTTGGTAAAAACCCTGGGAAATAAGGGTTCCATCTTCTCGGTATTCGGAAAAGTCTCCTTCTAATTCTCCCCTTTTATAAAAGGCCTCTCTTTTTAAAGAACCTTGAGGATGATAATAAATAGACTTTCCTTCCAAAGATCCTTTTTCGTAAGAAATCGAAGCTAAAAGAACTTTGTCTTCTGACCAAACTTTACAAACACCATCAAAAGACCACCCTTTTTGCCCGAAAGGAGAAAGGTTCGCTTCTCCGGAACAAACAGAGGCCTCTACTTTAATCTCGCCGGATGGGAACCATTCTTTATAGGTTCCTACAGCCCTTCCATCTACTATTTCTAAATACTGCCAAAGGGATCCATTTTCATGATAGGTAGTGAGAAAAGAAGGGGTTTTCCCTTCTTGATTTTTAGCGTAGGTTCTGACTATTTGCTTATAGGGTTGTGAATTAAAAAAATCGACTCTCTTTAACTCTTCTAGTTTTTCTGGATCGTTGATCATTTCAGAAAGACCGTTTTGACTTACCATTTGAAGACAAACCAACGTATCTTCTTTTTCTTTTCGACTTGCACAGCTTGCTAGAAAACATAAAGAGAGGATAAAGAAAAATTTCATAAAGGACTCCTTTCAAGGATTTCAAAGTGCAACACAAAATAACGACTTTCTTTTTCCAAAGTAAATTGAGTGACAATATAATCTGGTCCCTCTTCCGAAGGAGAAAAAGATCCTATTTCAGTCCTCTCTATAAGGGAAAGTAGGTTTTCCAGTCCTTTTTTGTCTATATTAACCTCATTTTCTAAAGAATAGAGAGCTTCTGTAAAAAAAGGTCCCCGAGTCTTTCTTTTTTCTGTAAAAGAGAGGGGAATCTCCTTGATTTTTTTATTCCTCCAGAAAAGAGGGTGTTCTTTAGGTAAAAAGCAACTCGCTTTTTCCAGTAAAAGAGGGCTTGTGCTTAGCTTTTTTTCTAAAAAAAAAGGATCCGCTTTTTGGAGCCTTTTTTTCATTTGATACAGATTGATTCTATCTTTTTTCGTTTTTTGGGCTTTTTCTATTACCTCTTGAAGTCTCTCTTCTAAGGCTTTTACTTCTTTTGTTTTTTGAAAAAGATAGACCTGTAAGCTAAGAGTAGAAAAAAGAAAGAGAAAATAGAAAATATACCGCTTTTTTGAAAAATAAAAAAACGAACCGATCCTCCTCAATGAGAACCTCCTTTTAAGAAAAAAGCTACTTCATATACATTTCCCTCTTGCTTCCAGGTAAAATCCTTTTTTCGGTCTACAAGGCTTTTTTCAGAAGAGAGAGTTTCAAAAAAAGAACGCCAAACTGAAGGAGAAGCGATTTTTAACGTCACTTTCACAAAAGTTTGATAAGGGGCTTTTCTCTTTTCTAAAGAGGGATACTCTAAAAGACTATATTCGATCTTATCTATCTCCGTTTCATGAGACTGTAAAAGAGGGTGATGAGAGAGCCAGTGTAAAAAAGAAGAGACGGTAGGAGGAAAAGAGGCTAAGTTTTTGTAGGGTAAATCTGTATTTATAGCTTTTTCCCAAAGAGCTATTTTATCTTCTAGAGGGACCTCTTTTCCCGGTTTTGTAAACCAGCTTTTTTCCGCTTCTATAGCTTTTTCAAACACGCTTTCAAGAGAAGCTCTTTTATATCTTAAGTCTTTTTGCTTTTGATAGGACAAAAATAAGACGGAGCCTATTAAAAAGGTAAACAGAAGAAACACAGAAAGTCCCAACGTCTTTAAAAAAGAAGAAGAGATCCATGCGTTTTTTCGAAATTGAATTGCATAGGAGTCTTTAGACAAAGAATTCATAGCAAGTCCTATTGCAATAGCATATTGTAGGGTTTGTCTATTTTTCCCCTCTGTTTCTAAAAAATTTTCTACATACTCAGAAATAACTTCGAAAAGCCAGTTTTTAACTATTTTGGTATTTCCCGTTAAAAATAAAGGGAGCTTTTTTTCTGCTTTTAAAGATTGGAAGGAGCGGTTTATTTCTTGTTTTATCTCCTCCTGTTTTCCTTGTTTTAAAGCCTCTTGCATTTTCTCTTCTCCCCACTCTAAAAAAAGAGATTGAAAAGGAAGGTTTTTTTTCATCCAAACTAGGGTTATAGAGTCTCTACCTAAATGGAAGATGTACCCTTCCGAGAAAGAGGGGAAAAGAGATTTTGTATAACGAACTAAAGCTAAACTGTAAAAAGAGACTTTTTCTGGATCTAGCCCTTGTTTTTCCCAGTGAAGAAGGTGCTTTTGTAGAACTTCTTTAGTCGTAATAAAAAGATCTACCTCTTCGGTTTTTTCAGAAAAAACAGGTTCGTACAGATAGCTATCCGGTTTCAAAAAAAGGAGCGACTCTATCTGAAAAGAAAGAGCCTTCTCCTTTTCTCTTTTAGAAGTAACGGGTAAAAAAAGAGATTTGAAAAGAACTTGACAGAGCCCTGTTGTTATGGGTTTTCTTTTAAAAAATTTTTTGTAAAGCCGCTTTACATCAGGTTCTGAGGTGCTCCAGGTTTCTAGCTTTTCAATTTCAAACTGTCCCTTTCTTTTTCGAACCTGTGCTAGCAAAAAAGAATTTTTACTTTCTTCTATTCCTACAAACCGCATGTGTCTCCTTAGAAAGCTCAAACCATTTTAGCTTTTTACCAAGATTAAGCAAAGAGAGGGTTTGCTAAAAATAGAAAATAAAACTGACTTTGCCGTATACTGGATCGCATATGATTCTTGCGTACCTTATTCGTATTTTATATATTACGTATTCTTTGATGCTTTTTGTTCGCATCCTGAGTTCGTGGTTTCCCGAATGGGAAGGGGTTTCTTTTATCCGTTTTATCCACCGATTCACGGAGCCATACCTATCTCTTTTCAGAAGAATTATCCCCCCTATTGGAGGGACTTTAGATATTAGTCCCATTTTAGCCTTTTTTGCCTTGGGGCTTATAGAAAAACTGCTCTTTATGCTTTTTGTATGAAAAACCTAGTCTCTCCTTTTTTTTTAAAAGGAAAAAAATTTCCTTCCAATATTTTTTACGCACCGCTGGCTGGTTTTACTGATTTTCCCTACAGGAAGATGGGATCTTTCTATAAACCGGGTTTGCAGTTTTGTGAAATGGTAAAAATGGAACCTTTGGTAAGAGGGGATAAAAATACACTTAAAATTTTAGATTTCGATGAGAGTATGAGACCTATAGGGGCTCAAGTTTGTGGAAGCAATGTAAAGCTAGCAAGAAAAAGTGCCCGTATTATAGAAGATTTAGGGTTTGATGTACTTGACTTGAACTGTGGCTGTCCTGTGGATAGGATCACCAAAGATGGAAGTGGTTCCGGTATGTTAAAAAATCCGGATCTCATAGGAGAAATAATAGCGGAATTTGTTTCGGAGGTCTCTATTCCCGTTACGTTGAAAATTCGAGCAGGCTGGGATGAAAAAAGCATAAATGCCCCTTTAATAACAGAAATAGCAGAATCGGCAGGTGCTTCTTTAATCGGAGTTCACGGGAGAACAAGAGAGCAGGCTTATAGAGGATTTTCAGATAGGCTTGTGATTCAAGAATGTAAAAAAAGAGCCAAAAAGATCCCCGTTTTTGGTAATGGGGATCTTTTTTTTCCTCAGGATATAAAAAATATACTCGAAGAAACTTCTTGTGATGGGGTATTGGTCTCTAGAGGAACTATGGGAAGACCTTGGATAGCGCAGGAAGTATATGATCTTTTTGAAGGGAAAAGTTCTGTTGTAGACAACTTAACTTTAAGAAAAAAAGCTCTTTTAGAGCATTTTTCTTACATAGTTTCCTACTATCCTGAAGTAAAAGCGGTTTTAGAGCTTAGAAAAATAGGATGTCTTTACGTAAAAGAGTTTTCTGGAGTGAAAGCGTTTAGAAGAAGGTTTAATACCGCAAAAAGCCTTTCTGAGATGAAACAAATTATTGAAGAAATTCCTGTTTAACTTTCTTCTAAGAGCTTTTCAAAGATTTTTTGGAGCCTTTTTCTCTCTTGCAAAGATTCTGAAGAAGGTTTTTTCTCTTTTTGTCCTTTTCTTTTTTTTAAAGCCATTTTTTCTAAAAAGATAGGAATAGAAAAAACCATCACCCCTAATTCAAGACAGCTAGCTTGGAGCTTCTTATCAGAGGTAATTACCGTATAAGAGGCCCCTTTTTTTCTTCCTTGAATTTTTTCCAAAATAAATTCATCAGCGCTCATTCCTTTAGGAGAAAACTCGACTTGAACCGTTTCTTTATAAATTGAATCGGGTAAATGTTTTCCTGAAACGCCATCAAAGATTAGAAGAATTTTTCCTGGTAAAAAAGGAGCTATGTCTAAAACTAAAGAGAGGGTCTTTTCCCGTTTTTTTTGATAAGAAGAGGCATTTTCTGATAAGAAAAATAGGAGATTATAGCCATC
Source organism: uncultured bacterium (assembly GCA_964351495.1). Lineage (GTDB taxonomy): Bacteria > Chlamydiota > Chlamydiia > Chlamydiales > SM23-39 > CAYGOC01. Next base: position 23,602 of record CAYGOC010000005.1, read on the forward strand.
GATAAGATAAACAGGCATCAAAGAAAGGCTTCTAAAAAAGAGAACAGTTTATCCAGAGCCTTTCTTCTATGGGAGATACGATTTTTAATCGACTCTTCTAATTCTGCAAAGGTCTTACTATACTCATACTTTACAAAAAGAGGATCATAACCAAATCCCCCGCCCCCTTTTTCCTGAGTAAGAATTTTTCCCTCACAACTAGCTTGGACTGATTTCACTATTTTTTCAGGGGAGGCTATAGAGATAGCACAAACATAATAGGCAGCTCGATCCTCTTCTTTTAAATGAGACATATCAAGAAGTAGTTTTTTTCGGTTGTCTGCATCAGTAGCGTTTAGCCCTGCATAGCGAGCAGAAAAGATACCGGGTTTTCCTCCTAAAGCGGGTACGACCAAACCAGAATCATCTGCTATGGTCCAGCCGTTTATAGATTTTGCTGCGTGAAGCGCCTTTTTTTTGGCATTTTCCTCGAAAGAATCCCCTTCTTCAGGTGGGGGAGTATAATGAGGAAAATCAAGAAGAGATAAAATATCTAAATGCTTCAAAGGAGAGAGTATAGTCCGAACCTCCCGAATTTTATGGAGATTTTTACTAGCTATTACTAAAGATTTGGTCTTTTCCAAAACGCTCATTCTTTTGCTGTTTTTGTTTTTTTTACCATACAAAATTTTTTGATATAGGGGTAAGTTTATTTTTTTTCTAAAGCATTAAAGATCTCTTTGATAATAAAAGCATCGCCTTGAAAAGAGAAAGACTCCCCGGGTTTTTTTCCTTTCATGGCTTGTGCAAACTTAGATTGAAAAGAGAGGATGTTTTTTTCTGGGTTTGCATCCCAAGGACCTAAAAGGGTATATGTAGACAGTTCTCCCTTTTCATTTTCACAAACAACCCTACATCCTACCTGAACTTCATCAGAAGAGATCTCTTCTTTTCGCAAGATTTTTGCTTGATTCAACTGACGCGATAAAAAACGCACCTCTGATTGAAGGCGACCTCTTTTTTCTAAAGCGGCTTTATATTCAGCATTTTCTTTTAAGTCTCCGTAAGATCTAGCTTCTTCAATTTCTTTTGCATTTTGGATTGTTTCTACTGAGGTAATGTGTTCCAGCCTGCTTTTGGCCTTTTGATATCCTTCTTCTGTGGTCCAAATTGCCTCTTCCTCTTCTTCTTTTTCTTTGGAAAGAGAAGGGTGTTCTACTTCTGCTAAAGATTGTAAGATTTTTAAATCATGGCTTGTGAATCCTTCACATTTGGTAGAAAGAAGAAGATATTCCTGAATTTCTTCTAAAGAAGCATGTTTGAATAAATCTCGCACTACTTTGTATCGTTGATTTACTAAAATAGAAACCATCTTTCTGGCTAAATTTTTGTATTCTATTTTTCCGTTAAGATGAGCAAGTAAAATTAAAAAGGCTTCGAAAAAAGCGTTTTTCTCTTCTTCTTTTTTGATAAAAGGAAGCTCTTTTTCTAAAATTTTCTGAAAACACCATACGGTAGCCTCTGGGTAAGAGGTGGGATTTTTTATTAAGATAAAAAGCTTTTCTTGGAGTCTTTCTAAAGACTTCTTTTTTAGCTCAGAAAAAATATAATCCCGAATTAAGTTAGGCTCTACCTCAAGCAAGAGATCTAAAAAGAAATCAGGCCATTCTTTTTTTGCTTTTTGCACTAGTTGTAAAACTTTCTTCTTAAAAGACAAAATAGAGAGCTTTCCCATAAGGTCTTTTACAGAATGAATATCTTGCAGAAGGGAAAATATTGCCTCTTTGTGCTCTTTTTTCCCTTGTACTTCTTCCAAAAAGAAAAGAATTTGCAGTTTATGTACATTTTCTAAAGTGGAAGAAGAAAGAACCTCTTCTAGTTTTTTTTCTAAAGACTTTTTGAACTCTTGGTTTTTTAATGTTTCCGGAAAGTCTCGTAAAAACGTGTATACCATTTGAATGGTTTCTTCTACAGAGGGTTTTTTTTCTAAAGCTTTATAAAAAAGAACTTCATGAGGAAGTTCTTCTTCTCTTAAGAAAAAAGTTCCTTTACTTTCTTTGGGGGATTGCACTTTCGTATCTTTTTTTAATTTGGCCCTGGTATTTTGCCACCATCTATTCCACTGCTCAGAAGGAATAACGAGTTCACAAAGCTCTTCTTTAATTTCTTGAGTCGTTTTAGGTCCTAAATCTTTTAAGAGAAGATGAATTACTTTTACAGGGTTATCTTTAGCCTCTTTTTCCAAAACATCCGGGTTCCCAAATCTTCTGGCTAAAAAGTGATCTTTAGAAAGAGGGATTAATGTATGAAATGCATTTTTGAAAGAAAGATGTTTTAGCCCTACCACCAAATCGCACTCTAAAGAGATCTCTTCCCTTATAAAAGAAAAGTCAATCACTTCACAGCAACCCCATCCAGCTTTGTGAAAGTAAAAGTTGCCTCTTTTTAAGTGGTTTAACATCTCGAAATTACGAAGAGATCCTTGAAAAGAAAGAGGGCCTTTGAGTCCTACCAACTTCAGTTTTTCTTGGAAAAGGGGGTCTTCTTCCCCTCCTTCTGAGATATGAGAAATAGCAACTTCGTAAAGACGCTCTGTATTGGTTACTTGGATGTCTAAAATGAGTTTTAAGATCTCTTTAGACTGAAATCTATCTTGGATTTTTTCCCAAAGAAGTAAGCCTTTTTCTACATGAGAACCAAAAGAGTGGGCTAGTTTTGATTCTTTTACCTTATCTAGAATTTGAAAAAACTCTTTATAGTCTACTTCATCGCAGTAGCAATACTCTTCCCAGAGTCGTAGAAATCCCGGATAATCTTCATTTTCTATTCTTTCTTCAAATTCTTTTAAATAGGCCATTTATAGTAAATCCTTTGGGTTTATCAATTATGTATCAAGCTCGGGGGGAAGTATAAAGATTCTTTCTTTTCGAAGCAATCGAATCGAGCAGCTTGAAGCGGATCATAAATAAAAGATTTGTTTATAAAAATTTTTTAAGCATGAAGACGAGTAAAACAGTTCTTGAAAGTAACTAAAAGGATTTTTAAAATCTCTGTCCAAGTTCAAAAAAAGGAAGAAGTATGGCTGCACCACTAAGAAATAATAATATTGACTTTTCTAATTATATCAGAAATTTTCAAGAAGAAGAAGCTATTGAAGGAGAGAAAGGCAAGGTCTTTAGTTTTGAGGTACCTGTGTCTATTTTGGGAAAAGTAGATGTATTAGCTCATTCGGATGCTCAAGATATGTTCGAAGGGCAAGATCTTAGCGAAATTATGTGGAATGATGTTGCTTATTTGGTTTTTCCTCTGAAACTTGGAAGAAAATCTTCTTACGAAAGTGATTCTGGTGTACCTGATTGTGGTGTAAAGGAACCTAAAGATCCTTTTATTAAAATAGCCAATGAAATAACCATTTTAATGAAGGAATTTTTTAAACCTCATGGCATGAACCTGGAAATAAAAGCCTATCTCCACAACAGAAACATTGTTTGTTTTTTAGAGCCACTAGACCCTAATTTCAATCAAGATTCATTAGAGATTTTTTGCCGAAATTTAAATATACCATTTAATGACAAGCGGAAAGAATCAGAGCAAAAAGTAGAGTGATTTTTTTGGGAGAGCTTTTTTTAAGCTCTCTTTCTTTGTTGTCAAAATGTAGAGTAAATGGAAAACTAAAGAAGACGTTTAAAACCCTTTTAAAAAAGCTATCTCAATCTCCATTTTTGTAAATTTTTTTTAAACCAAACCACGATGCAATCCCCTGGATTTACCCACGGAGAGTTTCAACCAATATGTATAATTAAATGACTTTTGTAGATAACTTTTTACATCCCGTACGATTTTTAAGCCATGGCTTCACTGGAAATAAACAATAGTCTGACTCCATATATTGTGAATTTTAAAGAAAAAGAATTTGGAGGGGAATCAAGACGGAGGCTCTTTTGTTTTGATCTACTTTTTTCTGTTTTGGAAAAAGTAGATGAAGAAATGTATGCAAATGCTCAGGAAAAATTTCCGGATAAAGATTTTGCAAAGCTTACATGGAATCAAATTGCCGGCTCAATTTTTCCGCCTTCAAGGAGGTTGTCTTATGAAGCTTTATATGCAGAAGAAGGAACACGCCCAGCTCCTGAAGATCCGTTTTTTAAAACAGCACAAAAAATTAAATCTCTATTGAAGAAATTTTTCAGCGCTTATGAAATGCAGTTGGAAGTATATATTCATATTCAAAGTAGAGAACTTTTCTTTTCTTTAAGAACACTAAATTTGGATTTCAACTATAATTTATTAGAAAATTTCTGTAATGAATTGGGAATACAAAACGAAGGAAGATTAAAAAGGGATTTAGAAAAAAGAGCAAAAAAAAATTTTCAAGAAGAAGCCAAAACAGAATAAAAAATTAATCCCTGGCAGCTTTTGTTTTGATTGTGACAACATAGATCCATATTGGAACTAGAAACCCATGCTTTTCAGAAATGCTTTTTTTGCTTTTCTTATTTTGATGTCCTCCTTTCTTTTTTCCTGGGAAGGAGAAAACCTTTTACAAGACTTAAAAATAGTAGAGGAAGTGGATAAAAAACAAAAAGAGGAGCTCCCTTTTTTGTACGACTTCAACTTGCAAGGAGGCTATTTCAACATGCCTTCTGCCAGGACGAAAGAAGCGGGACAGATGGGACTGGGTTTTTCTTATATTCCCCCTTATCATTTGTATGCAGCCTCTTTTTCTTTTTTTGATAGGGTCGAATTTGTAGGAAATTACTGGATTTTTAAAGGGGTAGAAGAGAGAAATTTTGGAAGAGATGGATTTGGAGACGATGCAGAAAGGTCTGCTAACATAAAGGTAGCTCTTTTAAAAAGAGGAGATGGATTCCCTGATTTTCCTGAATTTGCTTTTGGGTTTAATGACTTTATTGGAACCAAGCGGTTTTATTCTTTTTATGTGGTGGGAACTCAGTCTATTCTTCCTTGGAATTTAGAATGTAGCGTTGGTTGGGCTAAGGGAAGGATGCAAGGCTGGTTTGCAGGGGTTGCTTGGTCTCCTTTTCGAAACAGCTACAAACTTTTGCAAAACCTCACTTTTTCTGCAGAATATGATGTAAATGACTATAGGCACCATACGCATGAACACCACATGGGTAGAGAGGTGAAGAGCCGGGTAAATGCAGGAGTTCACTATTCTTTATTGGATACGCTATATGCTTCTGTTTCTTCTTTAAGAGGCAAGGAAATAGCCGCTTCGGTTTCGTTACATTATAACTTTGGAACTACGGAGGGGCTTTTCCCGAAATTTTCAGATCCTCTTCCCTACACGGAACCTTTAGATGTAGAATCTATAGGAAAGAGAAGAACAGAAGAAAAACTAACCGCCCAGTGGGTAGACGCATTTTCAGAACAAGGATTTGACCTAGAATGCATAAAGTGGGTTCCTGGCAAAAAAGAAGGCATCTGGATACGAGTTATTAATAACCGATATAGAGAAGAACAAGAGATTCGCTTTCGGATAGAAAATATTTTAGCTTCTTTAACGCCTTCCAATGTATCTTGGGTTACATTTGTTTTAAAAACAGAAGGGATAGAGGTACAACAATACACCTACAGAGAACAAGAGCTTTCTCGATTTCGAGAAGATGCAATCGGAAAGTATGAACTTTCTTTGGTATCTCCTATGAAAGAGGTAACTTCTTCCCCCTCTTCTTATGATTCTTCCCTGCTTTATAAAAGAAAAGGGTGGGTTTGGTCTTTTTTAGCGAGACCTATGTTCCGCTCTTATTTTGGTAGTGCAACGGGAAAATTTAAATATGATGTAGGACTTATGGCTGGACCGGAAGGATATTTATGGAACCAGATATACTACAACTTACAAGCCAGTTATATTGTTAGTTCTTCCTCTCAAAAAGTAGGTTCTGTAGATAGGCTAAATCCTTCTCAAATTATACACGTCCGTTCGGACACGATTTTATACCACCAAGCGAATACGTTTCATGTAGATAAAATGTATTTGCAAAAAAGCTGGAATATGGGACTCGGATGGTTTTCTAGGATAGCTTTGGGATATTTTGAAACGGCTTACGCGGGAATTGCTACAGAGCTGCTCTATTATCCGGCTCGGGCCAACTGGGCTATAGGTTTTGAGGTGGCAACTCTTTTAAAAAGGAGATATGAAGGGTTGAAGTTTCAGAAAAAAATTCGGAAAATGGTAGGGTTTGAACCGGTTTATGTTCCTTACAAAGGGCTTCAGTATTTTCTCGATTTTTATTATGACTATTCTCCTTTAAGTGTGGATTGCAAGCTAAGTCTTGGACAATTTTTAGCCAAAGATAAAGGGTTTAAATTAGAGCTAGGACGCTATTTTTCTTCCGGTCTTCGGATCGCTGCTTGGTATACCGTTACTTCTAAGGTGGATATATTGAATGGGAGTAGATACTTTGATAAGGGTGTTTCTTTTTCGATGCCTTTAGATATTTTTATGGCCAAAAGTAGTCAGGCAAGAGTAGGTTACGCCATGGCTGCGTGGCTGAGAGATGTGGGCGCCAAGGCGCAAACAGGAAGAGAGCTTTATCCTGTAATACAAGGACAAAGACACAACCCAAGACCTTCTTATTACTAGCTTACAGTTTAATCAATAAAGGGAAGAAGCTCTTCTGCTGCGTAGCTGAAGATTAAGTTTGCGCCTGCTCTTTTGATGGCCATGGTAGCTTCCAAAAAAATTTCTGGATAAGGAGCTATGTTCTCTTCACAGGCTTTTTTGAGCATGGCGTATTCTCCACTTACCTGATAGGCTGCAATTGGTAGTAGCGTTCTTTTTCGAAGCTCAGAGATGATATCTAAGTAAAAGCTGGCAGGCTTTACCAGTAAAATGTCTGCTCCTTCTTTTTCATCTTCTGTAGCTTCTAAAAGAGACTCTCTTGTATTGGCATAGGGGAGCTGATAGCTTTTTTTGTCTTTTTGTATTTTTGCTTGTACTGCAGATCTAAAAGGAGAATAAAGACAAGAGGCGTACTTAATGCTGTACGATAAAAGACTTGTTTTTTGGTATCCTTTTTCATCTAGTTTTTTACGGATGTATCCGATTCTGCCATCCATCATATCACTGGGGGCTACAATATCGGCTCCTTTTTCTGCGTATAAAAGAGCCATCTTAGCTAAAAGAAAGATAGTTTCATCATTGTCTACTTCCCCCTTTTCATCTAAGACGCCATCTTGTCCATGGGATGTATAGGGATCTAAGGCAATATCTACGATAAGCAGGAGGTTGGGGAGTTCTTTTTTTAGTATTTCGATACACTTTGGGATAAGTCCTTTTGGATTTAGAGCTTCTTCTCCTTTTTCTGTTTTTAAAGAAGAAGCAACTCTAGGAAATAAGGCTATTGCCTGAATGCCTTTTTTATGGAGGTCTTCTGCTTTTTTTATGAGAAGATCTACAGAATAGATATAGGTATCCGGAAAAAAAGGGATCGCTGTTTTGGTTTTTTCCCCTTCTTGGACGAAAAGAGGAGCTATAAAGTCTGTTTTTCGTAAAAAATTTTCCTGTAAAAGGGAACGAATAGCAGGACTCTGTCTATTTCTTCTAAGTCTTCTTTGTATGGAGGTACAATAAAGTGTAAAAGACTCTTTTTCTTTCAAATTAAAGAACATTTTTTGTTTTCCTTTTTCGAGTTGTTGTTTTAACCTCTCTTATAACTACAATCAGTATACATAGTAGAAGAACAAAAGAAAAAAGCATTTTACCAAAAAGGGTTCGTACATGGGTGGAAATTATGAGGACTTTTCAGAAAGCCAAATAAAAATTTTAGAAAGGTATGTTACGAATATCTCAGGGAATGTATTTGCTTTGAGAAATTTGCCGGAAGTAATAAAAGGAGCTCTTTTTTCTAGATATTCCAGGTCTACCTTGGGACTTCGGATGCTTTTGTTAAAAGATTTTATCTTAAATGAAGATATGGCCTTTTCTTCCATAACGGGAGATAAGTCTTCAGAAGAGGAGTTTTTTTTAGAACAGACTGCAGCCATTAAAAAAGCACAAAATTTTTATGATCGAATTTTAGATGGATATGGAGATGACTCAATAGGAGAATTAGGGGGCGCTCACCTAGCTTTAGAAAACATTTCTATGTTGGCTGCAAAAGTTATAGAAGATGCCAGAATTGGAGGATCTCCTTTAGAAAAGTCAACTCGATATATTTATTTTGATCAAAAGGTAAATGGAGAATATCTGTTTTACCAAGAGCCCATTATTATGACTTCTGCTTATCGAGATCTTTACTTGCAGACTTGTAATTCTTTATTTGAGACCTATAGCCGGTTAATCCCTCCTCTTACAGCGATGATTGAAAAAAAATTTCCGAGAGATCACTCTATATCTAAAATGGCTTACACGGCTTCTTTGCGGGCTAAAGTGTTAGATTGTCTTCGAGGTCTTTTACCTGCTTCTACTTTCACGAACATGGGCCTTTTCGGTAATGGTCGTTTTTTTGAGAATTTGATTCAAAAACTGCATATTCACAACTTAGCAGAAATGCAAGATGTGGGGAAAAAGGCTTATCAAGAACTAGAAAAAGTGATTCCTTCTTTTGTTCGAAGGGCAGAAGTATCTCATAAGCACCAAATTTCTTTTGCTCGGTTTCATGAAGAGATGCAGGCAGAGATAAAGCAAGTGGCAGAGCTGCAGGCGAAAGAAGTGGGAGGTATAAAAAAACCGGGAATTTACCTGATTCAGCACGATCCTGAAGCGGTGTATAAGGTAGGAGCCTCCCTTTTGTTTGGCCATACCAAGGGTTCTTTACAAGATTTAGAAAAGCTTTGTAAGGAGATGCCGGAAGAGGCCTTTTTTACTCTTTTAGATACAGCCTGTTCTTGTAGAGAAAATAGAAGGCATAAATCTCCTAGAGCTCTAGAGCATGCTACCTTTACTTTTGAAATTTTGGCCGACTTTGGTATTTATCGCGATTTACATCGTCATAGAATGCTCACCCAAGAAAGGCAGCTTTTATCTTGTGAGTATGGCTATTTTATTCCTTCTGAAATTATGGGAACGGATCTAGAAAAAGAGTATATTCAAGCTATGGAAAAAGCTAAACAAGCTTATGATGAAATAGTAACCGAGCTTCCAGAAGAGGCCCAATATGTGGTGCCTATGGCTTACAACATAAGATGGTATTTTCATGTTAACTTAAGAGCTTTGCAGTGGCTTTGTGAACTTCGTTCTTCTCCATCAGGCCATCCTAATTATCGCTATGTAGCTCAAGAGATGGCAAGGCTTGTTTGTCAAGCGGAGCCCCGTTTTGAACGGTTCTTTAAATTTGTTGACTTTGAAGGATATGAGCTGGGAAGACTCGGAGCGGAGATTCGGCAAACAGAAAAAATGCAGGAGCCTTCTTAAAAAAAATGGGAATTTCCAAAAAAGTTTTAGGAGGGATGCTTTTACTTACAGGCTCTTGTATAGGAGCGGGTATGTTAGCGCTTCCTATTCTTACAGGAATAGCAGGTTTTGTTCCTTCTTTACTTTCTTTTTTCTTAGCTTGGGGTTTTATGACTTTTACTGCCTTTTTGGTGTTAGAAGTTACCTATTGGTTTAAGGGGTCTGCAAACTTTGTCTCTATGACAGAAAAATCTTTAGGCCCTTGGGGCAGGAACGTAAGCGCTATTTTGTATTTATTTTTATTTTATGCGCTTTTAGTGAGCTATATTTCTGCAAGCGGCCTTATTTTTTCTCAGATATTTCCTTCCGTTTTTGCAGAAAAAACTCTTTCTTTCTTTTTTACCCTCTTTTTTGGAACGTGTATTTTCTGGGGTACCAGGACGGTTGATCTGGTAAATCGCTTTTTGATGCTAGCTCTTTTTCTCTCTTATTTTTTTATGCTTTTTTCAGGACTCTCTAAGGTGGAGTTTTCTAATCTTTTGCATAAAGCGCCTAAATACATTTCCATTTCTCTTCCTGTTTTAGTTATCTCTTTTGGCTTTCATAATATGATACCTACTTTGATGAACTATTTAGATCATGATGTAAAGAAAATGAGGCAGGTAGTTTTGGGAGGGAGTCTTTGCGTTTTTATAGTCTATTTGTTATGGGCTATTTTAGTAATGGGGATCATCCCCTTTTCTGGAAAAGAGGGTATTTTGGCTATTTATGAGCAAAAAAAAGAGGCCTCTTCTGCTATTTCGCAGGCTTTAGGAGGGACTTTTATTTCTACCATGACCAAAGCGTTTGCTTTTTTTGCAATTATTACTTCCTTTTTAGCCCAAGCGCTCAGCCTTATGCATTTTATAGCAGATGGGTTTCATAAAAAGTTTACGATAAAAAATAAAGGAGTTTTGGTTTTCCTCACCTTATTTCCTCCTCTTGTTTTTGCATTTAGTTATCCGAATGTATTTATCCAAGCTATTAATTTTGCAGGAGGAATTTGTGCAGTTGTTCTTTTTGGGATTCTTCCTATTATGATGGTTTGGAAGGGAAGATATCAAAAAAAGCTCTCCTCTTATCAAGTTTTTGGAGGGAAAGCTCTTCTTTCTTTAGCCGCAATGTTTGCTCTTTTTATTTTTATTCAGGAACTTTATCACATTTTTTATTGATTCATGCGTTTAGGACATTTTTTAGGAGCCATATTTTTAATAGCAGGGACAGCCATTGGAGCGGGGATGCTTGCTCTTCCTGTAACTACTTCTTTGGCAGGGTTTTTTCCTACACTTATTTCTCTTTCTTTTATATGGCTTTATTTAACCTCGACTGCCTTTATTTTGTTAGAAGTGAATCTTTTTTTCCCGGGGAAATTGAATTTAATTTCTTTAGCAGAAAAAACTTTAGGAAAGAAAGGGAAACTTTTATGTTGGAGCGCATATCTTCTCTTACTATATTGTTTAACAGCTGCTTATTTAGCGGGTAGCTCCCCTTTTTTTTCTCTTTTCTTTTCTCATTTTTTTGACCTGTCTCTTCCTTCTGAAGTGGCTTCTTTTTTATTTTTACTCTTATTTGGAACCTTCATCTACTTAGGAACACGGTTTGTAGATCTTGTAAATCGGTTTTTTATAGGGGGGCTTGCTCTTTCTTATCTACTTTTGATCTTGTATCTTCCCGCTCATGTGAAGGGAGATTTTTTACTTTATAGCAATCCAAAAGCCCTTATTTTAGGGGTTCCTGTGATAGTGACTTCTTTTGGGTTTCATATTGTAATTCCAACTTTGACGGACTATTTACACCGGAACAAAAAAAAATTGAGGCTAGCTATTTTTTGGGGGAGTTTAATTCCTTTTGTTGTCTATTTTATTTGGGAGTTTTTTGTTTTAGGGTCGATTCCTCTTCAAGGAGAAAATGGGCTTATGAAGGCCTTTTCGAAAGGGGATTCGGCAACGCTTGCTTTAGTAAAAACCATACAAAAACCGCTGATTCAAATATCGGCTCCTTTTTTCTCCTTTTTTGCTATTGTCACCTCGTTTTTGGGGGTTACTTTAAGCCTTTTTGATTTTTTGGCAGACGGTCTAAAGCTTACCAAAACAAGATCCCATAAGTTTATTATTTCCCTTTTTACGTTTGTGCCTCCTTTGTTTTTCGTAATTTTTTTCCAAAAAGCTTTTTTTTCTGCTTTGCAGTATGCCGCCATTTTTGTGGCTATTTTGCTAGGGCTCATGCCTGCTTTAATGGCATGGAAGCTTCCTTCCTTTCAAACAAAGAAAAAAAAGACCCTTCTTGTTTCTGTAATTTTTGTTTCTTTTTTGCTGGTTTTTTTAGATTTTTTTCAAAAAACCACATAAATATTTGCAATTAAATCTTTTTTTATAACAATGAAAATAAAACCGCAAAAGGAGCGATTCCTATGAAACGTTGGACTGTACTTCTTCTTTCCCTTCCTCTTTTATTGAAGGCAGAAGAGGTGAAAATAGAAAAGGAGTTTGCAGATTCTAGCTACTCTTACGAGAAAAAAGGAGAGGATATAAGAAGAGGATCTAATTCTCCTTGTAGAGAAATTAATCCTAGCGCTTGGGGATGTCCCGGAAATGAGGGAGTTTCCATAAGAACGGAGTTTCTTTATTGGAGAGCTTCTGAAGATGATTTGACTTATGCGTTTGTTTCAGAGTCTCCTGTAAATCCGACAGGTGGGTTTACTTCTAATGCGAATATTCGAAATTCTAGAGGAAAGCTGGTACAGATGAAAACCAATTGGGAGCCTGCTTTTCGTGTCGGAGCCGGTTGGAATACAAACTATGACGGTTGGGATGTGCAAACAATCTATACTTGGTATAAAAATAGCTCTAGAGATGAGGTTGCCTCTACTGTATCTGGTGCAACGGGAGGAGTTACCGCGTCTTGGACTGTTCAGTCTTTTTCAGAAGGGCCGGCAGGAACTTCTGCCAGAGCTTTTTGGAAGTTTCGAATGGATGAGGGAAGCTTAGAGCTTGGAAGGGCTTTTTATACGAGCAGATCTTTTTCTATGAGACCTTTTTTAGGTGCTAAAATAGATCGTTTAGATAGAAAAACTAGGTTTGAATATTTGGGAAGTATTTCTCAGTCTATTGAGAAGTATATCAATATTAACCGTTTTATGGGATACGGACCTCAACTGGGTACAGGAATCAACTTTCACCTTCCTTTTGGTTTAAGTGTAGTGGGAAAGATGAGTTCTTCTCTTCTTTTTGGAAGAGCTAAACAGGGTATGCAAACTATTGAAGACAACTTCTTAGTAGCTGATAGTAAAACTAGGCCCACTTGGAAGATGATTCCCGAAGCACAGCTCAGTACAGGATTGAATTGGGGGATGTGTTTTAGCGGTACTACTTACCTTGAACTAGGAGCTTCTTGGGAAGGGACTTGTTTTTGGTCGGTTCCCAGAAATATGCCTCAAACACCGGGCGCTATAATCTATGTAAATAGAGAACAGACGCTCTTTTTAAACGGTCTTACACTAAGTGCAAAAATCGATTTTTAAGCAGTAGTCTAAGATTGCAAGAAAAAAGCCTACCGATCTTTTGATCTGTAGGCTTTTTTTTTATTTCTTCTTTTTAGAAAAGCGGTTTCTGTCTACTTCCGAAAGATACTTTTTTCTTAAGCGGATTACGTCGGGGGTAATTTCGATTAGCTCATCATCATTAATATAGCAAATAGCCTCTTCTAAGTTGAATCTATGGGGAGGTTTTAGCAAGATATTTTCATCTGAGCCGGCGGCTCTTACGTTAGTAAGCTGTTTTGCTTTGGTAATATTTACCATTAGGTCATTGTCTCTACTATGCTCTCCCACTACCATTCCTTCATATACTTCATCACCTGGAGCTTGAAAGAGCCTTCCTCTATCTTCTAGGGTAAAACAAGCATATCCGTTTGCTTTTCCTTTACACATAGAGATTAAAACCCCTTTTGATCTGGTAGGGATTTCTCCTTTGTACTCTTGGTAGGAGTCGAACATATAGGTCATGATACCAAGACCTCGAGTAGCGGTTAGAAAATCGCTTCTATAGCCCATAATTCCTCTTGTAGGAATTAAAAACTCAATATGGGATATGTTATGCTCATCTACTTCTAATCGCTGCATTTCCCCTTTTCTTCTAGATAGGTATTCTATTACAGTGCCAGAGTATTCTTCGGGAACTTCTATATGGACTCTAGAGATAGGTTCTAATTTTTTTCCCATTTCTTCTTTCAAAATTACTTGCGGTTTAGAAACGCAAAACTCAAAGCCTTCTCTTCTCATCGCTTCTAAAAGGACAGCAAGGTGGAGCTCTCCCCTTCCCGATACGGTAATTTTTGATTGATCTTGATCCGATTCTGTAATCAGATAGGTAAGATTTGCTTTTTTTTCTGTTAGAAGACGTTCTCTAATTTTATTCATAGTAACGTGCTTTCCACTCTTCCCGACAAAAGGACCGTCATTGACTAAGATGTCAATCGATACAGTAGGTTCTTCTACTTCAATAGAAGGTAAGATACGTACCTTTTCTGTGTCAGATAAGGTATCACCAATCATAGCATCTAAGGCTCCTGAAATAAGGACAATATCGCCAGCTCCTGCCTCTTCCATCGGGACTTTTTCCAATCCTAAAAAGCCGTCAATCTTGGTAACTTGAATTTTTGTAATGGTTTCTTCTTTGTTGATATGAGCTAAGGTCATTCCTTTTTTTACCGTTCCATCTAAGATGCGTCCGCATACCTGTCTTCCTAAAAAGTCATCATGGTAGACAGTGGCTGCTTGCATGAGAAAAGGGCTTTTTAAGTCTCCTTCCGGAGAGGGCACTTTAGCTAAGACTAGCTCAAATAAGGGGGCCATATCTTTTCTTTCATCTTTTAGTTCTTTTATGGCGAATCCTTGTAAAGCAGAAGCATAACAGTAAGAAAAATCGAGCTGTTTATCTTGGGCTCCAAGCTCTACAAAAAGATCAAATGTTTCATTTAAGACTCTATCAGGATCTGCATTAGGCCTGTCTACTTTGTTAATGACTACAATAGGGCAAAGACCCATCTTGAGCGCTTTAGAAAGGACGAATCTAGTTTGCGGCATGGGGCCGTCTTGAGCATCTACAATTAAAAGAACGGAATTGACCATCCCTAAAGTTCTTTCTACCTCTCCGGCAAAGTCAGCATGACCTGGGGTGTCTATGATATTGATTTTATAATCGTTGTAGTAAACGGAGGTGTGTTTGGCAAAGATGGTGATTCCTCTTTCCTGCTCTTGGTCGTAGGAGTCCATAATTCTTTCAGGAACCACTTGGTGTTTTTGAAAGACATTTGCTTGTTTTAACAGTTCGTTTAAAAGGGTTGTTTTTCCATGGTCGATGTGAGCGATAATGGCAATATTTCTAATTTTTTCTGGGTTGAATAGTTTTTTGGGTAAAGACATAGCGTTCTCTTTTTAAAGGTAAATTTTCTCAAGGTAGTAGATTCATTTTATCTGAAAGGGGAGTTTTCTTCTCTTTTTTTCCTAAAGGGTGAGGGTAAAAATGGGGTTTTGAACTTAAGTAGAAGTTTTTTTTAGAAATAGCAAAAAATTTAATTGAACTCTTTTAAAGAGATAGAAGCCATTTCCAAATAGGGAGAACCGTAATCTGAAAATTTTCTATGTGGAGGGTCTCTTGTTCATTTTCTGTAAGTATAAGTCCTTCTTTTAGGTTATAGGTTTTCATAGCTTCAATTAGCCCCTCTAATTCTCTTTTTTTTGTCTCCTCATTAGAAAGGTGCATTGTTACTTGAATGGCTTGGGTAATTTGATTTTTTTCTCTTAAGAGAAAGTCACATTCTTTTTTTTCTTTTAACCCAATTATACCAAAAAATCGTGCTCTGTCAACACACGGTTTAGGTAAAAATCGTGCATTACTATTGCATGGTTTTAAGATAAACCATGTAATATGAATACATGGTTTTTTAACCAATTAAATTAAAAAGAGTTAAGTTTTGATAATTGTGTTACAGAAAAACCTTAAGGTCTGTTTTTGAGGCATGGACAAGGCTACCTCAAGATCATTATTTTCTTTGTGACAAGTTCTGAATTGGGGACTACAAGAGTCTCTTTTTTTTCGTTTTCCAAGATAGAGTTCATGAGAAAAATTTCTTGAATTATCCCCTCGAACTGATTTTCAAGCCGAACTTTTTGTCCTACTTTTAAGTTTCTAGAGGTAAGAAGGAAAAACCCACAGACAATATTGTGAAAAAGAGATTGAAGGCTAATCCCTACCCACACTAAAACAGCCCCTAGAAAAAGAGAAAGTAGGGTTAGATCAAACCCCAATCCTTGGAAGATAAAGATGCAAGCTATAAGGAAGAAAAAATACCGTAAAAATTTTTGCAGGACATAAAAAGTGCTTTTAGAAATGTTCTTTTCTTGTTTTTTTAAAATTTTATGGACTGCTTTATACAGGACAAAGGAGAGAATAAGCCAAAAAAAGGCTTTCAAAAAAAGAGATGGGTTAAAAACAGGCAGTGGCAATGGTTCTTGTAAAAAAGAATAAAACATAAAACCCCCTCTTCAGAAAAACCCTTTTTTGTACTATACTACGCTTATGCCATTTTCTCTAAAGTCTTCTTTTACTCCTTGTGGAGACCAACCCGAAGCGATTGAAAAGCTAGTAAAAGGAGCTTTAGAAAATCGAAAAGCCCAAGTTCTTTTGGGGATCACCGGTTCCGGAAAAACCTTTACGATGGCCAATATTATTCAAAAAGTGCAAAGACCTACTTTGGTTTTAGCTCATAATAAAACTTTAGCGGCGCAGCTTTACCAGGAGTTTAAGGGCTTTTTTCCGGAAAATGCGGTGGAATACTTTGTCTCTTATTATGACTACTATCAGCCGGAAGCCTACATAGCTAGAACCGACACCTATATTGAAAAGGATATGGCTATTAATGAAAGAATAGAAAGGATGCGCCTTTCTGCTACGAGATCTTTATTGGAAAGAGATGATGTGATCATTGTAGCTTCTATTTCTTGTATCTATGGTTTGGGGGTTCCCGAGTATTATTCTCAAATGCAGCTCGCTTTAAAACCGGGGCAAACGGTTTCTAGAGAAGAGCTTTTATTTCATTTGGTAGAGATGCATTACACCAGAAATGATTATGAGCTCTCTAGGGGAAATTTCCGAGTAAGAGGAGAGGTATTGGATATAGTTCCTGCATACGAAGAAGATATAGCCTATAGAATCCAGTTTTTTGGAGATGAAGTAGAGCTTTTAAGCCAAATAGATCCGTTAACAGGAAAACAAATCCGAAAATTAGAAGGGCTGGTTATTTATCCGGGCTCTCACTACGTCACACCAGAAGAGGTAAGGCATGAAGCTATCTCTACTATAAAAGAGGAGTTGCAAGAAAGGGCGCTGTTTTTTGAAAAAGAGGGCAAGCTGTTAGAAAAGCAAAGAATTTTGGAGAGAACCAAGCATGATTTAATCATGATTCGAGAAATTGGATTTTGCAAGGGGATAGAAAACTATTCTAGACATTTTTCTAAAAGAAAGGAAGGAAGCCCTCCCCCCTGTCTTTTAGAATATTTTCCGGAAGACTTTTTGTTTTTTATAGATGAATCTCACCAAAGCCTTCCTCAAATGCATGCGATGTATAATGGAGATCGTTCTAGAAAATCTTCTTTAGTAGAGTTTGGGTTTCGACTCCCCTCTGCTTTAGACAATAGACCTTTAAAATTTGAAGAAGCATACGCCCACTTTCATAGAGTTATCTATGTTTCTGCTACGCCGGGGGTTTGGGAGCTTCAAGAGGCAAAAGGGGAAGTAGTAGAGCAGATAATCCGTCCTACCGGTCTTTTAGATCCTGAAATAGAGATAAGGCCCCTTTCTTCTCAGGTAGAAGATGCATTAGAGGAGATCCAAAAAGAGGTAGAAGAGGGAAGAAGAGTTTTGGTAACTACCCTTACAAAAAAGCTGGCAGAAGACTTAGCAAAATACCTATCGGATTTGCAGGTAAAAGCAAAATATATGCACTCTGATGTGGATACCTTAGAGAGGATGCGTATTCTAAAAGAGCTAAGGCAAGGAGGATTTGATGTATTGGTGGGAATCAACTTATTAAGAGAGGGGCTGGATATCCCAGAGGTTTCTTTGGTCTTGATTTTAGATGCAGACAAAGAGGGATTTTTGCGAAGTGAAACGGCTCTTATCCAAACCTGTGGAAGGGCGGCCCGAAATGATAAGGGAAGGGTAATTATGTATGCAGACAAAAGAACAAGATCAATAGAGAGATGTTTAGAAATTACCGAAGAGAGAAGAAAAAAACAGATAGAGCATAATACAAAGCATGGCATTACCCCAAAAACCATTTCTAAGAGTATAGCCGAGTCTTTGGAAGAAACTTTTGGAATTCAAGAGACAGCCCCAAGTAAAACAGCTTTACATTTAGAAGAGTTTTCTAAAGAGATGTTAGAAAAAAAGATTCAAGAATGTGAAGAGCAAATGAAGCAAGCGGCGAAAGAGAAGCGATTTGAAGAAGCAGCTCATTTTCGGGATTTGATGCGGTTTTATCAGAAAAGAGAGATGGAAATTCTATAGGAAAAAGAGAGGTTTTGCTATTTTTGTTTCATGCGCTTTTTTAAAACACCCTTTTTCCAAATTCTTATACAAGACAAGAAAAAAAACGGAGTTCTTTTTTTTTCTTTTTTTTCCTTGCACTTTTTGGCTGCTCTTTTAGAGGGAGCTTCTTTTACATTTATTGTTTTAGCTTTAAGCTCTTTAGAAAAAGAAGTAACGACTTTTCTCCCCTTTAAAGTAGGCGCATTTTTCCCTTTTTTACAAAAACTCAACCACACAGAAGCATTTCGGTTTTTTACTATCCTGGCTATTTTTTTTCAGATTCTACGAAGCTCTTTTTCTTTTTTTGGGCAGCTTTGTCTTACTAAGTTAAGTATAAAAGTGCAGTGTGATGTACAGAAGAAGATTTATGAGCAGATTTTTCATTTTAGCTTTTCTCAGGTGAGCAAATATAAAATTGGGGACCTAGTGGAGTATACCTCTTCTCCTTCTAATATGATCCCCCATTTTACGGAAGCGTGTAATCAAGTATTGATTTCTTTTTTTACAGCGTTAGTTCTTTCTTTTTTACTTTTTTCCCTCTCTTTTTCCTTGACCTGTATTATTTTTTTCTCTTTCGCCCTCCTTTTTTGGGTGCAAAAAAAAGTAGTAAAAAAGGTTTCTAACACTTCGCAAAAGTTAATTAGGCTCCAGGCTGATTTTACTAAAAATGCGGTTCAAAATTTGCAAGCTTTAAGGCTTATTTTCACATTCAACCGTCATAAAAAAGCGAGAGAAAATATTTACGAAAGTATTTTTCATATTGGCAAGGTAACGAAAAAGCAGACTCTTTTGGTGCAATCTTTATCTCCTTTCAACGAGATGATGGGAGTTGTTTTAGTGGGCGTGTGTCTTTTGACGGGTCCCTTTTTTTTATCGGAAAACAACACGCTAGCCATTTTACTTTCTTTTTTAAGTATAACGTACAGACTGAGTTCCAGAGCGCAAATTCTGGCAAATTATGCAGCTAATTTAGCCAAGCATACAGGTTTTATAGGAAGGGTGAATGAGATCTTAAAAAAAGAAGATAAGGAATTTTCAATAGAAAAACAGGGGATTCATTTTCCTTTTACAAAAAGTCTCTCTTTTAAAAACGTCTTTTTGCACTACGAAGAAAATAAAAGAGCTGTTTTACAAAATCTTTCTTTTTCTGTGAAAAAAGGAGAGACTTTAGCCTTAGCGGGGCCTTCGGGTGCAGGAAAGTCTTCTCTTTTAGATTTGATTATTCGTCTTTATAGGCCTTCTTCTGGGGAGATCCTAGTGGATGGCAGATCTTTAGAGGAACAAGATATCGGTTCTTGGAGAGATAGCTTAGGAGTTGTAAGCCAGGACACCTTTATTTTTAATGAAACCATTGAAAAAAACATCTTATTTGGGAAGTTAACGGCTACTAAAGAAGAAGTACAGGAAGCTGCAAAAATAGCAGGGGCCTTAGGGTTTGTTGAGAGACTTCCCAATAAGTGGGAGACAGTTTTAGGAGAGAGAGGTTATCGTCTTTCCGGGGGAGAAAGGCAAAGAATTGCTTTAGCAAGAGCTCTTTTGCGCAAACCTGAGATTTTAATTTTAGATGAAGCTACGAGTAATTTGGATAGCTATTCAGAGCATCTAATTCAAGAGGCTTTAGAAAAATTTCAGCATAAGATTACGTTAATCATAGTAGCACATAGACTATCTACTATTACGAAAGCAGATCAGATCCTTTTTTTAGAAGAAGGCTCTGTTGTAGAACGAGGAACGCATGAAGAGCTGTTACAGAAAAAGGGAAGGTACGCTCTTTTCTGGGAGATTCAATCTACAAGTCTAGCTTCTACTTCTTTATAAAAGCTTTTTTGTAAACAAGAGGCAAAAGAAGGGATAGAGTGGTAGTTTTCATACAGCTTTTGTGCTTTTTGTAGTCTTACAAGAAGGGACTCATTTTTAGAAAGAGTTTCTATTTGGGATAAGATCTCTTTATTCCAATCTATAATCACCTCTGAAATACCGAGTTTTTTTGCTTCAAAGGCAAGCCAACTTCCCTCTTTGATTACAGGAATTTTTCCTGCAATGATAGATTCTACAAAAATACCGGAGGTTCCCTCTTTGTAGACTGTAGGATCGTAAGGAAGGAGAATAAAAGAAGATTCCTGTAAAAAGCTAGAAAACTCCTCTCTTGTAAGCTCCTCTTGTATAAA
The DNA here is from genome assembly GCA_964351495.1 of uncultured bacterium. GTDB lineage: Bacteria > Chlamydiota > Chlamydiia > Chlamydiales > SM23-39 > CAYGOC01. Next base: position 43,734 of record CAYGOC010000005.1, read on the forward strand.
CTGACAAAAAGGGTAGCTTTCTTTACAAAGAAAAGGCTTGGCGGTCTCTGCGACAAGGAGCTTCAAAGAACTTTTTTTTTGCAGAAGCTCCAAGGAGAGCTGCTGAATTTCAAAAAGCCCTTTTTCTTTTCGTATAGAGCCTCCGGGCCACCATAAAAAGGAAGATCTCTTTTTAGAGGTAAAATGAGTATTTCCATGAGGTATGGGAAGAACGGTAACAGGTATTTTAAAATGAGGTTCTTGCCCTTTTTGCAAAAGTTCACTATCGGAAAAAAGTTGAAAGTTTTTTTCCCCAAGGCGAAACCGGAATAAAAAATGAAGTAAGGTATAGAAGTGCTTCTTCTTTCCCCGGTATACATAGCGGTGTAAAATCCAAAGTCGTAATTTTTTTCTAGAGAAAAAAAGGGCAAAAAAGAGAGAGGCCATATGAAACACTTCAAAGTGTTCTAAGAAAAAAATAGAATAGGGAGGCATTTTGTGAATCTCTTTTTTTAAAGAGAAAAAGTGACGAAAGAATAGGGAGATCTTTTTTTTTGAGGTTTTCTTTTTTTTCCAGGAATCTTCAGGAAGAACTCTTTTCCAATTTTGGGTAAGGGATAGAGGGGTGTTTTGGGGAACTAAGGCTATATAGTCCCATTGTAGACTTTTTACTGCTTTTTCCACGGCTATATGGTAAGTATATACGTGTCCTACTTGGTCGTGGAGTAGAGGAAGAAAAGCGTAAAAATGATTTTTTCCCATAAGAATTAGTTATTGTATACAAGGAAAAGCTTTGTGCAAGAGAAAAAAAAATCTCCTCTTAGAGGGAAATATTTAATCCAAAATAAAAAGGCTCTCTTTCTACTTCATGCGGTGGATCTTTTTTTGAAAGGGAAAACCTTTTTTTCGAAAAAACACTTTTCTTTTAAGGAGCCCAAAAAGGTTTTACTTTCGAATATTGCTCATTTAGGAGATGTTCTTTTGATGAGTTCCCTTCTTCCTGTTTTACATAAGTATATTCCTGGTGTAAAGATAGGAATTTTAGTAGCAAGTTCTTCTTCTTGTGTTTTAGAAAAGCATCCCTTGGTAGAAAAAATACACTATCTAGATCACTGGAAGCTTGAGAGAAAAAAGCGTTCTTTTTTTCAAAAGTGGAGAAACTATAAGAATAGCTTTCGAAAAGCTCTTTTTGAAATCGAACAAGAACAGTATGAAGTAGCTATTGATTTAGGATATCACTTTCCGAATGCTATACCTCTTTTATACAAAGCAAAAATTCCTGTTAGAATTGGATATAGCTCTGGCGGCTTTTCTCCACTGCTTACCCATCCTAAAAAATGGAAGTGGGAGAAAAAATCGGCTGCCTATTATTTTTTAGATCTTCTGTTTTTTCTTACAATTTCTGAAAAAGAGAAGTTAAAGCCCTCTCTTTTTGCTTCTATAAAAAAGGAGGAGAGTTTTTCTGAATATATTGTAATTCATATGGGGACAGGAAGTGATTTAAAAAAATGGCCTATCCCCTACTGGAAAAAACTCGTAGAAAAACTTTCCTTAGAAAATATTCATTTGGTTTTTACGGGAAAAGGAGAAAAAGAGAGAAAAGAGGTAGAAGAGGTGGTAAAAGGTCTTGCCTCTTCTTCTTTTTCTTATAGGGAAGCCTCTTGGGAGGAATATGTATTGTTAGTAAAAAAAGCAAAGGGGTTGATTGCTGTAGATACGGTAGCAGGTCATGTAGCTTCTTCTTTTTCTATCCCGTCTGTTTTGATTTATACAGGGATCAATCTCATAGAAAACTGGAGACCTTTAAATGAGAAAGCGGAAGTACTAGTGAAAAAACTCCCCTGCTATCCCTGCCATAGAAGCAGGGGTTGCTTTAGCATGGAATGCATAAGGGGAGTTTCTCCAGAAGAAGTTTTTAAAAAAGCAAAGAGCCTTTTTCAAAAGAGTTAGTTATAGTAAATATCCCCTGTATCTATAAGGCCTTTTTGGATGTAATAGTCCATGTTTTCTTGGATACATTTTGGAAAACTGGAGTCCACTTCCACTCTTTCAAAGTTTTGTATAGCTTTATGGATATTGGGAATGTTTTGTGTAGATAGGTCAAAGTCTTGAAAGTGAGAAAAAGAGTGAATTTTTTCATGATATAAAGCAAAGCCGCCCATATTGCTAAAGTGCCATCCTCCAGAAGGGTAGAAATGTTTGTATCTCTCATTTCTAATTCCATCTGTTCCGATTCTTTTTACTACAGAAAATAAAGAGATAGCGGGACCCACTAAACGAGAAGGATCTTTTCTATTTAAGTAGAAACGGTAAAAGTCACAACCACAACCTAAAATCCGCTTTCTTCTAGAAAGAGTTTGGATCATCTTAGGGAGCTCGTGTGGTTTTACAATTTCATCTGTATCAGAGACAATGACTACATCGGAGTCCTGAAGGCCTTTGAGTCCTTTTATTAGCATTTTTCTTTGATATTCTTCTCTTTTCCAAGGATTATCGGTTTCTAGCCAATCATCTAGTTTTATATGGATGATTTTATCCAGGTATTTGGAGAAAAGAGCTTTATTTTCTTCAAAATAGAAGGGCTTTTTGTTTCCGCTAAAGGTTTGAGAAGCTTCTAAAAGAACAAATTTATCTACATGGTCATAAAGCTCTTCCAAGTGGATTTGCAAAACTTCGAGTTCATTGAAAAACAAGAAACAGTCATACACTTTAGAGAACAAAGAGGAGGTGAAACAAACACAACAAGCAAATAAAAAACCCCATTTTTTCATAGAACAATCCTTATGGTTAAAAAATGGGGGTTATTCTCCCCTTATGGGTTTTTAAAAGACAAGTTTTTTTTGTTAAGAAAAAGCATCTAGAAAAGGAAAGAAAGTCTTTTCGAAAAGAGAATGTTTAGATAGAGTGGTTCGACTTTTACAAAAAAATATTTCAGGAGAATTTTATGAAAAAATGGTGTTTTGTTTTTTTTCTGCTTTTAGCTTCCTTGCAGGCTAAAGTGTATGATTGCTTTATCTTTTTTAATGAGTTTGACGTTTTGCAGATTCGTTTGGAAGAGCTTTATGACCATGTAGATAAATTTGTAATAGTAGAATCTGCTATGAGCCATAGAGGGTTGAAAAAACTGTACAACTTAGAGAATAACTGGGATAGATTTGCTAAGTACCGGGACAAAATAGTCTATTTAAAGATGGATACTTTGCAAGGAGAGTGTGCAGGATCTAGAGAAAACTGTCAGAAAAATTATGCTAAAAAATGGCTTTTAGAAAATGGGAAAGATGATGATTTAGTACTGTTTTCTGATGCGGACGAGATACCTCCCGCTTCTTCTATAGAGTTTGCCAAGCAGTTAATCGAGACAAATCCCGTTATTGCGTTTGAGCAAAAAATGTATCGCCATTTTCTAAACAGAAAAGCGCCTGATAGTGAAGACTGGATAGGAACTATAGGAATTCAGCTTCGCTATTTAAAGTATGCTCCAGCGGAGTTAAATGGGTTGAGATGCCGTATTTGTTTTGAAAAGTGCACAGATGTTCCCGGGATAAAACCAAGAACGGGTAAAAAAGCAAAAAAGTTTCCTTATAAGCTAAGTGGAGAAAAGGTACAGGTTCCTCTTATCAAGGGAGGCTGGCATTTTTCTTACATGGGAGGGTATGCTAATTTTCGGGAGAAAGTAACTCATTGGATTCATTGGGAAAACCCCAGTCCTCAAACAAAACAAGCCTGGGAAGGAGAAGTCTTTATGCATCCTTTAGTAGAAATCGATGAAAGCTATCCCCAGTTTGTGCGAGATAATAAGGCTCATTTTAAAGAAATCGGACTGATTGATGAAGCCAGAGAATCTGCTTGAGATAAAACTTCAGTCTGATTAATTTGGTTTTTCTTTAGGAGGGGTGAGTTATGCACATTTTGGTTCCGGGAGGAGCAGGTTATGTTGGGTCAAAACTAGTTTTTCACCTTTTGCAAAAAGGGTACAAGGTAACAGTCTTGGATCTTTTTTTGTATGGGGAACAGGTTTTTTCTTCCATAAAAGGGCATCCTCACCTCTCTCTTGTCAAAGCAGATATTAGAGATGAAAAGGCGGTAGAAGAATCTCTTTTAGGGATAGACGCCGTAATTCACCTTGCGTGTATTTCCAATGATCCTAGTTTTGAGCTCAATCCTGCTTTGGGTAAGTCGATCAATTTAGATAGTTTTGAGCCTTTTGTAAGGCTTGCTAAAAAACAAGGAGTAAAGCGGTTCATTTATGCCTCTTCTTCTTCTGTGTATGGCATTAAACAAGAAAAAAATGTGGATGAGACGGTTTCTTTGGAGCCTTTAACTGACTATTCTAAGTTTAAGGCGGAGTGTGAAAAGATCTTATTTCAGTATCTTTCAGAAGATTTTGAGGCAGTCGTAGTAAGACCTGCTACTGTATGTGGAGTATCTCCAAGGCAAAGGCTTGATTTGATCGTCAATATTTTGGCAAACCATGCATTTCATAAAAGAAAAGTGCAGGTGATTGGAGGTGATCAACTTCGTCCGAATATTCATATAGAAGATATGGTAAGAGCTTATATTCATATTTTAGAAAGTCCTAAAGAAAGAATTCAGGGAGAAATATTCAACGTGGGATATGAAAACCATTCTGTTTCTCATTTGGCCCATCTTGTGCAAAAGAAGATAGGATCTGATGTTGTGGTCGAAACAGTAGAGACAGATGATCCTAGGTCTTATCATATTTCTTCTGAAAAGATAGGAAGAAAATTACAGTTTTTCCCCCGTTTTACGATAGAGCAAGCAGTAGAAGACTTGAAAAAAGCTTTTGAAAAAGATTTATTTCCCAAATCTTTGGAGGATGCTAGCTATTTTAATGTGAAAAAGATGAAGGAGATAGCCCTTGTATGAAAGCGTTAGTTACAGGGGGAGCGGGGTTTATAGGAAGTCATGTAGTAGAGCTTTTAGCAAAAGAGGGTCTAGAGGTTGTGGTGCTCGATAACCTTTCTAGAGGAAAAAAAGATTATCTGAAAAAGGCTTTAGAGAATCCAAACGTCTCTTTACAAGTAGTAGATATTCGTAACGAAAAAGAGATAGCTCCTTTTTTTAAAGGGGTGGATTGGGTATTTCATTTAGCGGCTTTGGCAGATATAGTGCCCTCTATTGAAGAGCCTAAAGAGTATTTTTCTGTAAACGTAGACGGGACTTTTTCTGTTTTAGAATGCGCGAAAAAAGCGAAGGTGAAAAAGTTTCTCTATGCAGCATCTTCTTCTTGCTATGGGCTAGCAAATATTTTTCCCACTGCTGAAACGGCGCCTATTTCTACGGAATATCCGTATGCTTTGACTAAATACTTAGGGGAGGAGCTGGTACTTCATTGGGGGAGGGTATATCAACTTCCTGTTGTTTCTCTACGTCTTTTTAATGTCTATGGTCTCAGAGCTAGAACTTCGGGAACTTATGGAGCGGTATTTGGGGTTTTTATGGCGCAAAAGCTACATAAAAAACCTTTTACGATAGTGGGAGATGGAAAGCAAACAAGAGATTTTACTTTTGTAACGGATGTAGCTAAAGCTTTTTATGAGGCAGCAAAATCTAGTGTAAAGCAAGAGATTATGAATGTGGGAAGCTCGAAGCATCATAGCGTAAATTATATTGTAAAACTGTTGGGGGGCGATTTTGTTTTTATTCCTAAAAGGCCGGGTGAACCTGACTGTACTTTTGCGGATGTAGGGAAAATAGAAAAGCTTCTTGGTTGGAAGGCGCAAGTGTCTATAGAGGAAGGGGTCCAAACTCTTGTAGAAAACATCGACTCTTTTAAGGAAGCTCCTTTATGGGATTCAGAGAAGATTGCAGAGGCTACTAAAAGTTGGTTTTATCATTTGGGGAAAAAAGAGCATGTTTAGCAAGCAGTCTTTTCTATTACAAAAGCTTATTGGGTCTTCTGTTTATTCTAACAAGGAAAGGGAGCTTTCTGAAGAGGAGGCTTTTTTAGCTACCTACGTACTTTTGCAAAAAGTAAAAAAAGAAAAGGGCAGAGCCTATTTTTTAGGAAATGGAGGAAGCGCTGCTATTGCTTCTCATTTTTCTGTTGATTGGCTAAATAAGCTGAGCATTCCCAGTTTTACTTTTTATGAAATTAGCCAAATAACGGCTATTGCCAATGATTTTGGGTATGAAAAGGTATTCTCTTTCCCTTTAGAAAAGTGTCTCCAGAAACAGGATTTGGTAATAGCGATTAGTAGTTCGGGGGAGTCTAAAAACATTTTACAAGGAGTCCTTGCAGCGCAAAAAAAAGGGGCGAACATTCTTACTTTAAGTGGATTTTCAGAAGAGAATCCTCTTCGGTTTTTAGGAGATATTAATTACTGGGTCCCCAGTAAAGAATATGGCCTTGTAGAGTCGGCTCATTTTATTTTATTGCATACTTTGGTAGATAAGTCGGGAGAATATTTAATGGAGAAAGAGCCTGAGTTATGTCTACAAAAATAAAAACATACGAAGAGATTTTTTCTCTTCTTCTATCTTATAAACAGGAAAAGAAAAAGGTTGTTCAGTGTCACGGTGTATTTGATCTTTTGCATCCGGGACATATTCGGCATCTTCGGGAAGCTAAAAAACAAGGGGATGTTTTAATTGTTACCCTCACTCCGGATCGATTTGTGAATAAGGGGCCGGGTAGGCCTGTTTTCCATCAAGAGCTTCGGATGGAATCGATAGCTGCGTTAGATTGTGTAGATTTTGTAGTGTTAAATGACTCTCCTGATGCGGTCTCTTCCATATCTCGGATAAAGCCTGATATTTATGTAAAGGGCGTTGAATATAAAGAAGAAGAAAAGGATGTAACCCAAAAAATTACAGAAGAGAGAAGATCGGTAGAGGCTCATAAGGGAACTATTTATTTTACAGATGACATTGTTTTTAGTTCTTCTTCTTTATTGAACCAATTTTTTGATCCTATGCCTAAGGGAGTGCAAAAGTTTTTACGCACAATTAAGGGGAAATACACTTTAGGGCAGCTCATAGAGAAAGTAGAGGCTTTTTCTGAGATAAAAGTACTCGTTGTGGGAGATGCTATTTTAGATGTTTATCAATATGTAGATCCTTTAGGGCAGGCTGGTAAAGGGATTCACATGGTAGCTTCTTGTAGAGAAAAAGAGCAGTTTTTAGGGGGATCTCTTATTTTAGCAAATCATCTAGCCGAGTTTACTCCTAACGTGGATTTAGTTACCGGTCTTGGTTTCTCTTGTCCCTACGAATCTTGGATAAGGGAAAAATTAAATCCAAAAGTAAAATCTCACTTTTTATCGACAACGCAAAAAGAGACCCTTATTAAAAAGCGATATGTCTTAAAAGAGGGAGCTACTCTTTCTAAGCTTTTTGAGACCTATTCTTGTAATGCGGAACTTTTAGAAAAAGAAAAAAGAGAAAATTTAGAAGATCTTTTGACGTCTCTTTCAGAAAAGGCAGACTTAGTGCTTGTTTGTGATTTTGGAAATGGGTTTTTAAGCCCCTCTGTCGCAGAAAAAATTAGCAAACTCCCCTCTTTTTTAGCGATTAACACACAGATTAACTCGGGGAACAGAGGTCTTCATGCTATTTCTAGGTATGAAAGGGCAAACTTCATCTCTTTAAACGAACCGGAGGCTAGACTTGCTTTTCATGATCGCTATAGTCCCCTTGATTTTTTAATAGAAGATATTCTTTCTAAGATGCAGGCAAATTATATTGCTATTACACGGGGTGTACAAGGGGTTATTTGTAAAAGTGCAAACAGTGCAAATGGGCAAGAGATTCCCGCTTTAAATGATAGAGCGGTAGATAGAATAGGAGCGGGCGATAGTTTTTTTGCTCTTTCTTCTTTAGCTGCTTTCAAAAATCTTCCTGTTGAGCTAGTGGGTTTTTTTGGAGCTATTGCTGCTGCTTTAGATGTTCAAATTGTAGGTAATAGAGATCCTGTTCGTAAGTCACAATTTTTAAAGTATCTGACAAGGCTTTTAAAGTGAAAAAAATAGAAGATGAGAAAGCTTTAGAGCTTTTTTATGCTGTTCTGAAAATCCGCCTGGTGGAAGAGGCTATAATCAGCCATTATCCAAAGCAAAATATGAGATGCCCTGTTCACTTAAGTATAGGGCAAGAGGCGGTAGCTGTAGGGGTTTGTAAAGCTGCTTTACATACTGATTATGTGTTAGGTAATCATAGGTCTCATGCTCATTACTTGGCAAAGGGAGGAGATCTTTTTTCTATGATAGCGGAGATTCATGGAAAAAAAACGGGATGCTGCTCGGGTAGAGGAGGGTCGATGCACTTGATCGATTTAGAGGCTAACTTTTTGGCTTCCACTCCTATTGTAGGAGGTACAATACCCTTGGCAGTAGGAGTTGCTTTTTCGCAAAAATTGCGAAAAAAAGAGGGAGCGACACTGGTGTTTTTTGGAGAAGGGGCTACAGAAGAGGGAGTGTTTTCTGAGTCTTTAAATTTTGCTTCTTTGCAAGATCTTCCTATTCTTTTTATTTGTGAGAACAATTTTTATTCTGTTTATTCCCCTTTATCGGTTAGGCAGTCTCCTACAAGATCGAGGATAAAAATAGCAGAGGCGCATGGAATCAAGACTTTTTTTTCTGATGAGGGAAATGAGGTAGAAGAGGTTTTTTCTCTTGCAAAGGAGGCTTTTTCTTTTTTACGAAAAGAGAAAAAGCCCGTTTATATAGAATTTACTACCTATAGAGTGAAAGAGCATTGCGGCATGTATGAAGATGATCATTTAGGGTATAGGCCAGAAGAAGAGGTAGCGTTTTTTAAGCAAAGATGTCCTTTAAAAAAACAGGAAATAAGGCTGAAAGAAAGAGGTATATGGGACGAAAAGTCTTTTTTAGAAGAGAAGAAAAAAATAGAAGAGGAGATCGAGAAGGCTTTTGTAGAAGCAGAAAAAGCCCCTTATCCTTCTTTTGAAGAGGTGCTCTTATGAAAACCATTACCACTGCAGAAGCTATTTTAGAAGGGACAGACCAGCTTTTAGCTTCTGATCCTGATGTATATGTAATGGGGCTTGGTGTATCGGATCCAAAAGGGATTTTTGGAACTACTTTGGGGCTTTATGAAAAATATGGCAAAGATAGGGTCTTGGATATGCCTGTATCTGAAAATGGGATGACAGGAATTGCGATTGGTTCCGCTATCATGGGGCATCGTCCTATTATGACTCACCAAAGGGTTGATTTTTTTCTCCTAGCTCTAGACCAGCTAGTTAACAACGCAGCAAAGTGGCGTTTTATGTTTGCGGGGAAGAAAAAGATCTCTTTAGTAATAAGGTTAATTGTAGGAAAAGGATGGGGACAAGGTCCGCAGCACTCACAGACTTTGCATAGTTTGTTTGCCCATATTCCGGGTCTTAAAGTAGTTGCTCCCTCCAATGCTTATGATGCAAAAGGGCTTTTAGCATCTGCCGTATATGAAGAGGATCCTGTGGTTTTTATCGAGCATAGATGGATACATGGGATTCAAGGAGAAGTGCCTTCTCATTTGTACACAGTTCCTTTAGGGAAAGCAAAAGTGGTTCAGGAAGGAGAAGACATTACTGTTATAGCCTCTTCTCACATGACTTTAGAAGCATTGAAGGCGCTCTCTTTTTTGGGAAAAGAAGTTTCTGTAGAGCTTATTGATTTGCGGAGTTTAAAGCCGTTTGATTTTGAGACTGTATATACCTCCGTTAACAAGACAAAAAGAGTGTTGGTGTTAGATGGGGATTGGAAAACGTGCGGTTTTGCAGCGGAGATTATAGCTTCTATTGTAGAAAGTGGAATTTCTTTAAAAGCAGCTCCCAAAAGAATTACTTTTCCCGACAAACATCAAGGTACAAGCTGGTCTTTATCGAACCATTTTTATCCTTTTTCAGAGGATATAGCAGCTTCTATCTTGGGAATAATGGGAAAGAAAAAGCTTTCTGAAGAGCTTTTACAAACGCTTTTACAACAAAAGGAAAGCTCCCCTTTAGATACTCCCAGTAGTAGCTTTTCAGGCCCATTTTAAAGGAGCATTATATGAAAAGAAAAAAGGTACTCGTAATAGGAAGCAACTCCTTTTCCGGAGCAGATTTTATCGATCTTCTTTTAGAAAAAGAAGAGTATGAAGTTTTTGGGGTAAGTAGATCAGAAGAGAAGAGCGCTCTTTTTTTGCCTTATAAAAACCGGAAAAGTTCCCGCTTTCGTTTTGAAAAGATTGATTTAAATAGGGATCTTACAAAGCTTGCAAACTGTTTAGAGCTTTTTCAGCCGGAATATGTTGTAAACTTTGCTGCACAAAGTGAGGTAGCTCCTAGTTGGAAAAACCCTCATCATTGGTTTCAGACTAATGCGGTGGCTATTACAAAACTGGCCGATTTACTAAAAGGGCAGCCTTTTTTAAAAAAGTATGTCCATATCTCTTCTCCGGAAGTGTATGGGACTTGCTCCGGAAAGGTTTTTGAAACGGCCCCCTTAAACCCGAGTACTCCTTATGCAGCTTCAAAAGCTGCGGGGGATTTGTCTCTGTTTACTTTTTATAAAAACTTCTCCTTTCCCTTGGTAATGATACGCTCTACGAATGTATACGGACCTTATCAGCAGCTTTTTAAGATTATACCCAGAACGATTATCTACTTAAAACAGGGAAAAAAGATTCCTCTTCATGGAGGAGGAAAGGCGGTAAAATCGTATATTCATATCCGGGATATTTCAGAAGGGGAAAGGCTCATTATGGAACAGGGAGATGTGGGAGAGATTTACCATCTATCACCAGATTTTGGAGTGTCTGTCCGTTTTGTAGTAGAAACCATATGTAAAAAAATGGGAGAAACCTTTTCTGAAAGGGTAGAAGAGGTAGAGGAGAGACTAGGACAAGACAAAGCTTATGTCATAGATTCTACCAAAGCGAGATCTTTAGGATGGTCTCCCAAAATTTCTTTAGAACAGGGGATAGAAGAGACTTTAGCCTGGGTAGAGAGAAGTTATTCTGCAATTATAAAAGAACCTTTAGAGTATGTGCATAAGGAGTGAGTTATGGGACAAGAAGTAGATTTATTAGAGCATTATCCAAAAGCTAAAAGAGATGTACAAAAAAGGGGAGAAGAAAAAACAGAAAAAGATCGAGAAGTTGCGAGAAAATTTGGAAAAGAGTTTTTCGATGGAGAAAGAAAGCATGGCTATGGAGGCTATAATTACCATCCGAGGTTTTGGCAGCCTGTAGTTCCTTCTTTTCAAAAGTATTATGGTCTTACGAAAGAGCATGCTGTATTGGACGTAGGATGCGCAAAAGGGTTTATGCTGTATGATTTTACTCAAAAAATTCCGGGGATTTCTATAGCCGGAATTGATGTTTCTGAATATGCCATTTCCCATTCTATAGAGAGCCTCCGTCCTTTTTTAAAAGTGGCAAATGCGCAAGAGCTTCCTTTTGAAGATAAAAGCTTTGATCTGGTTATCTCCATTAATACTATTCACAATCTAGAAAAACAAGAGTTAGAAAAAGCATTAAAAGAGATTATGAGAGTTTCCAGAAAAGGAGCTTTCATCACAGTAGATGCCTATCGCAATGAAGAAGAAAAAAAGCTTATGGTTAGCTGGAATTTAACAGCAAAGACGATCTTGCATGTAGAAGAGTGGAAAGAGCTTTTTGATAAGGTAGGGTATACAGGAGATTATTACTGGTTTATACCCTAAGTTTCTAGGGTTTTTTGCAGCTAAAAAATAATTGCCTTACAAAAGTTGATGTTGTTATGATCTCGCTTTAAAAATAGAAAAACAGAAGTGAGTTTATGTCGCAGATTGTCAGTGCAAAAGAAAAAAAGAGTCTTTTACGTAAAAAAAACTCTTTTTGTAATGCTTGTTCTTCTCCTATAAAAGAGCTTATTTCGTTGCCTTCTCTTCCCTTTACGGGAATTTATCTTTCTTCTGAAGAGACTGCTGAATTTCCTTTTTCTGAGGGAGTAGATCAGGGATTTTCTTTTTGTGAAAGCTGTTTTCATGGAGAGTTAACCTCTGTTATAGATCCTAATTTTGTCTACGATCGTACTTACACTCATAGAGGTTCTAAAAGTGCCATTGCCAAAGGGGGAAATGAGTTTTTTGTTCGGTTTGTCGAAAAGCTATTTCCAGGGAAAAAATTTGAGACTATTTTCGATATTGGTTGTAATGACGGCTTTTTATTAAGGCAGTTAGAGTACAAAGGAAAGTCCCTTTTCGGGGTAGATCCTATTTGGGAAGAAAAGAACATAGCCTTAACAGAAAAAATTAATCTGTTAGGGGGGTTTGTGGAAGATTTAGATATAGAACAAGTCTTAGGAAGGAGCCCAGATTTAGTTGTTTCAGCGCATACTTTTGAGCATATTGAAAATCCAAAAGCGGTTTTAGAATCTCTTGTACAAAAGGTAGATATAGGCACTTACTTTGTAATAGAAGTTCCTAGTTTAGACACACTTGTTAGAAATAATCGGTTTGATCAGATATTTCACCAGCATATACAGTATTTTTCCTCCAATTCAATACTTACTTTAATGGAGATCTTAGGCTGTTTTTATGTTGCTCACACGTTTAATTATTCTATGTGGGGAGGAACGATGCTTTTTGCTTTTGTGAAAGGGAAAAAAGAAAGTGTAACTCCTCTTTTTTCCTCTTTTAAGGCGGAAGAGATTCTTTCTTCTTATGATTTATTTAAAGCTTCTTTAAAAAATCTTTCAAATAAGATTTGTTCTTTAAAAAAAGAGTCTATATGTGCTTTTGGAGCAGCTCAAATGCTTCCTATTTTAGCCTATCACATGCCTTGTCATTTTCAGGATATAACCCAGATTTACGACGACAATAAAGAGAGACATTTTTTGAAATATCCAGGTTTTGATTTCACGGTTCAAAATCCAGATAAAGTATCTTTTGAGGATAAGACAGTAGTTGTTACTGCCTTAGATAGTTCTCGTCCGATAGTAAATAGATTAAATCTTGCTGGGGCAAAAAGCATTTTGTTACCTTTGCAGAGTTTATGATGAAGAGGCTAAAAATAGCTATTCTGGGAACGGGGAAGTTAGCTACAGATTTATTGGTAAAGGTGCTCGGTTCTTCTAAGTTAGAGTGTGTGGCTTTTGTTGGAAGAAATGAAAATTCATATGGCATAAGTTTTGCTAAAAACAAAGGGGTTTACACCTCTTTTGGGGGGATACAATTTCTTGTAGATAATCCCCGTTTGTACGATTTAGTTTTTGATGTAACGAATGCCCAATCACATCTTATTCATAATAAGCTTTTGTCTCCTCTTGATAAGTATATTATAGACTTAACCCCTTCTCATACGGGGGCTTTTATAGTCCCTTCTATAAATTTACAAGAGACCTCTTCTACAAAAAAGGTGAACTTAGTCAGTTGTGGTGGTCAGACAGCCATTCCTTTAATTCATGAGATTGTATCCAGAGCAGAGCAAGTAGAAGCTATTGAAGTGGTTTCTACAATTGCTGCAAAGAGTGCAGGTAAAGGGACTCGAATTAATATTGACGAGTATATAGGGAGAACAGAGCTTGCTGTTTCCCGTTTTTCCGGTTGTCAAAAAGTGAAAGTGATACTTGTTTTGAATCCAGCTGTTCCTGAAATTGATATGAAGACGACTCTATATATTAAGGGGAAGCATGCTAGTATGCATTCCATTAATGAGGGGGTTTCAAAAATTTTACGTAAAATGCAAGATTATGTACCGGGATACTCTTTAAAAATCCCTCCAAGCTTTCAAGGGGATGTTTTAATGTTAACGGTACAAGTAGTGGGTAGGGGAGATTATCTTCCTTGTTATGCAGGAAACTTAGATATTATAAACTGTGCGGCTATACAGGTTGCAGAAGAATATGCAATGAGGGCTGTTTGATGTCTCACTATATAGAAATTAGTGATGTTTCTTTAAGAGATGGAAACCATGCTGTTTCCCATCAGCTTTCCTGTGAGCATATTTTTTCTTATGCAAAAAAAGCAGATACCGCTGGTCCTTCGTATATAGAAGTAGGGCATGGAAATGGTATCGGTGCTAGTTCTTTCCAGGTAGGTCTTGCGCTTCATTCTGATTTAGAAATGATTCAAGCGGCTAGAAAGGCCATAAAAAAAAGAAAGTTAAGTGTTCATGCTATTCCTGGTTTTGCAACTTTAGACAAAGATATTAAGCCCGCTTTAGAAAAAGGGGTAGACACTTTCAGAATAGCTTCTCACTGCACAGAAGCAGATACAACAGAGACTCATATCTCTTTTTTGCATAAAAATAATATAGAGGTTTTGGGAGTACTTATGATGTCCCATATGGCTTCAAAAGAAGGGTTGCTGGAGTCGGCAAAATTAATGCAGGCATATGGAGCATCAGCTGTTATTCTTATGGATTCGGCAGGTGCTTATTTACCTGAGGATGTAAAAAAGAAAGTCTCTTTTTTGGTAGATCACTTAAGCATTAAAGTGGGGTTTCATGCTCACAATAACCTCGGCCTTGCTGTTTCTAATTCTATATTAGCAGCTGAGTGTGGAGCCACCTTATTAGATGCTTCTTCCAGGGGGTTTGGGGCAGGAGCCGGAAATTGTCCTATAGAAATACTAGTTCCGCTTTTGCATAAGTTAGGATACAAAACTTCTGCAGATGCTCATGAAATTTTAGATCTTGCTGATTTTGCAGAAAGTACGTTTATTCAAACTTTACCTTTTTCAAAAACGCTAAGTATATGTACCGGCTTAGCGGGTCTTTTTTCTGGATTTGCAAAACCAATACAAAAGATGTGTGATAGATATCAAGTTGATCCTAAAAAAGTAATAGAAAAAATGGGGTCTATGCAGGTAGTGGCAGGGCAAGAGGATAGTATTTTAGAAGCCATAAAAAGTGTGTTGGAAGATGATCCGAAAAAACCTTCTTAAAAAAGCTCTTTTACAGGAAGAGGTTGTATTTGGAACCTGGTCTGTTTTGCAATCTTTTACAGCAGTAGAAATGTTGGCTAAAACGCCTCTTAATTTTATTATTTTTGATCGGGAGCATGATTCTATTTCTTATGAGAGGATTGCAAACTATGTAACATGTTGTTTTTTACATGGAGTAACTCCTATTGTAAGGATTCCTGAGATTACTATAAGCGAAGTACAAAGGGCTTTAGACTCAGGAGCTCAAGGACTACATATTCCCAATATTAGCAGTCCAAAACAGGTGGAAGAATTGATCAAGCTGGCTTTATTTCCTCCTATTGGGAAGAGGGGGTTTTCTCCTTTTACTAAAGCTTGTGGATATCAAAAAGAAAATGCCGTTTCTATGTTGCAAGAAACGAATGAAGAGCTTCTTTTAGTAATTCATATAGAAAACTTAGAAGGAATAAAAAATATATCGAAGCTTCTTTCTTATGATCCTATAGAGGTGTTTTTCATAGGACTTTTTGACTTGGCAAACTCCATGGGACTTCCCGGAGATATAAGGCATCCTTATTTACAAGAGGTGGTAAAGGTAGCTGTAAAAGAGATTCGGGAAAAAGGTAAAATACCAGGGACAATTGCTACTACCCTTGAACAAGCTGAATATCTTTTAGAGCTTGGTTTTCAATATATTACTGTTTCTTCTGATGTAGACAGGCTTTTTCTTTCCTACACAAATTTTTTAGAAAAACTAAACTATACAAAGAGTGTTTATGGATTTAAATCTTAAAGGGAAAAAAGCGTTTATTACAGGTGGAGCAAGTGGAATTGGAAAAGCTATTGTCAAAGCTTTAGCTTCTGAAGGGGTTGAGGTTGCTTTTACTTCAAGGAAGAAAGAGCGTACAGATCAGCTTTTATCAGAGCTTCGAGGAGAGGGGCTTTCTCATCTTGGAATTGTCATTGACATAGCGGAAGAAGGCGCTCCGGAAAAAGCAAAACTTTTTTTAGAGAAAGAGTTTGGTGAAGTGGATATTCTCATTAACAATGTTGGGGATACCTTATCTGTAACAGACCCTTGTTGTTCCTTGTCTGACTGGAAAAGAGTATACAGGCTTAACTTAGAAGTGCATGTCGAGCTTGTGAATTTATTTTTACCTTATATGCGATCGCAAAAATGGGGAAGAATTGTAAATATTACAGCGGGTGCTGCCTTAGAAAACAGTGGGCCTGTTCCTTATTGTGCTATGAAGGCAGCCTATACTGCTTACACAAGATCTATGGCGAGGATATTGGCCCCAGAGAACATAGTTATGACGGCAGTGCTTCCTGGAGTTGTATTAACGGAAGAGGGTCATTGGCAAAAAGTATTACAGGAAAGACCGGAGCATGCGGAGAAGTACTTGTCAGAAAGAACTTCTTTGAAAAGGTTTGGTCTTCCGGAAGAGATTAGTCCTATGGTGGTTTTCCTTTGTTCTGATGCAGCCTCTTTTTGCCAAGGGTCTATTGTGCCGGTGGAAGGGGGGCAGGCTCGTCACTATTTTCATGTACACGGGATAGGAAATTGATCAAAGTAACAGATTATATTGCCACAGTTTTAAAACAAAAAGGGATTACTACCGTTTTTGGAGTGACGGGAGGCGCTGTAGTTCATTTGTTTGACTCAGCTCAAAAAATGGGTTTGGAGTGTATATTTACTCACCATGAACAGTCTGCGGCTTTTGCGGCAGGAGCTTTTTCAAGGATAAAAGGATTGGGAACTTTATTTTGTACTACAGGACCTGGAGGGACCAATACTCTTACGGGAATAGCTGCTGCTTGGCTTGACTCTGTTCCTTTAATTTGTATAGGAGGACAAGTAAGGCTCTCTCACATAAAACCTCCTAAGGTTCGTCAGGTGGGGGCTCAAGAGCTAGATATAGTTTCTTTAATGAAGCCCATTACCAAGCTGGCCCTTACTTTAGAGAATATAGATGATTTACCGGAAACTTTAGAAAGATGTATTGAAATAGCCAAAAGAGGAAGGCCCGGTCCCATTTACCTTGAGATTCCTCTTGATTTACAGTGGCAAACTAGCTCTTTTGACCTTCCTTTCCTTAAAAAGGAGCCTGTAAAGTTTCCTTTGGATCAGGAAAAAATAAAAGAGATATGCGATGGGTTAAATAAAGCGAAAAAACCCCTTTTGCTGATAGGTCATGGAGTGAGGTTAGCTGAAGGGGAAGAGCTCCTAAAGAGCTTTTTACAAAAAACAAAAATGCCTCACGTAGCAACTTGGAATGCTATAGATATAGTTTCGGGAGAGTCCTCTTTGTATTTAGGATCGCCTGGAATGTTTGGTACCAGAGAGGCTAACTTAGCGGTTCAAGCCTGTGATTTCCTTCTTTGTTTAGGGGCTCACTTGCCTATTGCGGTTACTACAGGATTAGTGGATAAATTTGCCAATAAAGCCAGAGTAGCTCTTGTAAATATTGATTTAGCAGAAATAGAAAACCAAAGGATAAAGATTGACTATGGTTTACAAGCAGATGTTACCCTTTTTTTAAAGGAGATCCTTTCTTTGGTAGCTCCTTTAAATATTTTCTCTTGGCAACAAGCTTGTTCTAAAATTCGCAGGCTTTTTCTCTCTAGCCAAAAACCCCTTATTCAAAAAAGCCTTGGGGAAGAAGTTATCGATCCTTATGAATCGATAAGGATCATAAACCGCTTTTTAGGAGAAGAGGGGGTTGTTGTAGTGGATGGAGGGGGTACAGTAGTGCAAATCGCCTTACAAACTCTTTTTGCCAAAGCCAAGCAAAGGATTCTTATTGATGCGGGGCTTTGTTCTATGGGATCGGGATTACCTCAAGTTCTTGGCGCCTGCATGGCAAGGCCTAAGGCTGAAGTAGTTTGTTTAGTGGGAGATGGAAGTTTTATGTTTAATGTACAAGAGCTGCAGACTATTTTTGAGCATAAAATGAATGTGTCAATATTTGTTTTTAATAATGGGGGATATCTTTCTATAAGAAATACCCAAAAAGGATTTTTAGAGGGAAATTACCTTGGTTCTAGTGAGGAAGGGGGAATTTCTGTGGCTAAGATAGAGGCTCTAGCTAAGGCTTTTTGTTTGCCTTATTTTCGTGTGAATAAGGAGAAAGAACTGCAAGAACTCCTTTTTTCAAACCAAGAAAAAAAAGGCCCTAAAGTCTATGAGTTAGTCATTTCTAAAGAGCAAGAGGTTTATCCTAGGATAGGTTTTTCTAAAAACAAAGAGGGAAGAGCCTTCCAAAATCCTATTGATAAAATGGATCCTCCGATTTTTGAAGAGGAGAGTGCTTTATTTTTAACCGAATTTTTTTAAAAACGGAAAAAGTAAACTTTTTTACCTTCGATAAAATTGCTTTTATTGAAAGAATAAAGAATGTTTTCCCTATCTTTTTTTGCAAAAGCAATTCTATTAGGAATTCTTTTCTTAGCTCTTGTAAAATTCGATAATTTAGGAAAGATTTTCTTATATCCTGATAAGTTTTTGTCTCTATTTTCTGTAATATGTAAGAGCAGTATGCTTTTCTACTATGTCTTTCGTGGGAAAGGTTTGCTTCATGGATTCTTTTATGGGCTAAAATAGCCTCTACGAAGACAAAACCATAACGGAGAGCTATCACATGTGAGAAAAACCAGTCGCAAAGAGGACCATCTTTTTCTTGCACGCCCCCTGCTTCAATAACATATTTTCGATTATAGATGGAGGTGTGACCTAAAAAGGTTTTTTTTCTTTTTTTGAAATTCTGGATCTGGGTGGGAGAGTAAAATTGGTGTAAAGGAGGAGAGGCTAAAATAGGGTTTTTTATTTCATCTTCTTTACAAAAATAAGAGCCTTCGGAGCATATAAATCCAGCATGGGGATAAGTTTGGAAAAAAGATAAACTACACTCCACAAAGTTGGGTAAGATCAAATCATCGGAACAAGCAAAATAAATATATTTTCCTTTTGCATAACGTAAAGCTTCATCGGCGCTTTTATAAGCCCCTAGACGTTTTGGATTTTTTAAAAGAGTCATCCAAGGGATTTTTTCTTTATAACTTTCTATAATAGAGATGCTATCATCTGTAGAGGCATCATCAATTAAAAGAAACTCTAAGGGAGGGGTTGTTTGTAGAGCCATTCCTTCTAAGGCACAGGAGATGTAGTGCCCAAAGTTGTGGTTGCACATAACAATGGAGAGTTCCATAGCTCTTCTATCTTTTTTTTATAGATGCTTTGAGTATAATCCCTTCTTTGTTCTTTTTTGAATGATTATTTAAAAAAAAGGAGACCCATGGAGAAAACACTAGCGGCTATTTTAGAAAGACAAAACCATCCTTTATCCTTAATAGAGCTTAATGTCCCTTCTTTGAAGCCGGGACAGGTTTTAGTGAAGATGTGTTATAGCGGGCTTTGTAGAACGCAAATTAACGAGATTATAGGTCTAAAAGGAGAAGATCCCTATCTACCCCATACCTTAGGGCATGAAGGCTCTGGAGTTGTTTTAGCTATTGGAGAAAAGGTAGAAAAGGTAAAGCCTCAGGATCACGTTGTGATCTCTTGGATAAAAAGTAAAGGAGAAGAGGTATCTTCTACTCAGTATGAAAAAGAAAATACAAAGGTCAACTCAGGGGCCGTTAGTACTTTTCTAACGTATACTATTATTTCAGAAAATCGGCTGGTTTCTATTCCTAAGGATATCTGTTTAAAAGAGGCTGCTCTTTTAGGTTGTGCTTTTTGCACAGGAGGGGGCGTTATTGTAAACCAGATGAAACTGGAAGAAGGAAATTCTCTTGCTTTATTTGGCCTTGGAGGAATAGGGATGAGCGCTCTTTTAGCAGCTTCCATGCAAAAAGCTTTTCCTATTATCGCTATAGATATTCAAGAAGAGAAGCTCCAAAAAGCAAAAAAGCTGGGAGCGACTCATACAATAGATGCTTCTAAAGAAGAAGTACTTTCAAAAATAGAAGAGATTACAGAAAAACAAGGAGTTGATTTTTCTTTAGAATCTGCAGGAAGTATCCAAGCTATGGAACAGGCCTTTGCCTCTTTAAATTCTAAAAAAGGGGTGTGTTATATTGCGGGAAATGTAAAAAAGAAAAGCACAATCCGGATAGACCCTTTTGATCTGATTTTGGGAAAAAGAATCTATGGTACTTGGGGGGGAGGGACTGATTTAGACCGAGACATTCCGAAGTATTGTAGGCTTATTCAGGAAGGAAAACTTTCTTTAAAGCCGTTGATTTCCCATGAAGCTCCTTTGAAAAAGATTAACTCTTTAATAGATCTTGCTAAAGAGAATAAGCTTCAAAGAGCGCTTATCTCTTTTTCTTAAAAAACTTTGGGAAGGATGTATTTTTCTTGAAGAACTTTGTAGCTTTTTTCTAAGTCTTTTGAAGTTTCTAAAAGGATTTCATGGTCTTCTAAAAGGGAGGAGATTTTGTTCTTTGGTTTTTGTTTTTCTTGCAGCTTTTGTAAAGCTTCTTTGAGATCTTCTACTTTTTTCATATCTTTGTTATAAGAACTTACCGGTTTTTTTGCATGTATAAAATTGCTGCAAAAAGAGAGGTTAGAGAGGCCAGTAAAAAAGGAAGATTGATTTGAATGTGGGTTGTCACTGCTACTAAAGGAGATAAACCCATAGCTAAAGATTGCATTGATTGGCTCATTCCCAAAACTTTTCCTTGCATATGAGATCCTGCTTTTTGTGAAATTTTATTGGTAAAAATAGGCCAACAAACTCCTGCTAAAATAACCCCGATACCTAAAGATAGAATCAGAAAAAAGACTTTCGTTATGAACATGAAAGAAAAAGTAATTATGGTAATGCAAAAGAAGGAGGTTTCTAAAATCTTTAAAGCAGAAAAAAAAGAAAGCAATCTTTTTACCAAAAATCCGGCCCCTATAGCCCAACAAACGCCCATAAAGGAAGATATGTCACCTATTTCCGAGTTGGTAAATTGAAATACTGTAACGGCTAAAACAGGAGTAAACTGCAAAAGGATATTCCAAGAAAAGAGAAATAAAAAAAAGATAAGATAGATCCTTTTTAGTTTTTCTATGCTTAGAGCTTTTTGGATATTGCTGATACTTTCCCAAAAATGAAAGGGTTGTTTTTTGTGATGAGTATAGGTTTCTTGAAAACCAAAAAGTAAAAATAGAAAGTTGAAACCAGAAAAAGCAGCTGCAATCCAAAAGGGTAGAGATTCATTAAAGTAGGGATTTAAAGTAGAGTCAGAAAATTTTCCTCCTAAGAAAGTTCCAAAGATAAATGAGATGCCAGCTAACATAGCAAGGTATCCAAACCCTTTTGTTCTAGTTTTTTCCTCTTCAGAAAGGTCTGCCACAGCGGCTAAACAAATAGAAAGGTTCCCGGAAAAAATACCACTAAAAAGTCTTCCTACAAAAAGAAGCCATAAAAGCCCCATTTTTATTCCAAAAGCACTTGCCACAAGACCTAAAAAAGTGAAACCCACCGTTAAAACAAGCGCTTTTTTTCTTCCCACTTTATCTGCATATTCTCCAATTAAAGGAGCTCCAAAAAATTGGCCTATCGGGAAAATGGCTAAAAAAAGACCTAAAATAGAGGTTCTTGTCGCCAAAGAAGTAGCTTCAGAAAAAAGGATGTTTTTCGGATCTAGAAAAAAGGGGGCAAAGATAGGAAATACAATAGACCAACTTAAGTTATCTACGAAGAAGGTAAGATATACAGAGCTTAAAGTGAGCTTTTTCTTTTTTGAAAGCATTTTGTTTCTCTTTCTTATTTATCCTTTAGCAAAAATAAAAAATAAAAAGGAAGGTTTTTGTTTTTCTATGTTTGGTTTTTTTTGTTTTTTCGGATGTGTAAAATTACCAGGATTAGAATTGCCAAAATAAGAACGGGGATAGCAAAAGCATAAAAAAACTTGATAGCTATAGCTACAATGAGAGCAAAAAAACCTAAAGTAAGCCCAATTAAAAGAAAGGACCATTCTACATAAATTCCAATGGTAAACACAGTCAAAGAGAGCATAGTCAAAGCAATAAGGCCTGCTAAAGATCTACTAAGAAGGCCTGTTTTTACGTATACTTCTAAAAGGAGAATTGAAGCTAAAAGTCCAATCCAATGTAGCAGTTCATGCCAAAGGGTAATGGGGCTTAAAGTTTCTTTATTTTTTCTTTCATACCAAGAAAGCCAAAGAGCTAAAAAAGCATTTATAGGAACAATCCACTTCCAATAATTCCAGCCCCCTAAATATTTTATATCGGTTATGATAACGCCCACAAAAGCTAAAAGGAGCATTATTGTACCTACTGTGAGCCTGGCTATCCAAGGATGTTTTGCTTTCATAATTTGAAGCTATAAGATTTTTTTAGAATGTGTCAATAGTTATTCTAAAGACCAGTTAATGGGCTTTATCCCTTTTTTTTCTAGGTACTCGTTTGTTTTGGAAAAGGGTTTTGAGCCAAAAAAGCCAAAAGAAGCGGAATACGGGGAAGGATGAGCTGAAGAGAGCACTAAGTGATCTTTGGGATTTTTCGCTAAGACGTTTGTATATTTATCCTGGGCAGATTTTCCCCAAAGGATAAACACTAAAGACTCTTTTTTTTCTGCTAAAAGGGTAATGACTGCATCGGTAAAGGTTTCCCAACCTTTACCAAAATGGGATTTGGGCTCTTTTTTTCTAACGGTTAAAGTAGCGTTGAGAAGAAGGACTCCTTCTTTTGCCCAGGGGAGTAAAGAGCCTTCTTTAGAAGGCGGAACTTTCAAGTCTTGCTGTAATTCTTGAAAGATATTTTTCAAAGAGGGAGGTAAAGGCACTCCTTTTTGAACGCTAAAAGAAAGACCATGAGCCTGACCCTCCCCATGATAGGGATCTTGTCCTAGAAGAACTACCTTAACTTGATCAAAGGGGGTTTGGCAAAAGGCGTTGAAAATAAGAGAAGAAGGGGGATAAATAGTCTTTTGTTCTTGTATTTCTTTTTGTAAAAAAGTTTGAAGCTCTTTCATGTAGGGTTTTTCCCATTCCTCTTGTAAAAGATGGGCCCATTTTTCTTCCATGCATATAGTGCTCATACGTTTTTAAACTCACTTTTTTTCAAAAGGGGGTATGCAGATATGATCTCTTGGATTCCTTCTTCTAAGGTTTTTGTGCTTTTCCATCCAAGCGACTCTAATTTTTCATTACTCACAATATAGTTTCTTTGGTCCGGATCTTTTCCAATCTCTGCTGCATGGATATAAAGATCGGGAACATATTTTCGAATGGTTTGGGCGAGCTCTTTTTTACTTAAGTTAGCAGAAGAGAGTCCTACGTTAAAAGCCTCTCCTTTCATTTTGTCAAAATTACAAATAGCAAATAAAAAAGCCTTTGCTACATCTTTTACGTGGATGTAATTTCTTTTGAAATGTTCTTCAAAAAGAACGAGAACCTTTTCGTGGCAAGCTCTGAAAGTAAAGTCATTTACTAAAAGATCTAAACGCATTCTAGGAGAGATTCCAAAAACTGTAGCCAGTCTTAAAGAAACAGCTCTTTTTGTTTGAAGAAGCTCTTTTTCTGCATCCACTTTTAATTTTCCGTATAAGGAAACGGGATTTAAGGGAGTTTTTTCTGTGCAGAAGATCTCTTTTTGTCCTATTCCGTACCCACTATTACTATTGGGAAAAATCACTTTTTGTTCTTGTTTCAAGTAACGTAAAATCAGTAAAACCGCATCGTAGTTGACCAGTTTTGCCACGGAAGGGGAAGCCGCGCAAATGGGAGCTCCCACCAAAGCAGCTAAAGGAATGATCACATCGGCCTCTTTCATTAAAGAGGCGATTAAGGGTTCATTTTGTGCATCTCCCTTCACAAATCGAAAGTTGGGACTTTCAAAACAGGGAAGAAGAGAAGTTGGACTATATAAAAGGCTATCTAAAACGGTTACAAAAAAACCTTCCTTCAAAAGAAGGGGAACCATTACGGAGCCTATATAGCCGGCTCCTCCTGTTATTAAAACGTGTTGCATAAATTAGGCAGTAGGGTTTGAGCTTGTTGAAAAGATTGTTCTGTTCCTATGTCTACAAAACCGGCAAGGCAAGGATGCATAAAAAAACGCTTTTGTAAAAATAAGGGAAATGCCTCTTTTTCTAGGGAAAAGGAAGCTTTTTGAAAAGGAAGGGTAGAAAATAGATTTTTTCGGAAAAGATACGTCCCGCAGCTAATCCATCCTTTTTTAGCAAAAAGAAGTTTTTCTTCAAAAGAGGTAATTTGATTTGCAGAATCAACTTCGAGAGTTCCATATCTACTGGTATCTTCCATTTGTTTTCCTAAAAGGGCTATGTCAGCTTTTTTTTCTATAAAGCTTTCATAAAACCCGGCTAAATCATATTCAGTAAAACAGTCCCCATTCGTAGCTAAAACAAGAGGGGTTTTTACTAAATTTAAGGCTCTTTTTAAAGCGCCCCCTGTTCCTAAGGGAGTCTCTTCTATAGAAAAGTAAATAGGAAGAGAGGTCTCTTTAAAGTGGGATAGGATCTTTTCTGCTTTATATCCGACAGCCAAAATAATTCTTCCAATTAAAGGAAAAGAGGCTAGTTGATTTATCAAAAGGTCTAAAAAGGGAATTCCTTGAATAGGGGCTAAAGGTTTGGGAACGGAAGAGACAATTTTTTGCAGTCTAGTTCCCAGTCCTCCTGCTAAAACAACGGCATCTATTTTATTCATCTTGAAAATCTACTTTTTTGTGTAAATCAAAGAGCTTCCTTGTTCTTCCAAGGCAAAAGGAACTTCAAAGAGAGGGGTAAGTGCTTTTCGCACATTCTCTTTTTTGGAAGAAGGAACCAGCAAAAGTAAGAACCCACTTTGTCCTGCTCCGCATAGTTTCCCTCCAAAGGCTCCCGCCTTTTTTGCTTTTTCGTAATACAGATTAATCGTTTCGTTAGAAATTTGAGAAGAAAGTTTTTGTTTTAGACTCCAGCTATAGTCCAAAAGAGCTCCTATTTCTTCTGCTAAAAAGGGTTTTTTCTTACTCATAAGAATCTTTTTTGCTTCGTAAACAAGTGAGACCATTTCTTCTAAAAGAGAGTCATTTTTGCTTTCTTTTGTTTTCTTGATCTGTTCTTGGATCACTTTTTCTGCATATCTTGTGGTACCTGTATAAAAAAGCATAAGATTTTCTGAAAAGGAGGCTTTATTTTCAGGGGGGATTTCTAAAGGGAAAACAGAGATGCTGTCTTGGGAAAATTCGATTAAGTTAAAACCTCCAAAAGAGGCATGATACTGATCTTGAGAGCCTACTTTTTCTTGGATGAGTTTTTGTTCTACAAAACAAGCTTCTTTTGCTAAAAGTTCTTTCGAAGGGATTTTCCCTTGTAAAAATGCTAGAGCATGTAAAAACCCAACCGTAAAAGAAGAAGAAGAACCAAGTCCTGTTCTAGCGGGTAAATCAGAGCAAATATGAACATCCAAAGGTTCATCTATCTTATAAAACCGAAGACACTCTCGAATGCTAGGGTGCTCAATTTCTTGTAATACATTAATGGTCTCTATTTTTGAGTAGGCAAGGCGCATTTTATGAGGAAAAAAAGGACTTGTTTTTTTTACGGTAACGTATGTGTATTGATCTATAGTGGTTCCTAAAACAGCCCCTTTTTTCCGGAAGAAGTATTCTTTGTAATCGGATCCTCCTCCAAAAAAGCTTATTCTAACCGGAGTTTTAGAAATTACGAGTGCCATATGCCGAGATTCTATTACATGAAAGAACCATGGTATCTTTGAAGATTTTTTTGTCCAAATCTTATTTCTTTTTTGTTACGATTCCCTCTCTATTCAGGAGTGAGTATGCTTTGTAGAGTTTGTGACGGAGGAAGTTTTCGTTTGGTTGTCGATTTGAAAGAGCAACCCTGGGGGAATCACTTTCTGCAAAAAGAAGAGGTTGGAAAGGAAGAAAAATACCCTCTTAGAGTGATCTATTGTAACCAGTGCTCTACCGTTCAATTAGATTACACAGTAAAAAAGGAGGTCATGTTCTCTGATCACACCTATCTTTCCGGAATGACACAGACTTTACGTGATCATTTTGACAAAGAAGCAGATAAAGTAGACAGGCGCTTTTTTTTTAATAAACAGAAAAAAAGAGTGTTAGATATTGGCTCTAACGATGGGACACAGCTTTTATCCTATAAAAAGTTAGGATATGAGGTAGTAGGGGTAGAGTCGTCTAAAAGAGCAGTAGAAATTGCAAACAGTCAAGGTGTTTTTACCGTTCACGACTTTTTTAATTATGAACTCGCCAAGAAAATGGAAGGATCTTTGGATGTAATCAACGCAGCAGGCGTTTTTTTTCATTTAGAAGAGCTTCATTCTGTTTGTGAAGGAATTCAGTATCTTTTACAAGAAAAAGGTGTATTTGTTATCCAGTGTATGTATCTAAAAAACATCGTGGAAAACATTGCTTTTGATCAGATCTACCATGAGCATCTTCTTTATTATACAATCCACTCTTTGAATACGTTGCTACAAAAGCATGGTCTTATTCTTTTTGATGTAGAAATTTCTCCTATTCATGGGGGATCTTTAATAGCCTATGCTTCTCATAAAAACGCATACCCCATTTCCTCTTCTTTAAAAAGAAAAGAAGAAGAGGAAAGACTAAGTGGTTGTAATACGTATAGCTACTACCAAAAATTTGCTCAAAATATAGAGTCTTTAAAGGAAAAAAATTTACAGTTCTTTGAGAAGAGGAAACAGGAAAAAAAAGTAATTTATGGCATGGGAGCGCCTGTTAAGGGAAATACTTTACTAAACTATTTTGGAATCGGAACCGATTATATAACCTGCTTAGTAGAGAAGAATCCTTTAAGAAAAGGGCTTTATAGTCCAGGTATGCATATACCGATTGTACTAGAAGAAAAATTGGAAGTCTTTCCAGACGTTTATTATGTTTTAGCCTGGAACTTTAAAAAAGAGATCCTGAAAAAAAATAGACCCCTTATTGAAAAAGGCGTAGAGTTTTACTTTCCTATAGGGGGAGACTTATGAGCGTTCTTGTAACAGGTGCCTCTGGATTTTTAGGGAGATTTTTGGTAGAGACTCTTGAAAAGAGAGGAGAGAAGGTAGTTGCTTTAAATAGCAAAAAAGCAGACCTTACAAAAGAGCTTTCCCTAGAAAAATTTAATTCCTACCGCTTTTCTGTTATTTACCATTTAGCAGCTTGGACGCAAGCAGGGGATTTTTGTCTTCGTCATCCGGGAGAGCAGTGGCTTATTAATCAGAAGATCAATACTCATATTTTATCTTGGTGGAGTAAAAGACAGCCTCAAGCAAAGATGGTAGCGATTGGGACTAGTTGCTCTTACGACCCTTCTTTGCCTTTACAAGAAGAGTTTTACCTGAGTGGCAAGCCCATAGATAGTTTGTTTACCTATGCTATGACTAAAAGAATGCTTCTTACAGGTCTTGAAGCGTTACAAAAGCAGTTTAATCTTTCGTATCTATATCTTATTCCCTCTACCCTTTATGGACCAAATTATCATGAAGATAAAAGGCAAATGCATTTTATCTTTGATTTAGTTCGTAAGATTTTAAAAGGAAAGTTTAAAGGAGAACCGGTCACTTTATGGGGAGATGGAAATCAGGAAAGAGAGCTTGTTCATGTACAAGACTTTATTTCTATTCTTTTAGAATTAACTCCGAAACTGTCTGGAACCTGCATCAATATAGGGGCGGGTGTAGGACATTCTATTCGGCATTTTGCGCAAAGGATCTGTGAAAAGGTAGATTTTCCTTTTGAAAAAATACAGTTTGATACTTCTAGATACGTGGGAGCTAAGTCGAAAATTTTAAATATAGAGAAACTAAAAGAATTAAAACCCGATCTTTCTTTTATCTCTTTAGACGAGGGAATTTCAGGGCTTGTGGAGTGGTTTTGTAAAAAAGAGAACTATAATGCAAAAGTATGATGTAGTGGTTATAGGGGCGGGAATTGTAGGCCTTTGCAGCGCATATCAGCTGAAAAAAAAGGCCCCCTTTCTTTCTATTGCCGTTGTAGAAAAAGAGAAAAAAGTGGGAACGCAGCAGACCTCTCACAATAGCGGTGTGATTCATTCTGGTGTTTATTATCCTCCCGGGTCTTCTAAGGCCAAAAACTGTTTAGAGGGAAGAAAACAGCTTTTACGGTTTTGTGAAGAGAATTCCATTTCTGTAAAACCGTTAGGCAAGGTGATTGTAGCCACAGAAGAAAAAGATCTTCCGAACTTATATGAGATAGAAAAAAGGGGAAAGATGAGTAAAGTCCCTGGACTTTCTCTAATCGACCCTGAAGAGCTCAAAGAAAAAGAGCCTTATGCAACAGGAATTAAAGCCTTATGGGTTCCTTCTTCTGCTATAGTAGAGTTTAATCAAGTAGCAGAAGTTCTTTATAAAAAACTGCAAAAACAGGGAGTAACCTTTTTTTTAGAGGAAAAGGTAAAAAATATTTTCTCTGCTGAAAAAGATTCCTTGGTACAGACTACTTCGCAAGAAATTAGAGCTTCTTTGATGTTAAATTGTGCTGGGATTTTTTCTGATCAAGTTGCAAACATGGTATTTCCTAAGCTCTCTTTACAAATCATTCCATTTCGAGGGGAGTATTACGAACTTTCTAAAGAGAAAAACTTTTTAGTAAAGGGGCTAATCTATCCTGTATGTGACTTGAGATATCCTTTTTTGGGGATTCATTTTACGCCTATGATGAATGGGAAAGTCGAAGTAGGTCCCAATGCTGTCTTGGCTTTTTCAAAAAGCAGGTATGTAAAAGGAGCTTTTGATATAGCCCAAGTTTTGCGAATGGCTACGTTTTCTGGATTTTGGAGAATGAGCTTACAAAATACCAAGGTGGGACTTTCAGAGTTATTCCGTTCATTTTATAAGAAAAAATTTGTGGAAGATGCAAAAAAACTCATTCCTTCTGTAGAAGAGAAGGATTTAATCCCGGGTCTTATAGGTCTTCGTTCTCAGGTAGTTTCTAAAAAGGGGGAGATTTTGTATGACTTTTGTATCAAAGAAACGGAAAATACACTTCATGTTTTAAATGCTCCCTCTCCTGCGGCTACGGCTTCTTTTGCTATTGGAGAGGAGTTAGCAGAAAAGGTGCTTCAGAAAAAAGACTTTTTTTCCAAAGAGAAAGTGTATGCTTTTTCTAAATAGAGAGCTCTTTTTCAAAGAAGAGTCTTTCTACCAGTTTTCTATCTTCTTCTATCATTAAATGAGCAAGATCTTTTAGCTCGGTAGAAGCCCTCCATCCTAGTTTTTCTCGTGCTTTTGTAGGATTTCCTAAAAGAAGATCTACCTCTGTGGGTCTAAAAAATTTAGGCGAGATCCTTACTAAAGTTTGTTTGGTTACCTTGTCTTTTCCTACTTCATTTAAGCCCTCTCCTTCCCAGAAAAGAGGTTTTTTTATCGCTTCAAAGACAAGCTCTACAAACTCTCGTACGCTATGAGTTTTCCCTGTTGAAAGAAGAAAATCTTCTGCGGTCTCTTGTTGCAGTATTCTCCACATTCCTTCTACAAAATCTTTCGCATATCCCCAATCTCTTTTTGCATCTAAATTTCCTAAAACAAGCTCTTTTTGGAGCCCTTTTTCTATTTTTGCAGCAGCTAACGTGATTTTTCGGGTAACAAAGTTTTCTCCCCTTCTGGGGCTTTCGTGATTAAATAAAATGCCGTTACAAGCAAAAAGATTATAGGCTTCTCGGTAATTTACCACAGACCAGTAAGCAAATAACTTAGAAGTAGCATACGGAGATCTGGGATAAAAGGGAGTTTTTTCTGTTTGAGGCACTTCTTGCACTTTTCCAAAAAGCTCAGAAGTGGAAGCTTGATAAAACTTGGTGCAAGGAGAGTGGGTTCGTAGTAATTCTAAAAACCGTAAAACGCCGAGGCCATTGATATCAGCGGTGCTTAAGGGAACTTCAAAAGAGCTTTGCACATGACTCATAGCGGCTAAGTTATAAATCTCTTCAAAAGAGACCTTTTCTAAGAGTCTTTTTATGCTAGAAAAGTCGGTAAGATCTCCTTCATGTAAAAAAAAAGCGGGATGGTTTTGTATGGAGGTAATTCTAGAAAAATTAGAAGAAGAGGATCTTCTTGCCATTCCATGTACTTCGTAGCCTTTTTCTAAAAGAAGATCGGCAAGATAAGAGCCATCTTGTCCTGTAACTCCTGTAATCAGGGCCTTTTTCATAAAATACTCTTTAAAAGAGGGTGGTTTGTGTGTAGAGCAAAACTGGTTTTTTCTATATGATACAGCTTTACTTTAGAAGAGAGTCCATTTAAATAGCCATATACCCCCGGATAATTAGGGTCAAAGTCGTGCCATAAAATAGTCCCCTTGGAAGAAAGGTTTTCTAAAGTTTTTTCGGTGTCGCTTTGTACACTTTCATAAGAGTGAGACCCATCAATAAAGCAAAAATCTAAAAGGCCCCTTTCACAAAAACGGCTAAAATCATAAAGAGTAGAATCTCCTAAATGTTGTTTTATTTTGTGTTTTTGAGAACTCTCTTCGTATTTTCTTGTCTGTTTTTTTGTGTCCATTACAAACTTTACTTCTCTTTGTAAGATGGGAAGAGTTGTTTTGTCTGCCGATCCCGGAAGATCGATCGTATGAATTAGGGCTTCTTCCGAAGTATTTAGAGCCATTTGTAGGGTAGTATTTCCATCAAAGGTGCCTATTTCCAAGAGATTCTTAGGTAGGGTAATTTTAAGAATATTACAAAGGACAATTAGCTCTAAGTAAGAGACATTTCCATCTCGAGTGTAGCAGTTTTCTAGGGAAATCGCCTCTTTTTTACAGAGCACTTTTTCAAAAGCAATTTTTTCCAAGCTAGAAGATCTATAAACTCCTGCAGCATATAAAGAGGTAACACTAGGCTTTGCAATAGGTTTTATAAGACTTGGATATCTTACAGCAAAAAAAAGGGCTTTCAAAACCCTATAGGTTTTATGGAAGGTTTCTTTTTTTCCTTGTAGCTGAGACATAGGGTCTTTCCTATTTTCTTGAAAGGGGAAGGGTAGGTGATACCTCTTTTTTTTGTAAAGTAGCGTTTTTTTTTGAGGTGGGTGAAAAAAACAGTAATGCAGATCCCAAAGTTTTTTCCTACAGATAACAGTAGTTACAGGTTCCAAGTATACTTATGAGTTCGCGGAGAGTTTAGAAGGTGGAGTGGTTTTTAATTAAACGAAACCTTTAACATGCTTTCTTCTATCAGAAAAACTGGAGAGCTATGAGAAAAATATGCATTGACGCAAGGATGCTTTTTTCTTCTGGTATTGGAACCTATATAAGAAATGTCCTTATAGGATTACAAAAGCAAACAGAGTTTCAAATCAGCGTAATTCTTCCTAAAAAATGGGCCAAAGAAGAAGCGGTTTTCCCTTTTGATAAGATTTTTTGTGAAGCGCCTATTTACTCCATCCAAGAGCAGATTCTTCTTCCTTTTTTAGTGCCCAAGTGTGATCTTTTTTGGTCTCCTCACTTCAATATTCCAATTGGTAAAATTAAAGCAAAAAAGAGGGTAGTTACTCTTTGTGATATGTATTTTGCAGTCCATACAGAAAATCTTTCTTTTTTGAAAAAAATCTATGCGAAACTTTTTTATCAAAAAGCCGTAGATTTTTCAGAAAAGGTGATTACGATTTCTTCTTTTTCTAAAAAAGAGATTCTGGATCATGTGAAAAGAGCAGAAAATAAAGTAACCGTTATTCCTTTGGGAGTGGATACAAAACTTTTCTCTTTGAAAAAAAAGAGGCAAGAAAGAAAACTTCCTTCCAAGTTTTTTCTTTATGTGGGAAACGTAAAGCCCAATAAAAATCTACCTAGGTTATTTCGCGCTTTTTCTAAGCTTGCTTTAGAAAATCCTTCTCTTTCTTTAGTTGTGGTCTCTAAAGCAAAAGAGGAGGAAAAAAAACAAGTTTTGCAAAAAGCGTTTAAAGAAAAAGTACCTTCTTCTATTTTGTTTTTTAATGATGTTTTAGAAAAAGAGCTTCCTTATTTTTACGAAAAAGCGATCTCTTTTGTATTTCCTTCCCTTTATGAAGGTTTTGGACTTCCTCCACTGGAGGCTATGAGTTTGGGATGTCCTGTTTTAACTTCTTCTATAGAGCCTCTTTTAGAGGTGTGCGGCTCTTCTGCTTTTTATTTTGATCCTTGTAAGGAAGAGGAGATTTATAAGGGAATGAAACAGGTTCTAGTCCAAAAAGAGGAAGTAGAAAAAAAAATAAAAGAGGGAAAAATGCACGTAAAGAAATTTTCTTGGGAAACTGTAGCTAAAAGACACCTTTCCCTTTTTAAAGAGATTCTAAATAGATGAAAACGGCTTTAGTTCATGACTGGCTTACCTCTTTAGCGGGGGCAGAAAAAGCACTGCAATCTTTATATACGCTCTATCCATCTCCTATTTATACATTGGTGGCGGATATTGCTTCTTTAAAGGGAACTTTTTTTGAAGGAAAAGAGATTCATACCTCTTTTATACAAAGACTTCCCTTTTCTAAAAAAAAATATCGAAGCTACCTTCCTTTTTTTCCTTTAGCGATAGAGCAGATGGATGTTTCTTCTTATGATATGGTTTTATCCTCTTCTCACTGCGCTGCAAAAGGGGTTTTAACCCACGCAGAGCAGCTCCATATTTGTTATTGTCATACTCCTGTTAGATATGCTTGGGATTTGTATCACGAGTATCTCCGTTTAGGAAACTTAAAAAAAGGGGGAAAAGGGCTTTTAGCAAAACTGTTTCTCCATTACTTTCGATCGTGGGATAAACTCTCTTCTAGTAGAGTTGACTATTTTTTAGCGAACTCTCGCTTTATAGCGAGAAGAATTGAAAAAACGTATGGAAGAAAAGCAGAGGTGGTATTTTTTCCGGTAAATACCCAGTTTTTTACGTTTCATCCCCAAAAGGAAGATTTTTATCTCACGGTTTCCAGGCTTGTTCCTTATAAAAAGGTAGATCTTCTGGTTCAAGCGTTTCATAATATGCCGAAAAAAAAGCTGATAGTTATAGGAGATGGGCCCGAATTTTCTACTCTTAAAAAAAGGGGAGCGCCAAACATCTCTTTTTTAGGCTATCAAAAAGATGAGGTGGTTAAAAGCTACATGCAAAGGGCCAAAGCTTTTTTGTATGCTGCTATAGAAGATGCAGGGGTTGTTCCTGTAGAAGCTATGAGCTGTGGGACTCCTGTTATTGCTTATGGTAAGGGGGGCGTTTTAGATAGCATAGAGCCAGAAGTTACAGGGTTGTTTTTTTTAGAACAGACACCTAAAGCGTTAGAAGATAGTATCGAAGTTTTTGAAAGAAAGACGTTTGATCCAGAAAAAATTAGGAAAAGAGCCCTCTTTTTTTCTAAAGAGAACTTTGAAAAAAGGCTTTTTGATGCAATCGAAGAAAAAAAAGAAATTTTTTACAACAAGAGAAAAGAGCATGACACTTTCATTTTGTAAATATGCGATAAGGAGAGCTACTCCTTTTTTTTTATACCGTTTTTTATCGAAGGTACGGATTCCGGAAGAGGGACTTGATTTTACGAAATTTCTGGTTGCTAAGTATTTGGTAAAAGAAGGGGGAACGATTGTAGATGGAGGGGCCCATGTGGGTTTTTATTCAAGATGTTACACAGAGCTTTTGAGAAACAAAAAGGGGCGCCTTTTTTCTTTTGAGCCCAACCCCTATTTATTTCCTCTTTTACAAAAAACTAGGAGTCTTCCTAAAAAAAGACATGTTTTTTTACAAAAGGCGCTTTGTAAGACAAGTAAGGAGAGATGTTCTTTTTTTGTAAGGCCGTTTTCTCTTGCAGAGGACTCTTCTTTAACAGAAACCAAATCTTGTAAAAAAGTAGAGGTAGAGACTCTTTCACTGGATAGTTTGCACAAAACGTATGATCTACAAGACTGTAAACTGATTAAGCTTGATGTGGAAGGAAATGAGCCCCAAGTGTTGGAAGGAGCTTCTACTCTTTTTAGGGAAGTTTCTCCTTGGGTCATTTTTGAGTACATACAAAAAGAAAACAAAAAGCATTCCTCTCTTACCATTTTAGAAAATAGGGGGTATGTGGTTTTTGATTTAAAAACCTGCAGGAAAATAGAAAATCCCTACCAAACGGATCTTACCGATCTTCTAGCCGTTCCTAAAAAAGAGGAAGAGAAAGCAGAAAAGCTTGTACAAGCAATAAGGGTGTTTATTATATAGCAAAGAAAAACCTCAGGAGGTCTATGAGAAAAGGTTTTTTATTTTTGCTAGTTTTTTCTCTAATTACTGCATGTACGGGGAATAAAAAAACCTCTTCCTGGAATCAAGATAAGGACATGAAAACAAACGCTCCCACCTATTTATATAAAGTACTATCTATGGAGGATTGGGGAAAATCGTGTAAAACTATCCATTTATCTAACATGGATAGGGAGTTTATCCATTTTTCAACAGAAGATCAGCTAGATAGGATCCTTAAAAAGTTTTGGGGAAATAGTAGCCGGTACATTGTATTGAAATTAGAAACAGAAAAACTGGTAGGAAAGTTGGTTTTAGAAGCAAATCCAGGTGGCACAAACAAATACTACCATTTGTATGGAGGCTCTATCCCTTTAATAGCTGTTTTGGAAATGAAAGTGCACCATCAGTAACTTTTAAGGAAAGACTCTCTAGGGAAGAGGCTTTTAAAAAAAGACCCAGACAAATAGACGCGTGTACCCATAGGTAATTCCGGAAAATATTTTGGTTAAACTGCAGGACGCACATAGTTACAATCAAAGAGAGAAAAAGAGCTATGAGTTGGTTTTTTTCATGAGAGGGAAGATTCGGGTTTTGAACGGCTTTTTTAAAGAGAATATAGAAGGCAATTCCTAAAAGAATAAATCCAAAAAGGCCAAAAAGGCCCAAGCTTGCCAAAACTTCTGTAAGAACATTGGTGGGGTCATATTCAAGAAGCTCTTCTAAGGAAACATCTTGAATAATACTTCCTTTCAAAACCCTTTCTTGGTGTAAATAAGGACCTACGCCCCCAAGACCCACTCCAAAAAAAGGATTTTCTAAAAAGACTTTCCAAGCATTTACAATACCATCCCACCTAGTAGAAAAACAACCGTGAGAGGTAAAGCTTTTGTTAAAAAACTTAAAGAAAGTAATCAGAAAAATACGGGGAAACAAGAAAGCAAAAGATCCAAAAAGAAAAACTAAGAATGTAGAGAACAAAGCCATTTTTTTTCGTAAAAAACGGAGGGACTCTTGTAAAAAGGTAAAAAAACTAAAAAAAAGGGAGACCCCTAACAAAACAAAATAGGCAAAAAATCCTCCGGTAGACGTAGAGATCACAAGAAACAGATTTACAAAAAGAAGGGAAAAGAAGTTTTTTACATTAAAAAATACTGTTTCTTCGAGTAAGAAGAAAAGGTTATAAAACATGACAAAAGAGCCCATATATAAGGCATAAAAGGAAGGCTCATAAGCCCATGCGTGGGCTCTGGCAAATCTACCTAAAAACTGGGATAAAAAAGGATCATAAATGCCAAAAATCGAGAAAAAAAGCTGCAAAAAGGCGTGCGTTCCTACCAAAATAAAAGAGAGAAAATACAGGCGTAAAATAGCCTCTTTTTTCCCTTTTACTACGCAAAGAAGAGGAAGGAGAAAGTAGCTTATAAACTCAAAGCAGTAGATAGCAAAATACCCTAAAGAACGGGAAATAAGAGGGCTAAATAAAGAGGAGATGAAAATAGAGAGACAAATCCAAAAAGAAGCCACCCAAACCATTCTAGGTAGAAAAAACTGCTTTAGAAGGGGAAGAAAAAGAAAGATGAGCATTAAAGAGAGAAGATGATTTGCTTTTAGGCGAAAAAAAACCAAAGTTATGTAGAGCTTGTCGGCAGAAAGAGTGACAAAATACAAAAAAAGCAGAAGGTAAGGAAGGAAAGAGGAAAAAGATATTTTATAGAGCTTTTGGGAAAACATCATTTCATATGATTTTTCAAAAGGCCTGCCATTTTCATCATATCAATAGGATCTTTTCCGAGTACTTTTGCCAGTTTTGCATCAGGAACAATAGTTCTTTTGTTTTTCGGGTCTTGTAAATTATTTTCCTTGATGTATTCCCACAGTTTTTTTACCACTTCTCCTCTTGAGAGTTCTTTTTCTTTGGTAATGGCTTGTAGTTCTTTACTTAAAAGAAGCTTTCTTTGCATGCCTCCTTTTTTTCCCCGTGGTTTTTTCTTGTAGGCCGTTTTTTCATGATCTTTATATTTTTCCGGCAAATCTTCTAGTGCATTGGCAATTACATCACAAGAAGGGAAATTAGAGCAGGAGTAAAAGGTTTTTCCAAAGCGAGACTTTCTCATAACGATCTTGCCGTCGCATCCTTTAGCAGGGCAGTTCGGCATGGTAGATAGATCTACTATCTCTTCTCCCTTCTTAGGGATGTTGACAATTCCTTTACAGTCGGGATAGCCGGAGCAGCCTAAAAAAGCCCCAAATCTTCCATGGCGAAGCGTCATATCCTTAGAGCAAAGAGGGCATTTTTGATCCCAATCAAATCCTTCTGCATAATCTTCTTTTTTAAACTCTAATGCCTCTAAGGAAGTGGTGTATTTGCAATCCGGATAGTTAGAACAGCCATAGAAATATTTTGTTTTAGACCAAATCTTTTGTAGTTTATGGCCACATTCAGGGCAGTCTATATCGGTCATTACTTTGGGAACAACGGCCTCTTTTTCCGCTTTTTCCACTAAAGGATGAAATAGATGCCAAAATTCAGAGAGTACCTTTTTCCAGTTTTTCTTATCTTCTGCGATGAGCTCTAGTTCATCTTCCATGTTGGAGGTAAAAGCAGGATCCATGATTAGCTTGAAGTTATCTTCTAACATTTGCGCAATCACTTTTCCCAGCTCTGTCGGTTTTAGAGCGTGGTTTTCTTTTAAGGTGTAATCTCTGCTTTGAATTTTATTCATGATAGAAGCGTAAGTAGAAGGTCTTCCCACCCCTGATTTTTCGAGCTCTTTAACGAGAGAGGCTTCTGTAAAACGGGCCGGGGGCTTGGTAAAAGCTTGTGCCATGGTTACATTTTTCAAATCAAGAGGCTGTTTTTCTTTTAAAAAGGGGAGAAGCTGATCTTTAGCATTTTCTCCTTCTGCATCTTGCTTTTCTTCATAAATTGCTAAAAAACCTTTAAACTTTAAAGTAGACCCTGAGGCTTTTAAGGTGATTTTTTGATCTGTTTCAATTTCGGCAGATACAGTGTCATAAACAGCGGGAACCATTTGTGACGCTACAAATCTTCTCCATATAAGAACGTAAAGTTTTAACTGGTCTTGATTTAAATAAGGCTTTATCAGCTGTGGAGGATATTCAAGGCTGGTAGGGCGAATAGCCTCATGCGCTTCTTGAGCTGACTGTTTACTTTTATAGTAGGGAGGGTTATCGGGAAGGTATTCTTTTCCAAAGGTTTTTTGGATATATCCCCTTGCCTCTTTTTGTGCTTCAGGTGCTACTTGTACAGAGTCGGTTCTCATATAGGTAATAAGACCTTCTGTCCCTCTTTTACCAAGATCTACCCCTTCGTAAAGAGTTTGGGCAATTCCCATAGTTCTTGCAGGAGCAAATCCAAAATATCTGGAAGCTTCTTGCTGTAAAGTAGAAGTAATAAAGGGGGGAGTTGGATTTCGTTTTTTTTCTTTTTTTTCTACTTTACCTGTTTTGTAGGAAGCTTTTTTGAGTCTTTGTAAAACCGATTCAGCTGTTTTTTCGTTTTGGATTAAAAAGTAGTCCTCTTTTTCTGAAGGCTCTTTAGCTACTTTTTTTCCGTCGATCTTGAAAGGGATCGCTTCAAAAGGTTTTTCTTCTTCTGTTGTTTGTAAAAAAGCTTTTAAATTCCAGTATTCAACCGGGATAAAAGCTTCTATTTCTTTTTCTCTATCCACCACTATTTTTAAAGCAACAGACTGAACTCTTCCTGCAGAAGAGCCTGATTTCCCCCTTCTCACTCTTCGGGTTAAAATAGGAGATATTTTATACCCTACAATTCTATCTAAAATTCTTCTTGCTTGTTGTGCATTTACTAAAGATTGGTTGATGGTTCGCGGGTTTTCCAGGGCTTGTAAAACGGCGTTTTTAGTAATGGAGTTAAAGGTGATTCTCTCTAATTTTGTCTTAGCCGGTAAAAGTTTGGAAATATGCCAAGCAATAGCCTCTCCCTCTCTATCAGGATCGGGAGCTAAATAGACAGAGGAGGCGCTTTTCGCGGCTTCTTTTAGCTTTTTTACCACCTCTTTTTTATCGGGGAGGACTTCATATTCAGGCTCAAATCCCTTTTCTATATCAATTCCAAGTCCCTTTTGGGGTAGATCTCGAATATGACCTACGGAAGAAGCGAATAGAAATTTAGGCCCTAACAGTTTTTTTAATGTTTTTATCTTGGCAGGGGACTCTACAATAATTAGTTTCTTTTGCATACTCTCTTTACAAATCAAACGAAAGGTTATTTTTATGTCTTATGGGACCTTTTGGCAAGAACTCTTTCTGATTTTTATGCTAAAATTTTCTTTATTTCTAGAGAAGAGAGGCAAAAATCTTTTTTCTTTAAAAAAAAATACCCTTCCATTTGTAAGGTAGAGTCTTATGTATGATTTCAAAAAAATAGCCTCTAAACCCATGCCGGAAGATGGGGAGTCTTTACAAGAATATAAAAAAAGAATGGAAACGCTAGAGTCTTTTCAAGAAGATCCTGAATCTTTTTTTACAAGAAAGGGATTTGAACCTCCCTTTCCTATGCAAGAAAAAATAGCAGGATATGATTGGGATTGGGCTGCGAAGTTATTAGAGCAAATATTTGATTTTTCTCCCCGGTTTTTACCTGCTTTTTATTCCAATAAAAAACTATTTTTCTGGCAAGGAGCGCAAACTTGGATTTTAGGCAAGGAGCGCTTTTTTTTGCTGCAGATCCGAAACAATTTTAAGAAGGGCAGCCACCTTTTTTATTCTAGAGAAGAGGTTTTAGCTCATGAAGCAGTTCATGCTTTTCGCTATACGAGAAAAGACTCTTTTTTCGAGGAGATTTTCGCCTATCTTACCTCTACCTCTTCTTTTCGTAGAATGTGGGGACCTTTGTGGCAAAAAAATGGGGAAATTATTTTTTTGATGATCACTTCTATGGTTCCCTTTTTGCTATTTCCTGTTTCTCCTTTTTTAGGGTTGTTATGTCTTTCCTCTTTTTTCTTGTTTTTAGGATTTTCTGTATTTCGTCTCAGCTTATATAGAAAAATTTTCAAACGGGCTTATGGGGTGCTTCAAAAAGGGGTTTTAAAAAAGCATATTTTTCCTATTTTGATCCGTTTAGAAGGGGACGAGATAAAGGAGATAGCCAAGTCTACCTGGGAAGAAGTGAGGCAAAAAGGGGAAAAAAGAAAAGAATCCTCTTTAAGGTGGAAAAGTATAGTAGAGGCTTATTTTCCTAGAAAATAGGAGAAAAAGGTATAGTGGATAGAACTTTTAAGGAGACTACGGCATGACGGATTTAGTAGAGGTAGATAAGGAACAGATCGATACTCTTTCAAAAAAAATAGAGCTGTGTAGGGCTTTAGAAGAGGGGAATATCCTTTTTTTTCCGAAAATTCCCTTTTCTTTTCCTAATGAAGATCTCTCCTTTTTACTAGAACAAAAGCAGACGGGTAAGAAAAAAAGCAAAAACATCGCTTTTAAACCTTCTCTAGATAAGATTTCCAACCACTTAGGGGAAACAGAAGAAGAAAGAAAAAGGCTCCATGAGGTAATGCGCCGGTTTTCTCAAGGGGCTACTCTTTTTTTACAAGATATCCTCGCTCCTTATACCTCTAAGTGGAGGCTTGACTATGCTAGTTTTCGTCCTTTTCAAGAAAAGGGGAGAAAGCTCCGTATTACAGCCAGAAATGACCTTTTACATTTTGATGCTTTTCCTTCTAGACCTATGCATGGAGACCGGATCCTTCGGTTTTTTATCAATATCAACCCTTCTGAGTCTAGAAAATGGATAACGGCCTCTTCTTTTAAAGAGGCTTTTGAGACTTTTTGGGATAAAAAGGAGATTTTCTTTCCCAAAGGCAGCCACCATTTTTCGGTAAAATGGAAAGAAAGGGTAAAAAGGCTTTGTAAGAAGATGGGGCTCCCGGTAACTATTCGCTCTCCTTATGATACATTTATGCTCCAGTTTCACCACTTTTTGAAACGAAATAAAAAGTTTCAACAAGAAGGAGAAAAAAAGAGCTGGGAGTTTCCTCCCTTTTCTTGCTGGGCTGTTTTTACCGATCAGGTAAGCCATGCAGCCTTAGAGGGACAGTATGCTTTAGAACAAACCTTTTTAATTCCAAGAGAAGCCCTTTTAAATCCGGAGAAGGCCCCTATTTCTATTTTAGAAAGTTTTTCTAAAGAGGTGATGACCTCTAGTTATGCAGCCTATCAAAAATAGCTTTTCTTTTGTTTTGGGAAGGAATTTGTAAAAGAAGGCGATATTTTGCAATGGTTCTTCTAGATAAAAGAATCCCTTTTTCCTCCATTTTTTCAGAAAGCTCTCTGTCAGAAAGAGGGCTTTTTTTATCTTCTTTTTGTATGAGCTGGGAAAGGATCTCTTTTGCTTCTTTTTCTGAAACCTCTTTGTTTTGGGGCAAAGAGCAGGAAAGGAGGTTTTTTAGAAATAGCACCCCTTTTTCTGTTTCTATGGTTTTTTCTCTTATAGCTCTGGAGACGGTAGAGGGATGCAGGTGTAAATTTTCTGCGATGTTTTCAATGGTAAGGGGTTTTAATTTTTCATTTTCTTCCAGAAACTCTTTTTGAAAAGAGACGATATAAGAGCCAATTTTTTCTAGGGTCTCTTTTCTTTTATGGAGGGCTTTTAAGAAAAAAAGGCCCTCTTTGTGAAAGGTATAAAGTTGTTTTTTCTCTTCTTCTTTTTCTGTTTTTATCTGAAGGTATTCCTGTTTCCAAGATATAGAGGGGATGTTTTCTTGGTACGTTACTTTTCCTCCTTTTTCTAGTTTTAGGTCTACTATTAAATGGGAGGAGAAAGAGGGATTAAAAGAAGAGGCAGGAGCGAAGCTCAAGGGTCTAATCTCTTTTTTTATTATAGAAAAGAGTTTTTTCTGAGAGAGTCGTAGTTTTTTTTCCAAAAAAGAAAAGTTTGCTTGAAACAGGAAAGAAAAATAGTCCCTTATTATCTGATAGGCTAAAGAGCTTTGTTTCTTTTTTTCTTCTAGCTGTAAAAGAAGGCATTCCTGCACGTCTTTGGCAAAAGAACCAACAGGATCAAAGGTTTTTAAGATAGATAAAATGGTTTCTACCTCTTTTGGGCGGAAGTTAAAATGTTTCGCAAACTCGTTTATTTCTTCTACAAAAAACCCCTCTTTTGTCAAACTACCGATGATTGTTTGTGCTATTTTATAAGAAGCGGGAGTCTTAAAAAAACTTTTTGCCTTAGATAGCATGTGCTCTTGAAAAGAAGGGAAATAAGGGGCCTGTAGAATTTTTGCCTCTTCTTTTCTTTCTGATTTAAAGGAGGGTATTTCTAAGAGGGGGTTTTTCTCTATTTCTTGCAGAACCCATTCTTGAAGTTCTAAAGCATTCATTTGGAGTACATGAAGCATTTTCTGCATTTGAAGAGAGCCAAATATATTTTGTGTAACACTGGTTTGATGTTGGGGAGTTGTCATATCTTATCTCCTATTATTTTTGGTTTAGAAGGGAGGAGTATTTTTTCCCAA
Source organism: uncultured bacterium (assembly GCA_964351495.1). Lineage (GTDB taxonomy): Bacteria > Chlamydiota > Chlamydiia > Chlamydiales > SM23-39 > CAYGOC01. The sequence goes on from CAYGOC010000005.1 coordinate 85,272, forward strand.
CAAAATGTTTCAAAAAGGAGCTTATGAGTTTGAAATCTGCTGTATTTTGTCATAGTGGACTAGGAGATGGAATTATCTCTTTGACGGTCTCGAACAATTTTCATCAAAATGGGTGGGAGGTTACAACCTATCATAATGGGCTCTCTAGCCTTCAAAGTTGGTTTCCACATCTTGAGGTGAAAAATTATCCAAGTCTTTCAGAAAAAGAGAAGATTTTAGAAACCTTTGATCAGATTGTGTTGTTTCATAACGATAGTAATCTTTTTGTTCTTGAAATGATCGAAATGGGAAAGAAAAGATATCCGGAAAAAGTGAAAGTAATCTACCCGTATCCCAGTAAAGGGATTTATCAGAGACCTTATTATAAAGACTCCTTTCTGGATCCTACAAAGCCGCTTCTTACAGGGTTAATTCAGTTTTGTAAAGAGAGCCTTTCTTTAGAAAAAATCACCTTAGAAAATGGCTTTATAGCTCCTTTACATCTAATCCACAGAAAACATAAAAAAAGGGTCGCTTTACATGTAAACAGTTCCCGAGAAGGAAAAAACTGGCCCATCCATAAGTATGTAAAGCTTGCTTTACATTTAAAAAACAACGGTTTTGATCCTATTTTTATTACCGGTTCCAAAAAAGATAGAGAGGCTTATCTTTGGTTGGAAGAGCAGGGGTGGGAAGTTCCCCTTTTTGCTAGTTTATCGGAGCTTGCTTCGTATCTTTATGAAGTGGAATTTTTCGTGGGAAACGATTCAGGTTTAGGACATTTAGCTTCTTGTTTAAAAATACCTACGCTTACGATTAGTCGAAGAAAAAGGGTAGCTAGGTTCTGGAAACCTAGCTGGACTTTTTCTAAACTAGTCTGCCCTTACTCTTGGATACCCAACTTAGGGGGCTTTCGACTTAGAGACAGAAAATGGAAAGCTTTTATTTCTACGAGAAGGGTTTTAAAGACCTTTTGTAAACTAGTACAAGAAGAATCTCTTTTAGGATAAAAACCCTTCATTCAAAGACCCTGAAAGAGATCTTAAAAAGCGCTTAATTTGGCATATTTTGCCACTAAGGATCTACGTGTTTGGCTTTTTAAGAAAAAGACATCGTAGGTAGTTCCATAAGAAGTGTGGTAGACTTTCTGGATGACCCCTTCTCCAAATTCTGCATGTCTAACTTTACTTCCTGCTTGAAAAGTAGCTTCCTCTTGTTTTTGAGAAAAAGAGAAGCTATTTTCTCTTTTTACCGGGAAAGAGCTCTTTTTTTGGCTTTCTTTTTGTATGTGCTCTTCGGGAAGCTCTTCTAAAAAACGAGAAGGGTGCATGATTCTAGGAGAACCCCAAATGTATCGATATACGCAAGAACAAAGATAGAGGTATTTTTTGGCCCTCGTGATCCCTACGTAAAAAAGCCTTCGTTCCTCTTCTAGCTGGGAAGGGTCTTCTTTAGAGTTTATGTGAGGCAAAAGATCTTCTTCTAAACCAGCTATAAAGACTGCTTCAAATTCGAGTCCTTTACTATTGTGTAGCGTCATAAGCTTTATGCCGGAGCTATTTTTTTCTACTTTAGTTTGTAAAGAGATCTCTTCTAAAAAATCTACTAAAGAACCTTCTTCGTTTGTTTCTTGCCACTCTGCCGCTTTTGATAAAAGTGCTTCTATGTTTTCTTTCCTTTCTTGGTAGGTTTCTTCTTCTTGTTTTAGGTAAGAAAAATAGGCGCTTTCTTGCAAGATAGCTTCCAAAATAAAAAGAACCTGGGACTCTTTTTTCTCTTGGAGTTTTCTAATGAGAAAGAGGTAGTTTTGTAGAGAGTCTTTTTGAGGCTTACTGATGGGTAGGGTGGATAAATTCGTTTCACAAAAAGAAAGAATGGACTCTTTTTTTTCTTGAGCAAGGTGGATAATTTTTTGCAGGCTCGTTTTTCCGATCCCTTTTTGGCTGACAAAAAGGGTTCTGGTAAAGGAGATTATATCAGAAGAAGAAAGAATCATTTTAGCAAAGGATAAAACATCTTTGATCTCTTTTCTTTGATAAAAAGAGATCCCTCCGATGATTTGATAGGGGATATTTTTCGAGAGTAAAAGATCTTCAAAAATACGAGACTGTGCATTGGTTCTATAAAAAATCACCATCTCTTCTAAAGGCACTTGTTTTTCTTTTTGTAGAAAAGAGATTTTTTCAAAAAGATAGGAAGTTTCCTCTCTTTCATTGGGAGCATAAAAAAGAGAGATTTTTTCTCCTTCTCCCAAAGCACTCCAAAGATTTTTTTCAAATCGATCTGGGTTGTGCGATATAAGTCCGTTTGCCGCTTGCAGGATATGATCCGTGCTTCTGTAATTTTGCTCTAAAGCCAAAATAGAAGCTCCTTCAAAATCAGAAGAAAACCGCAAAATGTTTTGATATTTAGCGCCTCTCCAAGAATAGATAGACTGATCCGGATCTCCTACTGCGAAAAGATTTTTATGGGAAGAGACTAAAAGTTTCGTTAAGATGTACTGAGCGTGATTAGTATCTTGATATTCGTCGATTAAAATAAAAAGCCATCTATTTTGGTAGGTATGTAGAATGTTTTTATCATTTTGCAAAAGTTGTACCGTAAGATACAAAAGGTCATCGAAATCTACTGCGTTACACTCTTTGAGTCTTTCTTGGTACAAAGCATAGATTTGATAGAAAGAGGGGGTAGAGTCCTTTTCTAAAATCTCTTCCGGTTTTAGCAAATCGTTTTTGCAAGAAGAGATTTTTCCTTTCAAAGATTTTACCATCCCTTTTTCTTCTTTTATCTTTAAAGATTCCAAACAAGTTTTTAAAAGTTTTTGGCTATCTTCTTCATCGTAGATCGTGAAGTTGGGTAAGTATCCTAAAAAAGAGATTGATTCCCGTAAAATACGGGCTCCTAAGCTGTGAAAAGTGCAGGTGAGAACCTTTTTTCCTGTAAGAGAAGAGACTCGTTTTTTCATCTCTTCTGCTGCTTTATTGGTAAACGTTACAGCCAAGATGTCTTCTGGTAAAACACCTTTTTGTAAAAGATGGGCAATTCTATGAGTTACAATTCTAGTTTTACCGGAACCTGCTCCTGCTAATACAAGAAGAGGGCCTTCTATATGTTCTACTGCTTTTTGCTGTTCTGCGTTTAAAGACATAAGGTAGAGCTATCCTAACAAGGCTGGGTAGTTTTTTTAAAGAAAGTAAAAAGTTTTTTGACAAAAAAAAAGGGGTTTTCTTGGTGTTTTTCATAGAGTTTTGCTAAAGTGGACGCACTTTTATTTTTCCAAGAGGAAATTACGTCATCTTCTACAACTGCTTTTCCAGGAGCTGTTCCAGAAACTGCTTACACCTATCAAGAAACAGGGCTTTTTTCTATAGTTCCTGATTTAGATGGGCTTCAAAAACCTGTTTACTATATGGGTAAACTTTTAGAAGTAGTAGGACATATCTTAGAGCATCCTTTTTGCAAAATAGGAACTATTTTTTTAAAAAACCTCTCCCCTTTAGCTTCTTTTAGAGAGCAAAATAGGGTTTGGGATGCAGCAGAGATTCTGGGAAAAATTTCTTTAACGGTACCTCTTTTTGCTGTAACTATAGCTGCAGCTATTCCTGCTTTTATAGGAAACTTTTCTTTAGCTTTGGGAGTGTGGCTTGCTAGATCTTCCAGAGAGTCTTCTACATTAGATCGGATAGAGTATGATTCTAGATATTTTCCAAAAGAGATCCAAGTAAAAGAGCTCACGTACTTGAAAAATAAAGAAGGAGAAAAAAATCCTTTCAAGGTAGGGGTGGGGTGTTCCCATTACCAGCAAAGCTTTGATGAAAATTTTGCAGGAAATTCAGATTGGGGTGAAGCAAACCGAAAGTTCATAAAGGAAGGTAAGTTTGATGCAGGTCAAGCTTGTGGGGGAGGCTTTGATCCGGTTATGTTTTCCGATTTAGCTATTGAGAAACTAAAAATTTTAGGCGTTCGCACATTTCGCTTTTCTGTAGAGTGGGCCCATGTAGCAGAGCTGGATGAAAAAGGGAGCCCTGTATACGAAGCAGATGGAAAAACCCCTGTATTTAGAGAAGAAGCTTTAGAAGATTATAAAAATCTTTTGATAAAGCTAAAAGAGGCAGGTATTGATCCTTGCATTACTCTGCACCATTTTGTAACTCCTAAGGGGATATCGAATTTCAAAACAGAAGAAAGCAAGGCTGGTGAAAAAACAGTAGAGCCCTCTGACTTTGAAAAAGAAGAAACGATAGAGCACATGGTAGCTTATGCAAAAAAAGCCTATGACTCTTTGAAGGAAGCTGCAGGAGACAAGGCAGAATGGATCACGATAAATGAGCCTGGGATCATTGCTTTTCAAGGATGGGGACTGGGAGAGTGGCCTCCTTTCAAGACCGGGCACTTAGGTGGAGCTCTTAGAGTTTTTAGAAACCTTATCGATTACCATAATCAAGTGTATGCATACATTAAGGAACAAAGTCCTAATGCAACAGCGGGGATGGTTCATCAGTCTCTGCTTTTTATTCCATATCGTACCTGGAATCCTATAGAGCGTCTGGTGGGTCATTTTATGAGCCTTGTAACAGATACCTTTTTTAAAGAGTATTTGAGAACGGGCGTTTTAGATATGTATTTTCCCCTTTTCGGGAGGGTGAGATATGATAAACCTTTTAGAAGTGGTACTCTTTATGTAAACGTGTATGTAAGGCCTCTTATTCCTATGGCCCCTTCTGAACACTGGAATACGAGAGAACCCGGATCACCAGCCTATTCTTATGAAGACCTTACCAACATGCCTTTTAGGGAAGATCCGGCAGCTTCTACCGCTGCTTTAAGAAGACTCTCTAGAGCAGTAAAAGAGGGCGCTTTCCCTAACAATGTGCAAAATATAGCCATTTCAGAAAATGGGCTAGCTTCAGAGAAACAAGAGCAGATAGAGCGGTTTTATTCTAGAGTATTTTACTGCTTAAATGAGTATGTGAAAGAAACCGGTACAGATGCAGCTCTTTTACCTCTAGTTGAACTTCTTTGCTGGGCTCTTTCTGATAATTTTGAGTGGGGAGAAGGGTATGGAGAAAAGGATGGCTCTCACAAAATGCCCTTTGGTGTCTTTGCTTATGATAAGAGAGAGGCAATGGAAAAGATTAACAGTTTAGAGGATAAAACTCTTGAAAGGATAGCTGCAATTATAGAGGAGCAATTAATAGAAGGGGCTTCTGCGCAGCTTCTACGAGAGCTGGCACTTTATGTTAAACATTCAGCAGTAGTTTAGCCTTAAAGTTTTATTCAAAAATTTTTTCAAAGTCGATTTTTTCCCCAGCTAGTACATACACTACGTTGGGGATTTTTTCTGTCTTTTGGAGAAAAGAGGTATAGTAAGAGGGGTATTCTTCTTGCACGTTTTGCTCTCCTTTATGGGGAGGCTTCAAACCTAAAAAAGTTAAATCAGACATTTTTGAAAACTCTACAATGCTTTGGGTAGGGTCCCCTTCAAAAAGACGAACTTCAAAGGTAAGGTTAGGAAGCCTTAGGAAGGTTTTGTACTTTTCTAGCTGCTCGGTTACCTCTTTTTTCTCTTCTTCGGTTTTTACTAAAGAATTTATTTGGATGATTGATTTGGACCAGATTTTGCTAGATTGTAAAAGAAAAGCCAAAGCAAGGCTTAGCTCAAAGTTAGCTTGGTATTTCCCTCCCCACCAAAGGTGGATTTTTTTAGGAGGCTCTTTCCGAATGGAGGGGTAGGTAAAACTGGGTGTATCCGGATAAGCCGTTCTTAAAATAAGAACGTTTTTCTCTTGAGAAAAAGAGGACAGCAAAGGGGTTACGTACTGAACATTCGAGTCTTCTTGTTTTTCATGAGAGAATATAATGGTATTGGGCTTTAATGGACCTAGACCATAGTTTCTAGTTAGACTCTCAATACCATAAAAGGGGTCATGAGATACGTTGATTCTTTGAAAAGAGGGGATCTTATGGGTGTTGAAAAATTGGGCAAAGCGTTTTTTTACCCCTTTTAAATCTTGAGAAAAGGTAGTGGTTCCATAGGTTAAAAACCCTTTTCCCTGGTTTAAAGCGTGAGAGAAAAAGATCACATTCTTATGGGTTAAAGAAGGGTCTACAATCGTCAGGATGCTAGGTCTCCAAGTTTTAGGGTTGATGTCAAGATAGGAAAGCTTGTTTGTTGCAAACCGTGCTAAAGAAGAAAAAAGGCTATATCTAAGATCATCCCAGTTAGTTTGGATTTTTCTTTTACCTGCCCAAAAATGGAGGATAATTAAAAGACCTAAAACAATAAAAGTAGCTCCGGCATTTACCAAAAACATACTAATCAAACAGGCTATGCAACCTATTAAAGAGAGACTCCAGGGAGTTTTAAAAGAGGGTCTCCAGCTGGGGTTTTGGATAATCGATTCAAAAAAGGAAAGGAAGTTAATCAAAGCATAAGTAGTAAGACAGATCATGGTCAAAATAGGGATAAGCTGATTCATGTCGGTAAAAACCGTTAAAAAAGCACTCAAAAGAAAGACTACGATAGTAGCATTTCTAGGAAGCTGAGTGGGGCCGTACCCTTTCTCTAAAAATTTAGGGAGCATCCCGTCTGCTGCTATAGCTTGTATTGTTCTAGGAGTTCCCATGATCCCTCCTAAAGCGCTTGATAAAGTAGCTGCCCAGATACCTAGAATTACTAAAGGCCCGCTCGTAGCTAGGTATTTTATGATCATAGGGTGTGATCGTAAAAGGTCAGAAGATACATGGTGATTTAAGAATATAGCAAGGCCTGTGTAGAGAAGGTACGCGGTTACAATAGCGCACAGAGTTCCAATAGGAAGAGATTTTCCCGGGTTTTTTAAGTCTCCTGAAAGGGCCATTCCTGTTTCTATTCCGGTGGTTGCAGGAAAAAACATAGAAAAAGCGATCCAAAAAGTAATGGATTCTGTAGGGATTACTTGAAGTGTATTTGGGATGTTGCTTCCTTTTCCCATAAAAACAGAGACCAAAGAAATAGTGAGAGCGAAAAAGATTGCTACCTGTGTTTTTATAGCAAGATTGGTAGATATATAGGATAGAAAGGACAAAACCAAAAGGGTAGAAACTTCTAAAATGGCAGGAGAGATAAAGGGGAAGATATGTTCTAAAGAAGAGACAAATCCTGTGACGCAAAGGGCAATCGAAGTAAGCTGCGAGCAGCATAAAAGAATGCCAAGCGCAGTCCCTAGTTCAATTCCCAAACTTCTAGAAATAATATAATAAGATCCTCCTCCTCCCATTTTCAAATTTGTTACAATGGAGGTCATAGAAAGACCGGTAATCAATAAGATGGTAGAACTCATAGCGATAATAGAAATCATAGAGGTAATCCCTACGTGTCCCATGATCCATCCAAGCCGTAAAAATAAAATTACGCCGAGCATTTGCAGGATATTCGGCAGATACACTCCGGAAATAGTTCCTAGGTAAGGATCTTTTTTAGAAGAGAAGGAAAAAAAAGGAATTTTTTTTATAAGGCTTAACATATACATCCAAAATTAAGGCCTTATTATAACATAGATAAAGATCTTGTCTATCAAGACAAATTTTAAATTTATGTGAAAACAGTGCGTTTATTAAGAAAAATGTATACCTTTTTCAAAGGTTTTTTTTAATATACTCTCCTTTTAGGAGTTTTTGTGTTTGTAGGTGGTTTTTCCCCTTTTTCTGTACGCATTTCTCATGAAAGTGCTTACGGCGATAATGTAGTTACGGTGAAAAATTGTTCAGGAAGGACTTTTACGGTAGAATTTCAAGAAAATTGTTTTTGCAAAATTGTTTTTAAAGAAAAGTTTTTTTTTGTGTCCTTCGAGAAGGAAGATGTGATTCATATTGGAATATCTCACGCTTGCCTGATTCGCGGAAAGAACGAGGTTTCCATAGTTCATGATATCTCTGATGATTCAAAGAATCGGCCTTCTCATCTCTTCTTCTCTAAGGCCTAAGTTGCCATAGCGGTGGTAGTCTATGCTCAAGCTTACCTCTCTTAAATAGTGCAAAAGTTCTATTCTTCCGTTAATTAAAGGAGGGGTATCGTGTAGGGTTACCCCAAAGGGAGCTGTTTCTTTGTAAAGAAGAGGAGAGCCTTTGTTTATAAGACGAAGTCTTCTGATCTTTTTTTGTTGTACTCTTTCTATTAGCTGCTCTTCTGTCTCTTTAATTATTTGTAAAGGCGGTGGTAAGGAAGAGAGGTTTATAGGAAATTTTTCTTTAGGATCATAGCTAATAGTAGATATAGGATTACACGTTAAAAGAGCTGCGCAAATTTGTAAAACAGCTAAGGGGGAGTCTTTAGGATAGATTCGAAAAGTAATCTCTTTTTCAGGGAGATAGTAAAAAAAATTGTCTTGCCCTACGATTTTTGTAGGATCTTTTTTTATCTTCAACTTTTGCCACCAAAAAGAGTAGTTAGAAATAGAAAGGAACCATTCACCGAGCTTTTCAGCAGAAAGTTCAATCTTTTCTAAGAGGTAGGTAAGTTGGTTTACAGATTCGTTTACAGGGGCCTTTTCTTTGGGAAGATCTTTTTGAGAGGGGATCATAAAAGAAAAAAGATAGTTAGGCCCTCCTGCTTTAAAGCTTTTCCCAAATTTACTTTTCTTGCAACCTCCAAAGGGCTGTCTTTTAACAATGGCGCCTGTTGTGGTTCTATTTATGTATAGATTTCCTGCTTCTATATGTTTCATCCATTCTACTTGTTCTCTCTCATCTAAAGAGTGTAGCCCTGAAGTGAGTCCATATTCAGTGCTGTTTGCGATTTCAATCGCCTCTTTTAAGTTTTCTGCTCTGATTAGACCAAGAACAGGACCAAAAAGTTCTGTTTTTTGTGTGAAGCTATTTACGCTTACCCCTTTTTTAATGCCAGGAGACCAGATGTGGGGATTATGAGGATGGGGAGAAGGCTTTAAGAGCCACTCTTCTTTTTCTTCCAGCTCTAAAAAAGCTCTTTCTAAACTTTTATTGGGGGGAGTTATCAGTGGAGATACTTTTGTAGAAAGGTTATAGGCGCTTCCCACTTTTAAAGAAGAGGCTGCCTCTTTTAGCTGGCGCATAAAGTGGTGATCATCATAGAGATCTTTTTCTAAAATAGCTAAGGAAGTAGCGCTACATTTTTGTCCGGCATGCCCAAAAGCGGAAGCTAAAAGATCTTTGATAGCTAAGTCCCTGTCACAAAGATCGGTTAAAATCATAGCATTTTTTCCTCCCGTTTCAGCTAGAAGATCTAGGTCGGGACGGAGTTGTAAAAAAAGTTCTGCTGTTTGTGTGGCTCCCGTAAGTACTACGCCGTTTATCAAAGGGTTTTTAATTAAAGAAGAGCCTTCCGGATCATCCGGCACATTGATAAACTGTAGCACTTCTTTAGGTATGCCTACTTCCCAAAGAAGTTTTACGATATACCATCCTACTAAAATGGCTTCCGGTGCTGGCTTAAAAAGAACGCAATTTCCCGTAATCAAAGCACCCGATATTCCCCCTAAAGGGATCGCTAGAGGAAAGTTCCAAGGAGAAGCTACTAAAAAGGTTCCTTTTGGCTTCCAGGAAATATCTTTGGTTTGGGCCATCTTTTCCATTTGTTTGCGGTAAAAGTCAAGATTATCGATTGCCTCTGAAATTTCCGGGTCTGACTCAAGGAAGGTCTTTCCTGTATTTACCAACATAAGCCCTAAAAACTCTCCTCTTCTTTTTCTGAGAAGATGAGCTGCTTTATAAAAATATTCACATCTTCTTTGGAAGGGGATGTCTTTCCACATCGTTTCGTTTTCTTTGGCTGTTTTTACAGCAAGGTCTACCTCTTTTTGTCCTCCTAACATGTAGCGAAATAAGGGTTTTTCAGGGCGAGAAGGATCTTTTCCTTCTCCCGTTTCATTTTCTAAGATCTCCCTTCCTCCTATGCATAGGGGAATAGGAGGAAAGACTTGCTTTTCAAAGCGCTCTAATATGTTTTTGGCAAAGGCTTGGTTTTGTGGGAGAGAAAAATCGGTGTCGGCTTCGTTTTCAAAAGGATGAAACCTTTCCTGCTGGATAGGCTCTTTACTCTTATCTTGTTTTCTTCTGGGAGTCTCTTCTACTGATTCCATTTTATCGCAGCTTTGAAAGAAAATTTCACTTTGTTCTTCCCAAGAAGAGCTTCCCGGTTTGAGGTGAAAGATATGGCGTAAAAAGTTTTCTGCTCCTGTGTTCTCATCGAGCCTTCTGATTAAATACGCAATTGCGTGCTGAAAATCTTCCTTTTTAGCTACAGGGCAATATAGTAAGATTTGTCCTGTCAGCGCTTGTACCGATCTTCTTATATGATCGGCCATCCCTTCCAACATTTCAAAAATGGTATACGATTCTACCTGGTTTTCTGCTCTTAGTAAGATGGCATAAGCAATATCAAATAAGTTGTGGCTAGCTATTCCTAAATGAACAGCCCGTGCATTTTCCGGGATGCAGCCAAAAGCTACCATTCTTTTGTAGTTTGCATCTACTTCCAGTTTGGAAGTAAACGGAGCTTGCTCCCAACCTCTTAAAGAAGCCTCAAACTGTTCCATTGCAAGGTTGGCTCCCTTTACAATGCGGATTTTAATAGGGGCTCCCCCTTTTTTTATTCTATCTTGAGCCCACAAGGTGAGCTCTTTTTGTATAGCAAAAGAGTCGGGTAAATAGGCTTGTAAAACAATTCCTGCAGAAAGGTTTTGAAAAGGAGGCTCTTCTAATACCTTTTTAAAAACAGAAACTGTTAAGTGAAGGTCCTTATATTCTTCCATATCAAGATTGACAAACTTAGCCTCTTGGTTTTTCCCATGGCAAGCTTGTAAAGCAGCCTCGTAAAGAAGGCGTAATTTCTTAGCGATATTTTCTATTGTCTCTTCTGGGGAAAGAAGGGTAATTTGGCTGTATATGGTAGAGATTTTGATTGAAACATAGTCAATTAAGGGGTTTTGTAAGTCTTCTAAATAAAGCTCCAACCTTCTTTGAGCTTCTTCTTCACTTTGGATCATCTCACCTAAATGATTTAAGTTGAGCCTTACTCCTTGTGCCTTTCTTTTTTTTATATGCTCTTCTAAAGCTTTTTTTTCTCCGGATAAAATTACTTTAGAGGTTTGTTTTCTTAAGGAGTAAATGGCGACAGGAACAAAAAAAAAGGGGAACAGTTTTGCTCCTAGTTTAAAAACAAAGAGTTGTATTTTTTTAAAAATAGAAAAGTATTTAGGGATGCCAAATTTATCGAGAAGAAAAACAAGCTGCGAGGCGATTCTTTTGTAAGAGGAAGAGCGAAATCCTTCATCTGTAAAAGCAACAGTAAAGGCTTTTCCTAAAGGGTCTTGCATGAGTTTAGCAAGCTGTCTTTGTTCTTTTTTTTCAAAGAAAGTTTGCGTTTTGTTAGCTTCTCTTAAAAT
>CAYGOC010000006.1:0-96268 GCA_964351495.1 uncultured bacterium
CCCCCAAAGGCCCCCATAAAGGTGCGAAGCGCTTCTTCCATAGAGGAAAATCCAGCAGAGCCACCGGCTCCTCCTCCTCCGAATCCTTTTAATCCTTCCTCTCCATACTGATCATATACCTGTTTTTTCTTGGCATCACTTAAAACTTCATAGGCCTCAGATACTTCTTTAAAGCGGGCTTCAGCAGAAGGATCTCCCTGGTTTTTGTCAGGATGATATTGCAAGGCCTTCTTACGATAGGCTTTTTTTATCTCTTCAGGGGTGGCTGTTTTAGAAATTCCTAGTACAGAGTAATAATCTTTTTTCATAAAAAAAATAAAATAATTGCTTGAGAGTATTGTAAAAGAAAACCCCTTTTTCTTAAAGGGTCTTTTTAGCAAAGCTTTCTAAAAAGTGCTAAAATTAAAATCCTTTTCGGAAAGCAGTTTTCGCTCTTTTTTTCGCAGCTTTTGATTTGGCTCTACTTTTGACAGAAGGTTTGTCATAGAAACGGTTTGCTTTTGCCGTCTTCATAATTCCTTCTTTATCTAGTTTTTTTTTGAGGGCTCTGAGAGCTTTTTCGATCGGTTCTCCGATTCTGACTTTGATGCTAGGCATTTTTTAGTTCCTTTTCTGTCCTTAAATGGTTTTCTGTTTGTGCCAGAACTGTAGGCTACAATCTTCTTTAAGTAAAGATGGTACTCAATCTCTTCCTTTTTCGCAAGAAAGGGGAGCATAAAGGGGAGAAAAAAAGGAAAAAGAATTCTCCTTTTTTTGGAATTTTTCGTACAGGTATGCGGCTAAAAAAGGGTAATTGGGTTCTTTTTTCTCCCAATTAAGAGGGGAAAAGAAAATTTTCGTTTCTAAATCTTCTTTTACATGGCTGATCCAAAGGGAGTTTTTTTCTAAAATAAGGGGGGTTTTTTCTAAAAGGATGGTTTTATGGGGGAAGAAGAAAGAGACTCCCTCTTTATCTTTTTTTCCTTCTAGCACAAAAATACCGGAAGATTTTGCATCAGAAATGAGGGAAAAAGGGCCTGCTTTATCAGGGGTTAAGCTGATTAAAGAACAAAAGCTAATAAGAGGTATTTGATGTGCATAGGCAAACGATTTTCCTATGGTAATTCCTACTTTACTTCCGGTAAAAGAGCCCGGGCCTGTTCCTATAGCTAGGTAAGATACATTTTTAGAGGAAAGGAAATATTTTTTTTGCCAGGAAGAGAGGGTTTCCAATATAGGGGCTGAAATTTTCGTGTTTTGGGAAAGGGTAAAAAGGTCTATTACCTTTCCCTCTTTTGTTAAAATAAGGAAAGATGTGAGAGAGGCTGTGTCTAAAATAAGTCCATACATGCTCTAAGATGATAGCAAAACTGAGTAGAGGTTGTCTAGGTTGCTCTTTTTTGAAAGAGATGGTAGATTAGACGGAAGTTTATATCTGTTTGATAGGAGTTTTTTTGAAACACGATCCGTTATCTCAAGAAGAGATTTCACTGGCGACCTTAGAGTCAGGGAAACCTATAAGAAAAAAAGGAAAGAAAAAAGGAGCTTCCGGGGAGAAAAGTCTCTATCCGAAAGAGCTTGATATCATTCCTTTAAGTAGAAGACCCTTTTTTCCCGGAATGGCAGCTCCTTTGGTTATTGAGCCGGGCGGATATTATGAAGTGCTAAAAAAAGTAGCAAAAACTCCCCACAAGTGTTTAGGGCTTTTCTTAACAAAACAAGAGAATGCCAATATTTATAAGCTTAAAGAAGAAGACTTATGTAGGGTAGGAGTAGTTGCCAAGATTTTGCGTATCATCCCCTTAGAAAATGGGGGAGCCCAGGTAGTTTTGAACATGGAAAAAAGGGCCTTAATTGACAGCGCAAAATTAGAGGGAGGTCTTTTAAAAATAGAGGCTTCTTATTATGAAGAGCCTCTTTCAGAAGAGGTTTCTAGAGAGATAAAAGCCTACTCTATCAGTATCGTAACCACGATTAAAGAGCTTTTAAAGTTAAATCCCCTTTTCAAAGAAGAGCTACAGGTTTTTTTAGGACATTCTGATTTTACAGAGCCGGGAAAACTTGCTGACTTTGCAGTAGCTTTGACAACAGCTTCCAGAGAGGAGCTGCAAGCAGTTTTAGAAAGTCTTTCTTTGCAGGAGAGAATAGACAAAGCGCTTCTTCTTTTAAAAAAAGAGCTCGATTTAAGCCGTCTTCAAAACAATATCAATCAAAGAATCGAAGGGACTATTTCTAAGGCTCAAAGGGACTTTTTTTTAAAAGAGCAGTTAAAAGTTATTAAAAAAGAATTAGGTCTGGAAAAAGAAGATAAGCTTTTAGATGTGGAAAAATTCCGCAAAAGGTTGCAAGGAAAAACTGTTCCGGAAGCGGCTTCTAAAGTAATCGAAGAAGAAATGGAAAAACTCAAAGCGTTAGACCCGCATTCTTCTGAATATTCTGTCTGTAGAAACTATGTAGACTGGCTCACGGTTCTCCCTTGGGGGATTTCTCAAAAAGAAGATAAAGGGTTTTTTGAAGCAGAAAAAATCTTAGAGGAAGATCACTATGGGCTCAAAGATGTAAAAGAGCGCATATTAGAATTTATCGGAGTGGGTAAACTTACCAATGGGGTAAAGGGGAGTATTATTTGTTTAGTAGGGCCTCCTGGTGTGGGAAAGACAAGCCTTGGAAAAAGTATTGCAAGAGCTCTCAATCGAAAGTTTTATCGTTTCTCTGTTGGAGGAATGAAAGACGAAGGGGAGATTAAAGGACATAGAAGAACCTACATTGGGGCTATGCCGGGAAAACTGGTGCAGGCTTTAAAGGTAACAGGGAGCATGAATCCTGTTATCATGATTGATGAGGTAGATAAAATGGGAGGAAGTCCTTATCAGGGAGACCCCGCTTCTGCTTTATTAGAGGCTTTAGATTCAGAGCAAAATGAGGAGTTTTTGGATCATTATTTAGATGTTCCTTGCGATCTTTCTCAAGTGTTATTCATTGTTACTGCAAACGTATTAGATACCATTATGGATCCTTTGAAGGATCGAATGGAAGTGATTCGTTTATCCGGGTATATCGGTTCTGAAAAAGTAGAGATCGCCAAAAAATATCTTATTCCTAAAAATCGAAAGAATATGGGGTTAAAAGGGACAGAGGTGAGCTTTTCTCCTTCTGCTATTTCTCAAGTTATCCAAAACTATGCAAGGGAAGCGGGAGTTCGTTCTTTAGAGAGTCAGATAAAAAAGATTTTGCGCAAAGTAGCGGTTAAAGTAGCTAGAGCTAAAGAAGAAAAAAAACCTTTTGAGAAAGAGACGATAACGTTAGAGAACCTGGAAAACTACTTAGGAAAACCCATTTTTACCTCAGATAGGTTTTATGAAAAAACTCCTGTGGGAGTAGCTACAGGCCTTGCTTGGACTTCTTTAGGGGGAGCGACCCTTTACATAGAGTCTGCCTCTTCTAAAGGAGAAAAGACTCTTATGAAGTTAACTGGACAAGCAGGAGATGTAATGAAAGAATCTGCGGAGATAGCGTGGAGTTATGTAAAAGCTTCTTCAGAGAAATTTTTTCCCGGGATTCCTTTTTTTGAAAAGAAAGAGGTTCATATTCACATACCGGAAGGGGCTACTCCTAAAGATGGTCCTTCTGCAGGAATTACCATGGCCACTTCTTTACTGTCTCTTTTAGCAGAAAAACCTATTTTACAAGATTTAGGGATGACGGGAGAGCTTACTTTAACGGGAAGAGTTTTGAAAATTGGTGGTGTTAAAGAAAAAGTGATAGCGGCAAAAAGATCTTCTTTAAAAGAGTTAATCTTTCCAAAAGAGAATAAAAAAGACTTTGAAGAACTTCCTCCTTATTTGAAAAAGGGTCTTGCTGTACATTTTGTAGAGACGTATGAAGAGGTTTTCTCGATTGTGTTTGGCAAAAGCCGAAAAAAAGTTGCGTCTACCGAGGGAAAAGCTGATGAATCAAAGTTGGGAAGTAAAAAGCCTGGAAAAAATACAAGATCCAAAAAATCTCGTAGATCTTCTAGAAAAACTACGTAAAGAGAAAAAAACCATTGCTACGTTAAACGGTTCTTTTGATCTTATGCATGCAGGTCATTTGCATATGATCTATGAGGCTTCCAAACAGGCAGATGTTTTAATTGTAGCGCTTAATACAGACGATTCCATCCGCAAATATAAAGGAGAGACAAGACCTATAGTTCCTTTAACGTATCGCCTTCAAATGATGGCGGCGCTCTCTTTTGTAGATTATGTAACCTATTTTTCAGAAGAAGATCCTATAAGGATACTGAGTTTAATAAAGCCGGATGTTCATGTAAATGGATCGGAGTATGGAGAAAACTGTATAGAAGCAGAAACAGTCAAAAAATATGGGGGGAGGATGCATATTGTCGCTTTAAAAAAGGGACTTTCTACTTCCGAAATTATAAATAAGATAAAAACATGAG
Source organism: uncultured bacterium (assembly GCA_964351495.1). Taxonomy (GTDB): domain Bacteria; phylum Chlamydiota; class Chlamydiia; order Chlamydiales; family SM23-39; genus CAYGOC01. The sequence goes on from CAYGOC010000006.1 coordinate 4,421, forward strand.
ATCTTTACAAACGATACCCGACCAAAAAAAAGCCAAGAAATTTTCTGCTTATTTAAGAAGTCAGAAAATAGAAAATAGTTGCGAAATAACCCTTAACAAGCAGACCTCTCAAATCGAGTGTACTATTTGGATTCGGGAAGAGGATGAACTAGAAAAAGCTACCAAGCTTTGGGAAGAGTTTGAAAAAAATCCGGAAGATCCCAAATATTCTACTCCTCAATTTCAAAAACCGGTTATTTCTGCTATTAAAAATCCCAAAGTGGTTTTGGAAGAGGAAAAAAAAGAGCCTTCTTTAAAAAAGGGGGGAACCTACTTTTTTTTAGCTTTGTGTATTTTTATCTTCCTTCTTCAGCTTGTACAAAAAATGCAAATAGAAAAAAAAAACGAGGGAGAGCCTCTTTTAGTTTTTACCAAAATAGAAAAACTGTTCTTGTTTGATTTTCCTCAAGCTTTAGAAAAGCTGGGACCTATCTACGTAAGTAACATGCAGCAGGTAAAAAAAGCCTCAGAGGAAATAGAAAAGCTTCCCTATTTTCATGGGATATATCCAAAGCTTGTAGATTTGTTTTCAAAAGGAAAACAAGAGGGTAAAGGTCCTCTTTTTGAACGAATTAGAAAAGGGGAGATTTGGAGATTCCTTACTCCTTCGTTTTTACACGGGGGGTTTTTGCATATTTTGTTTAATATGCTATGGCTTGTAGTCTTAGGAAAACAGATAGAAGAAAGAATCCATTTATTGCGGTTTTTCCTTTTTGTGATAATTACTGCAATGATTTCCAATACCTTTCAGTACTTTATGAGCGGTCCTATATTTTTAGGATTTTCCGGGGTAATCACCGCTATGGCCGGATTTATTTGGATGCGAAAAAAAGTAGCTCCTTGGGAGAGCTATCCTTTAGGGAATACGACCCTTTTGTTTTTAGCTTTTTATGTTTTAGCTCTTTTTGCCTTTCAGGTGGCGGGGTTTTTCTTTGAGGCACTCTCTTCGAGTCCTTTTCAGTTAAAAATTGCCAATACAGGCCATATAGTGGGCGCTTTAGCGGGAATGGTATTGGGTCGGCTCTCTTTTTTCTCCTGGAGGGTTTCTTGAGCGTAAAGGATTTGATTATTTTAGGAACTTCTTCTCAGCAGCCAACTCGAAAAAGAAATCATGGAGGCTATCTTCTTAGATGGAGAGAGAAAGGATTTCTGTTTGATCCGGGAGAGGGGACTCAAAGGCAATTTATCTTTGCGGAGGTAGCTCCTACTGTGGTGACCTATATTTTCGTAAGTCATTTTCATGGGGATCATTGTTTGGGATTAGGCTCTATGTTAATGAGGCTCAACTTAGATAAAGTCTCTCATAAGATTCATTGTTTTTATCCTGCAAGCGGGGCAAAGTTTTTTCAAAGGCTTCGTTATGGAACGATTTATCATGAAAACATTGAGGTGGTAGAGCATCCCATAAAAAAGGGAGGGCAGATCTTTGAAGACGAAGACTTTGTTTTTTTTGCAGACTTTTTGGAGCATGGAGCTCAAAATTTGGGCTTTCGTATTGAAGAAAAGCCAAAAAGGAGATTTTACAAAGAGAAGCTGCAAGAAAAAAAAATCAAAGGTCCCTTAGTAAAACTTTTAGAAGAGAAGGGGTCTATCATTGTAGATAAAGAGAAGGTTGTTTTAGAAGAGGTAAGCTACTTACAAAAAGGGGATATATTTTCGTATATAATTGACACCAGACCCTGTAAGGAAGCTGTAGATTTGGCTAAGGAGGCAACGCTACTTTTAGCAGAGAGTACCTTTTTAGAAGACAAAAAAGATCTTGCTAAGAGGTATCATCATATGACGGCAAAAGAGGCGGCTTCTTTAGCTAAAAAAGCGGGGGTAAAAAAGTTGGTGCTTACCCACTTCTCAGCCAGATACACCGATGAAAGGCTATTTGAAAAAGAAGCGCAAGAGGTATTCCCGAATACCGTAGCAGCTAAAGATTTAATGCGACTTTCCTTTTCTGAAAAGGAAGAGATGATTGTTTCATAACAAAAATAATATAATCTTTTTTTGAGTAAAATAGTTTATTTTACTTTATTCCTATCTTTCTGTGTTTCAGCTGTTTTAAATGCTTATTTTGTTAAAACAATTAGTTTGCTTTAATATCTGTTTTCTTGTTAAAATCTGCCTAATAAAAATTAAAATAGAGGCTTTTTGTGGAACTTTCTACTATTAAAAATCTTATCACTCATGATTACAATCCTTTTACCTCACCCGTAAAGAATGGGTCTATTTTAGTATTGAAGATAATGAGGGTAGCTCAAAGATTTTTGTATTCTTTGGTGAATGCGGTTTTTAGTACAAACCTTGAAGTGGAAAAATGGGATGTAGTAGATAATAAAAGCCCTATTCGTTCATTTTTCCTTTGTCTGCCTGGTGGTGGGGTTTTTGGTGTTTATCTTTTTGAAAGGTTCTCCAAAAATGTAGGAGGGGACAAGGCAGTTCAGATAGAAAAATTACAAGATTTTTTTTCCGTAGTAACTGAAAAAACTCTGAAAATGCATACGGAACTTTTTTTACAGCTTCTACCTAAAGATCAAGAAGGATGGCCGGGAGCAGATACGTTTGTAGAACAGATTCTTCAACTTAAACCTAGTTTGCGATATCAGGAACGGGGCATCTTTTTAAATAGATTAGAAGTAATCCTTTCTGAGGAAGATGAAAACAGGCCTTTATCTAGAAATCAACTCTATTATCGAGAAGTGCTTTTATTGCTATTTCAAGAGTACTTTAAGAATCACAAAGAAGAAGCTCAAAGCTTTGTTAACACTCTTTCTCCAAGAATGAAAGAATTAGTTTTATCGAACGCTCCTTTATCTTTATTATCTTCAGCTCAAAAGGTAGAAGATATGAAGGAGAATCCTTCGTTAGAGTATGAAGATGTTGATCCTTCTATTTTTCTGAAAGGATTTAATGCTTATAAAGAAGCAAAAGAGCTAGCTAAACAAGATTGGCGAAACACAAATTCGTTCTACTCGTTTTCCTTTCCAGCCTTATATTTCATAGAAAAAGAAGCCTATAAAGAACAACCAGAGGCGGATCAAATTGCGTGGGTAAGGGGCTGTTTAACGGCAGAATGCAAAAACAATGAAGAGGAAAACGGGGAATATAATCACTATTTACGTTCTGCGACCCGCTTCATATCAGAGACACAGTTTTCAGAATCAATGCAGCAAAAAATCAAAGAGACTCCTTTATCTGATAGCAGGAAGATCGATATCATAATCAACTTCCCTAGATTGCTGCCTGTATTTTCCTTTACAAAGGGTGACATAAATTCTTTGTTAAAAGAAACGAGAAATACACTCCTTTTAAGGAGTGGGTATGCGATTGAAAATCTGGATCTTAAAGATGAATTTATAAGGTCTTTTGTAATCCAAAATCTTGATAAGTGTCATAGCAATTCTTTTTTTCACCTATCTAGAGCCCAAGTTCTAGAGCTTTTCTTATTAGCGGATAATAAAGGGAAGAAAACAATTGTAGATTGTCAATCAGCTATTCAGAAATTAGATCTTAAAAATAAAGGGGTAATAGATTATTTTATCGAACTTATCAAAAAAGATATATCTTACCTTACGGGATTGACTCTGCCGCAAACTTTTATAGAAGCAATTTTTAAAGACCAGAACATATCTAGAGATTCGAAGTTATGGATAATATCGAATAGATTGGTAAAATGCGATTTTCAGAATTTAGAGGGAATCCCTTCTTGTATTTCATTTTTACAAAGTTTAACCTCAAAGGATGTCTCGTCCGATATAAATGCGGAGTTTTTAGGTGCTTTTGAACAGGCTTTTGAAAAAGCTACCGAAAACCAGCAGCTACAGTTATTAGAAATAGATGCGGTAAAAGAACTCTCGTTTTTACGGGAATTGGACCCGGAAAATTTTCCTAAAAACGTACAAGAGTCTCTCATTCAAATACAAGCTGACCAAAATAGCTGGTAAAGGGACGTTTTTAAAACAAACAACTTAGAGTAGGTTTTACAGAGGCTTTCGGGGTATTTCTCAAAGAGAAAAACCCTGAGGTCTATAGGCGTTTTGTCTCCTCAAAAGAATCTTAAAAAACTTCTAAAAGAGCTTGTGTTTTTGATCTTCGTACCTGCTGCGCTGCTATAGCAAAAGCGCAAGCTGCATTGATAGAGTTTTTACTCCCAAATAGGGGGATTTCTACGATGATGTCTATTTGGGAAAGGACCTCATCTGAAATGCCATACTCTTCATTTCCAATAATTAGAGTGCAGCTTTCCGGAAAGAGAAAAGAGTCGATGCTTTCTGCTTCTTCTCCCGTTTCTATCGCGATAAAAGGTCTAGGAAGTCCTTCTAAAGACTCTTTCTGAAAGCAGGGGACTATGGAAGAGGTTCCCATAGAGGTTTTTATCACTTTAGGGTTATCTATAAAGGGGGTCTTTTTTGCAAAGTAGACAGGACCTATTCGAAGAGCTTCTGTCGTTCTTAAAATGCTTCCCACGTTATAAGCAGAGCGGACATTGTCTAAAAAAAGGGCAACCTTTCCAAATTCTTCTTTGGCTATATGGTCTCCTTTTCGAATCGGGGGTAAAAGGTTATGCTCTTTTAAAAAAAGAGAGGCCTCTGATAGGTGAAAGTGGTATTGATCGGCTACTTGTTTGATAGAAGAAAAAGAAAAGGAGGGTATCTCAAGCCAAGAAAGCCATAGGTTATAGGTTTCTAAAAGAGAGGGATCCTCTTTTTTTTCTAAAAGGGTTTCATAAAGAGCGCGGAGAATATCGGCGCATTTTTTATGCCGCATTCTAGGATCCAAACGGAAAAATTTCGATTTTTTAAAGGAAAAACTCACGACTTTTTCTCTAGGTACTCTTCTAAAGTTCCTTCAAAGAAAACAATTTTCTTTTCTTCAAAGGCAATGATTTTGGTAGCAAATTCTGTTAAAAGGGTTCTGTCATGGGTTGCCACTATGGCAGTTCCCTTAAAGTCTTGCAGAGCCCAGCTTAAAGCAGAAACCGCTTCTAGATCCAAATGGTTGTTTGGCTCGTCTAATATGAGCGTATTGGGGTTAAGTAGCATCAGCTTGCCTAAAATAAGGCGCGCAGTTTCTCCTCCAGAAAGGGTTTTTACCAGCTTAAACGCATCCTCTCCGGAAAAAAGCATCTTTCCTAAAATACTGCGCACTTTTTCATCAAAAAGATTGGGGGAGGCCTCTTTTAGATAATCAAAAAGAGAGATCGAAGATCCTTTATCGATGATGTCTTGGTGGTTTTGAGGGAAGTATCCCAAAGATACATTATGCCCAAACTCTATAGATCCTGTAGTGGGTTGTAATACTTGGGCCAGCATTTTTAAAAGAGTGGTTTTCCCTCTTCCGTTATTTCCAATGATGCCAATTTTATCTCCTTTATGGATCTCTAAAGAAAGATTTTCAAAGACAGGCGTTTCTTCATAGGTTTTGCCCACTTTTTTCACTTTAAAGACAAGTTGTCCCGAGGGGACTTCTGGGGGATAAAAACGGATGTAGGGTCTTTGGATGTTGGATTGCTTTAGTTCTTGCGGTTCTAGCTTGGCAATCTCTTTGATTCTAGATTGCACCTGGGAAGCTCTGGTTCCGGCTCCAAACTTGGCTACGAATTCTTTTAGTTGAGAGACTTTTTTCTCTTTGGCTTTGTTTTCCAGTTCTGCTCTTTTTCTGACTTGGGTTTTGGCGATGATCATATCATCGTAGTTACCGGGGTAGATAATAAGCGTTTCGTAGTCGATATCAGCTATGTGGGTAGTTACTTCATTTAAAAAATGGCGGTCATGGCTCACTACAATCAAGGTTCCTGTGTAGTTTTTCAAAAAGCCTTCAAGCCAGTGGATCGATTCTAGGTCTAAGTGGTTGGTAGGTTCATCGAGTAAAAGCGCTTGTGGATCGCCAAAAAGAGCCTGTACTAAAAGAGTTCTAAATTGTCTATCCACGGGGATGTTTTTCATAAGTTGTGAGTGCATCTGGGATGGGATGCCCATTCCTTCTAAAAGCATTTCAGCACTCGCCTCTGCTGTATAACCATCTTCTTCCCCTATAACCTCTTCCAGCTCTCCTAGACGAATTCCTACTGCATCGGTCATCTCTTTTTCGTATAAAGCATCTCTTTCTTGCAAAGCATTCCAAAGGCGTTCATTTCCCATGATTACGGTGTCTAAAACGGTATAGTCCTGAAATTTTTCAATGTTTTGTCGTAAAAAGCCTGTTTTGGGGGGGAGAGAGACGGTTCCCGCCGTGGGAGGCTCTTCTTTCATCATGATTTTCATAAGGGTTGACTTACCTGCTCCATTGGGACCGGTTAAGCCATACCTACACCCTTGGTTGAAAGTACAGGTTACCTCTTCAAAAAGAGTTCTTGCGCCTAAAGATTTTCGAATATTGTTTAAAGTAACCATAATAAAGATTATATCTTGAATGTTTCAGAAAACCATTATAGCAAAAACGAAAAAAAGAAAAAGGATAGATCCGCTAAGTTTTATGAATTTTTCCGAGGGAGTAGAAAAATTTATTCAATATATAAGTTTGCAAAAGGGATTTTCTCCGCATACGGTTAGGGCGTATAAAAGCGATTTGGATGCCTTTTGTCTTTTTTTTAAAAATGATTCAGTAGAAAAGGTAGATAAACCTCTTTTAAGAGGATATCTTTTACGGCTTTACGAAAAAAAACAAAAAAGCAGAACCATCCATAGAAAAATTTCTTCTTTACGCTCATTCTTTCAGTTTTTAGTAAAACAAAAGATTGTACTAAAAAATCCTTTAGAGGAGATCGCTTCTCCCAAAAGAGAAAGACCCCTTCCTGTTACTCTTTCTTATGAGAGAGTAGAGTATTTATTTTCTCAAGCAGATGTAGAAAGTTACTTAGGCTTAAGAGATAGATGTATGATGGAGCTTTTTTATAGTTCCGGGTTTCGTCTTTCTGAGCTTATAGGGTTGAATAAAGAACATCTTTTTTTAGCCGAAAATAAGGTGATTGTTTTTGGAAAAGGAAAAAAACAAAGGTGGCTTCCGATTACCAATCAAGCTAAAAGATGGCTTGAAAAATATTTAACTCACCCCAAAAGAGAAGAAAAAGAGATGCGGGCTGTTTTTTTAAACAAGTGGGGAAAAAGAATTTCTCCACGTTCTGTAGATAGAAATTTTCAAAAGTATCTAAAAAAAAGTGGCCTTTCAGAAAAAGTAACCCCGCATAAAATTAGACATACGATAGCTACCCACTGGCTAGAAAAGGGGATGGACTTAAAGACTATTCAAATGCTTTTAGGGCATAGTTCTTTGGTTACAACCACTATTTATACCCAGGTCTCTTCTAAGCTGAAAAGGGAAGTGTACGACAAAACTCATCCAAGGGCGAAAAAAAATAGGGAAGAAAGGTAAGCCGGATTCTGTCTATGCCAAAAGGCACTGGGCTATCATTCATCTAGGAGATTTGTCGCCAAATCCCTCAAGCGATCCAATAGAGCTTTTTGCGAGAAACAAAAGTTGTAAGCTCTTTTCTTGCTTCGGATAGGGTTTGCAGCTCTTAATTTAAGTTTCCTTAAAAGAGGCCCACTCTTCAAGTGGACATTTTCAAGCTATCCTCTAATTCGAGGAGCGTATTTTCTGTTGCACTTTCCGTAGCCTTGCGGCCCCCAGTCTTTCACTGGTATCCTTCTCTTTGAAGTCCAGACTTTCCTCTCTTAAAAAGAGCGATAGCCTTTTCTTCCCTAAATTTTTTATACGCCTGCAGCTCTTCTTCTGCGTCTTCTTCCTGATCCGGAAGCGCTTTCCAGATCTTCACTTTCAATCCAGTAGTGGATACGAGAGCAGTGCTCGCAGAAAATGAGTCTCTCTCCTTTTCTAACGAGGTTTTCATGTTGCGCTGTCAAAGCGATATGACAGCCGGAGCAGTTTCGATTTTCGATAGGAACGACCACCCTGTCTTTTTTGTTGTATAAGAGTCTTTCGTAAATAGCAAGTAGGTCGGGAGTCGCTTTTTCAGCTATAGCGTCTCTTTTGATTTTTAGCTCGGAGCCTTCTTCGTTGATTTTCTGAATATTTGCGTAGATTTCTTCTTCTAAGGCTTTACTTCCCTCTTCAGACTCCTTTAAGCTTTCCTGGATTTTAGTTAAAATTTCCTCTTCGAGGTTTCTTTTATCTATTAAATCGCTAGTTATTTGTTCTGTAGCTACTTTTTCTCTTTCGCAAGCAGTCATCTCTTGTGTTAAAGCATTAAATTCATCCACTTTTTTTACAGAGCTTTGCTTTCCTTCCAGTTTTTTTAGTTTTTCTTCTATATCGGAGATTTTGTTTTCTTGAAATACAATGCTCTGGCTCAGCTCTGAAATTTCTTTCTCTTTTTCTTGAAGTTGCTCTCGTAAGTCGTTTCTAAGCCTGTCGATGTGCTCTAGCTCCTTTTGTCTTTGTCTTTTAAGACGGATCAAGCGGATCATGTTCATATCCAGTTCTTGTATTTCTAAAATAACCTTTAAATTCTCGAGCATGAAAGAAATCCTTTTTTTGTGAGACCCAAATTTAATCCATTTCCTCTAAATCTTCAAGGACTATTCTCGAAAGATTCCGAAGCTTAGGCTAGATAAATTCAGGGAAGTAAAGCAAATAGTTTACAAAAATAGAGGGGCTAGCCCTCTTTAGGGGTTTTCAGAGTCCTTCCGTTATATTCAAAGATCCCCTAAGAAAGTGTATGCAGTCGATAATGGTTTAGTGCTTGCTAATACATTCAATCTATTGGACAATTTAGGAAAGCTTTTAGAAAATCAGGTTTATTTGGATTTACGCCGAGAAGATAAAAAAATATTTTACTACCAAACCTCAGATGGCTATGAAATAGACTTTATCACTCAAGATGTACAAGGACAATATGAAATGATCCAGGTTGTGTGGGATGCGCAGGATTCAAAAGCTTTAGCCAGAGAGAAAAGAGCTTTGGAGCAGGCTGAAAAAGAATTGGGATTTTCAGGAAGAATAGTGGATCATACGCAATATTTACAGGCATTTTGCAGCTAAATAAGAACAAAAACGCATTTTTCAAAACTGTTTTTCTATTGGCAAAAAAGGCCTTTTGACAAATCATAAAGGGCTTACCATAAAGAGGGGGGGCTTTTCATGTCTTTTTTGAAGGATTACCAAGAGAAAGTACCAGAAGAAAAAAGGACAGAAGAGGCTATCGCCTATTTGGCCTCTTTAGATGTGGTGTATAAGAATTATCCTGAAATAGCAGAGGCGATTGTACAGGAGCTAAAAGACCAACGAAAGCATCTAAAGCTGATTGCTTCTGAAAACTTTTCTTCTTTAAGCGTACAGCTTGCCATGGGGAACCTTCTTACCGATAAATATAGTGAAGGCTCTATCAAAAAACGATTTTATGCAGGATGTGAAAATGTAGACAAGATAGAGGAAGAGGCGTGTTTTTATGCAAAAAAAATATTTGGAGCGGAACATGCCTACGTACAGCCTCATTCAGGATCGGATGCTAATTTAATTGCTCTTTGGTCTGTTTTGCTCTACAAACTTCAAAAACCCTTTTTAGAAAAGGCGGGCAAGAAAAGCATAGAAGAGCTAACAGTTTCAGAGCATGAGGCTTTCCGGCAGCTTTTAGTGAACCAAAAAGTTTTGGGGATGTCTTTAAACTCCGGGGGACATTTAACTCACGGATATAGGCAAAATATCTCTTCTAAGTTAGTGCAGTCTTATAGCTATGAAGTGGATGCCAAAACAAGGCTTTTAGATTATGAAGCTCTTTTACAAAAAGCCAAAGAGGTAAAGCCGTTAATTCTTTTGGCCGGATATTCTGCGTACTCTAGGCTTATTGACTTTGCAAAAATGAGAGAGATAGCAGACGAAGTGGGCGCTATTTTATGGGTAGATATGGCCCACTTTGCAGGTCTGGTTGCAGGAAAGGTTTTTCAAGGAGTGTACAATCCTATGCCGTACGCTCATATAGTGACCACAACCACACATAAAGTCCTAAGGGGTCCTAGAGGAGGACTTGTTCTTTGTAAAGAAGAACTAAAAGAGTTTGTAGACAAGGGATGTCCTTGGGTTATGGGAGGTCCTATGCCCCATGTTATTGCAGCCAAGGCTTTAGCTTTTAAAGAGGCATCTACCCCTTCTTATGAGGTTTATGCGCGTCAGGTAGTAAAAAATGCGAAAGCCTTAGCAAAAGCTTTGATGGAAGAGGGTGTAGATGTGATTACTCAAGGAACCGATAATCATTTAGTTCTTCTAGATGTGAAAAAAAGCTTTTCTCTAACGGGAAGGCAAGCAGAGCTGGCTTTGAAAAAAGCGGGGATACACGTAAATAGAAACTCTCTTTTCAACGACCAGGAAGGGCCTTGGTATACTTCCGGAATTCGGATTGGAACTCCTGCTGTCACTACTTTGAAGATGGAAGAAAAAGAGATGAAAGAGATAGCGCGAATTATCACCTTTGTTTTACAAAAAGCAAAACCTGCCTATCAGGAAAAATCAAAAGAGCCTTCTAAAGGGCAAGTGATAGTTGATGAGAAAGTCCTAAATATGGCAAGAGAAAGAGTAGAAAATTTATTAGACAAACATCCTCTTTATCCAGAACTGATTTTGGAAGAGAGAGTTTGCTTTACAAAATAGGAGAGTAATATGCCAGGAAAACAACCGGAAAAAGGAAGCTCTATGAGAAAAATTGACGATCATATAGATCATATGATGTTAGAAAAAAGAAGAATCTTTCTTTGTGATGCTGTCGATGTAGAAACGTCTAAAGATTTAATTCGAAAAATTTGGTATTTAGAGTGGAGTGACCCCAAAAAACCGATTCTTTTTATTATCAACTCTCCTGGAGGATCTGTAGATGCAGGGTTTGCTATTTGGGATCAAATTAAGCTTCTTTCTTGTCCTGTAATTACTTTAGTAACAGGGCTTGCAGCTTCTATGGGATCACTTCTTAGCTTATGCGCTTCTAAAGGGAAGCGATTTGCCACAGCGAATTCCAGAATTATGATCCACCAACCTCTTATCTCAGGGGTCATTCGAGGTCAGGCAACTGATCTTGCTATTCAAGCAAAAGAGATGCTTAAAACCAGAAAGGCTATTGTCGATATTTATGCACTATCTACAGGGAAAGATGCAAAAGAGATCGAAAAAGCTATAGACAGAGATAATTGGATGTCTGCAGAAGAGGCTAAAGCATTTAATCTAATCGATAAGGTGATCTTAAAAGCAGAAGATATAGAATCAGAGCTTGCGCTTTCTTAAATATGGAAATCTCTTTTTCCAAGTATGAAGGAGCGGGAAATCATTTTATCTTTGTAGAAGATATAAAAGGGCTATTCCCGGAGAAGAACTCTTTTTTGATCGAGAAGATGTGTGATGCTCGTTTTGGGATAGGGGCAGATGGTCTTATTTTAGTACGGCCCTCTCAAAAAGCAGATTTTCAAATGCGTATCTTTAATAAAGACGGGTTTGAAGCAAAAGGTTGTGGGAATGGTCTTCGCTGTTTTGTGCGGTTTTTAGAAGACGAAAACCTGTTTTCCGGCAGAGTTTCTATAGAAACGTTTTCAGGCATTGTTTTTGGGTCTTTAGATAAAGAGGAAGTGGTAATAGAGCTTGCCTATTCTCCTTTAAAACCGGAAAAGCTTTTTTCAATAGATACAATGCCTCTTTACTTTGTAGATACGGGAGCACCTCACGTTGTTTTAGCCGTATCTCAAATAGAAAAGATCCCTTTTTATGAATTAGCTAGGAAGATTCGGCATCACCCTTTTTTTGGAAAAGAAGGGGTAAATGTCAATTTTATGGAAAAAGTGGGTTCTTCTTTTAAGGTACGAACTTTTGAAAAGGGGGTGGAAGAAGAAACTTTTGCCTGTGGAACAGGGGCTATTGCTGTAGCTTTAGTACAAAAGGCTTTTTTGGGAGGAAAAAGAGAGGTGAAATTAATTTTTAAAGGGGGCATGATAACCGTTCGAATACAAGAAAATATCGTTATGAAAGGACCGGCAAACTTTGTATTCAAAGGAAACTATCTATTCAAGGAAAAGAATATATGCCAGCAAAAATTAGAACCATTGGAATCCCAAAAGAAGTAAAAGATCATGAATACAGGGTAGGGCTTACTCCGGAAGGAGTAAAAGCTTTGGCTCAAGAAGGATTTACCGTGTTTGTCCAAAAAGGGGCAGGAAAAGAAATAGGACTTACCGATGCGCTTTATGAGAAAGTGGGAGCTAAAATAGTTCCTTCTGCCGAAAAAGTCTACGAAGCAGAGATGATCATAAAAGTAAAAGAGCCACAAAAACAAGAGTTTCCCCTTTTGCGGGAAGGACAGCTTTTATACTGCTTCCTTCATTTAGCGCCCGATCCGGAACAAACGAAACATCTTTTAGAAAGAAAGGTAATTGGAATTGCCTATGAAACCGTCACGGATGATAGAGGGCAGCTTCCTCTTCTTTTACCTATGAGTGAAATAGCAGGAAGGGTTTCTGTACAGGCGGGTACTTTTTCTTTACTTATGAAAGATGGAGGAAAAGGGGTTCTTTTAGGAGGGATTCCCGGAGTTAGAAGGGCTAAAGTAGTTGTTTTAGGAGGAGGAGTGGTAGGTACAGAGGCTATGAGAATGGCTTTGGGACTGGGGGCCGATGTGACTCTTTTTGATATTAATTTGTCTAGGTTAAGAGAGCTCGACAAGCTTTACTTTCCTGCTTTAAAAACGCTTTTTTCCACTCCCGCCTTAATTGAAGAAGAGTTAAAAGAGGCAGATCTGGTGATTGGCTCTGTTCTTATACCGGGAAAAAAAGCGGCTAAAATTATTACGAAAGAGATGGTAAAAAATATGGAGCCCAAAAGTGTTATCGTAGATGTAGCTATAGATCAAGGGGGATGTAGCGAAACTTCCAGGCCTACTACCCATTCTGATCCTATCTACATAGAAGAAGGGGTGATCCACTATTGCGTGACAAACATGCCCGCCTCTTGCGCTAAAACAGCTACGTATGGACTTACCAATGCGACGCTTCCCTTTGCTCTTAGTTTGGCCAGAAAAGGAGTAAAAAAAGCCTTAGAAGAAGATCCTCATTTAAGAAGGGGACTCAATGTGTGTCTTGGAAAAGTAACACACCCTGCTGTGGCTAGTGACTTAGGGTATGAGTATGTTCCTTTTGAAGAGGCTTTACCTTAAGGGGCTTTTTCGGGTAAGAAAAGAAGTAGGGCAACCTCTACGAAACAAGGTCTTTGGGTGTTTTAATGCAAATTCCAGAAGCAATTACCCAGTTTTTCCCGGAAGGAAAAAAGCTTCTGGAAGAGAATAAAATAGGGGAGTTTCATTTTTCTAGAGGGAACTACCAGGTAGAGGTTAAAGAAGGGATCTCTTTTTGGCCTTTTTGTCAGTTTGATGATAAAGGCTCTTATTTGGATGCTTTTTGCAGTTGTGAGGGCTCTTTTGAAAAAAAAGGGTGCCCTCACATAGCTGCGGCTTTCTTGCAGATTTATGCAGGGCATAAAGAGCCTTTACATGTGCGTTTTAAAAGGTCTTTTTGGTTTTTTCTTTTTGAAGAGGCTTCTCGTAATATTGGGTATGATGTCCACAATGTCCAAGAAGAAAAAGGGAGATTTGCTTCTTTTTCTGAAAATAAAGAGACCCTTTTTTCTATAACTGCCGGTCCTAAAAAACTAAAAAAATTAAGAGAAATTTTTGTAGAAAGAAAAATAGAGACAGAAGAGACCTCTTTAAAATTTGTGAATTTAGCAGAAGAGGAGCTGCTGCTTTATAGAAAAGGTAGAGCTTCTTCTTTTCTCCGTTTTGAACTCTCTTTTTGGTCTGATTTAGCCAAGTGGTTTTTTTTAGAACAAGATAAAGGGCAAAAGTATACCATCCTTTTTGAATCAACTGAGAAGTTGCCTCAAAAAGTATCTATCTCTTTCGAAGAGGTTTCTTGCACCTTTTTTTTAGAAAATCTTATTACTCCTCCTTTAATAGAATCTTTATCTACCGTGGAGTCTTCGTTAAAGGTAATAGAGAGGCAAAAGGAGTTTCCTCCTATTTTTTTTGATAGAAAAGAACTTTGTTTTGTTGTGCAAAAAGAAGAAGAAGAAGAAAAAGCGGAGACAGGAATAGAGGTAGGAGACTGGGGATACCTTCCTAAAAAAGGCTTTTATAGAAGGGTGGTGCATCCTTTGCTAAAAGGGAAAAAAATAGAAACAGAAAAAATTGGAGAGTATCTATCTTTATATCCTACTTTGTTTCAGAAGCATTTGGATGTTTTGGTAGATGCTTCCTTAAAACCTCTTTCGTATAACCTCTTTTTTGATGAGGAAGATACCTTTCATATAGAAGCGTATCTCAAAGAAAAAAATGACCTAAAAGCAGAAGGAATTCTTTTTTTCTCCCCCTGGATTTTTTTGCCGGAAAAGGGGTTTTTCTTGTTAGATACTCCCCGTTTTGGGGCTTTACAGACTACGTTAAAAAAAGAGGAACTCTCTGAGTTTATCACAAAAAATAGGATTTTTTTAGAGTCTTATCCGGGGTTTCAAACGCATGTCCATCCTTTAGAGACGTTTATTCGTTATAAAGTAGAAAAAGATAAAAGCTTACATTTTTACCACTCCTTGGGAAATATGGAAGAAAGGGTTAGAGACTTTGGAAAGTGGGTTTATCTACCAGGGAAGGGGTTTTTTCAAAAGGAGGGAAAAGAGTTTTCCTTTCTCCTTTTAGAAAGGACAATTCCCAAAGAAGAAGTGGCCTCTTTTTTAGAAAAAAGAAAGGAGCAGCTTCTTTGGATTTCCGGTTTTTTTTCTGATAAATCTTTTGTAAGAAGAATCGGGGTGGCTCTGTTTTTTACTGAAGATAGAAAGATAGAGGTAAAGCCTGAGGTCTCTTATGAAGAGGGGTACTCTGCAGAAAAGGTAGTTTGGTTTTCTCATTATACTTACGTAGAAGGGGAGGGGTTTTTTGATGTTTCTCAAAAAGGAAAACTCCCCCCTGAATATGCAGAAAGAAGAATCATTTCGGCAAAAGAAGAGCTTTTTTTTATGCAGTATGAAATCGAAAAGCTTCGTCCTTTCTTAGTGCATGTAGACCCCCACCTGCAAAAACCAAAAGAGCTCTATTTTAGAGCGCATTTTTTGCAGATAAAAAAAAGAAAAAACAAGCCTGTTTTATTTGCAGGAATAACGCTTTTTACAGAGGTAGGGGAGGCCTCTTTAGTAGAAGTTTGGGAAGCTTTACAAAAGAAGAAAAAGATTCTTTTTTCTAAAGCAGGAGCTTTATTTTTAGATCAAATGCGGTTTCAGTGGCTGAAAAGCTGGGGAAAAAGAAAGGTTCTTGTTAAAGAAAATCTGGTTAAATTTAGTTTAATTGAGTGGATTCGCCTTAGTATTTTAGAAGAGATCTATCCCCCGGAAGAGGAAACAGAAGCGGCCAAGAAAACCAAGTTTCTTTTACAAAAGCTTTTTGAAATGGATACCAAAAGGCTTTTAGATATTAGTAGGCTAGGATCTTCTTTAAGGCCGTACCAGGAGATAGGACTTCAGTGGCTCTGGCACCTTTACTGTCATGGTCTTGCCGGCATTTTATGTGACGATATGGGTCTTGGGAAAACTCACCAGGCGATGGCTCTTTTAGCTGCTTCTTTTCAGGAAAACAACCTTCATAAGTATTTGATTGTGTGTCCCACTTCTGTAATTTATCATTGGCAAGATCTTTTAAAAAGATATTTGCCGAGTTTGAAAGTGCTAACCTACCATGGAGCTAGCCGTTCTTTAGAAGGGTTTCCTAAAGAGTATGATGTTTTGGTCACCTCTTATGGTATTTTGCGCACGGGAAAAGAAAACTTTAAAGGATACCCCTTTGAAATTGCGATATTTGATGAGATTCAGTTTGCAAAAAATATAAAGTCGCAAACCCATCGCAATCTCATTAATATAGAATCGAATATGAAACTGGGCCTTACAGGGACCCCTATTGAAAATAGGATAAAAGAGTTAAAGGCTCTTTTTGATATTGTTTTACCCAATTATTTGCCTTCTTCTTCTGCTTTTCGGGATATGTTTGAAATCCCTATAGAAAAGCATAAAGATAGAGAAAAAAGAGAGCTTTTAACAAAACTCATTAAGCCCTTTATTTTAAGAAGAAAAAAAGAAGAAGTTCTTTTAGATCTTCCTCAAAAAATTGAACAGATTGTTTTTTGCGATCTTTCAGAGGAACAAAAAAGATTATATCAAGAGCTTTTAGAAAAAAGAAGAGAGCATATTTTAGCACTCTTACAGGAAAAAACCCACCAAGTGCCTGTTGTTCCTATCTTTTCTTTGCTCTCTCAAATAAAACAGCTTTGTGACCATCCAAGTGTTTTATTAAAAACAGTAAAAGAGTATGAAACGCATACCTCAGGTAAGTGGGAGGTTTTTGAAGAGCTTATCGAAGAGGCTTTAGATTCAGATCAGAAGGTGGTTATTTTTTCTCAATATTTGGATATGATTGAGATTTTTAAAAAATTTTTCCGAAAAAAAAAGGTCGGGTTTTCCGCTCTTACGGGGAGTACCAAAGATAGAAAAGAGCAAATACAAAAGTTTCATCAAGACCCTTCTTGTCGTGTTTTTTTAGCTTCTTTACTTGCTGCTGGAGTAGGGATTGATCTTTCCGCTGCCTCCATTGTAATTCACTATGATAGGTGGTGGAATGCAGCAAAAGAGGACCAAGCAACTGATAGGGTGCATAGGATTGGGCAAAGAAGGGGTGTTCAGGTTTTTAAACTGGTCACCAAAGACACAATAGAAGAGTCTATCAGTGAGCTAATCCATAAAAAAAGAGCCCTTTTAGAGTCAACCGTAGGGAAAGACGATATGGATCAAATCAAGCTTCTTACCAGAGAGGAGTTAATAGCCCTTTTCCAAAAAGAAAAGGGGCTGGGTTAGTCTTATTCCTCAGATTGGGAATTGTTTGCAAACGTATCTACTGCAAACGAAACCAGGTCTTTTTTCTCCAATACATGGATGCTAATTTCTCGTATTTTAGTAGAAGAATTATCTTGTAAAAAGTGAAAAATAGCAGAGGTAAAAATAGGGCTCGCTTTATCTAGCGGGAAGCCAAAAATTCCCGTGCTTATGCAGGGAAATATCACTCTAGTTACGTCTTCTATTTTGTTTGCTACTTCTAAGGCGTTGTAGTAGCAGTTATAGAGTTTTTGTTCCTCTTCAGATGTTACCACGCTTCTAGATTCAATATTAGGACCTGAAACGACAATTACCTTTTCTACATTATGAAAGTCTTTTAAATCCCCACTAGGGATGGAGATGGCCCACCCTTCCGGATAACCTCCTTGTAAAAGGGTTTTCTCTATATCAGGGTTAGATTGCAGATAAGGAAGAATAGCTCTATGAGCTTCTTTGTACTTTTCCCCTCCATGTTGTTGGATAAGGCCATCAATGCCTCCTCCTCCTTGTAGATGTCTATTAGCGGCATTTATAAGCACTTGTTTTTCCCCCCTTTCAAGAGGAGCTTTGCAAGCGTGAAACATATCTTGCGCTTTTATAGAAACGGAAGTAGCCGTTTCTATGCTTCCATATTGAAATAGCAAAGAAGAGGGGGATCTTTTTTCTTCGTAAGTAAGTCCCTGTATTGGTGCATATTGATGACTCTCTGTTTTTAAACAAGAATCAGAAAGAGGAGAGGTATTTATTTTGTTATCTGGGTTAGATGGTTTTTCCGGTTTTTTTTGAGTAAGGTTCGTTTTCTTCTCTAATGTAGAAGTGCTTTTACGATTGTAAGCCTGAAAAAGATAAAAAAAGAGAGCCCCGATTCCTAAAAGGATTATAGGAATAGCAATTGCTTTTATTTGGGCATGGGTAAAACGAGAGGATGCGCTACCTTTAATAGAAGGTTTTGGCATGGGAGGGATTTTCCCCAAAAAGCTTTCAGGTGGAACTCTTCCCATATTATTGGTTAGACGCATATATGCTCCTTTTTAAATAAAGGAGTTATTATAAACTAATTCATTAATTTTTTTGCACGTTTTTAATTATATTAAAGAATTTTTTTATAAACAAAAATATTTAGTATAAAAATACGATTGTCTATATATTTAATCCCCTTTCCCGTAGAATATTCTTTATTTGTAGAAGACCATATGACATTACCTAAAATTGTTATCGTAGGAAGGCCCAATGTGGGCAAATCCTCTCTTTTTAACCGTATCTTGCAAAGAAAAGCTGCCATTGTAGCTGATAAAGAAGGGGTTACAAGAGACCGCCTTTGTCAGAAGGGAACCTTTCGAGATAAACCCTTTTTTTTAATCGATACAGGGGGGTTAGAGTCTTCTGAAATCCCTTTTGCTAAAGAGCTGAAAAAACAGGCGGACATCGCTTTAAAAGAAGCCGACATTATTTTTTTGGTGGTGGACGGAACCTCTGGAATCACCCTTTTTGATGAAAGGATTACCGATAAGATCCGGAAAATGAAAAAGCCGATCTACTTGATTGTAAATAAAGCAGATACTACCGAAAAAGAAAAAAATATGGGCTTTTTATTTCACTCTTTGGGAATAGAAAAAACTTTTTTTGTATCCTGCCTTCATAACCGAAATGTAGAACTTTTGATGGAAGAAGTAACGCAAGATTTTGTGGAAGAGGAAGTAGATGATAGTAGAGTAAAGGTTGCCATAGTGGGAAGACCTAACGTAGGAAAATCAACGCTTCTAAATGCCCTTTTACAACAAGATAGGGTAATTGTAAGTCATGAAATGGGGACAACGAGAGATGCTGTAGATGAGGTTTTTGAAAGAGAAGGAAAACAGTACCTTTTTATCGACACGGCGGGAATTCGAAAACGAAATAAAGAAAAAGAGGTAGAAGAGCTTTTTTCTTATATACAAGCAGAAAAAGCGATAGAAAGAGCCGACATTTGTCTTCTTTTGTTAGATAGCAAAGAGGGAATGACAGTGGAAGAAAAAAGGCTTTTTCAAAGAATTGAAGATAAGGGAAAAGGGTGTATTTTACTGTTTAACAAGTGGGATTTGATAAAAGGGTTTCAGATGGAGCATTCTTTGCAAGGAATACAAAGGGAAGCTCCTTTTGCAAAGTTTCTGCCCTCATTATTTATCTCCGCAAAAAACAAAAGAAATATAGAGGAGATTTTTCCTTTAATAGACACCGTGCATGCCAATTTGACTAAAGAGATTTCTACTCCTTCTTTAAATCAGTTTTTAGAAAAACAGCTTCAAAATGTCTCGCCTCCGATGATTCAAGGAAAGCGGTTTAAGATTTTCTATGCCTCTCAAGCAGGGAAAAAACCGCCTCAGTTTATCATCTTTGCCAATAAAGCTTCTCTTTTGGCAGGTTCTTATAAAAGGTATTTAATTCATCAAATTAGAAAAGAATATGACTTTATGGGATGTCCTATTCGATTTTATGTAAAAGGGAAAAAACAAAGACCCGAAGCTATAAAATAGCCTTTTGAGCTATTTTGTAGAGTATGAGTAAGTTTTCCCAAAATAGACCGCGGTTTTTCCCTTTTTTATCAGAAAAGTATCACCTTAGCTTTTTCCCAAAAGATCTCATGAGTGGTTTCTCTGTAGCTCTTTTAGCAATTCCGCAAGCGATAGCCTACTCTTTTTTGGCAGGGATTCCTCTTTCTATGGGGATTTTTTCTACTATTTTTGCAACCATTATTGCCTCTGTTTTTTGTGGAAACCCTTTTTTAATTTCAGGTCCTTCTACCAGTATGGCCATACTTATGCAGGGGGCTATTTTACAGATTACAGAGCTGTATGTTCCTTCTCTTTCTGTAGAAGAAAAGAGCTCCTTTATCTTTTTAGTGCTTGCCCAGATGGGGGTTTTAATAGGGTTTTTACAGCTTCTTCTCTCTTTTTGTAATATTTCCAAAGTGTTGCAGTTTGTCAGCAAGCCTGTGATTTTTGGCTATTTTTTAGGGGTAGCTATTGCCATTATCGTAGATCAGAGTTTTGCTATATTTGGGATTTATATTCCTGAGAAAGATTTTACGATTTTACAGAAGATTTTTTATTTTTTTACCCACATTATGGAAGTGCAGGCAGCTCCCTTTTTTATGGGAGTTTTAAGCCTTACTATTTTACTCAGTTTAAAGAAGACCCGGCTCCCTTCTGCTTTGGTAATGCTATTTGTAGCAGTTATGTTTAAAAAGCTTCTTTTTTCTTTTACAAAAGCAGAACTATTAACTTTCCAGCAAAATCTGATTTTTAGATTTCCCACATTTTCTTTTCCGAAAGTAGAGCTTTTTTGGCTAGATAAGCTTATCTTTCCTGCTAGTGCTATTGCTTTGATGAGTATTTTAGAAGTATCTGCCGTTTCTAAAACAGTAGAGGGGAAAAAAGAGACGGTAGGGGTAAATCAGGAAGTATTTGGAGTAGGCCTTGCTAATAGCTTTCTCTCTTTTTTCGCGGGAGCGCTTCCTTCTTCTGCCAGCATTTCTAGAACTACCGTAAACTTTATGAGCGGTGCCAAAAGTAGGCTATCTGGAGTCTTTAGTGGACTTTTTGTTGCGGGAGTTTTTTATTTAGGGACAGCTTGGCTTTCTTTAATACCGATGGCTTCTATAGCGGCTCTTTTGATTTTTTCTTCTTTTTATTTTCTAGATAAAAGGCAGGTAAATCTTTGTTTAAAAGCTACGAAAGAAGATGCATTTGTATTTTTGATAACGGTCTTTTCCTGTTTTGTATTTTCTTTAGACACTGCTTTTTTCATAGGAATTGGTGTGTCTATTGTTTCTTATTTAAGAAAGGCTTCGGAGCCCAGTTATGTAGAGTATGTTTTTAACAGATCAGGCCATCTGAATACTCTTCAGGTAGGAGAAGATTTACACAGAAAGGTGCGTATCATTGGAATAGGAGGGGAGCTTTTTTTCGCTGTTGTAGACTCTTTAGAAGAGACTCTTCGACGTATGGGAAAAGATCCTCATACCAAAGTAATTATTTTGCGTATGAATGGAGTGAGAAACATGGATGCTTCTATGTGTCTTGCTTTTTTAAGAATTAACGATTACCTCTTAAGTCAAAATAAGAAACTGATGGTAAGTGGGATCTCTCCTTCTGTTTGGAAGGTTTTTTCTTCTTCCTCTTTATTAGAAAAAATGGGAGTGGAAAATTTCTTTTTGGCAGATGAAGGAAGGCCTCAGCTTTCTACTTGGAAAGCGTGTTTGAGAGCTCAGGAGATGGTGGGGTAAACCGTTCTATTTTCGCAAGCCTTTTATGGAAGAAAGCGGGATCATATTTATACCCTCCTTGCTCTTCTGCAAGCGTTGGGTAGATCCACTTTTCGTTGTTTTCTCGTAAAAGGCGATCACATCCCATAACAAAGCCTTTTAAAAATCCATATCGTTGGATAGCCAGTTCCATATATTTAGAGCTAGTAGGACGAAAATTACTTCTAGCACCTGTCGTAGGAGAGAGATAGTTTTGGTAAAAGTGGATTATGCCACCTGCTGTTTTGGCTGCCAAAGAGCTCTTTTTTTCTTTTTTGGGAGAGACTACTCTTAGGTTCGCATCTTTTCCCCAAGGGGTATGAAACCCTTTTTCTGCAAAGCTGCAGGTGAAAAATAAGAAGAAGAAAACAACTTTAAAAACCATATTCTAGCATCAAAACAGGAAATAGCTTCCTTTCGTTCATAATAGGAGTTGCTTGTTTTTCGTAAAGTCTTTCGTTGTAGAATTTTGCTTCTTCTCCTGCTCCATAAATTCCTCCGAAGTACCATCCCATCTCAAAGCTTGTAGTGATGATAGCTGCCGCTAAAGGACCTTTGGTAAAAAAATAGTAGGAGGCATAGATAAAAAGACCATTTAAAATAAAGGCTGTAGTAGCAGTTTTTTTCATACCCAAATAATAGTAGCCGGCACCCGGCAAAAGGGCGTTTAGTCCTTGCGCTTTAGAAACGGATTTTTTGTGAGCTTGGTAGCTTTGTAAAAGGGGAGGAAGGTATCTATCATAAGGAGCCTCTTTGGAAAGTTCTTCTAATTTAGGGATATTTCCATGAAGTAAAGAAGAAGAGATTTTGAGCTTTTCTCCTTTTTCAGGATCTTTTTTTTGGATAAGATTGAAAATACACTCTGCCTTTTCTGTTTCATTCAGCTCTATGTACGATTCATACAGGAAAATCAAAAGATCCTGGTATGCAGGAAAGCTTGCATCAATATGAGGCAAGTTAGATTTTTCAAAGTGGGCGATGACCTCTTCGTGTTTTTTCCCAAGATAGTAACAAAAGCAGATTAGGTAGTTAATTTGAAGGGCTCTCTCTTCGTTTTCTACTAAAACAAGCGCCCTTTTAAAAGTAGAAACAGCTCTATAAAGATCGAGCTGTTTGGCAAAATTGAGTCCAATTCGATACTCCTTCCCCCAGTCACTATGCTTCTCCTCATAAGAGAGAGGGTCAAAGGGAGAGGAAAGAGAAAGTAGGTAGGATTCTTCAATTTGGGGATTTACCCTTGGTTCTATATTGTCAGAGACCCTATAGCAAGAGCTAAAGCACACAAGAGATAGGGCTAAAAATGCTTTTAGGTTCATAGGTTAGAGTCACCGTCCATGGTTTATGTTAGATAGGGAAGAAGAATTCGTCAAGGGTGAGGTTTGCTTAGTTTTTGAAGTTTTTATAACGCTTTCTAGATAAGTGGTTTATAGATTTTTCGGTAAAAAATAAAGTTAATTATTAAAAAAAATAACTTTAATAAAGTCATTGACTTTTTGTGGTTTTTATGATATAATTATTTTGATTCTAATAATTATAATATGTGAGGTTAATAATGAATATTAGTTCTATGAGGTTTTTAAAAACCACTGCCAAGTCAGAGCTTGATGCCCAAATAAATGCTATAGGTAGACGTGAAGGTAGTCCTATAGAAACGCTTCGTGAGCAAAAAAGGGCTATTATAAATAGTGTTTTTCAAAATGCAATTGGGAGCATTTTCTATAGAAGACTTACTTCAGGCAGGCTTTCCGGTAGAATAACAAAGCCCGTAATTAATACAGCTTTAGGTATTTATATAAATCATAAATTTGAAAAAAGAATAGCCACTATGGAAGCTGCAAGAATAGCAGGTGCAGAAAGTCCTAGAAATTAAAGGTAGGCTTTCCAAAAAAACCTCAGATCGCAACACCAAAGCGGCTAGATTCCAGAAAAACTGAGCTTAAAAATACGATTTCTCTTCAAATTAGAATAGATCGAAACAGCCTCTGATATACAAATTCCCCGTTTTGGCTTTAAGCATTTTTGTATGCAGATCCATGTCAAGATAGCTTTGTAACATGCTTATAATGAATTTTATATGAAAGCATAAAAAAGTATTTATAAAAATATTTTTAATAGTTAATTTAAATTTATAAAATTGTTAAAATATTCCTCGATTTTAAATAGGAAGATTTAGTTTTGGGGAATGTTTTAAATAATCCCGTATATGCTGCTTTTTGGGGCAACCTCTTTTATAGAAATATTGTGAGCAGATATACCTATGTTCTTGATGGGGAAAAGCAGACTGAAGAAGCTTTTTACTTATTAAATGAAATAGAAATCATCCAAAATATCTGGAAAGAAACCTCTTTTTCGATTTGTAACTCGGCTACTTTTATAATCCGTTTTTGGCTTTTAGGTAGAGTTCTTGTTAGACTTTATCCGAGGCATATTTTTAACATAAAAGATGAACAATTAGCGAGAATGAGGGAAGACTATACATGTTTTCACCTGCTTCTTTCTGTTGTAGAGCTTCTAGATGAGGCTTTATCAAAAACCCTTAGTTATCTAAGTCAGCATTCTTTAGTCTTAGAAAGTATTTCTTTTATTGCATTGTCTTATTTGGGTTTTTACCCAACAGCTATATCGGGACTCACTTTTCTTGCATTATCAGAGTTAAAAAAACGGGGGCTTATCAATCAAAAAACACAGAGTTTTTTAAGACTTTTTAAAGTTTGTATAAATACAATGTTTATCTGGAATTTTACAGCCCAAATACAAGGTTTTGGGATTGTTTTTAGATCTATTCTCTATTTTCAGATTTTTTCAGATTATATTGGTTTTATAACCGATCATATACAGCTAGAGAAAACCCCCTATTTCGGGAAGTTTTTTTCGAAAGAGAAGCCTTCAGCTCTAAAATCACTACAATTTGTTGCAAATTTAGATGGGCATGTTCGAAGCCAAATATCTACTTTACAAGTAGAGGAGGAGTACGTTTTTGAAGAGTTTCCTTTAGTAAAAGAGATCGAGGAATCTTCTTATACAGCTATTATAAAAAAATTAGAAGATAGATTGATAAAGGAAAATATCTTTTTCACAGATTTAACTTGTTACAAAGGCTACCACAACTTTAAAAACTGTCTTCAAACTGGGGCCATTTTTGATGGAACGATTCCGGATTCTACTCTTTTAAAAAATAAAATAGCTATGAGTTTTGATTATCTTACGATGCAAAGTCCAGAGAACTTTAGGATCGCTTTTTTAGACCTTTGTGAAAAGGGGGAGTGTTGTTCAGTCGGTTGGATTGAAGCGCTTACCTATTTCTCGGAACCTGAGTTTGCTAGTATTAAAAAACAAGTGTTGTACCATTTGGCTATTTTTAGAGATGAAATATTGAAAGAATCGTGTCTTCAGATATGTGATAATAAGGATCAAGCTTGTAATGTGCATGTGGTTCAAGATATTGCAGAATACTTATTTTTTCATTTCCCTACGTATACAGGCGCTTTTTTAAACAAGCAAGACGTTCCTTTTATCCGTAAAATTCTAAATACTATCTTGAGTAAAATAGACAAAAATTTTCCTGTTTTAACAGACGTCTGGGTAGTTAGTGCTTTTGCGTATTTTGATAGCCCCTTAAAAGAGGATTTTTTTGAAATTTTTAATTCAGAAATAGCTGAATCTAGGGATCTACAAAAAATTATCTTTTACCTAGACTCTAAGATAACTCCTCAAAAGAAAGAAGATATAGTTCATAGGCAAATTTCATGGAGTCTTATAACAAGCTGGATGAACTCTCATTCAGGTATCACGTTTTATGATGAAAGCGGATGGGATCCTTATTGGGTTAAAAAGATAGTATTAGGTGAAAAAGAACATTACACGCTAACTGAAAATGGAATTCGGCTACTTTTATGGGATTTAGGAGTGCTTAAACCGAGAGCGTAATAATCTCTCTTTTAATTCCCTAAATTTAACCTGTCTTCATGTAAATCTGAGATAGCCGCTGTATACGTAAATATAGCATTAAACCATATTAGCGGTCGTTTTCTCTTTTGATATGTTCCATAGCCTCATCAAACTCTTTTTCTAGTCTAGGAGAGCCTGCCGCATCTCGGAAAAGATCCTCTTGCTCTTCAGTAACTTTTTGGATGTCTTCATAAGAGTGGATAATGTGAGGACGAATAAAGACTACAATATTCGTTCTGGAATCTCCTTTACTAGCTACCGAAAAGGCAGAGGCTAGGTAAGGGAGGCCTCCTAAACAAGGGATCCCTTTTTTTCTTTCAGTCTTGGTAATATCTACCATGCCACTTAGCACCAAAAAACTCTCATTGGGCACATGTACGGTAGTACTTAAGTTGGTTTTGCTGGTTGTAATACCACTTACCCCTTGATTGCTGATGATAGAGGAGGTGCTTTGTGTTTCTCCTACAGCATCTGTTGCAATGGAACTGGAGTTCATCTGAATATCTAAGGTCACAACATCAGAATTTCCTAAAACAGGGGTGATAACAAGGTTCATCCCTATATCTCTATATTCTAGGTTTTGATTGGTTACTGTAGTTTGCCCCTCATTTTTAACAAAAGAGCCCGCATAGGGGACGTTTCTTCCTATAAATATGGTAGCTTGTTTGTTATCTTGGGTCAAAAGCTTGGGAGTCATTACAATAGTGGTCTCTTCGTCATTTTGAAGCGCCCTTAAAAGAGATCCCATAGATAAAAAAGAACGCCCTTTATGTAAGATGATATCGCCAATTACCCCAAGTTCAAAGCTTGGTTGAACGGTTGGAATCAATGTGGGAGCAGGAGAAGTAGAACCATTTACCGTATCAAAATTAGAAAAAAAGCTCTGTGTTGTATCGGAGCTGTTTTGCAGTTTCCCGGAGAATTTATCCCGGTGCTTAAAGTTACTGGTCCAGTCAAGTCCAAAGGTTAATATATTGGTAAGAGAAGTTTCAATTACCAAAACTTCTATAAAAACCTGTTTTAAAGGAATATCTAGGTTTTTTATCAACTCTTTTAATCTTGTCAAAGTCTCTTGCTGTCCTGTACATAAAAGAGAGTTAGTAACTTCTAGCCACTGAATTGATTGGATCGATGACAAAAGTTCCTTATTTATAGGACTTTTATTATTTTCCAGATCTTTGGCTATTTGTTTTAAGGCATTTTGGATCTCAGTTCCTTTGTGGTATTGAAGTTTGTACACTAAAAAGCTGGTGTTATCAATAGGTTGAATAGAACCATCTGAAAAAGGTTTCCCCTCTTGAGGGGTGTCAAAAAGTTGCAGGAGATCTTTTACTTGAGCCAAAGCCTCTTTATTGCCGGTAAATACAAGACTCTTTGTAGACGTTACCCACTTCATAGAGCGGATTGTTTGATAAAGTCCCGGATCGTAAAGACCTTGCTCTTTTAGGTTCTCTACAAAGTCTAAAAGCATCTGCTCTAAATTATTCCCGGATACATAAACCGGTTTATAGACAAAAAAAGAGGAAGGAACATCTCCTTTAGACTGATCTGCTAAAGAAGGAATATCAAATTTTTCTACTAAATCACGTACCTTCGCAAGAGAGGGATCAGAGCCTGTAAACACTAAAGAGTGTGTTTCAGAAACAAAACGAACGCTATTTAAAGCAGCTAAAAACTCTAAATCAGAAGAATTCGATTTTTTTAAGTCTTCTGAGATATCTTTTATGTAAGCTAGCATCCTTTCCCCAGAGGTAAACTTTAACTTGTACAGAAAAAAGCCCGATCTTTGTAGAGCCTCTTTTTGTTTTCCGGTGGGAATATCTACGTCTTTTATAAGTCCTTCAATTTTTTGGAGAGTTATCTGAGAACCTGTAAAAATAACAGAATTGGTCTCTGAGCTAAACTTCATACTGGTAATAGTATTTAAAAGAGATGAGTCGGTAAGCCCTCCCTGTTTTAAGGTTTTAGCTATGTCTAAAAGAGATTTTTGCAGTTGTTGCGGAGTCAAATACTGAGGTTTATACATGTAAAATTCACTATGAACAGAGCCCGATTTTCTAGGAATATCGTATTGGGCAATTAGCGCTTTTACCTCATCTATAGCGCCCGAATCTCCTGTTAAAAGAATAGAATTGGTCTCTTTAATCCATTTAATATTTTCAATTACTTGAATTACCTTGGTGTTTCCCATTCCGGAGGCTTTCATGTTCTTAGCAAAACGCTCCAAATCCTCTTCAATAGTATCCCCCGGAGTGTTTTCCAGTTTGTACAGAAAGTATCCTTGCGCTTTCCTAGCATCGGAGGGCTCATCAAAGTCTTTTAAAAGAGCTTCCAATCTATCTAATACATTTTGAGCTCCTGAAAACATGTAAGAGTGAGAATCTTGAATCCACTTCCTATCAGAAATAATTTCGATTAAAGGTTGCTCTCCCAGGCCGGAGGTTTTTAAATTTTTTACTAAAGAAGAGAGGTAAGCATCCATCTGCTTTTGAGAAACATACTTTAATGGATACAAAATAAACGTGCTTTTTTCAGGAGCCCCTTTCTGAGTTGAAGTGTCAAAACCTGAGATTAACTCTTGTACCTTGTTAAGAGAGTCTTCATTGCCCTTAAACATAAAAGAATGAGACTCAGAAATCCATTTCATCGATTCAATCGTATTATAGAGATTGTTTTGCTCTATATCAGACTTATCTAAATGGGACCCTACTTGGTTTAAGTAAGCTTCTAACCTTTCTTTAGATACATTTTGCAAAGGATATAAAAGAAATTTAGGCTTAGAAGCTGCAAAAGCCCTATCCACTGGGATATCAAAAGCAGTTAAAAGCTCTTTAATCCGATTTAAAGAAGTTTGTGTGCCGGAAAACATAAAAGAATGGGACTCGGGAATCCACTTTATAGTTTGAATGGCATCTACTAAGCTCTCTTCTTTTAACCCTTTTTTAGAAAGGTTATCTGCTACTTTTTTTAAGTAGTCTTCTACACTTTTTTCAGGAACATATTGAAGCTGATAAATTAAAAAGGTTCTTCTAAGACCGGGTTCTGCCGGAGAGTTTACTGTATCTATAGAGCCCAAGAGACCCTCTACCTTTTCTAAGGAGACTTGGTTTCCTGTAAAGATTAAAGATTGGGTCTTTTCAACCCAGTGCATACTCTGTAAAGAATGTAAAAAAGCAGGGTCGGTTAACTTGGCATCTTTTAAATTAGAAATAAAATCGGCCATTACCTCTTCAATCTCTTTTCCCGAAAGGTATTTCGGTTTATACACAAGAAACTGGGAGTTTCTTCCCAACGCTCCCTTTTCAAACCCTTGGTCAAAAGAGGGGATCAATTCTTTGAGTCTTTGTAGAGATTTTTGCGTTCCGGTAAAAAGAAGCGAGTTCGTATCAGGAAGATACTTCATGGACTCAATAGCTTCTACTAAAGCGGTATCTCGAGTCTTTTCCTTATCTAAGGTTTTTGCCAGTTTTTTTAAGGAAGAGGCTAAAACCTCTTCCGGCACATTTTGAATTTGGTAGACATAAAAAGTGTGGTTCCCTTCGCTTTCTGCTACTGCCGGATTGTCAATAGAGGCCAAAAGCTCTTTTACTTTGAGAAACATAGCAGGATTTCCGGAAAAGATTACCGATTCTGTACTAGGAACAATTTTTACACTTTGGAGCGTTTCTAATAATGCATGATCTTTTAAGGGAGATTTTTCCAAACTTTTAATCACATCTTGAAGGGCTTTTTCTAATTGAGAAGGGGAGATGTAAAGGGGCTTATACACAAAAAAAGAGTCTTGAGAGGCATCTAACTCTTCTTTAGAAGAGACGTCCAGTACTAGTAAAAGCTCTCTTACCTTATTTAAAGAAGAGGGATCCCCTGTAAAAAGGATGGTATTACTTTCAGGAAGGGCCTTTGCCGTATCAATGGTTTCTAAGAGCCCTTTTTCTACATAACCACTTTTTTGAATGTTATCTCCAATAGCATGAAGGCCTCTTACTATTTCCGATACGGTCTTATGTTCTGCTTTATAGACAAATACATTTTCTGATTTTAAAAATCCTTTTCTCGGTTTTTTCGCTTCTGCATCTAATGTAGAGAGCACCTTAATCGCTTTTTCAATAAGCCCGGAAGTAGAAACTATAAAAATAGTTTGGGTCGAAGCTTGAGGCACTAAAAGAAAAGGCGATCCTTTCGTAATGGGCTCTAAAATTCGAATTCCTAAACTCATTAAAGTCTCTACCTCTTCATATTGAGTATGGAAAGGCTCAATAGAAAGAGGAGTCTGAGAAGAGTCTAGGTTTTCTATTAAAGAAGAAACTTTTTCTACGCTCGAAGTAATATCCGTTAAAATAAGTTGATTGGTTGATTCAAAAATTTCTAAAACTGCAGAATTAGAAATCATAGGACGAATTACGGCGCTCACAGCAGAAGCTTGCGCTTGTTTTAAGCGAAACACTTTAGTTACTAAGGGATATCTTTTGTCAATCTTCTGCTTTTCTAAAACTAAAGGAGCAAGTTGTTTTACGGCAGGATTTTTATGGATGACAAGACTCTCTTTTTCTTCCATTAAAAATAAATTGTTAACTTGAAGCACCTGCGTTAACGTAGCTAAAACATTTTCGGGAGTTACCGGATCTTCTGATAAAACAGAAACGGAAAAATTGAGATCTTCTTCCTGATAAATAAAGTTTATGCCCGTAATTTTACTGACAAACTTCAAATACTCTTGAATAGAGACGTTAGTATAATTGATAGTGAATTTTTCATTTGCGAAAACCGACCCTGCTGCAAAAAGGGAGATTGTCCAAAAGAAAAAAAGAAAAATCGATCTATTCCACTTCATAAAGAGGATTATGTGACCTCATTAAACTTGGACGACCCAAGAAGGCGCTCTTTGCTTTTAAGTCCCTTCTCCGCATCCTAAAATACCGTACAAATTAATGCAAACGTTGTGTTGCATTTTTATTCATTCAAAAAAAGAATACTTTTATCGAAACAAACTGCACGTATAATAACCTAAAAAGAGAAAAAAGCAAATAAGAACCCTTTTTTTAAAAATAAGTTCTCAAGCTATGTGCGTTTTTCTGTTTTTTAAAGAGAAGAGGATTTGTTTTTTTTGTGGAGTAAAATCCCTAAACGGTTTCCCAGATAATGAAAAGAGCCTTCTCCTACTTTTTTTCCTTCCTTCACAATAGTTAGCTCTTCTTGTAAAGGGGGGGGCTCTAAAGAGGGGGCCTTTTTTAAATGAAGTAGCTTCTCTAAGGTGATAAAAACTTGTCCAATATGGATCTCAAAAAAAGAAGAAGACTCCTCTTCTGATAAAAACTGAGATACTTCCAAGGTTTTTTCAGATAAAACCGCTTTAAAAAGAGGAAGTTTTTCTAGAAAAAGGGTAGCAATGCCTGCTTTTAAGTGGGGATCATAAGAGCTTTGCTCTACCGTTATAAAGTCTCCCGGCTTTACCTTTTCCCATTCTTCTTCAGAAAGAGAGAACTCTCCAACAGACAAAGAGAGAGAGATTTTGTGCTCTTTAGCCTCTAAAGAAAGCTCTTCTTTAGGAAAGTGATTTCGCAGGTAGGTATTCCAAGACTCTTTAAATGCAAAAGGGATCAAAATTCTACCCCATAAAGAGTGTTTTTCTGTTTGGATTTGCACATCAAAAGAGAGACACTCTTTTTCAGGAAGAGAATTTTCAAAAACAATTTTTGGAGAGAAAGCATGGAAAAAAGGGTGCTCGGT
Organism: uncultured bacterium; assembly: GCA_964351495.1. GTDB lineage: Bacteria > Chlamydiota > Chlamydiia > Chlamydiales > SM23-39 > CAYGOC01. The sequence continues at coordinate 35,295 of CAYGOC010000006.1, forward strand.
TACCTCTTTTAAAAGCTCCATGAGAAAAAAATGGTAAAAGCTTTCTTGTAATATTTCAGAATAAAAAGTCTCCTCCTCTTTTTCTTTCGATAAAACCAGAGAAGAGAGTCTGGCGATATCTGCATGGTCCATAATCCAAAACACCTCTCCTTCTATAGGAGAAAAATGGAAGGAAACCAGATAAAAATTTTCACTGAACCCGGAAAGAAGAGCCTCTTGAGAAAGTTTTTTTTTCTCTTTTAAAGAGAGGTTTAAAGAAGGGATTTTCCAATTTTCTGCAATCTTTTCAGAAAGTTTTTTCCAATCAATAGAAGAAAACCCTAAGACAGGGGGGCTTTTGGGAAGTTCTAATAAGGGCTTGATCTTTTCAAAAAGGGCTAAATCCATCTTTTTTATGAGTCTCCTTTCGTTTCTTTAGAAGAGCTTTTTCTTTGTATGAGGTGTTTTTCCCCTTTCAAAGAACTCTCTAGCCTAGATACCCGAAAAGAAAAACGTCCCCTTTCAAAGGCAGCTTGAAGGGTAGGGATGTTTTTTTCAAAAAGTTGAACTGCCTCAGGAGATCCTGAAAGGCGGATATTAAAAGAGCCCGGCGCAGTAGAATATCTATCTATGGAAATAACAGCCCCTCGGAAAATAGATTTTTCAAAATAAGGGGAGTTTAATTCTACTTGAGTGGTAGTTATCCCCTTTTGCTGCATAACCACCACAGTACTTACCATCTGAGCAAAAAGATTTTGCACTTGAGGACTTACATAAGAGGGAAGATGGGTGGTGGCAGCTATCCCTTGAGCTGCGATTTCTGCCGGAATTTTTACCGGCTCTACAAGATTATCAGAGAGGTTTTCTTTGTTTTTCTCTTTCTGTAGTTGAGCTTCTTCCTTTTTAGAAGGGAGAACCAACATAGGGGCAAAGTTGTCTGCGATATGTTTTAAAGCGGTTTTTTCCTGTGATTTTTTGGGGGTCGTTTTTCTTTTTTTGGAATGCGTGCTCTTTTCTTCTTGGGGAACAGGCTCAGAAACCGTTTTTTTGCTAACCGTTTTTTCCGGGAGAGAGAGTTTTTCTTGCTCTTTTTCTAAGTGAGAGGCTCTTTTTTCCGGGAGCGTAATAGGTTGCGTTTTTTCCGTTTTTTCTTTTTCTGAAGTCTTAGGAGAAGGCTCTTTTTTAGAAGAAACTTCAAAGGGATTTTTTCCTTTAATCCCTTTTTTAGAAGAGCTTGTGAGTTTTTTTGCCTCTAGTAAAAGCTCTTCTTCTGCTGTTTTCGGAGAGCTTTTGGCGGAAGCTTTTTGATGAGAGTTGTTCGGTTCGGTAACTTCTTGTATTTTTTTCGGTTTTTCAGGGTTATTTAAAGGAGCGCTTTGCCAAAATCCATCAGAGGAGGGAAGATCTTCTGTAGGATCCGTTTTATTAGAAAAAGCAGGGGAGGGGGTAGTTGAGGGGACCGGAGAGCCATATCCTGATTTAAAAGAAAGTTTTCTTCCAAAACAGTCTGTCTTCATTTTTGGTTTTTCTCTTTTCGTAAGGCCTAAAAGCGCTTCTGTTTTTTTTATAGAGGTTACCTCTTCCTCTTCTCCTCCTCTTTTTTGCCTTTTTCCTTTTTTGTCCTCATCGATATCATCTACTTTTTCTATTTTTGTAAGTTTTTTGAACTTTTCCGCTTGGTCAGGTTGAATTTGTTTTTTTCTTTCTGGGGAATTGCTTTCTTGGGAGTGAACTTCTCGAATACTCATAAAAGATGCTACAGTCCTTATCTGCTATTTTACGATGGTTTTTTCTTGGGGAGACCTTTTTTTCGAAGGGAGTAAGTAGCAGAGCCTAACTCGTCATGCTCTATAGCTTCTTGCTGAGTGCTCCACAATTTTACCTCTTTTTCCCACTCTTTTTGATGGATCTCCAGCTTTTCCAGGTCCTTTTTTTTTTGAAACAGGTCTTCCTTGGCTAGTTCTACCTGTTTTTCCCCATTTTTTACATTCTGTTTTTGCTTTTCTACTTTTTTTTCTTCCTGGGAGAGTTCTTCTTCTACTACTTTCAAATAATGTTTGCTGGTTTCTACCTTGTCAGAAGTCGTTCCTTGATCTAACTCCTCCCTTAGTTTTCTTAGTTTTTCTTGCTTATGTTGTAAAACCCGGTCTCTTTCTGCTTCACGTTTTTGCAGCGTTTTTTTCTCTTCTTCTAAAAGAGCTTTCTTTTCTTCTAAAGTCTTTAAAGCTTGATCATACCGATTTTTTTTGATCCGCAAAAGCTGCTCTAAAGGATACTTTAATCCCTTCATAATCCTCTAAATAAAGACTGTAATTCTGCAAGACTCTGTTCAAAGTTCGTTTTTTCATCTACCCCTTGTTTTAAAAATCGATTCACGGGCTGGATGTATTTTAAGGCAAAATCAGCATCTTTATCTGATCCCGGCTTGTACTCTCCAATACGGATAAGGAGTTCGTTTTTTTTGTAGTTGGCCAAAACTTCTCTCAGCTTGCCAATTAGCTTCATATGCTCTTGCGAGTTAATCGAGCCGATAATCCTACTTACAGAAGAGAGGATGTCAATGGCAGGATAATGATATTGCCTAGCTAACTCACTAGATAAGACTATATGACCATCTAAAATAGAGCGAACTTCATCTGCCACCGGTTCATTCATGTCATCTCCTGCTACCAGGATGGTATAAAAAGCGGTAATTGACCCCTTATCACTATTGCCCGACCTTTCTAAAAGCTTTGGAAGCGTTGCAAAAACAGAAGGAGTATATCCGGCTCTTGCAGGAGGTTCTCCCGCTGCTAAGCCTATCTCTCTTAGAGCCCTTGCAAAACGGGTAATAGAGTCCATCATTAAGATAACCGACTTACCCTGATCTCGAAAATACTCAGCAATAGCAGTACCTACATAAGCTGCATTAATACGAAGCTGTGGCGCTTGATCTGAGGTCGAAACGATAACTACAGACCTAGCAAGGCCCTCTTCTCCTAAGTCATTTTGTAAAAACTCACGAACCTCTCTGCCTCTTTCCCCAATTAAAGAGATTACGTTTACATCTGCTTTTGCATTTTTAGCGATCATTCCTAAAAGGGTGGATTTTCCCATCCCGGCTGCTGCAAAGATCCCTACCCTTTGTCCTTTGCCGCAGGTCAAAATAGCATCTATAGAACGAACCCCTACAGAAATAGGCTCTTCTATAATCGCTCTTGTTAAAGGGTCAGGAGGAGTGTTGATAATCGGAAAGGCTTCATCGAGCTTTAAAGGACCTTTCGTCTCTTCGTCGATAGGCTCTCCTATGCCATTTAAGATTCTTCCTAAAAGGTTTTTACCTACCTTGATGTGAAGAGAGAGGCGCATCGGAATTACTTCAGAAGAGGGGCCCACTCCTTTCATATCTCCCAAAGGAGATAAAAAAACTTCATCTTTGGTAAAACCTACCACTTCTGCAAGTAGAGGAGCTCCTTCCCTTTTGATAACACATACTTCGCCCATTTTTACTTGGGGAATAATGGCTTTTAAAAGAGTTCCTACCGCTTCTGTAATTCTACCGTGAACCGTAGTAAGCTCTAAATCTTCTAAGTGGCTTAATAATTTATCAAAAGAGTCCATAGACTACTTAAATTTGGATGTTCATCATCTGTTTGAACATATCTACCACCTTACCTAGTAAGATAGAAGAGTATTCCAATTCCTGTTGTGCCTGTGAAAGCTTTACTTGTACAGAAATTAAAGCAGCAGGATTTAAACTGTCCTCTGTTTTTAAGGTTTCCAGCTGCTTTTTTGCAGCCAAAATTTGCCTTTGCCCATTTGTTACATATCCCAAAAACCTTCTTATAGGGCCTGTCCCTTTAGGAGTATAAGAAGAAGAGGGGACTCCTAGCTTTGTAGAAGCACTTTGAATATGGGTGTTTGCTTTTTTTAGATTGTTTTCTAAAAGACGGGAATGCTGTTTTTTCATTTTCACTTTGGCATTTGCTTCGAGCTGTCCTTGCAAAGAATCTAAAGAAGCTCCTACCGTGTTTACTTGCCCTTTTACAGAAGCTAAAGTGGGTTTAGTCCCTAAAGAAGAGGAAGACTGAGTTGTTTCTTCTACCGACTTTCTTTCTATAGTATTGGGGGAATTTAGGTGTTTTTCAAAGGCAGCCTGATTAGGGTTTTCCTGCCCTGTTTTTGTAAGTTCCTTATTATTTCCTGGTTGAATTCTTTCAACGGGATTGTTTTCGGCCATGCTTTTTTCCCTTCGTTCTTGTTTTGGAGATTCCCTCTATAGGAGAAGATTTTTTTTTCACAAATGTATCTACAAACTTTAAGGCAGATTCAGAGAGGTTTTTTACCATCTTATCTTCAGAATTTAACGTCTCTTCTAAAATTTTTTCTCCTTTATTGACTTTTGTAGAAGAAAAAACAAGACAAAGACCTAAAAAAGATTTTACCATTTCATTGTTAGGCTCTTTTTTTAACACCTTTTCAAAGAGATCACACGCCTTTTTTATTTGTAGTTTATGTAAATACAAATACCCCATTCCAATGGTAGGAAGAGAGTTTTCCGGATTTAACAGAGAGGCCGCTTGAAACAGTTTAATGGCAGAGTCTTCATCCGATTGATTTACTGCTATGAAACCAGATTCTGCAAAAAGGAGAAAGTCATCTTCATACGTTGTAAGATCCATATTATCCTATTATTGAGGTCTTTGGTTTCTAACGGTTGCGTTAATCATACTGTTTACCTGAGCAATCAAGTTGGAAATAGAATCTCCCACCTGAGTTACCTGGCTCATTTGAAACTGAATTAATAAAAACTGACCGGGATTTGCTTGGCTGAGTTTACTCGCCAGTTTTTTTACCTGGTCTACTAACTTACTTTGGATCTGCGCATATTTTTTTATCAGATCATTAAAACTGAGGACAGTATCTGCCATGAAAATCTCCTTCTAGGGTTTCTCGATTTTTTGTAAAACTTTTTGCAAAGCTTGATAAGCATGAAATAAAGCGCCGCACTTTTCTATTTCTTTATTAGAAAAATTTCCTGTTCGCATTTCTTTTTTTAACTCTTCTATTTTGGCCTTTGCTTCTTTTACTAGTTTTGCTTTTTTTGCCGGGTTTTTATACAGCTCTTCTTCTAAGTCAAATTGAAATTTTTCTTTTTTTGGTTTATTTTCTAGTCCGTACATAACTTTACCTTGTATAATCAACTCTATAACTGATGCCCTCTTTTTCAAAAAGGACCATATTGGGCAAAATCTCTTTAAGAGTCATTCCGTCTATACTTTCTCCCTTACTTAAAACTTTTCCGTTAATGATTATGTTAAAGTCTTTACTATCTTTTTTTACAAAACCACTTACCTGATATTTGTCGGAAAGATTGATAGCCGTATTTTCCGGATTGGAAGGGATAGCAATATTTTTTACTCGAATAATCCCAGGAAGTTTTTGTAAGCCTTGCACAAGATAAGAAAGTTCCCTCCCTTTATTTTCATTATAGAGTCCCTGTATAAAAAGCTCTCCTTCTACTAGCTGAAAGGAAATAGCAGAAAACCCTTTTTGTAAAAAAATAGAGCGTATTTCTTCTGTCAAAATGGCCTCTACTACCACTTCGTTTTGCAGGTGATCCAGGTAAGGAAAATTACTATTTAAATAGTCTTGTAAATCTTTTTTATCCTCTTCTGTTTTTACAAAACCGGAAAGAATAAACTCTCCCGCTTTCGGGCTATGCAGAAAAATTCCTTTAAAACTCTCTTTGGAAGAGAGCACATCGTTGGTGCTTTTCCACACATATTCATCGATGATGATGTTGTCTTCTACCGTCTCTACTCCTTTGATATGATCTATATTGTAGAGCAGCTCTTCATGTTCTATAGGAGTCAAAACGTGGCCTACTAAAAAGAGCTTTCCCGAAGAAGGATTGAAAGAAAACTCTACTTTGGCAAATTTCTCTAAGGATTTTTGGATAGACTCTTTGGCTTTTTTTTCAGAAATAGCAATAGGCTCTGATTTAAAAAGGGAAAAAAAACTTAAAAACACCACAAATAAAGCCACGAACGAGGCTACGGCAATAGTTAAATGAGACTTGGGGATTATGAGCTCTTTCCAGGAGGAGGGTGCTTTTTCCTCTTCTGTTTCCAAGGCCTCTTCTTCTACCTCCTCTTCTTTATTCCCCATAGGAGAGTAGATAGTTTCCGCATTTTTTTCTTTGTCTATTACTAAAAAAGTAGTGGTTCCCATTTGGATTAAGTTTTGGGGGGTAATATCCTTCCTTCCTTCCAAAGGTTTTCCATCTACGAAGGTCCCATTTTTCGATCCTAAGTCTTCTAGTTCTATTTCCCCTTTTTCTTTTACAGAGAGCCTGGCATGGTTTGTAGAGACGCTTACATCTTGAAAGACAATATCACACGAGTTTGGGTCTTTTCCTATAATGTAAGATCGATTTTTTTGTATGGAGATTTCTGCTCCTGCATTAGGACCTGCTATCACCTTTAACAAAAGAGAAGAGGAATCCATTAGATTAAAGGGAAGGTTTTCCGGATCATCAGAGTCTTCAAAAATGGTGTCGTAGGCAGTTTTTCCGTACTCTTTTTTAAAGTCCTCTTCTTCCTCCTCTTCCTGTTCTTCAGAAAAGGGGAGTTCCTTATCTTCCTCGTTAGGATCCTGTGGTTTTTCTTCTTTTTCAGATAAAATATCGGGTTCTTCTTCCTCTTCATCACTATCAAAAATGGCGTCAAAGCTATTTTTTGGTGAAAGGTCTTTATAGGAGAAGAGAATTTCTGTTTCGCCTATTTGTAAAACATATCCTTCTTTGAGTTCAAAGGGGGGGATAATGCTTTTCCCATTTACCAAGCATTTAGAGGGAGCTACTATAAAAAAGAGTGATTCTTTTTTTTCTAAGATAATTTTTTGAGAAGAGATAGCAGGATCTTGTAAAAGAATGTCGCATTCTTCAGGGCTATTTCCTATAACCCATCTATCTTGGTCTTCTAAAGAAAAAGAAGCTCCTTTTTGAACTCCTTTTTGTATTTTTATATGAGCTGCCATATTGCTACTTTACTAAAGAAGGAGTCTTCTCCCCCTCTATCCATTCTCTCCAATACAATAAATAATTGGTGAAATCCTCTAGAGCCTCTTTAAAAGAGGTGTAGTTTGTGGGATTTATCACCTTTGAAGAAAAGACAAAATATCGCTCTTTTTCTTCTAAACTAATCACGCCCCCTCCGGTTCCCTGTCCCAAAAGGTTTGCTTCCATAAGTTTTAATAGGACTTCCTCTTTTTTTTCAGAAGGAAAACTTGCTATAGCTGCGCTTATTTTTATTTCTTTATCAGACTCGGTTAAAAAAAGCTCTAAATTAGGAAAAAGAAAAAAAGAACAGGCATTTTCTTTTTCCCAAACTACTTTGGGAAACTCTTCTAGTTCTTGAAAAAGCTCTTCTAACAAAGCTGACAGCATATAGTTCAATAACCCCGTTTAAGTCATCATAAAAAAATAAAAAGGAGTTGGCAACTAAAAGCTTTTTTTTAAAAAAAAAGGGCCGCCATGATAGCGACCCCAAGAGGATTTTTATGAAAAAGACAATTTTATTTTAAGCAGCGCGGTTTGCAGCCTCTATTGCTTCTCGTACTCTAGTAAGAGATTCTAAAGCACTAGAAATAGAGTTTAATAAAGAGGTAGAGATCTGGTTGTTTAACTGAACGATCTGGCTTCCCCAATCTGCAAGCTGTTTTGCATAGTCAGCGTGAGCTTTTAACATCATTTCTTCTTTTTTCTTACTCGCAGTTACCGCCTTTGAGATTCCGGTAAAAATTTGGCTTAACGTGCTAAAGTTTTGGAAAAGCTGTTGAATTTGTCCTTCGTGTTGGCTTTTCTTCGTTTCCAATCTATCTTGCTGTTTTTCTGCTCTTGCTAAAAGCTCTTCTCGCTCTTTATTGGTTACAACACCCAAAGCATCTCTTTCTTGTTGTATAAGAGGGGTGTCAAAGTTGCGCATTCTCAAATCAGAGATCGTTTGGTTGAACTGAGTATTAGTTCCGTTTTGTCTTGCTGAGAAATTAACTTGGTGGCTTTGGGTTGTTTTAATCAAGTTGATATTCGCTTCTGTAGCCTCTAGTTTTGCATTCACTTCTTTTAAAGAAGCTAAAGAAGGAGCATTCTTTAAAAGAGGGGTCTTCATAAGAAGGTTGGACCCCCCTGCAGCATAAGCCATACTAGCAGAGCTCATCACAGTAGAAACGGAAGCTTCTACAGCTTGGTCTACCATTTCATAGTAAAGCTGTTCTGCTTGGTGAATTCCCGACTCTAACATAGCATCAGCAGATGCCTTAGACGCTTCTTTCCCCACTACCACTTGGTTGTTTAGTTCTTTGTAGTTGGATTCTTGAATTTTTAATAAAGCAGCAAACAAATCGGCTAAAGAGTTAGCCGTAAGAGCTGTTGCACTGCTATTTTGTACTGAGATATCCATTTTTTTTCTCCTTTATATTATTATAATAGTTTTTTTAAGCAGCAGAGTTGGTTAAAACCCGAGCTGCACTTTCCCAAGCCATAGGGAGGGTTCCTAAAGCTTTTACTTCATCCCCAAAAGACTTTTGTAAGGTAGTTTCTGCTTGTGAGGTAAGATGTACTAAAGACTCTACGTTTTGCATTATTTCATGTATCAAAAACAAAGTGGAATTCGTAGAAGCCATTTTTGTCTCAAAATCATACATTGATTTTTGGATGGACATCATTTGAAATCCAAGCGCGCCTTGAGCAATCCCAGCTCCTCCTTGTAAACCTGAAAGGAGTCTTTGGGCTTTTTCAGAATTCATTAGTTTTTCTAAAAAACTACTGGTTTTGGCGTTTCTTTCAAAAACGTTAGAACCTGTTTTTCCCGCTTTAAGTATAGCCACAATAGCCACAAGAGCGTTGATAACACCCGCTACGATAGCGGCATCTTTTTTGCTCATGCCGGCCTTTTCTAAAAGCGCTTGAGTAGGATTTATGGTAGCCAAGCTCTGAGCAAAGGTAGTATATCCTACCGCTTTAAAAGAGCTTGCCATCTGATCTGAAACGGAAGTAGTGGTAGCTTGAGTTCCATCATCGATAGCAGCACCTATGGCTCCATCAATTCCGGCACCGGCTAACCCACCTGCCAAAGCAAGACCTATGGTAAAGCCTAATTTCGCTCCCGCTCCCATATGGGCAGTAGCTTTATTTAAAGTACCTGTCTCTTGCATAGCAAACATAGCACTTGCTATTAAAAGAGCCCCAGGTCCCATAAAGGCAGCTGCAAAAATAGAAAGAGCTCCTACTACGATACCTATAATGTGCATAATGCCTGATCTATGCTCCTCTTCTCTTTTGAGCTTTTCCATATGCACTATTTCAGACTTGATTTTTTTTACCTCATCCATTCCTTGTTTTTCTAAAACAGTACTGATTTTGGCCTGATTTGTAGTATCTTTGGTATGCAGCGTGATTAAAAGCACTTCCAGCTCTTGAATTAGCTCTAAGGTTTCCATGATTACCTTGGCCGGATCTTGAGGCTTAGCTCCATCTTGAGAAACTAGCTTCATATCTTCAATACCCTTCGTTTTCTTGGAAGAGGTAGCTTTTGCCATTTCTTGTTCCTTTTCCCTGCTTTTTGCAGAGTCCATAGAAAGAAGCTCTTCTGAAAGAGGTAAAAGGCTATTTTGTATAGTTATATTACTCATATAGTTTCTCCTTACGCTATCAAGTGAGATAGAGTACTGTAAATGTTGTTCAAGCTAGCAAGCCCCTGGAAGAAGTTTGATACCTGTTGGTTTAACGAAGAGATCCCTTGGGTGAACTGATCCCTTTGAGATCCGTTTTGGGTTTGTTCGTTGTTCCAGTAGTCGTGCACCGTAGTGTAGAAAGTTTGCCAGTATTGCAGTTTTCCTGAGTTTTTACTGTGTAAGGAGATCTCTTTTAAGATATCGTCCAACTGCTTTTGAGATCGTTCAGCAATAGACTCTCCTCTTTTGGTAATTTCATTTAAAATTTTTGTCATACTGGTTACCATAAGACTCTGCAAAATTTGCGCAAAGTTTACAGAATCACTAAAAGCCTGATCTAGACCGTCTCCTCCGGCGCTCATTACACTAAAGCCGCCGCCCGATCCTTTTTTAGCAGGACTCAAAGTAGAGGCATGCTGGGAAGTCTTATCGGGACTGTTCCCGTTTACAGAAGTTTCTGCCATAATTATTACTCCTTTATTATTATCTAATTTTTTATGAGTTTGCTCTTTCTTGGTTTTGAACAAGGGTATGTTCCCAACCGTTTGAGTAGTTATCTATTAATATGGACTTAATCGCAGAGAGCATCGTATTAATTTTCGAGCTCATGTTACCCTCTTCTGTTTGTACCGCTTGAGACTGTCCTGAGATCGCTTGAGAGGCTGCGTTTAACCCTCCAATCAACTGGCTAAAAAAGCTGTTGCCATCTGAGCCTGTATCTCCAGATCCACCTGCTAGATCTGATTTAGGAGGCTTCGGAGGTTTTGGGGTAGGAGGGGGTGCGTAAGCTGCTTTGTTAAAGTCTTTAGCTAAGTCATCCCAAGAGATAACATCTCCAGGTCCGTTACCGATTAAGTTATGCTGGATTAAGTACTGTAAAGAGACTTCCTTTCCACCTACTTTTACGCCAGGCTTCCAGTTTAAAAAGTTCATAAGAGCGGTTACTACCTGTCCTGCAGATCCACCATATTTTTGCTGACGAGCTAATACCTGAGCCAAGATCTCCTGGATTTGTCCGATAAACTTTTTAAAGTCATCTCCGTTTTTAAATCCTCCGGCAGAGAATTTATTCAAGATGTCAGAGTCTTCCTTAGCTAGGTTTTGTAAAAGCGTAGACAAGTTACCGTAAGCTCCTAAAGTACCTTCCTGCTCACTCATGTTCTCTCCTAAGATACCCATGATTAAAGGGGCTAAAAGGTAAACACCGGAACTTGCATACTTGCTCACTAAAAGGTCGACGATCTGTTGTAAAAGCGCCTTTTCAAAGCTAGAAATAGAGCTGTTTTCTATGAAAAAGTTATCTCCATATCCTTGCTGAACCCAGTAGTATTCTTGTGCTGTATAGATAGGAACTCCATCTGGAGAAGCTGAGTTCATCCAAGCATCTAGTCGGTCCTTTTCTCCTAAAGCGTTAGCAGCGGCTTTTAACTGATCTAAAAAGGGGTTATTATTGGTTCCAAGGCCGTTCAAAGCGTCCATTAACTTTTGCATTTCTTCTTCTGTCTTGGTTTTATCTCCATTACTTTCAAAGAAGTAGAACCCTCTAAGGGCTTCTACGATGAAAAGAGCAAAGCTTCCAGACTGAGATCCGCTTCCGTGGATATTTCCAATACCGTTTAAGGCTTTTTGGATCTCAGGAGGAAAGTTCCCTCCAAATCGTTTTTGTAAGTTAATCACAAACTGAACCAGACCAAATATTTGGTTATAACATCCTGAGTTTTCTCGGATGTCATGGATCCACAGTTTTAACTCTTGTAAAATCTGTTCAATGTTGTCTGAGTAGGCATCGTTAGGGTTAAAAGGAGAGTTCGGTTCATTCGGAAAATTAGGCCAGTCAATACCGTCGTTGTTGCCGGTATTCGTGCTAAAAGAGCCGTCTCCGGAGGTTAAGCCTCTTCCAATGATGCCGTTTACCCCAGCATCAAAACCGGCTCCTCCTGTAGCTCCTTGAGAAGAGTTATTTGCATGAGCCCCTTCTAATCCTTGTCTTACCGTATGGTGTAACAGGATTAAGGCTGCAATAGAGAGTGTATCTACAGACTTTTCTTCCTTTTTGTCAGAAGAAAGTTTCTTTAGCTCTTCTAGATTTACACTTTCTAAAAGGGTTAAATCAGGGTTAAAGTCTTTCATTGTTATCCTCTTTTTTTATTAAGTAAATTTGTTAAGAACCTAAAAAGTTCCCTATAGCTTGTTCTATAAGCTGAATATCTATTTCAATGTCCCCTTCAGAGGGGAGTTGAAAGTTAAAGTTTTGCATGTCTTCTAAAAAGGCATCATAGTTAGGGGTAGAAGCTCCTGATATCGGATCTTTTGGGGGAAGGTCTTTGGTAAAGTCTTTAAAGTGAGATTCTGCATAGTCAAAAGCTGCTTGTCCGGAAAGTCCCATAGCTAAAGCTTGCTGATAGAAGTTGTAGTACAGCATTTGGGGGAAACAAAATCCAAGCTGTGCGTTGATGAATCCGAAAAATAGTTTGTCGAGTCCTTGTCCCATGTTAAAATCAGAGTTAATCATAAGATTTGCCATCATAGAGACAAAAGCCGTCTCAAAGTTTATCAAATCTGACTGTGAAGTAGAGGGGTCGTTTAAAAAGGCATAAATAGCATTTTTGGTATCACTATCCTGAAACCAATCAGAAAGAGAGCCAAAAAATCCGGTGTCTGAGTCTTCCATATCTTTAACCACATCTTTTGCAGAAGAAGCGGTTGATAAGCTTTTAGCCAGTTTTTCAAGGCTGCTTCCCAAAGAGGTCCCTTTAAAAAGGGCTAGTATTTTCTTATCGTTTAAGATGTCTTTTACTCTAGAATCAAACTTACCTTCTTTTGCCTCTTCATAGAAAAACAGGATCTCTTGTAGAAGGTAGATCTCTTGTTGTATATCAGAAGAACCGTCCCCAGGATTTTTCGGCAAGTTAGGCAACTTCGGGATAGATCCTCCAAAAATCTCTTTTTGCAAAAAGTTTTTGTAAGCATCTGCAATAAATTTCGAGATACCGGCGCCAAAGAAACCAGACTGGGTATTTTGTCTGTTTTCTCCTTGGTAAGAAGAAGTGGAATTTGTGTTTATGGTAATGTTTTCCATTTGTTTAATCCTCTTTAAGGGTCTTGGTTATCCTGAAATCCACAGTTTATTTTTTTGTTTTTTGGCTTTTTTCAGAGCAGGGGAATTTATAAGACCCCTTTCTCTAGCATCTTTTTGAAAGTCAGCTAAATGTTTCTTTGCCTCTTGCAAAGCTTCCCATTCTTCTTGGCTAAAGTTTTCTGGATTTTGGGTAAAAGCCTCTAGTTCTTTTGTTCCCATTTCCACAGCTTTCATAGCTTTTTGAGACTGTTCTTCTAAAGACTCTCTTAGAGATTCAGCCATTTTTAAAGCCTCTTCTCTCTCTTTTGGGTCTTTTGATTGCAGCTTTTGTAAAACGTCATGAAACAGCTTTAAAGAGCTATGGATTACGCTTTCTAGGTTTTCAGGAGAAATATCTCCTAGCTGCTCTTTTAGCTTCTCTAATTGTTCTAACTTTTTATTCATAAAAATCCTTAGTTAATTTAATAAATGTAAAATTACCCATTAGTAATTATAACAAAATAATAATAAAAAATCAAGTTTTTTGTTATTAACGCAAAGCTCTTGTTATTAAAAAGTTAGATAAAAAACCCCTCCATGAAATCTTGTTTTAAAGCGCTTATTATAAGACGCTTGGATTCTATTGACAGAAACTCGCTATTTTGGGATCAAGGAATAGGTTTTTAGGAGGGTTTTATATTTAAATACTTGATAATAAGCTTTTTGCGTATATTTCTCTTTTTGCGGTATTTTTGGTCAAAAAGGATAGAAAAGGGGCTTTTCTTTCCGAAAAACAGCCTCTTTTTGGCCGATTTTTTAAGCCAGATAGACCCTATATGGGCTATAGTGCTGCTTCCTAGAGCCAGAATTTATGTCCAAAAACAGAAAGGCTTTCCTAGGTGGCTTTTGCTTCTTTATAGGGTTTTAGGGGTCCAATTTCTAAAAAGGGCTCCTTTTTGGGATAAAGAAGGAGAAAAGGTTTTTTTTCTAAGAAAGAGCCTAAAAAAAGGGGAGATGGAGCCTTTGGAAGTGGTCCCTTTTTTCACTCTAGAAAAGGCCGGGGAAATCTTTCTTTTGAAGATAGAGGGGATGTTAGGGAGTGCTTTTTCTGCTCCCTCTTTTTCGGGTCAGAAAAAAGGGGGCCTTTGTTTTTTTGAGATGTTAAAGCGTCTTGTTCAAAATGGCCTTTTTTTTATGCCGAAAAGAAGGATTATCCTTAAGGTAGAAAAAGCTCCGAAAGAGCTTTTAGAGAAAAAAGAGGCCCATAGCCTTTTTGCCTATTTAGATGCCTTGTTTTTTTCAGTGGAAAAGCCGAGAAAGGTTTCTTACTTTTTTTGGAGGGGCGGTGCTTCGGAAGAAAAACAAAGAGAAAAAGAGCTTTTTTCTTACCAAAAGCAGGTATACCAAAAGTTAGCAAAGCTGGGAAAGACTTCTTCTAAAAAAATAGGGGAAAAAGAGCATCTTATAAGGGATCTTCACTTAAGCTCTTTAGATGTTACGGAGCTTATCGTCTTTTTAGAAGAGCGTTTTGGACAGAGGGTGGAGTTTTCTAGCTTGCAAACCGTAGAAGATGTGATAAAAGCAGCAAGAGGAGAGCTTTCCTCCGCAAAAGAAGAAAGGTTTTCGATAGAAGCCTGGGAAGAGGACCTTTTTAGAAAACCCCTTTATGAGCCGGAAGAAAAAACCCTTTTAGAAGCCTTTTTTCAAAATGGGGCAAGAGAAGGAAGGGCTATTTGTTGCGTAGATGGGGATTCTTATATCTCCTACAATAGAGCTAAAAGCTTGGTTATAGGGCTAGCGCTTACTTTTCAAAATATTCAAGAGAAGAAGGTGGGGGTTCTTCTTCCTTCCGGAGCTACCTGCTCTTTTGTTATTTTTGGGTTGCATCTTCTGAATAAAATACCTGTAATGCTGAATCCTACCTTAGGAGAAGCGCCTTTTACCGAGATGCTCCATATGGGGGGCTGTAAAACAATTATCACCCTAAAAAAGGGGCTGCAAAAGATTCCTTTCCCTATCCAAAACAAGGGGTTAGAGATTCTTTTTTTAGAAGAAAAACAAAAAGAGCTCTCTTTAGAAAAAAGAAAACAGGTTCTCTCTTTAAGCAAGGGGTCTTGGAAGAGTCTTACCCAGTTTTTCTCTTTAAAGACTACGGGAAAAGATCCTGCTACCCTTCTTTTTACTTCCGGTAGTGAAGGAAAGGTAAAAGGGGTTTTGCTCTCTTCAGAGAACCTTTTAGAGAACCAAAAAGGGGCTATCAAAAGGATTCATTTTACAGAAAAAGAGGTTCTTTTAGCACTTTTACCCCCTTTTCATGTATTTGGGTTTTCTATTTCCCAAGTGCTTCCCTTTGTTTTTGGAAGTAGGGTCGTTTTTTGTACAAATCCTTTAGATTTAACTTCTGCTCTTTTTCAGATCAAGCTTTGGCAAGTAAGTCTTCTTTGTACAAGCCCCACCTTGTTAGAGGCCCTTTTTTCGGTAGCAGACCCTGTATCTTTACAAAGCGTGCAAAAGGCGGTGATAGGGGCAGAAAAACCGTCTAGCACCCTTTTTGCAAAGGCAAACAATTTTCCGTGGATTCAGATTATACAAGGGTATGGCCTTACAGAATGTTCTCCTATAGTAAGCTTGCAAGATCCTACAAAAGAGGGGAAAGGAGTAGGAACTGCCTTAGAAAATGTGGAAGTGGCGATCTTGGATGAGACAAAAAGCAGGTTTCTTTCTGAAAATCAAAAGGGGTTTATCTGTGTTAGCGGCAAAAGTGTTTTTTCCGGGTATATAAACACAGAAGAAAAAGCTCTTTTTGAAAAAGAGAAAAAGCGATGGTTTTGTACGAAAGATATAGGATACAAAGACGGAGAAGGAAATCTTTTTATAGAAGGAAGAGCGTCTCGTTTTATAAAAAAAGCGGGAGAAAATATTTCTTTGGACAGAATAGAGCAAGCCCTACAAAGTACTTTTACCGATAGGGAGTGTGCTGTTTTAGAGGGAGAAAAAAAGCTTATTTTAGTCACTACGAAAGAAATAGCTCTTACAAAGGTAAATGAGGCTTTAAGAGAAAAAGGGCTTAGCCCCTTGTTTTTTGTAGATAAAGTGGTGATTATGCCGCAGATTTTTCGATTCATTACAGGGAAAGTAAACTATACAAAAATAAAAAAGGCGCTGGGACTTTCTACCCCGGCGCCTTTTGATTAAGAGTTTTTACTGGGTCTTATAAATCAAACCCCAGACCTGACTTGTCTAGATACTTATTAAAGTCGGCATCTCCGTTGTAGTTTGGATCATCTTTATTAGAGTAGTGGCAAAAGCCGGCAATTGCTTGGGCATCTCCAGAGCAGTGGTAGCTGTTGTAATCGAAGTGGTGGCAATGGTGTCCCGCGTCTTGTTCGTGAACAGAAATCCCTCCTCCAGGTTCTCCTGTAGGATTGAAGTAGTTTGTTTCCGATCCGCCACATCCGGCTGAGAAATCATCACTTTTTCCTCCGGTCCAGCTGGGCTTGCTATCGCCATCTAGGTGTTTATTAGTGTAGCTAAAATAAAAAGAGACTTTGCTTTTTCCACTAGTATCCAGCCAATCTTGTACAAAATCCCAGGCGGTAGCAGGATGTTTTTGAGAAGAGTCTGTATATACTCTGGAGTATACTGTTTTCCCATCATCGGTTCCTACGGGGATTTTTACATCGTTATATTTGCTTAAAGAGTCTTTTAAAGCCCCTTTCAGAATGCCTGTTTCTTTATTGTTTAGGGCTCCTTTTAATACGTTCCACTCAGGATCAGTTCCATTGATGTAACCTGAAAGCTCAGAAAAAGCCTCGATTACAGCCATGAAGTTTCCTTTATCTAGATATTTGTTAGGATTGGCAATAATAGCCAAATCCTTTCTTTCCATAGCTATCAGGTTTTTTAGCGTTTCAAAAACTTGCTTTTCCGCTGCAGCTCCCGAAAGCTGTTCCGGTAGGTTTACAATAAATTCTCCCATAGGTACCTCTATTATGGTTTTATATTTTTATAGACGATGAACGCCTTTTGGTTTTTTTCTTTGCAAAGATCTCTGAGGCGTGCTCCATGACAAGAGCCCGTGCCTGCATAAACTGCTTACACTCTTCTGCAGAAAGACTTTCCGAGGCGTATAGCTTCGTTAAAAGTTCCTTACCACTAACTCCCTCTATTTGGGAGGCTATGGTGATCTCCTCTTCTACTTTATCTAAAAGCCATCTCGCCGTTTTTAGGGTCTCTTCTTTTTTTAGAAAATCTTCTGAAAAGAAGTGTTCTTTTAAAGGAAGATAGGCAGACAGGGCTATTTTTAGGACCCTTTCTAGCCTTTCTTGTGGCTTCAGGTTAAGAGGTAAGCTTTCTAGCTTGTGGTTTAATTCATCAAAAAGTTTCATAAATAATAAAACGTGTTAAAACATTATAAATAAAATTCGCCTATTAGTAATTATAGCATGATTTTAATTAATTTTAAAGCAAATATTTAGAGGGGGTTTTGCAAGCTTCTTATAAAGAGTGTTTTATGGTTTTTTATTTTCTTTATATGCTGAAATTAAAAGGTTTACGTTTGTTTTATTAGGGTTGTTTTTGTTTGTTTAAAATTAATTATTATGGTATAATAATCTATCTACGTTAGATACGATTTTTTATAAAAACAGGTTTTATTATGTCCGTAAGTCATTTAGGTGGGTCCAGTTCAAGCAGCTCAAGCAGCTCAAGTAGTCCAAGAGCCGCTTTATCTTTAGAGCCGTCCAGGTTTTCTTCCTCTGAAGGGGGACTGCCCCCGGGGGTGTCTGCGGCCTTATCTTTACAAAGAGAGCTGCCAAAACAGCAGCAAAGAGTTTACGAGAGCTTAAAAAAACATGAGGTTTATGTAGTATCAGGCTCTTTTACAAGAAAGCTGGATATTCCTGAGAAGACTTTAGAAAAAATCTCTTTCAAAGCCTCTCAAATCCTATACGAAAAAGGGATTGATTCTAGAGGAAAAGAGATCTCTTTAGACCTTACCGGACAAAGAATAAAACTAACTTCTAAAGATCCGGCAACAGGGGCAGAAAAAGCAGAGCATATCTCTCTTTCTTTTGAAGATCTACAAGAGGAAATAGAAGCAGTACAAGAAGAAAGAGCATTTACAGCTAGAAAGTGTTCTTCTATTCTTAAAGGAGACGAAAACGAACCTTTTGCTTTGAAGGTGTTTTCAGAAGACTTAAGAAAGTCCGTGCAGAACTCTCTTAAAAAAGCAGAAGGAGCAGTGGGGCTTTTACAAGAAATCCTTTCTAAAACTAATTTTACCCGAGCACAAAAACAAGATAGGCTACAGAGATTCCGAGATATAATTACAGAAAGAAGGTCTTTTATAAGGAAGATACAGGAAAAGAAAGAAGCGGTAGAAAGGGAAGCTGTTTTACCGGGCACGCCTGCTTATGAGCAAAAAAGGAAAAGATTAGAAGAGATAGAAGCGTTTTTAAAAAAAGTAGAAAAGGCAGATGTTTTTGCTTTAATGCTGGTAGTTCTTATAGAAGAAACCCCTTCTTTAGAGAAAAAACAAGAGTTTTTAGAAAAAATCATCAGTAGCTTTTTAGGAGAAAAAGATCCTAAAAACCTCTCTTCCCAAGATAAAGAATACATAAAAGATATCCTAGCTATTTCTTTAAATAGTAGGGCAGAAGCAGAAGATACCTTAAGAGCTTACAGAAGAGATTCTATAGAAGAACTTTTATATAAGAAAGCTTCTCCAAATAAAAGAGGGGCCCAAAGGGTTCCTTTTGCAAGTTATGTAAGAGAGCATACAGGGCAGTTTTTTACAGATCCTTCTAAAGAAATCGTAGACTTCTTTGCAGAAGAATATCAAGAAGAGCTTGTCGAAGAAGAGGAAGATCCCCTTTTTGTTACGCCTCCAGGCTCTCCGGGTTACAAACCGGGCTCTAGATTAGATGCGAATCAGACTCCATACATCGAAGAAATGGATTAAAAACGCTTCCTTTAAGCGCTTTTAATCTCTTTTTTGACAACAGGGTCCCTGCCTTCGGTAATCATCTCTTTTTCAATGACAACCTCTTTGATATCACTCGATGAGGGAATTTCAAACATAAGATCTCTTAACAGATTTTCTATGATCATCTTTAATGCTCTAGCACCTGTTTCCGTAGAGCGCGCTTTTTTAGCTATTTCCTCTAAAGCCTCTGTAGTAAAAGAAAGTTTCACCCCTTCTTCTTTGAACATTTGAGTGTACTGCTTAATCAAAGCATTTTTAGGAAGAACTAAAATATTGATCAGATCCTCTGTGGTAAGTTCATTACAGTTAGCTATATTATTAAACCTTCCTATGAACTCAGGAATTAGCCCGAACTCAATGAGATCCTCCGGCTCTACCTTTGATAAGAAGTAGTTTTTCTCCTGAATATGCTCTTCTTTTTTATCGGCTTGTTTGAACCCTATTGTATTTTTTCCGAGCCTTTTTGCAACCAGCTTATCTAGGTGTACAAACGCTCCCCCTACAATGAATAAGATGTTTTGGGTGTTGATTTTGATATATTCCTGATTTGGATGTTTCCTTCCTCCTTTAGGAGGAATATTAGCTACGGTCCCTTCCACAATTTTAAGGAGAGATTGCTGTACCCCTTCTCCAGATACATCTCGGGTAATAGAGACATTCCCGGAGGTCTTTCGAATCTTATCAATCTCATCTACGTAGATAATGCCCATTTCAGCTCTTGCTATATCGTAATCGGCAGCTTGAACAAGCCTTAGGATAATATTTTCCACGTCTTCTCCCACGTATCCTGCTTCAGTGAGGGTGGTAGCATCGGATATAGCAAAAGGGACGTCTAAAATAGAAGCTAAAGTTCTTGCTATCAAAGTTTTTCCCGAACCTGTGGGTCCTATTAGTAAAACATTAGACTTGGAATACTCTATATCAGAGTTTTGAGAAAGAGAGCGGATCCTTTTATAGTGGTTATACACCGCCACAGAAATGGTTCTTTTAGCCATTTCTTGCCCTATGATGTACTCGTCTAATTTCTCTTTAATCTCTTTTGGTTTTAAAATAGTAAAGCCTTCCGAAGAAGGCTTTTTTTCCAAGATATCACAGCATAGGCGAACACACTTATCACAGATATACGCGTGAGGTCCCGATACTAGTTTTTCAACAGAATCCTCTGATCTTCCACAAAAAGAACAGGCGGCTATTTCAGGTGCTTTTTTTTCCATATTATTTCGAAGCTGTTTCAGCTAGTTCCTTTTTTTCTTTTTTCTCTTCTTTAGAACCCGCTATTTGATCAATAAGACCATATTCTAAAGCTTGTTTTGCGCTCATATAAAAGTCTCTTTCAGAATCTGTTTCAATTCTCTCTTCCGGCTGTCCACAAAAACCTGCTAAAAGACGAATCGTAGCTGCTTTCATCTCTAAAATCTCCTGAGCTTGTCTTGCAATATCTTCTGAAGATCCACCTACTCCTCCATAGGGTTGGTGTAGCATTATACGGCTGTTGGGTAAGGCAAAACGTTTCCCCTTAGTTCCTGCAGCAAGTAGAAGAGCCCCCATAGAAACAGCCTGCCCAATACAGTAGGTGTTTATATCACATCCTAAAAAAAGCATAGTATCTAAAATAGCAAGGCCTGCTGTTATGAGCCCTCCGGGAGAGTTGATGTAAAGATTAATATCTTTTTTAGGATCTTCCATTTTCAAGAAAAGAAGCTGGGCAATTACCGTATTGGCTACTTGATCGGAAATTTCTGTGCCAATAAAAATAATACGATCCTTTAAAAGGCGAGAAAAAATATCCATCGATCTTTCGCCACGACCTGTATCTTCAATTACATAGGGAGTTAAAGACATATATTATACCTTAAGTTTGGGTTGTAAATAGCCTACTTATAGAAGTAGGTTCACAGCTTCGTCAAGTCTTTTTGTTATGTTTTATAACGTGATCCTGAGCTCTTTGTAATATAATTCTAGAAAGAGCCAACGCAAAAAACTCATTAGGGATCTTTTTCGGATCAATGCTTAAAGGACCATAAGCTTGCAAGCTTTTAATAGCCTCTTCTTCCACTTCCTTATGGGTAACAGAAATTCCCTCATCTTGAATTACCTTTCTAGAAAGGTAAAAAAGGCGGACAGCCTCTTCCGCTTGCACTTTAAAATGAGCTTCCATCTTCTCTCTTTCTTCTTTCCCCATTTTTTCTACATTCTCCCGGTTTTTAGGATTTTCTAAAAACTGCTTCTTTCTATGGGCTTTCTCTGCTTCTATTAAAGAAGAGGGGAGATCAAAAGGGATTTTTAAAAAGAACTGATTTACCTGATCTCGAACTTCTTTCTCTTCTTTTTCTTTTTGCTTTTTCTCTAACATTTCTTTGAGCCTTTCTAGGAGCTGTTCTTTAGACTGCACACCAATCTGCTTTAGAAATTCTTCCTCTAATTGAGGTAGCTCTGCCTTTTCTATTTTTTTAACAGTAATAGCTACCTTCTTAGGCTGAAACTCTTTCTTTTCTTCCTCTGATAGCTCCGGGTCCGCCTCGCTTATTCCTTCGACAACATCTGCTGTCTTTGCTCCCAAAAGAATCTTTTTCATCCAAGAAGCCATAGAGTCCTGGGTTACTTCAAACCGGGTTCCGGAAAAAACCTCTTCTTTGGGTTCTTCTAAAGTAGAAAGGTCTAAAATAACAAAATCACCCTCTTCTATTCCTCTTTCTGTGACAGGAATCCATTTAGCATAAAAAAGAAGAAGCTGTCTTAAAGACTCATCGACTTCCTTTTTTTCAATTTTTTTCTTTTCGGGCTCTTTTATAGAGCACTCAGTAGGATCTACTTTCGGAATAGTAGGTTCGACTTCAAACTGAAAAGAAAAAGAAGCCTTTTCTTCAGAAAAATTTTGTAACGTATATTGGATATTGGCTTTTCCGTGAAGTATAGGGAGTTTGCTCTCTTTTAAAGCCTCCTGAAAAGAGGTGTTTGCAAGCTTTTCTTTTGTTTTCTCTTCTACTTGGGGCTTGTGGGTTTTTAATATAAAGGAGGCCGGGGCTTTTCCTTTTCGAAAACCGGGGATGTTAACCTGTTTGTTGATCTCTTTTAAAGCCTCTTTCTGTGCTTTTTGGATCAAGGAAGGATAGGCCGTTACTAAAAGCTCTACCCTGCAGTTTGGATGGTTCTTTATTTCAAATGTGATGTTCTCTTTCGTATCTGACACAAAAATCCTCTTTGTTATAGCGGGTGATGAGGTTTGAACTCACGACCCTCACGTTGGCAACGTGATGCTCTACCGCTGAGCTACACCCGCAAATTACATCAAGAGGAACAGAGTACCACGGAAAAAGTTAATATGAAAACAAAAAAAGAATTTTAAAGGGAGGTTGGATAGCAGGCAGGTGTGAAAAATTTCTCTTACTGTTAAAAATCTATTTTTTTCTACAATGGACGTTTGCGGAATCGATAGCGCACCTATTCTTTTGTTATGGGTTTTTGAATTTTATCGGAGCTTAAAAAAACTAGTAGTTTTTTCTTGCAGGTCTAAAAAAAAAAGGGTAAACCATTGGTATAGCACCCAACAAAATAATTTAAGCTGGTTTTATGTTGAATTTTCGAAAACTTAAGCAAGATTTTTCCTCAGCAATTTTAAAAGAGGGAAAGCAGCTTCATGAAAAAGAAAAAGTAGTTCAAGCAAAAGTAATTCGCTTTGATAAAGATACCATTCGATTTAACGCTAAAATTTTAGGTAATTATGATAATACGTATGAAAGTGAAATTGAAATAGACCGCTTCGAATCAGAAACAGTTCACTCTAACTGCGACTGTCCTTATAGATATGACTGTCAACATCTAGCCGCTTTGATTTTTCATCTAGAAGCCAAGATAGACTCGTTAATTGTGCAGTACTCTAAAGAAAAAGATATAGCTAAAGATGGCTCTTTAGAGCCCTCTCAGAAACAGGTTCTTTTAGACACCATCAAAGAAGCAGAGAGTAAAGAAGAAAAAAAACAAGACGAACTCTATCAAAAACAACTTTTACAAGAATATGTGGCTGCTTCTTCTACTCTTTCCAAGTCTCCTTTTTTTCTCTCGGAAGAAAAACAGATTGTTTCTAATGTAGAACTGGCTCTTATTTTTAATCCGAAGTCGATCATATCTCCTAAAAAGGGAAAGGTAGAGTATCAAATGGCTTTGAGACTTCCCTTTAGGACTAAACCTTTACAAATCACCCAAGTCAGAACTTTTTTTGAGGCGCTTCGTTTTACTTCTGCCGTAAGTATCGGTGGAAAAAGATACTTTTTTTCTTGGGATTCCTTTGATCTTGTGGCCTCTTCTGTTTTAAAAGTTTTAATAAACAGATCGTATTTTGTAGAAGGATCTGAAAGAGCGCAAAGAAGTGCTTTTGTAGACTGGGATGCTTTGGGTTCCCTTTTTTCTGAGACCCAAAAAATGGCAGAAAAAAAAGCACTTCCTAGAGGGTTTGACAATACGGAGGAGCTTCCTTTAATGCCTTCTCTTTACTATGGTAATCTAGAGACGCCCATAAGGTATAGCCCTAAGCCTGCAGGGCTTCGTTTTGTTTTAGAGTCAATGAACACTCCTCCTTCGAAGCTGTTTGTAAAACCAATGATCCTTTTAGATTCTCACATGATATCGGTGGAGGAAGCGGTTTTATTTGCTTGCGGGACCCCAGGTATGATCTATCAAGACACGTATTACAGTTTTTCTCCGCTGCTCCAAAGAGAACATTTAATGAACTTAGAAGTGCTTCGGGAGATGACTATACCGGAGCCTTTGTTTGGGACTTTTGTGGAAAATGCGATTCCGGAACTAAAAAAATATGGAGAGGTTACGAATTTAAGGGAGATCGAATCGGTTACCACGCTTCCTTTTGTTTCTAAATTAAAAGCAGAATGTAAGCTTACCTATTTAGATGGAGAGCTAGAAGCAGAGCTTTGGTTTTACTACGAAAACCATTTAGTTCCTGCTTTTTCTTCTCAGCTAAAATATGAAGATATTCTCCCGTTTGTTTCAGAGAGTGGTATTTTAGCCAGAAACCTAGTGGAAGAGAATCAGATTATAGATGCTCTTTTTCAAGATTTTGTTTTCAATACGCAGCAAGGGGTTTTTGTTGCTAAGACAGAAAAGAAAATCGTAGAATTCATGACAGAGACAGTTCCTAAGTATCAAGATATAGTTCATTTTGATTGTCCTCAGAACTTAATGGACCAGTTTATCTATGATGAGACGCAGTTTTCTCTTTCTTTGACTACCTCTTCTAAAGTGGGATACTACACGGTAAAACTCAAAGTAGAAGGAGCCTTAAAGGGTATCCGTTTAGATCTACTTTGGGATTGTATCTCTTCTAAAAGATGTTTTATTGAACTAGACTTGAGTAAAGTCAAAAAGGAAGTTGCCCGTTTTTCTAAAATTTTAGTGTTAGACTTAGAAAAAACAGCACAGATAGCAGCCTTATTTGATGAGATTGGTATTGCTAGGCTAGATACACACGAAGAAGAAAGACCTTTGTGGAGTTTAGTTAGTATCGATGAAAAAGCGTATGAGCATCTTCCTGTAAAACTTACCTTTTCTCCCGAGTTGAAAGAGATACGAAGTCAGCTCTTAGGAGAGTCTAAAATGAGCTTTTCTGAGATCCCCAAAGAGATTCAGGCCACTTTAAGACCCTACCAAGAAGAGGGTGTGCATTGGGTGGAGAGGCTACGTCATATGTATTTAAATGGAATTCTGGCAGATGATATGGGGCTAGGTAAAACGCTTCAGGCAATCTCTGCTATTACGCAGCTTAAAAAGAAGCACCAAAAAGGAACAGCTCTAATAGTTTGTCCTACTTCTTTGTTATACAACTGGAAAGAAGAAGTAGCCAAATTTAACCCCAACCTGCCTACTTTGGTGATAGACGGGGCTCCTTCTGTTCGAAAAAAGTTGGTTCAGTCTCTTTCTGAATATGCCGTAGCGGTAACTTCTTATACCCTTCTTCAAAAAGATGTTGATTTATACAAGGAAGTGCATTTTTCCTATCTTATTCTAGATGAAGCGCAGCATATCAAAAATCGAGGAACTCGTAATGCTAAATCGGTAAAACAAATCGAGGCTACTCATAAGCTTATTTTAACGGGAACTCCCATTGAAAACTCACTCGATGAAATGTGGTCTCTTTTTGACTTTTTAATGCCCGGATTTTTAAGTTCTTATGATCGCTTTATAGATCGCTATGTAAGGGTAAATAAAGATAAGCACCCGGAAGCGATGAATTTTTTAAAAAGAAAAGTCTCTCCTTTTATCTTAAGACGTATGAAAACGGATGTATTGCACGATCTTCCTCCTGTTTCTGAAATTGTCTACCATTGTCAGCTTTCCAATACACAGATGGAACTGTATAGATCTTATGCAGAATCCGCTAAAGATGAGCTTACTAAATTAGTAGAAAAAGAAGGGTTTGATAAGGTTCAAATCCATGTTTTGGCCACTCTTACTAGGTTAAAGCAGATTTGCTGTCATCCTGCGATTTTTGCAAAAGAAAAAGCAGAAATGGGAGATTCCAGTAAATATGATATGCTTTTAGAGCTTTTACAAACACTAGTGGGAGGGGGACATAAAACGGTTATCTTTAGCCAATACACCAAAATGCTTCATATTATGAAAGAAGACTTTGAACAACGAGGGATCTCTTTTTGTTATTTAGATGGGGCTTCTAAAAATCGTCTTTCTATAGTAAAAGAGTTTAACGAAAATAAAAAGATTCCTGTTTTCTTAGTTTCTTTAAAGGCGGGAGGTACAGGGCTCAATTTAGTAGGAGCAGATACAGTTATTCATTACGACATGTGGTGGAACCCCGCTGTTGAAAACCAAGCAACCGATAGGGTTCATAGAATGGGACAAACCAAATCTGTTTCTGCTTATAAGTTAGTAACCCTCAACACAATCGAAGAAAAAATTGTAGAAATGCAAAAAAGAAAAAAAGGATTGGTCAAGAAAGTAGTGAGTTGCGATGATGAAGCAATCGCAAAACTTACTTGGGAAGATGTATTAGAACTTCTACAGACTTGAAAAGGATAAATTCATGGATCCTAACACAAAAAAAAGCGTTATTCATTTTTTTAAAAACGTACAAAATCTGGCTTGGAACAAGCTAGGGAGGCTTTCTGGTTTTTTCTCCTCCGATATAGGAATAGACCTGGGAACAGCCAATACGTTGGTTTATGTAAAAGGGAAGGGAATTGTATTAGCAGAGCCCTCCGTTGTGGCTGTAGACTCCCTTACCAATGAGGTTTTAGCGGTAGGCCATAAAGCAAAGGCCATGCTGGGCAAAACCCCGAGAAAAATTCATGCCGTAAGACCCATGAAAGATGGGGTCATTGCTGACTTTGAAATAGCCGAAGGAATGCTAAAAGAGCTTATCAGAAGAGTAACCCCTTCTAGAACCTTATTTCGTCCTAAGATTTTAATAGCCGTTCCTTCTGGAATTACAGGAGTGGAAAAAAGAGCGGTGGAAGATTCTGCTTTGCATGCGGGAGCTCAAGAGGTAGTTTTAATTGAAGAGCCAATGGCAGCCGCTATTGGTGTCGATCTTCCTGTTCATGAGCCTGCTGCCAATATGATCATTGACATAGGTGGAGGTACTACTGAGATAGCTATTATCTCTTTAGGGGGTATTGTAGAGTCTAGGTCTTTGAGGATAGCCGGGGATGAGTTCGATGATTGTATCATGAACTACATGAGAAGAACCTATAACTTAATGATAGGTCCCAGGACGGCAGAAGAAATTAAAATGACCATCGGTTCTGCCTATCCTTTAGGCAACAATGAACTAGAAATGGAGGTAAGAGGAAGAGATCAAGTAGCAGGTCTTCCTATTACCAAAAGAATCAACTCAGTAGAAATACGGGAATGTTTAGCAGAGCCTATCTTGCAAATTAGTGAAAACGTAAAACTAGTCCTGGAAAAGTGTCCTCCGGAGCTGGCTGCAGACCTAGTAGAAAGGGGGATGGTTTTAGCGGGAGGTGGTGCTTTAATCAAGGGACTCGATAAGCTTTTGATTAAAGAGACAGGCCTTCCTGTTTTCGTAGCGCATAATCCTTTGCTGGCTGTTTGTCTTGGTACAGGAAAAGCGCTGCAATTTTTAGATAAGCTTAAAAAGAAAAAGGCAGGCGCTTTTTAATGGGTTTTATCAACCCGCAAGATTTACCCCGCGAGATAAAAGATAAAAAGCTCTTAACATGGATACAAGGGCTTCATGCTCATCTACAACCAAAAGATCTTTTTTTATGTGAGGGGTCTAAATCAGAATTTGATCAGATAGCCTCTCAGCTTGTACAAGAACAAAAACTGATCCCCTTAAATCCGAAAAAAAAACCAAACAGTTTTTTAGCTCTTTCCGATCCGGCTGATGTGGCCAGAGTAGAGGAAAATACCTATATATGTTCTCTTAACAAAAAAGATGCAGGTCCTACCAATAACTGGGCAGACCCAAACTTGATGCATAAGAAACTAGAGGGGTTTTTCGAAGGATGTATGGAGGGTAGGACTCTGTATATCATCCCTTTTTGTATGGGGCCTTTTCATTCGGATAAGTCGTATGTGGGAGTGCAACTTAGCGATTCCGGATATGTGGTTTTAAATATGCATATTATGACCCGCATGGGGAAAAAAGCTTTAGAAGAATTGGAAAGAAAAAAAAGGTTTATTCCCTGTCTTCATTCTGTGGGGGTTCCTTTGAAAAAGGGGCAAAAAGATTCTTCTTGGCCTTGTAATATCCCTAAAAGGCATATTGTCCACTTCCCGGAAGAAAAAACCATCTACTCCTTTGGAAGTGGTTATGGAGGCAATGCTCTTTTAGGAAAGAAGTGTTTTGCTCTTAGAATAGCTTCTGTTTTAGCTAAAGAAGAAAACTGGCTTGCAGAGCATATGTTAATCATGGGGCTTACCAGTCCTTGGGGAGAAAAAAAATATATAGCAGCCTCTTTTCCTTCTGCTTGTGGAAAAACCAACCTAGCAATGCTTTCTTCCTCTCTTCCCGGCTGGAAAATAGAGTGTGTGGGAGATGATATCGCTTGGATGAAGATAGGAGAAGATGGAAGGCTTTGGGCTATTAATCCGGAAGCAGGAATGTTTGGGGTGGCTCCCGGAACTTCTGAAAACACGAATCCTAATGCGTTAAAGACCCTGCAAAAAAACGCTATTTTTACCAATGTGGCTCTTACAGAAGATAAAGATGTATGGTGGGAAGGATTATCACAGCCGCCTGAGAAGCTGCTAGATTGGAAAAAACAAAAATGGATCAAGGGTAGCTCTGAAAAAGCAGCTCATCCTAATGCTAGATTTACGGCTCCTTTGAGTCAGTGTCCTATCAAAGATAAAGCTTATGAGGATCCAAAAGGGGTTCCTATTGCAGCAATTTTATTCGGGGGAAGAAGATCAGATACCCTTCCTCTTGTGATACAAGCTTTTGATTGGGAGCATGGCGTTTTTTTAGGAGCAAGTCTCTCTTCTGAAAGGACTGCGGCAGCCAAAGGAGAGGTGGGGACTTTAAGACACGATCCTTTTTCTATGCTCCCTTTTTGTGGCTACAATATGGGAGAGTATTTTGCCCATTGGCTTAAAATGGGAACCTTACTACAAAAGGAGAAAAGGCCTGCAATTTTTTATGTAAACTGGTTTCAAAAGGGGGAGGATGGCTCTTTTTTATGGCCCGGCTTTAAAGAAAATATACGCGTTCTTCAGTGGATTTTTGAAAGGCTTGAGTCAAAAAAAGAAGCGCTTTCTACTCCGATTGGTCTTGTTCCGAAACAAGAGGATCTCAATTTACAGGGGCTATCTCTTTCTAAGGAAGCTTTGCAGAAGCTGTTTTATATAGATCCTCTTCTTTGGGGAAAAGAGGTGCAAAACCTAGAAGAATACTTTATTTTATTTAAAGAAAGCTTCCCCAAAGAACTACAAAAACAGCTGGAAGATTTGAAAAAAAGAATCGATGAGAGTTTTAATACAAAGAGTTAAAAAAGCCAAAGTAGTAGTAGAAAAAAAAACCGTTTCCTCTATTTCTCAAGGGATGCTTCTTTTTTTGGGGATTTTTGTAGAAGATACAAAAAGCCTTATAAAACCGTTTGTAGAAAAGATCCTTTCTTTACGTCTATTTCAAGAAGAAGGAAAAACAAACCTCTCTTTAGAGGATATTGAAGGAGAGATATTAATCGTTCCCCAGTTTACCCTTTATGCAGACTGCAAAAAGGGAAGAAGGCCCTCTTTTCAAAAGGCTGCTCCTCCTGCTTTGGCAAAAGAGCTTTATGAAGCATTTATTAAAGAAGTAAGAAAAAAAATCGAAGTACAAGAAGGGTCCTTTCAAAAAGAGATGGAAATAGAGTTAATTAATGAAGGTCCTTTTACCCTATTTTTAGATACAAAAGAGCTTTTTGGAAAATAAACAAGGCCTTTAATTTAGAAAAATATACAAAAAAGAGAAATGTAGATAGCCTCTTCTATAAAATTTTTTTGTAGAGTATAAATGAGTATCGAACTTCCCTCTTTATCTGTAGATCCTTATGCGTTTTCTATTTCGGTGGTTTCTAAAAACCCAAATATACGGGGTTTACAGAGATCTTCTCTTTCTGTTCATCTCGCAAACGTAGTGCTGAATTCCGGCTCTTATTATGTAGCGATGCTTCGGTATAATGGGAGCTTTATTGAGCCAATAACCGACTTCAAGAATAATCAACAAGAGACCTTGCAAGAAGCTTCTTATTTTTGTAATAAATACAGAATTCGTTTTGCTATTTCTAGAACTTATAGAACTTATGATTTGACAAAAGCCTTATTTGTAGCTTTAGAAACAATAGAAGAAAAAGAGCTTTTTTTCCTCGTCCTGAAAACAGATGCGGTTTTTTCTGTTGTTGGAAAGATTATAGAAGAAGATAAGGAAGAAAGTATTGGTACAGATTATGGATCTGTTGTAACACAAGGGGCTTTTTTAGCAGAAAAGGTAGGGCTGTTCTTTTTTGGAAATACCGTTTTTCCAAAAAAGGATTTTCATATCAAAAGCACTATTTTTTATTCTATTTCTTTTGCAAAAAAGGAGCTTTCTCTTTCTAAAACAGGAATTTCTCTTGGCATGTTTTTTAGAGAAGAGGGTTTTTTTGTTTTGGCTGCCTTTATAAAAAGGGCTGTATATGCGGTTTTAGTAGTAGCTAGAAGAAAAGAGACTATAGAAAACCAAGCAACAAGGCTTACAGCGATTTTCCCAGTACGATATGCCCGAGTTTCCCAAGATTCTTATGCAAGCTATAAACCTATTGTGGTTTTAGCAGAGAATAATGAGGAGAGAGGATTTTTAGTGCTAACCGGAAGAGAAGCGCTCTTTTTGGAAAGAAAAAATCCCTCAACAGAAGAGCTGACAAACATGGGGGAAAAAATACAGGCTTTGCCTTCTTTTCCGGGGTTTGTCTCTGTTATAGAAGAAATCGTCCCTATCAAGGATGCAGTTCCAAAAGATCTATCTATTTCTTTTGAGCCTTTTGAAAAGCGTTATAACGCAGTCCATATAGATTCTTTGGGGAAGATGAAAACATATCCGGTAAAAGAGCCTTTTTTTCTTTTAAGTAAGGAAGAAAAAATTGCAAGTAAGGACAATCTTTTCTATGCGCTCTTGCATGAAAAAGGAATGATTCTATTTCAAACAAAGGTTCTTTTCCCTGAGCTACAGAAAGGGTGTTATTTAGATTTTTCTCAGATAGAAAAGAAAGCTCCCATTCTTTCTTCTTTAGAGGAGTTATCCTTAAGTACAGAAGGACTCTGTGTTGCTTTTATAGATCAGAGAGGAAATATATTTCCCCTCGCTAACTTCCTTCTTTTTTCGGTTCAAAAAGAGGGGCGTTTTTTCGGTATTATCGTTACTCCTACAGGAGTAACGAAAGACGTTCTCGAAGAAGACTTTCCTCAAGCTTTGCAAGAAGCAGAAGAAAACAATTGGGATATTCCTGATTATACATTACAAGTGGATGAGGGAGTTGCTTTCAGAAAAAGACCTTCTTCAGAGTCTATTATAAGTGTAGTGAAGCTTCCTGCAGAAAGAGGGGAGACGGTATTTGCTCCTGCTCTTTTCTCCGAAAAAAATAAAGAAGGAAGAAGAGTGTGTATACAGATATATCCCCCTCATAAGCCGACTGTACAAGAAGCGGTTCACATAGCGAAAACAATTTCTACTGTTTGGGGCGTTCGATATAAGCGAAAAAAAAAAGGGGAGCCTCGTTCTATAAAGCCTCCTTTTGTATTTATAGAGAAAGAAGAGAAAGGGTTTATGCCCGTTTTGGCGTCTAAAAATAGAAGGGGACCTATTTGCATGAGACCGATGATTAAAAAAGAAAAAGCGATACAAGAAGGCAAACGGTTTGCTTTGAATACCAAGATGGGTTTTTTACAGAGCTAAAGATCTATTAAAAAAAATCTTTTATAAATTTCCTGTTAGAAGTAAAATCTCCCCATTTTTATGAAATTTGGAGAGTAAAATGTCATCGTTATCTTTGTCCTCAGTGTCTTGTTCTTCTCGTTTTTCCCATGTTAGAGAGCCTCTTATATTTGAACGTATTTCTTTTGTGAAGGGTAAGTACTGGACAGTAGGCCTTTTCATAGGAAAAGGAAAAGAAAAAAACTTGATAGAGATAGTCTTTAGACCGGTTATGACTCAAGCTTATTTTATATCGAAGTTTTGGAGTAAAGAAGGGGAAGGGTTTTCTAGTCAAGAAAAAGAGCTACAGAGGTGTGGTTACGATCTAGAAGGAATGACTATTTCTAAAAATTACATGACCCTTGAATTTCCCTTTATAACTGTTGTTCCAAAAGAAAAAACAACTGTTGTTCCAAAAGAAAAAGGAACTGTTTCTCTAAAAGAAAAAGGATTTTGTCCTGTCTTGCTTTATTCAAAGAAAAAAGAAGAGAAAACTTGGTTTAGAAAAAAAGAGGATGCTACTAAAGAGGCTATCAGAATTCACTCCGAAAGACTAAAATCTATAACCCCCCCCCTATTAAGGGCAGGGGTTGCATATCTATTTTCTTTAGATGGCATTTTAGCAGAAGAGCCTCAAAGAGACTCTTCTATGCAAGATTTACCTAGATAAAATAGCTTCTTTTTTAAAGAAAAACGCAATTTCTCCCTTTGCAGTTTCCGGGCCATCTGAGCCATGAACCGCGTTATAGTCAATGCTGGTCCCATAAAGGGCTCTTAAGGTGTCCGGTTTGGCTTTTTTAGGATCGGTTGCTCCCATAATTTCTCGGTTTTTTTCAATCGCATTATCTCCCTCTAATACCATGACTAAAATAGGGCCTGAGCACATAAACTGAACGAGATCTTCAAAAAAGGGTTTTTCACTATGAACTGAATAAAAAGCTTTTGCTTCTTGTTCGTTTAAGTGAACCATTTTAGCTCCCACTACTTTTAAACGTTCTTTTTCAAAGCGAGAGATGATCTCTCCTATTTTGTTTTTAGATACAGCATCCGGTTTGATGATAGAAAGTGTTTGTTCCATTGTTTGCTCCCCATAAATCTATTGTAAGGCTATTATAGGAAAGAAGCGGTATTAAATCTTGTAAAAATCGTATGTCTTACGGAAATTATCCCAACCTGGAAAAAGTAGAAAAAATTTTAGTAATCAAATTAAGAAATATTGGGGATGTGTTATTAACAACTCCTCTGCTTCGTGTTTTAAAGAAAAAGTTTCCCAAGGCTGCAATCGATTTTTATATAAACGAAGAGTCTTTCCCTTTAGTAAAACAAAATCCCTATATAGAAGAGGTTATTTTGTATGATAGGAAAAGGAAAAAAGGCTCTTTTTTTTCTAGATACGGGTATGAGATCTCTCTTCTTCGAAAAATTAGAAAAAAAAAGTATGACCTTGTCGTAAATCTAACAGAAGGAGATAGGGGCTCTTTAGCAGTAAAAGCTGCAAAAGCCTCTATTTGTGTAGGAAAAGAGGGGATGAAAAAAGGGTTTTGGAATCGAGAAAAGCTATATACCCATATTGTAAAAAACTGTCCTACTCCAAAACACACCGTAGAAAAAGACCTAGATATTTTGCGTAAAATTGGAATCCATCCTCCTTATGAAGAAAGGGAGCTTTCTCTTTCTATTTGTAAAGAGGCTATGAAAAAGGTAGAAACATACCTAAAAGAAAACGAAATAGGGCCCTTTTTTCTCATCCACCCTACAGCTAGATGGCGTTTTAAATGCTATCCTGAAAAAAAATGGGGCAACATAAGTTGTGCTCTTTTAGAAAAAGGGTTTTCCCTTTTGTTTTCAGCAGGGCCCTCTTCTTGGGAAAAAGAGATGATTCATAATATTGTAACTACGTTACCTCAAAACAATGTGTTTGATCTATCCGGAAAAATTACCCTTGAGGAACTAGCCATTTTTATTGCTAAAAGTGAGATGCTTCTTTGTGTAGATTCTGCCCCTTTCCATATGGCATCTGCTTTAAAACATAAAGTGATCGCTCTTTTTGGTCCTTCGTCCGATACCATGTGGGGAGCTTGGAGAAATCCTTATGCCAGAGTCCTTTTTCAAGATCTTTCTTGTAGGCCTTGCCTTATGGATGGTTGTGGAGGAAGTAAAAAAAGCGATTGTCTAGAGACTCTTTCAGAAAGTAGAGTATTACAAGAAATAGAGGCTCTTTTAAAAACATCTTCTTCTCTTTTGCAAGAGCCGCAGCTCAACTAAGCTGTAGACACCATCTCGCTAAAAATAGACCTTGTAAAAAAAAAGAAAAGGCATTTAAATGCTCCGGAATAGTTTTTTAAACAGAAAAAAGAGAAACAAATTGTTTCCAAAAAAACTTTAATAGTTATTTCCGGTAATTAATCTTTTTGCAATTAATTTTTTTATGAGTTTCACAGTTAATGCTCTTTCAAGGAGCGTAGAAAACATGCAAACGCAAGTTTCCTCGCATCTCTCTTCTGCTGTTATAGAAAATATTTCTAATCGTATCCAGCCTCCAAGCCCTATGGTATTTTCTGGGAAAAGCCTGCAAAATCGGATAGGAGTTATTCCTACTGAAAAGGAAGTTACGTTGCCGGATGGTAGTAAGTATAAAGGGTTAATGAAAGAGGGGAAGTTTGATGGTTTGGGAGAACTGACAACTTTGAGTGGTAAGGTGTGCCAAGGGGTTTTTAATAAGGGAAATTTTACCTGTGGTAATGTCCGTTTTCCTGCCGGGAGCTCTTATATGGGGGCTATCAAAAATGGGGCTTTTCATGGTAGAGGAACCCTTCAGTTTCAAGATGGTAGAATATATTCAGGAGTTTTTGAAGGGGGAGACTTAAAAAAAGGTACGATTCATTGGCCTGACGGAAGCATTTGTTCGGGCCCTATTAAAAATTGGCAGCTTCATGGTAAAGGAACCTTTAAGTTTCTAGATGGTAGAATATATTCAGGGGTTTTTGAAGGGGGAGGCTTAAAAAGAGGTACGATTCACTGGTATAACGGAGATTTTTACGAAGGCTTTCTTAAAAACGGGTCTCCTCATGGAAAAGGGAGGATGGAATTTTTGCAATGGAAGAAGATATACGAAGGCTCTTTTAAAGATGGGTGTTTTCATGGATTTGGAGCGATTTTTGAAATAAAACCTTATACCCTAGAAGAAGTGATCCCGGATAGGAAGGAAAAGATTTTTGAAGGACACTTTGTTATGGGGTCCAGAGAGGGAAGGGGGACGTATTATAATAATAAAGGTGAGGCTTTATCTGGAACCTGCCATAACAATCGACTTGTAGCAGATAGCTCGTATATATTGCATCCCGTTTTTTTAAGTTCTCTTTTAAAAAAGACACTCTTTTTCTCCTGTGCAGATGTGGTTGCTATTGTAAATAGCTACTGGAAAGAAAAAAGGATATACCCAGAGCTGGTTGCTATCTTTGAAGAGACTCTTAGACTGCATGATCTCCCTGAAAGAGTTTGTGCTCAAGAGATCTTTGCAGGCTTAACAAGTAACAGTCCGAAGTCCTATGTAATCTTAGTAGATAGTACAACTCATGCTATGGTACTGGAAATGATCCCCCAAGAAGAGACTGTTGTTTTCAAAATTTACAATGCAGGAGAGGGGGGTCATTTTCACCAATCGAATGGAGAAATTCCTCCGCGATACCAAACAGTACTTCAAATGGATCTTCCTAAAAGAAATATTAGCGAAGACTTTATCCACAATTTTACTACTAAGAAAAAGCATTTTTCTACAGAACAGATCTATTACTTCCTTATCCATTTTCCGGGGGCTCAAAGAATAGAACCTCAAGATCCTATATACCAAAAACCGCAAATAGGTCCTAACTGTGTACTAAAAAGCCCTTTTGTGTTTTTAGTGCAGATGCTAGGAAAAGAAGAGTATTACAAAATGAGAATCGATCTTTTTGATGCTTGCATAAAAGGTTTACAGGCTTCTTCAGATCCAGAAGCGCTTAAATACATGCCTCTTTTACTAGCAAAGAAAGAGAGAACCGAGAAAAAACTAGCAGAAATTCAGGCCTTTTCTACTCGAAAAAGAATGAGAAGAGCAAAAGTGCTTGCAAAAAGCAAGATAAAGACTTTGAAAAAAAACAAAAGAGTATAGAGCTTTAAAAAAAATCTATACATCTCCTGTCAAAAAAAAATGATATTAGAGTTTATTTAATATAAATTTTTTTAAAACAACATGGTTTTGTTTTTGTTAATTAATAAAAAGTAAAACATGTATAATTTTTCGTTATTTTACTAATTAAAACTATTATGAGCCTAAATATTGATTATACCCCGAAACTTCTAGTAGAGGAAGCTAACCTATTTCCCTACCTGAATGAAGTTACTTCTTCTAGGCTTTTAACTAGGTTTCATTTTATCCATTCGTTTCCTAAGCCTGAAGAGCTTTCAGGAAGAAGCCTACGAAACCGTATAACGGTTATTTCTCTGGAAAATGAAGTTACTCTACCAGGTGGAAACATATATAAAGGGCCGGTAAAAGAGGGGAAATTTCATGGATGGGGGACTCTTACGTTTCCGAATGAAAAAGTGTGCAAAGGGTTTTTTTGTGAAGGAGAACTCTCTTGGGGCCATATCTACTTTTCTGATGGATATAGTTATAAGGGGGCTATCAAAAATTGGGAGCCGGAAGGTTTTGGGGAACTTCAATTTTTAGATAAAAACTCTTATATCGGCCATTTTGAAGAAGGAGAGATGCAGGGTTTTGGGGAATTATCCAAGATCGTTTCTTGTCTTGAAAAGGGAAAGGTTTTGCGTAAAAAGATCTGTTATTACAGAGGAAACCTGGTAAAGGAATTAAAAGAGGGATTTGGCGCCTTTTATAACAACTCCGGACAAGAACTATTTACAAGATGGCGCGCGGATATTCCTGAGATGAATAGCTTCTTTTTAAAGAACCCTCTATTTCTAGCCTCTCTTTTAGAAAAAAAGACATTTCCTTCTTGTATGGGCATCCTTTCCCTTCTTTGTAGCTACTGGAAAGAAAACCGGCTATACCCGGAAATAGTCTCCCTTTTTGAAACTACCCTAGAAATACAAAGTAGTGACCCAGAGGTTTCTGCTGCAAGAATTTTTGCAGGGTTGTATAGAGATAACCCTGAGCCCTATTTGATAACAATAGGGACCCTGGATCATGTTATTATGCTAGAAATAGTGCCTGATCACTGTGGTATTATTTTCAAAATATACAATGCAGGAAAGGGGCTGCAGTTTCATGATTCAAAGCCGGAAGAGAGTGGTTTTCGTTATCAGACTATGCTGCAAATTAGAGTTCCTAAAGAAAAGGTAACGAAGAGTCTATTGCAAAACTTACTAAGTGATTATGAATTTACAGTAGAAGAGATCTACAGGTTTATTTTAGATCTTGAAGGAGCTGAAAAAGTAGAGTCAGAAAATCCTATCTGGCAAAAAGCCCAACAAGGGTCTAACTGTGTTTTAAAAAGCCTTCTTGTGTTTTTGCTCCAGATGCTAGGAAGAGAAGGGTATTACAAAATGAGAATCGATCTTTTTGAGGCTTGTATTAAAGAGATTCACTCTTCTTCCGATTTAGAGGCTGCCCCCTATCTTATTCTTCTTCAAAAAAAGAGGGATAAAACAGAAGAAAAGTTAAAAGGGATAGTTTCTTTTTCTACTAAAAAGAGAAAGGTTTCCCATATTTATGAACCTAGAAATCTGGAATCGTCATCAGCTGTGGATTTTGTAACACGCTCTTAATCAACGAAATAAAGATACAATCTTGATTTTGTCTGTTTTTTTATATTAATATCTACCTTTTTGTTAAATAAATATGTTTACAAACATTATTTAATGTGCTATAATTTATTAGGTTAAATAATTTTTGTTTAAATATTTATGACTTCCAAACTAAATCCTTTTAAAAGAAAGGAGGTAGAAGAATCTTTTTCTCCTCCTGTAAGTGTTTCTCGAATAAGAGATCAAGCTGTTCCTAGGCCTCTTTCTCCTATAGCAATGTCTTTAGAAAGGAGCTTAACAGGTCGTGCTACACCGATTCCTTTAAAAGAGGGGCAAAAGGTAGAGGTTATAATTTTCCCTGAAGAGGGGAGATTTGAAGGTGTTTCTGAAAATGGGAAGCCCAAAAAAGGCACTGTATATTGTTTAAATGGGACAAGATTTGAAGGCCTTTTCTACTCGAAAAAGAATGAGAGGAGCGAAAGTGCTTGCAAAAAGCAAGATAAAGGCTTTGAAAAAAAACAAAAGAGTGTAGAGCTTTAAAAACTTGTGACACCTTGCGGTGTTTATTTACTTAAAAAACGGTATTTTATGTCTTCAGAATTAAATCCTTTTCAAAGGAGCAAATCAGAGAGATCTTTATCTTCTCCTGTAAGCCCTTCTGAGCCCGTATCTACCAATATCCCAAGGCCCTTTTCTCCTAGAATTTCCAGGGGGATTTCTTTAGGAAGAAGCTTGGAAGATCGCGCTTTCGTAATTCCTTCAGAAGAGGTTACTGTACTTGAAAATGGAGGTAGATATAAGGGAGCCCTTAAAGATGGAGTGCCCCATGGATTTGGAACAGTGGAAGTTGAAGGGCAAGGAATTTATAAAGGCTACTTTCAAGATGGAAACCCTACCGGATGGGGAACTCTTACGTTATTTAGTCTTGGTGAGAGCTATGAAGGCTTTTTTGAAGATGGGAGGCTACAGGAAGGTACCGTTTATTACCCCGACGGAACTATCTATAAAGGGAAGCTTCAGGACTTGAAACCTCACGGATTAGGAGCTACTTGGAAGCTAGGAAGAAAGGTAAGCCAGGGGGATTTTGAAAATGGGCAGATGAAAAAAGGTTCTTTTTGGTATCCCAACGGGGATTTTTATGAGGGCTTTCTAGAGAATAGACTTCCTGTAGGAAGTGGCATTTTTATAACTAAAACAGGGGATAAATATAAAGGAATTTTCAAAGATGGACAAGTAGTTAAGGGTGCCGTGGTGTATTCTAATGGAGATGTATATGAAGGGGATTTCTTGGATGGGCAGCCTCACGGTATAGGGGTTTTAATCTGGGAAGATGGAGAATATAGAGGAGAATTTCAAAATGGGGAGATCCATGGAGAGGGGGTGTGCTATCTAAAGCACCCATCTGAAGAAGGGCTAGTTCTTCATTATACGGGAGAATTTAAAGAAGGTGCAAAAGACGGAATAGGTACTTACTACACTCCTTCAGGAAATAGATTATTTGCAACTTGGAAAAATGACTACGCTCTTTTAGATAGATCTTTTTTAAGTAATCCGGTATTCCTACGTTCTCTTTTAAACAAAGAAGCCTTTGATTCATCTATGAGCGTTCTTTGTCTTTTTTGTGCTTACTGGAAAGAAAAAGGGCTTTATCCAGAAATGGTTTCTATTTTTGAAAAAGCTCTTAGAGTTTACAACCTTCCCATAGAGGAATCGCCTAGAAAGGTTTTAGAAGATTTAACAAAAGAAGAGCCAGAGGCTCACTTGATTTTAGTAAATACCAAAGACCACGCTATGTTACTTGAGATAGAGCCCAAGGGAGATGTTCTTGCTTTTAAAATCTATAATGCAGGATCCGGAACAACTTTTCATAAAGTTCACGAGGAGAATCCAGATTACTATCAGACGATGTTACAAATAGAAGTTCCTAAAAACAGCGTTAATGAAGCCTTGCTTGGTAGCCTTATGGAAAAAGGAAGGTTATCTACCAGACGGTTTTATCGATCTATTCTAAAACTTGAAGGAGCGAGGCGGGTTGAGGTAGATAATCCTGTTTGGCAAAAAGCCCAAAAAGGACCCAACTGTTCTTTAAAAAGTGTCCTTGTATTTTTAAAACAACAATTCCGGGAAGAACATCGGGTTAAATATTCTGACTTCAGATTGGGGCTTTTTGACGCTTGTATTGAGGCTGTGCAATCTTCTGATGACCCGGAAGAAAGACAGTTCTTGCCTGCTTTAAGATCAAAAAGAGAAAAAACTCTAAGCAAGGCTAATAGAGAATTTAATTTTTTGGACTTCTTGTGACTTTATAGAGAAAATTCATGTCCGAAATAGAGCCTTTTAGCCTCTTCATTTTGTAAAAGCTCTTCTTTTGTTCCACAAAGAAGGGGTTTCCCTTCAAAAAGCAGATAACTTCGATCCACAATGGAAAACAGTTCCTTTGCATTGTGGTCTGTAATTAAAATGCTGATATTTTTTTGTTTGAGATGATGGATGATTTTTTTTAGGTCTTGTACGGCTAAAGGATCCACGCTCGCAAAGGGCTCATCCAAAAGAAGCAGAGAAGGACTCATAATCAAAGATCTTGAGATCTCTAGCCTTCTTCGCTCTCCTCCGGATAGGGCTACTGCCTTTTCTTTTCGAAGGGGTTTTAGATGCAGTTCTTCTAAGTGTTTTTCTAGTCTAAGGAAGCGCTCTTTTTTGGAGATGGGAAGCATTTCTAAAATACACAGAAGGTTTTCCTCTACGGTAAGATCTCGAAAAATAGAGGGCTCTTGTGCTAGATATCCCATCCCTTTTTCCGCTCTTTTATGGACAGGAAGATTCGTTACATCTTCTCCTTGAAAATAGACAGAGCCTTCATCTGGCCTGATGAGGCCTATGGTCATATAAAAGGCGGTTGTCTTTCCTGCTCCATTAGGCCCTATTAGACCTAATATTTCTCCCGGGTAAATATGAAAAGAAAACTGGTTTACCACTTTTCTTCCATGAAAGGTTTTTCCTAGATTTATGGCTTCACAAAGGGGCTTTTTCATGGGACTATATTTGCTTTTAAGTAGGTTGCAGAAAAGAAAGGAAGCTTTGTTTTCCAAGAGAGGAAAACGTGGCTTGCAGAACCGGAAAAAGAATCTGTTTCTTCTACGATTTCAGGAAGCGTTTTTCCGGGAAGCTCAAAAAAAGTAAGGTTTACCCTCTCAGCTGTAAAAGACTGATCTGAAAAATTATACCATCCCCCGGGAGCTTCTATTTTTTTTCCCTTCTGAAACCAGCTTTTGTCTTCTTTTTGATAGAGTTTATCTTGAGAATAGAAGGTAAGCTTTTCCAGTTTTTCTTTAAGACGCCATTTTTTTCCTTGCTTTTGAAGGTATAAAGTAGAGCTGTCACTTATAATTTTTACCTCCATTCTTTCTGTTTCTTTTGGAAGGAATAGCTCTTTTGTTACCGACTTTCTCTGCTGAGTTAGCTTCTTCGGGGTAGACTCTTTTTGCTCTTGTTTAAGCTTTTCTAGTGAGAGATATTCTTTTTCATCTTCCGGATAAAGAACGAAAAGATTAGCAACAGAAAATCCTCCTAAAAGTAGAAGAAGCAAAAAGAAAAGAAAAAAAGGTCTTCGCATCATGAAAGAGCATTGTGGATCTTTAGACACTGTTGTAACAAGCTTTTTAATTCTGCAAAAGGAATTTGGGTTGCTTTATCACTTTTTGCATTTTTGGGATCAGGATGGGTTTCTAAAAAAAGAAGATTTACCCCACAAGCTACAGAAGCTTTTGCTAAAAAAGGAGCTAAAGCTCCATCTCCTCCTGAAGAATCTTTGTTTTTCCCAGGAAGCTGCACACTATGAGTAGCATCGAAACAGACCGGATAACCCCATTTTTGCATCAAGGGTATACATCTCATATCGGCTACTAGGTTGTTATATCCAAAAGAAGAGCCTCTTTCTGTTAGGATGATTTTTTCATTTTTAGTAGAGAGGATCTTTTCTATTACAGGTTCCATATCCCAAGGAGCTAAGAACTGCCCTTTTTTTACATTCACAATTCTTCCCGTCTCAGAAGCCGCTACTAAAAGATCTGTTTGTCTACACAAAAAGGCAGGGATCTGCAAGATGTCACACACTTCTGCAGATCTTTTTGCTTCTTCTACCGTATGAATATCGGTGGTTACGGGGA
Source organism: uncultured bacterium (assembly GCA_964351495.1). Taxonomy (GTDB): domain Bacteria; phylum Chlamydiota; class Chlamydiia; order Chlamydiales; family SM23-39; genus CAYGOC01. Next base: position 76,370 of record CAYGOC010000006.1, read on the forward strand.
CCAAGAAAGTGTCTTTTATAGCCTTTAAAATAGAGAGACCTTTTTCTATTCCGGGACCTCTATAGGAATGAAGAGAAGATCTATTGGCTTTGTCGTAGCTTGCTTTAAAGACAAAAGGAATCTTTAGCTCTTTTGTTAGGTTTACTAAAAACTCTGCCTGAGAAAGAGTCTCTTTTTCTCCTTCTATTACACAAGGTCCTAAGATAAATACTAGGCCCTTTCCTATAGTAAAATTATGACAGGCAAACGTCTTCACAAGGGGAATGGTATGGTTTTGCTTCGATATTTACAAGTTCTTTCATCGAGTAAAGGCCAGGCTTTTGTTGTAATAAGAAGTGAGCGGCTTTTAAAGCTCCCTCCGCAAATACTTCTCGGCTTAAAGCTCTATGCTTTATAGTCAGGGTTTCTTGGGAAGAGGTAAAAAATAGCGTATGCTCTCCAAATACTTCTTTTTCTCGAATAGAGGAAATAGAAGAGGAAGGGGAGATCTCTTTTTGTAAAAATAATGCGGTTCCACTCGGAGTGTCTTTTTTATGTATGTGGTGTTTTTCTTCTATGGAAACTTTAGAAAAAAAAGAAGAGGCTTTTTTTCCGAAGAAGGTTGTAAGAGCAATCCCTATGCTAAAGTTGGGGGAGAAAAAAATAGGGATCTTACAAGAGGCTTTTTGTATGGCCTCTTCTTGTTCCGAAGAAAAACCCGTGGTTCCTATTACTAAGGGGATCTGTTTTTCTAAACAAATACTCAAATAGGAAGAGAGGCTTGAGGGCAGAGAAAAATCAAAAAGGAGGTCAATTTCAGAAAAAAGAGAGGCTTCAAAAGAAGAGGCAGAATGGAGCTTTAGCGTAAGAGAAAATAGAGAATCTTTTTCTATAAGAGAAGAGAGAATGCTTCCCATTTTTCCGGTAGAGCCAACGAGCGCTATTTTTTTCATATCATCCCTTTTTCTTTTCAAGGGTAGCGTTAAAGCCCGAGTTTTTCTAGCTCTTTTTCTGTAGCAAAGCGCCATTTCCCTATGGGTAAATCCCCCAAAAGAAAAGGGCCAATACGGATTCTTTTTAAAGAGATAACGCTTAAAGAGACCCGTTTACACATCTTTCGGATTTGTCTTTTCTTGCCTTCTTGTAAAATGAAGCGGAGTTTATTAGGAGAGACTTTTTCTACAAACGCTCTTTTTAATTTTTTCCCTTCCAAGGTAATTCCTTTTCGTAAAAGGGAGAGTCCTTTTTCAGTAAGAACCCCTTCATATTTTACCAAATACTCTTTTTCTACATTTGAGGTAGGTCCTATGATCTTTTTGGCAACCCTTCCATCCTCAGTAAACAGCAATAGTCCTTTTGAATTGATATCGAGTCTGCCTACTACATGTAAAGGAGGTATGGGGTTTTTACAGGGGATAGGATCTTTTTTCCATTGGTTTTTAGGAATGAGCAGTGAAGATGCTTCTTTATATCCTTCTTCAGGGAGGTTTGAGACGATATCAACCGGTTTATGTAAAAGAAGGGTTACCTTTTTTCGGGGAAAAGGTTTTACGGTTACCAAGTCCTCTTTAGAAGCTTTACTTCCTTTTTCTGTGACTATTTCTCCATTTACTAAAACCAGTCCCTCCTCTATAAGAGCTTCAGCCTCTCTCCTAGAGCAAAGTCCTCTTCTTGCTAAAATCTTAGAAATTCTCTCTTTTTCCATTTCTGAGATTATATAGAAGAAGAAGTTAGAAAAACCCTTCTTTTTTACGTAAAAAAAATTAGACCCTTCTATAGAAAAAGAATAGTTTGATACACTCATAAGTATGAGCCAAAAGATAGGGTCTACCCCTCCTGACCACTCAAATCATGGAAAAGGTCCAAACGGGCCTACCCCACCCGGCAGAAAGCCGTTTCCCTTGGAAAAAAAGGCCCTTTCTCTAAATGAGGGGGCGGCTACAACCTCTTTTATGGGGATGCAAGTAACTCAGGCTCAAAAGAAAAAGATTTATGCAAATCTTTGTAATATGATCATGTCTGAGATGAAAAGAGACGCCGCAAGGCAAAAAAAAGCAGCGGAAGCCTTGAAAAAATCTATTCAGGGGAACGATTAACCTATTAATTATTAAAGGGTTAGCTGTTTTTACAAAGCCCTTTTCCTTGACAAAAACAGGAAAATAGGGTATAATTAAGGGATAGAAATAGGAGATCTTATGGAAGTTTCTAATTCAAATCCTTCGGGAAAAATAGAGAAGCCTATGCTTCCTCTTATAGAGCAGCCTAAGAGTAATCAAGATATTATTAAAGCGTTCCTTATAAAACAGCTGCAAGGTCAGATTGCAGAAGACAAGAAAAGAACGAAAGAGACTAACGAAGAAAACAAGAAGCTTTTAAATAATATTTCTTAAAAAAATTTTATCTATTTTCCTCTGAAATAAGCAGACGAATCTTTTTGCAACCTATCTTAAAAAAAGGGTATAATCGAGCTCTTTTAAGATAGGGTTTATATATGGTCTCAGAAGAGGCTCTTTTGGAAGCTCCCCCTGTGGAGAGCTCTTTTTTTATTGTAGAGCAAGTAGAAGAAAAGGAAAGAATAGATCGCTTTCTTGCTAAAAAATTTCCTGAAAAGTCTCGTTCTTACTTTCAGTATCTTATGGAAATAGGCGCTGTTTTTTTAAATGGGGTGCCTGCTAGGAAAAGAGAGATTATCCAAGAGGGAGACGAGGTAGAAGTTCTTTTTGAAAAAACGCCTACCTTTTCTTTAAAGCCGGAAAAAATTCCCTTAGATATTTTGTATGAAGATGAACACTTTCTAGCTGTGAATAAGCCTTTTTCTATGGTAGTGCATCCAGCCCCCGGAAATTGGAGTCATACCTTTGTTCATGCTCTTTTAGGTCACTGTGAAGAGATCCCCTTCGGTAAAGAAGAGCTTCGTCCAGGAATTGTGCACAGGCTCGATAAAGATACGAGTGGTATTTTACTGGCAGCCAAAACAGAAAGAGCGCACCAAAACCTAATAGAGGCTTTTCGAAATAGGGAAATAGAAAAAACGTACCTTGCCATTTGTATTGGTAGACCCGTAAATGGACTTATTAAGCAGCCTATCAAAAGAGATCCTGTTCATAGAAAAAAAATGAGAGTCTCGGAAGAAGGAAAACCTTCTGAAACTTTGTGCCATGTTTTGGCGTACAACGATCAGATTAGTCTCGTAAGGCTAAAACCTTTAAGTGGAAGAACCCATCAAATTAGGGTTCATATGCAGTTTGTAAAAACCCCTATTTTAGGGGACAGTGAATATGGCAATATTTCCTTGAATAAAGCTATGAAGGTAAAAAGACAGTGTCTTCATGCTTATCAAATAAAGTTAAAGCATCCTATAACGAAAGAGCCCCTCTTTTTTACGGCTACGATACCGGAGGATATTAAAAAATGGATTTACCATCTCTCTTCTTAAAGGATCTTTTTCTGTAGCCTAAATATTTCTTGGTTTTGTAACATTTCCCCATAAACTCTCGCTTGAATGGGGCGTTGTTGTTAACATAGAGGATCGCAGCATGAAAGAATTTGTTGAATACATAGTGAAAAACCTCGTAGATCATCCAGAGAAAGTTCAAATCAATGAGATAGGCGGAACGCATACTTTGATTATAGAGCTTGGTGTGGAAAAGTCAGACATTGGAAAGATCATCGGAAAGAAAGGGAAGACTATCAACGCAATTCGAACCCTTCTTATGTCGGTAGCTAGCCGAAATGGGATTCGAGTCAATTTAGAAATTATCGAAGAAGCAAAATAGATGGTTCTTAAGGGGGCGTTGTTAACGCCCCTTTTTTCAAAAAAAGATCGTGGATTAAAACCATAAGAATTATTACTCTATCCTTCCTTGAGGATAAGTGGAGGGATATGCGGATTTTTCATACTTTTTTTCTAATAACTCTTTTTTGTGTGGTTGCTCTTTTTTTTTATTTAGAAAACAAAAGAGTTGCTCTAGAGCTTTCCAAGATAGAAAAGGTAAAAAGAAGAAAACCCCTCTCAGATCGTCATTTTACCATCATTGTTTCTTCCTATAATAGCTCTGATGTATGCAAGAAGACCTTAAGCTCTATTTTAGAGCAAACCTACAAAAACTTTTCTGTTATCTATGTAAATGATGGTTCTACCGATAACACAGCCTCTGTTTTGCAAGAATTTACAGAAAATAGTCCCTCTTCCAAAATAACGATTCTACATAACAAAAAAAGAAAGGGAGGAGTACAAAATTTATACGAAAAAGTATACCCCTTACAAGAAGAAGAGGTAGTTCTTTTTCTTAAGGGAGACTCATGGCTTCCTGATAAGAATTTTTTACAAGCACTCAATGAAAAATATAAAGGCTATGAGGTTTGGGCTCTTTATATGCCTTGCAAAAAAGTGACCGATAAAGAACCTAAAAAGATACAATTTCCCTGCTTTTATCCCACTTCTTTAAGAAGAGCTGAAATACAAGATCCTTTAGTGGTGAGCTTTTATGCAGGACTATTTCACAAGATTCGTCTGCAAGATCTTTTTTTTCGAGGGAAAATTATCGAAGAGAGTCACGATGAAGCCTATCTTTTTCCCCTGTTGGAAATGGCACAAAATCATGCCGCTTTTTTACCTCTTTTAGGTGCTAAATCTGTTTATAAAAAAGTGGCAGATGAGTCTCACCCATGCTTTTTGGCAAGAAGAGATTGCTTGCAAAAAATAAAAAAAACTCCCCCTTATAAACCTCTTAAAAAAGAGCCTTTTGAAAAGCTTTCTTTTTATACAGGAGCCGACTTGCTCGTCTTTTCTTATGATAGGCCCTTGCAGCTTTACGCTTTTTTAGAATCCTGTCAAAAACATGTAAAAGGAATAAAAGAGATCTTTGTCTTATATAGATCTTCTAAAGAGCGTTTCGAAAAGGGATATGCTTTAGTACAAAAAAATTTCCCTAACGTATCTTATGTTCGCCAGTCTAATTTACCTCACTTAGACTTTCATCCTTTGGTGCAGAAAATCCTATTTGAAAAAAGCCAAAGTCCCTATTTGTTTTTTTCCGTAGATGACATCTTGGTCAAAGATGCTTTTGATGTAAAAGAGGCTATATATCACTTAGAAAAAACAAAGGCATATAGTTTTTCTTTCCGTCTCGGAGAAAATATTACCTATTGTTATATGGGAGGATTTTTTGCTAGCGTGCCTTATCATCTTTCTTTAGAAGAAACAATAATGGCTTGGCAGGTCAACTCGGCAAGAGGGGACTGGACCTACCCCAATAGCTTAGATATGACTCTATACAGAAAGGAAGATATTAAACAGACCCTCTCTTCTCTTTTCTTTAAAAATCCTAATCAGATGGAGTGGAACTGGCATACAGCTAAAAATATAAAGAAGGCTCGAAAGGAATGGATAGGACTTTCTTACTCGTTTTCTAAGGCGGTAAATCTTCCTTTAAACTTGGTAAATATATCAGAGAATAAAAACATGAACCTTTTTACGACAGAAGAACTTTTAGAGAAGTTCGAAAAGGGATTTTCTATGGATATCGATTCTTTATACCAGATAGAAAACAATTCTGTTCATATGGAATATGTCCCCCATTTTGTCCCTTTCAAAAAAGCTTCTTAAGAGTGTAAGTAAGGGAGGAAAGGAGAGATCATGGCCTTTCTAGAGTTTATAGAGCCTGCTTTATAATAAAGGATCGCCATTGCTATTTCTCCCTTTCCCTTTTTATGAGGGATGGGAAAAAAACTCTCTTGAAATATTTGCTCTAAATGGCTTGTATTTTCTCCTAAAAACAAGACCTCTAAAGAGTCTTTTACCAAAGCTTCGCAGTCTTGAAAAGAGCTTAAAAACCGCTTTAAGTGAGAAGCTCCCATCTCCGTTTCCGGAATCCAGATCCAAAGCTGATCTTTATGAGCATACTCTCGTATTTCCCCTTGATAGACCTCTTCTGCTCCCACAATAGTGCTGAGCATATGAAGGTGTAAATCAAACTCAGGGCTATCTTCTTGGATATCTAGGGCTTTTTCCAGCCATACTTTTTGCAGAGCCCTTTGATTTTTCTCGAAAGAAGAGATGTTTTTAGAAAACAGCTTAGTCTGCCCTACTCTACAGCAGCCATTTTGCTCTTTAGTATCGGCAAAAAAAGAGCTCACTTCTTTCTTTACGCACAGTTGAATGTTTTTTTCTACCTCTTTTTCTCGGAAGGCATACACTTTTTTATATAAGGAATATAGGTCTTCATTTTGCAACAGAAGTTTTGCTGCTTTAGAAAGATAGGTCTCATCTTTGGGGAGCTCTTCTAAAGAAACGATTTCCACCTCTTCTTGCGTCGCCAGACTTTTTAAGTTATTTAAAATAGAGCACACAGCCTCTACATCTCTATAAGAGACTTTAGAAAGAAGGTCTGTATCGTCTAATATCCCATACAGAAAATGAAGGTACTCCATCATCTCTCTTTCTACATGGACATAGTACTCTTGTTTTTTTTGGAAGATACCCTTTTTTTGCAAAAGATTTCTGAGCTTTCTTATAGAGGAGGGGTCTGTTTTCTTGGAAAGCTCTTCTATTTGTTTTTCTACCTTTTCTAAAGACTGGTTTTGGGTGCTATATTTTTGGTTAATTTTATGCGTAAGCTCAAACACAATAGCGTTACTAGACTGCGCATCGGCAATAATAGCGGTAGGGGGAGAAAGTGTTTGCAGAGCGCTTTTATGGTGATCAATTACGCTAATTACCTCTAGATAAGAAGGGATTCCCATTTCCTCTCTATTACAAAAATCGCGTAAAGAGACGGTTCCCAGCGTTTTTTTGCGAAGATCTTCTGCAAAGATAGTGCCCACGGGAAAAAAACGATTTTTATCTGGATAGACTACCGTAAGATGCTGGTAGGTATCCATTTTTAGTTTGATCTCTTCTACATCATCTCTTACGGTTACAAAATTGGGACTATGACCGTATACAAGCGTTTTTACCTTCAAGGCAATGTCAAATTTTTCTAAAAATCCGCGCACATTTTGTATGCAGGTGTGGATATTTTGTACGGCTTTTTCAAGATAAGAAAATATAAGAGGGCGATCTTCAATCAAAAATCCAGATCTATCAAAGAAGGGAAGCTTTTCTGTAGAATCAAATAAGTTTTGTACTTTTTCTAAATCAAAGATAGAAAAACTATGAAGCGCTTTGGCAAACTTTTCAAAAGAGGCGGTAATTCCTCCTTCTACTAAAAAAACTTTTTGTAAAAACTGATGGAGTTTTTCTCGATCTTTTTCTACATATTCTTTCACAGGTTCCGCTTCTTTTATAGGAGTCTGAAATAAATTCTTTAAAAGAAGAGGTACCTCAGAAGAGTGTAACTTTGGTTTGGCAAAAAGAGAGATAAACTTAACGTGTACATGGTTTTCAAACCATCTAAGGGAGCCATTTAAAAGCATGATAAGTTGCCTTACTCCCTGAACGTCCATATTACGCCAGTCTCCTAAAAAATAGCCTTCCTTATCTACCAAGACAACAGCACTGCTATCTCTTTCTAAAGAGACAGAGACCATTTTTTCTTCCAGTGTTTTTTGGAGCATCTTTTTTTGACTCATCAAGTCATTGCCTGTAACAGAGAGAAAGGTGTTTTTTTTCGCAAGATGAGAAAAGACCCCTTTTCCAAAGAATTGAATAAAAATCATTTCAATTTCTATCTGAGAAAGAGGGGGGCCTCCCGGAACATTCCAAAAATGAAGGTTCGAACCAACTCTTGCACCAAAGGCATCTACCCAACCCCAAAAAGAGGCTACAGTGGTATCTAAGTCAGGGGATTTATGGGCGGTTACAAAGTGAGAGCCTTCATAAGTCTTATTCATCCCAATAGGAAAAATTCTTTGATACTCTTCTCTGGGAATCCATTTACCTACAATTTTACCCCTTATGCGCAGCATTTCATCTACAGAAAGGTTAGAAGAGTGGTTTAACCAAAGCTCAAAGCTGTTAAAGGTGTAGTGAAAAAGATAATTTTTTGTATCTACCTTTTCTACAAAATCGAGAACCTCCCTTAAAAGAAAAGCGGGCTCTTTTTCTTTTTGAATCAGCTCTAAAAGGGCTCTATTAACTTTATCGCTTCTTTGTCTATCTCCTAATTTTTGAAACTCTTTAGTCTCAAAAGAAGATAAAACCTCGGGCAGGTTAGAAAAAGATTTTGTAGAAAAAGAAAGATCTCCTAAAAACACTAAAAAGAATCCTTAACTTTGCTTAAGAAAACGGATTGAGTAGGACTCGAACCTACGACCGCCCGCTTAGAAGGCGGGTGCTCTATCCAACTGAGCTATCAATCCTTGAACCAGACATCATTTTAGATTAGAAAGATAAAAAGATGCAAGGCTGGAAAAGAGAAGCTCTTAACACCGGACAAAATTCATGAGGATTTGAACCTCCCTATAGCTAAAGTCAGGAGATTGCGTCGCGATTTTGTTTATATCCATATTAGCGGTAATTAAACGAGCTCAAAGATGCAAGAGTTTTCATAGCTGAAACAACAGAAACAGCAAAGAGGAGTATCTTAAACAAGATAAAAAACCTTCTAATCAAAGCAAGGGGTTTATCTGGTTTAAGATTATTAAAAACAGCAAAATTTTCTTAAGGATCTGTTATTCTGTTCTTCTATTATTATCTATAGAAATTATAGACAAAAGGGGAGTCTCAACTTCGTTATTTATACCGGAAGGACATATTCTATCAGGGTTAGGAGGATCGGATAATATAACTAGAACCACACCTACAAAGACCACTAGAAATCCTTTTCTTTCTTTTAAAGTTATGAGAAGGGTTCCTGCTGTTATTGTTGAAACTCCTAATGTGTATAAAAATTTCCCCATACGAGAACGGTCTCCTTCCGGGGCATCGCAGCAAAAGCTGTAAATAGATTTAGCCGTATTTAATACACATCTGGAAAAGCAAGAAGCAATTTTTCTTGAAATAGAAGAAAGCCCTGTTTGAGGTGTCCGATTTTGCCCTGTATGGAAGTTAGTTCCAGAAGTAGGTGATAACATAAAATTTTTTCCTATAAAAAAATATTGTATCTTTTTGGCTGTGTAGCTAATTGTCTAATTAATTAGAGGGATTAATTTTATCTGATTTAAGTTTATTAAAACTAGTAAAATTTTATAAAAAAATTGTTTTATCTTTAAATAAAAGGAGTCTCTTCTTGGATGTTATTTCTTACTTCAGGTTCAGAAAGAGCGGCTGTTATAATTAGAACCAAACCTATAAAACCGATAACAACTCCTTTCTCATCTCCTGAAGTTGTGAGAAGGCCTCCTACTGTCATTGTTGAAGCTCCTGCTATGAATAAAAATTTTCCTATACGAGAAAGGTCGCCTTCCGGGTCGTTGAAGCAAAAGTTATAAATAGATTGAGCCATATTCAATACACATCTGGAAAAGCAAGAAGTAATTTTTCGTAAAATAGAAGAAATCCCTGTTTGAGATGGCAGATTTTGCCCTGTACGGGAGACTTGTATAGGCATAGGGATAAAAGGGGAGTATCTCACAGATGAAAGATTATTGTCGGTTGTAGGCATGAAATTTTCCCCTATAAAGTAAAAAAAATATCGTATCTTCGGCTATGCAGCCGAAAGAATTTGAGAACCTATTTTAAAGTATCAAGGAATAGGACACAACTCGGAAGGACAGAAGAAATAATAGAACCTCTAACCTTAAGGTCTTATGGAGGCGTTAAAAAAATTATTCCTCGTTTTCGGCTGGCTCATTATTCATAGGAATAAGGAGGCCTTCCTGCAAAAAACCAGGAACATTTCTTATTAGGGGAGAGGCCAAAGCCGCCACATTTATAATGGCAGATGCAGAAAAAACAGCTATCGCTACCTCCGGTTTTCCTAAAACCACTTCGACGCCTCCAGTTACGGCCCCTAAAACTCCTAATGTGTATAGACTTCTTCTACGGTAAAGATGACCTTGTGCATCGAAATAAAAACCGTGAATTCCACTAAAGCAGTCCTTTAAGCATCCACAAAAACAAGAAGCTGCTTTCCTTATAACCGAAGCCAAACCTGATGGAGGTTGTTGTTCTTGCTCAGGAGAATAGCTTGGAGGTTCCAAATCAACATACGGAGTTACTGACATACGATCTCTGCTCTATTTTTGGAGAACTATCATGACACAAAGTTTAAAAAGCCACATCAGAAAAAGAAAAATTTATTTTGATAATAGGTAAATATTGTACTATGGTGTCTTGGTTTTTATAGGAGAAGGGTATGCGTTTTCTTTGGGTTAGCTTATTGTCTTTTATGTGCTTTACTTCTTTGGTTGCAGGCTGTTTAGAAAAGTCTTTCAAACTAAATACGGGATATCGCCGGGATAAACTCATATTTAAAACAGATTTTCCTGCAGTTTCGGGGGAGGAAAGCTTTGAATGGCCTGCTAATAATACTTTCTTAGTAGGAGGAGAAGCAGCTCTTGGCTACCGGAATTTTTTTTTCAAGGCAGAGGGAGATTATGGTTTTATTCGTGGAGGTACTACAAGCATTACAAGCACGTCTCAAACGATTCCTAATTTTGTATCCACCTTTTCCAATTCTACCGAATCCTTTACTTCGGGAACGCCGGGAGGATATGTATTTGATGTTTCTGCTAACGTTGGCTATTGGATCTATCTGCGAAAACCGACATTTTCTTTTGCTCCGGTAGTAGGGTATTCTCTTCATAAACAAGCTGTTTCTGAGGAAAACCTATCAGGTCACACAAACCAAGTAATTCAGAGAAATCCTCCAACGCAAGTTCTCTCTGATGATACAGAAACCAGGACGGTAGATTTTACCTGGCATGGGGCTTTTACGGGGATTGATTTGAACTATCAAATTAGCTCTTCTTGGAACGCTTCAGCGGGATATGCTTTTCATTTTGGCTATTCTACTATTGAAGGGAATGCTTTTTTGCATTTAACCCAAGTTTCTCCGGTTGTAACGCCTCCTCCTCAAGATGAAGCCATTGTTTTTCGAAAACTACAAAACAGAAAAGCAACAGGACAAAGTGTGAAAGGAACGCTGTTGTATACTTTTTTGGAAAAATCGAGGGTTCGTCCTAGATTAGGAGCTACTTTTGAGTACGGCTATTTTTCAGCAAAGGAAAAAGGAGCCGTTGCCAAAATTGATGATTTGGACATCGCAGGTAGCTTATTGTACATTACAGGAACGGGACTTCTTAAAAGAGGGTTTTGGCAATTTTGGAAAGGGGTTTTAGAGATGGGAATAGATTTTTAGAGTAACAAAAGTATTAAGAAGAGGTTTTAAGGAGTCTATCTATTTTTTGAGAATATTGTTCTGCAGTGATTTCTAGGTTTATAAGAAATATTTTCCAAAAAAGCAAAAAGAGGGTAAAAACAGAGCATGGCTTTAGGCGTTTTTGGATTTTGCTTCGAAAAATCTTCTCGTTTTGAAAAAGAAGAAAAAATCAAATGGTTTCAAAAAAATTGCTTAGAAAAAAGAGGGGTTTTTTTACAAACATGTAACCGAGTAGAATTTTACTTTGGAAGGGAAACTTTTTTCTGCATAAAAGAGCTGCACGATAAAAACCCTTATTTTTCTTCTTCTAACTACCTTTTTATAGGGAAAGAAGCTTTTTCTCATCTTTGTAAAGTAACAAGCGGTTTAAATAGCCCTTTAATAGGAGAAACAGAGATAAAAAGGCAAGTAAAAGAGGCATACTTAAAAGCCAAAAATCCTTCTTCTTCTTTGCATTATTTTTTTCAAAAAGCCTTTCATATTGCCAAAAGGATCAAGACAGAATTTTTACCGGAACAGATTCCTCAAATAGGCAATATCTTATTTCATATTCTAAAAAAACCGGAGCTTTCTACCTCTTTTTCTTTTTTAGGAAACTCTACCTTAAACAGACAACTTATCCGATACTTTTCTCAATTAGGATTTTCTTCTCTTTCTCTCTTCTCCAAATTTACAGAAGGAGAAATCCATTTGGGTAAAAAGTCTTTTTTTATAGAAAAATGGGATGTACAAAAAGCCTTTCAAAAAGATGTTGTAATCTTAGCTAGCAAATTAGAAAAACCAATTTGTTTTGAGGAAGAGCTCCCCAAAGAAAAACCCGTATTTGATTTAGGAGAACCGCCTAATTTAGACTCTAGTTTTTCTCATTTTATGCAGGTCTATAACTTAAATGACATATACCAGTTTTGGAAGAAAAAAGGGAGTGAAATAGAAAAAAGCAAAAAAAAGGGGGAAGAGCTCATAACAGAAAAGTCCCTTAAGTATTACCAAGCTTACGAAGTAAAGCAATACAGCTCTATCTCGTTTTCTGCTTAGAAACCCCACATTTAAAATTCCAAGTGGCCCGGATATCTTGGAAAAGGGTTTACATCCCGTATGTTTTCTATTCCGGTACAAAACTGGATGAACCTTTCAAATCCAAGGCCAAAACCTGCATGGGGAACAGTCCCGAATTTTCTGAGCTCTAGATACCAGGCATATTCTTTTTTATCTAAATGAAGGCTTTCCATTTTTTTTTCTAGGAAAGAGAGCCTTTCTTCTCTTTGAGAGCCACCTATAAGTTCTCCGATTTTAGGAACCAAGATATCAAAGGCAGCAACTGTTTTTTGATCTTCATTTTCCCGCATATAGAAGGCTTTTATTTCTTTGGGATAATCGGTTATAACAACCGGTTTTTTTGCATACTCTTCGGCTAGGTATTTTTCCTGCTCTGACTTGAGATCCTCTCCCCACTTTACCTCAAATTCAAACTTTTTCTCTGCTTTTTGTAAAATGGAGATTGCCTCTGTATAAGAGAGAATCAAAAAAGGTTCAGAGACTACCTTTTCAAGCCTTTCTAAAAGCCCGTTTTCTATAAACTGATCGAAAAAAAGAAGATCTTCTTTGGATCTCTCAAAAAGCTTTTGCAGTACAAACTGGATATACTCTTCTGCTAGATGAATGATCTGTGTTAGATCACAAAAAGCCACTTCGGGCTCTATCATCCAAAACTCGGCTAAATGTCTATAGGTATTGGAGTTTTCAGCTCGAAACGTGGGCCCAAAGGTATACACTTTAGAAAGAGCGCAGGCATAGCTTTCCGCATTTAGCTGACCCGATACTGTTAAAAATGCCTTTTTCTTGAAAAAATCTTCTTCAGGGTTTTCTTTCTTTTGTGGATCTAGAGTAGTTACTCTAAAAAGATCCCCTCCTCCTTCGCAGTCAGAACCTGTTAGAATAGGAGTTGGTAAAAACAAAAAACCTCTTTCTTGAAAAAACTGATGGGTGGCCCCTGCCGCATGGCTTCGAACTCTAGCCACGGCTCCTTGTGTATTAGTACGAGCTCTTAAGTGGGCAATGGTACGTAAGAACTCAAAAGAGTGTCTTTTCTTTTGTAGGGGGTACTCATCTTTAGGACATAGACCTATTATAGCAATTGTGGTTGCCTTCATTTCAACTGCTTGACCCTTACCGGGGCTAGAAACGATTTCCCCTTCGACAGAAACAGAAGCGCCTATACTTAAATGTTCTTTTAATTCTGATAAGTTCTCTAAAGAGGAATCAAAAACAATTTGTAAAGAGGCAAAACAAGAGCCATCGTTTATCTGTAAAAAAAAGAAATTTTTCTGATCTCGAAAAGAGCGAGCCCATCCTTCCACTTTTACTGTTTCCCCTAAAAGAGAAACTCCTTTTTGTAAGACATGTTGAATCGTTTCTTTTTTCATAGTTAAAGAGGGGTTTTCGCAAGTTTCTGTAAAAGAGCTATCTCTTCTTTCCATAATGCAGGCTCCGGGGTTTCTAAATACATAGGTAAATGGTTTAGTTTAGGGTGACGGGCTAACGCATGAAACCCTTCAAGGCCAATAAAGCCTTTTCCTAAGGGGGCATGGCGATCTCTTTTAGAGCCAAGCTCTTTTTTTGAGTCATTCAAATGAAGAGCATACAGGTTTTTTAGCCCTACTATTCGGTCAAACTCTTCTAAAGTAGCCTCTAAAGCCTCTTTTGTCCGAATATCATACCCCGCCGCAAAAATATGGCAGGTATCTATACACACACCTAAAGGGAGTTTTTTAGAACTGTTTTGTAGTATGTAGGCAAGATGTTCAAATTTATGCCCCACAGAAGTTCCTTGGCCGGCTGTCGTTTCTAATAGAAGGCGGCAGGCTCCTTTTTGGGCAAGCTCTTCAAAAGTGTTTAAGCTCTCTACTATGGTATCTAAACACTCTTTTTCAGAAGAAGAGATAGCAGCTCCCGGATGAAAATTTAAAAAAGGAATTTCTAACAGATGACATCTCTTTAACTCCTCTTCAAAGGCTTTTCTGCTTTTTTGTAACATCTCTTGAGAAGGAGAGCCTAAATTGATCAAATAGCTAGCGTGACTCATATTATGAAAAATGCCCAAAGATTCCCGTGTCTTTTTCCACAGAGCTACCTCTTCTTCTGAAATAGTTCTCCCTTTCCATTGTTTTTGGTTGCTTGTAAAAAGCTGTACTCCCAAGGCTTCAATCTCTTTTCCTTGCTTTAACGCATTAAAAGATCCTTTGGCAGCAGAAGTGTGGGCGCCTAATTTTAAGATCATGAAACTTTCCTTTAGAGTTGCTCTTTATTTTAAAGGTTTGGAAAAATTCTCTCAAAGGTTTCCTTTTTTTCTTTCTCTGGTATGATACAAAATCTATGAAGTCCCTTTTTCTTGTTTCTGCAAAAAAAAACTTTTACGGAACTCTCTGTAGCCGTTTTACAGGGATGTTTCGAGATATTTCTTTAGCCTTTTTTTTTGGGGGCGGAGTAGAGATCGCTTCTTTTTTGGTGGCGTACCGCTTTGCAAACTTATTTCGAAGGCTTTTCGCGGAAGGTCTTGTACACTCTAGCTTTATTCCCCATTTTCAAAAACTGCAAAAAGAAGATGCGAAAAAGGGGGTGCTTTTTTTTCGAGATGCCTTTTTCTCTCTTTTAGCCATTTTAATAGCGCTCATTTTTCTTTTAGAAGGAGCCCTTTTTTGGGTAAAACAAGATCCTTTTTTCTTTTCTTCTTTAAAGGTTATGCTGCCGGGGCTTCTTTTTCTTAGCATGTATGCTTTTAATAGCGCTCTTTTAAATTGCCAAGGAAAGTTTTTTAAAGCAGCCTTTTCCCCTTCGATATTTAACCTCACTTGGATTGGTTTTTCTTGTATATCCTATTTTTTTGGGAATAATTCTGTCTCCTATCTTCCTTATGCTGTAGTAATAGGGTTTTTCTTGCAGTGGCTTTTCACGCTTTTTTCTGCTAAAAGATACTTTTTAGTACAAGAGATCTCTTTTTTTCGCCCCCAGCTCTTCTCTTGTGAGATAAAAAAGCTGCTGCCTCCTTTAACCATGGGAGTTTTCGTGATTGGGGCTGTGCAGATCAATAGCGCTATGGACGCCCTTTTTGCTAAAATAATTGATCCTTCAGGCCCTGCTTATCTTTGGTATGCTATAAGACTAGAGCAGCTTCCTTTAGGTCTTTTTGCTTTAGCCATTACTTCAGCTCTTTTACCGCAGCTCAGTAAAAAAGGATTAGAAGAGGGAGAAGAACTCTTTTGTTTTTCTTTGAAACTAACTATCTTTTTTTCCCTTTTGTTTTCTTTTTTCTTTTTCGGACAGGGGGGGCTCTGCTTAAACTTTTTGTTCGGAAGAGGCGCTTTTTCGTCTTTAGAAGTAAAAAATACCCTGTTTTGTCTTTGGGGCTATACAGCAGGGCTATTTGCCATGGCCCTTTCTATAGTATTAAATAATGTTTACTACTCTCAAAGGATTTATAAAAAACCGGCTATCGTTTCTTTTCTTTCTGTTCTTATAAACATCGCCTTGAACACTATTTTTATTTTTACCTTAAAAAAACAAGCCTTCTTTATAGCACTGGCAACTTCTTTTTCTGCTTTTTTTCATGTAGCTTTTCTGTTTTGGCATCTGCCTAAAAAGCCAAAAGGAATTTTCTCTTTTTTTGGAAAGTGTTCTTTAGCCGGTTTTTTCTCTTTTGTCTTTTCCAGCTATTTAGGGGGGAAGCTGTTCAGTCAGAAAAGTTCTCTTTTTCACTTTTTGTTGCAAGAAGAGATGCAGTTTCCAAGAGCATTTTTCTCTCAAATACAAGGGCTCTTTGTGGAATCTGCTCTTTTCTTTGGCTTTTTTATTGTTATAGGGTGGGCTTTAGGACTAAAAGAATTGTTTAAAGAAGAAGACCTTTCTACAAAAACACTTGCAGAAAGGTCTTAAAAAAACTTAGCTAGTGTGAGCTAGAAACTCGCACACCAAAGGGATATTAATCGGTAAAGGAAGAGATACTTGATCAAATTCAGGAAGCATTTCTAACTTCCCAGAAAACTCTCCTTCCTCTACAAGATAAGTAGGAAGTTCTCTTTGGGTATTCCCTTTTGACTCCAGTATAGCCTTCATCTTTTGAGACTTTTCTTTAATAGAAATAGTCATTCCAGGCTTTACTTGAAACGATCTCCTATCTACTTTTTTTCCATCTACCAAAATATGACCGTGAGATACAAGCTGCTGTGCTGCAAAGATAGTAGAGGCGAAACGAAGCCTGTAAACTATATTATCCAGTCTGCACTCGAGAATTTGTAGTAAATTATGCGCTGTAGCACCATGCATATTGAGCGCTTTTCTAAAAGAGTTTATTAGAGTTTTCTGGGAGATCATTCCGTATACAGCGCGAAGCTTTTGCTTTTCTTCTAACTGGATTCCATATTCTGATTTTTTCTTCCTTTTAGCGCCGTGCATTCCCGGAGCATTAGGTTTGTGCAATAAAGGGTTTCTGAGGCGTCCAAAAATATTTATACCGAAGCGCCTGGCTATGCGGTTTTTAGGACCTGTATAACGTGACATCGAGTCTCCTAGAGTTCTTCCGTTTATGAAATCCTGAATCTTACAGCGATTTTTCTTTTTTCACAAGAACTTTGAAGAGGTTAGAATTTTAGATTTTTTTTTAAAACAAAGGTAAGCGAGGGTTTTTAAAGCAAAAATTTTATAAGTAGACTTTCTGCAAAACCTCTTCTTGATTCTATCTAAAAACTTAGGGTATAACATCTCCCAAAAAGAGGAATAAATATATGCAGTATTGGGTAGTTTCTTTCTATCAATTTTTTCCTATAGAAAATCCGGAAAAGGAAGCGGATTTTTTACAGACAATCTTTGAAAAAAGGGGGTGTAAAGGACGCATATATGTGAGTAAAGAAGGGGTGAATGCCCAATTTAGCGGAAAAGAAGACGAGGTAAAAAAACTGTTGCAAGAGCTAAAAGCCGTCCCTTCTTATCAAGATATTTCTGTGAAAATTCAGCCCTATTCAGAGCAGGCCTTTTATAAAATGCAAGTAAAGGTACGAGAGCTAGTTGCTTTTGAACAAACGGTAGATCTTTCTAACAGGGGAGAGGAGCTCTCTTCTGAAAAGTGGAAAGAAAAGTTAGAGTCGCCCGACGAAAATCAAATTCTTATCGATGCTAGAAATAACTACGAATCTGCTGTAGGCCATTTTGAAGGGGCTATTTTACCCGATTTGGATTCTTTTAGAGATTTTCCCTCTTACACAGATGAGCTTTTAAAGGGAAAAGATCCCAAAAATACCACCATTATGATGTACTGCACAGGAGGAATTCGGTGTGAGTACTATTCTGCTTATGTAAAAAGTAAAGGGTTTGAAAAGGTCTATCAACTAAAGGGAGGGATTATCCAATACGGACAAGAGGTAGGGGATGATCACTGGAAGGGGAAGCTTTTCGTTTTTGATGATAGACTTCTTGTCTCTATTTGTGACAAAAACCAAGAAGATATTGCTTTTTGCCACTTTTGCGGGGAAGCTAGCGATCTTTATTATAACTGCGCCAACATGGATTGTAACGCCCTTTTTTTAGCATGTCCTGCCTGTTCTACTAAGAATAAAGGGTGCTGCTCTAGCGCTTGCTTACAAAAAGGAAGGGTCCGCCCTTTTGATTCCTCTTCAAAACCGAAACCTTTTAGAAAATGGAAAAAAGAGGAAAAGCAAAAACTTTCCCCCTCTTCTCCAACAGTCACTCCTTAGAAGAGTTGGGATCTTCCTCTTTAGAAGAGGGAAAGTTCTCCCAGTTTTCTTCCAGTTCTATAAGTTCCATAGCCGCTTCTTTTAAAGTCTTTAGCCCTTCTGGAAAGCCTAGCTTCATGGCAATTTGGTGCAGATGACGGATTTCAGAGGCAAGTAAATCATTGATAGATTCTAATTTGGCGATTTTATTTTTTAGTTTTTTTTCTGACATAATATCCCTCTTCTTAAGGTAAGTGACACCCTTTAAATAGAAGCAAGAAACGTGCCATCTAAGATTTTTTTTGTATGATTCTTACGGTTAAAGAGATAAGATCTGTCTTTAGAAAAAAGAAAAAATAAAGAAAGGGTATTTTTTTCCCTTTTTTTCAGAAGAAGTTGCATATTTTTCCGTTTTGGGGGTAGATTTTCTAATAAGCGTTAATCTTAAGGAGATTTACTATGAAAAGACTACTTTACATAGGACTCGGAGCCTCTCTTGCTTTATTTTCCTTTGCTTCTTGCACAAAGGAAAATTCTATGAGAGAAGAAAAGAAGAGTAGCTATGAAGAGGATGAAGATAAAGATGAGGGGACCTGTCCTGTAGAAGAGGCAAAAGCCGAGGATAGTTCTCTTGAAACAAAAGAGGAGCCTCTTTCTTTAGAAAAAGAGCCTAAAGCTCTTTTAGAAGAGAAGGCTAAGAAATTAGAAGAGAAAGTTCTTTCTCTTGTAAAAGAAAGCGAAACGGCTCCCTCGGAAGAGAGCGTATCTAAGTAGATAAGTAGCCCTCTTGAAGGGGGCTACCTGGTTTCTTTTTGTTCTAACTGGAAAAATCGCTCCTCAGAAACTAGTTTTCCTTGAAAGAACCAGCTGGATTTCCACTCATTTTTTTCTAAAGCAAGCGCCTCTCCATGCTTTTTACCTTCATGAAAAGGAGTTTTTTGCACGAGGTTTTCCTCTTCATCAAATCGGTCTTGGACTCCCTCTAAGGTTCCTTTATTATAGAGGCTTCTTCGGAACTTTCTTCCTTCCCGAAAGTCAATCTTTTCTCCGTGTAAAATCCCCTTATCCCAATGAGAGATCATCCGGAGATTTCCTAAGAAGGTAAACTCTTCTTTTCTTCCCTGAGGCAAGTAGTTTTCATAATGAATCACCTGGTGTACCTTTCCATTGGGATGGTAGGTAGTTCTTTGTCTCAAAAATCCTTTTTCCATCCTATCTTGATAGAGTAAAACTCCATCTCTATCTCTTAAAGTACGAAGGCCTCCTCCTTTGGCTACTTTTCCTTCCACCTCGTGAAAGGGGGTATAATAAACCCCTTCAGATAAAAGAGGTCCTTGGTACTTTTCTACAGCAATGGGAGCTCCATTTTTATCCCAATAGGAAATCTCTTTGATATTATCAATCAAAAAAGTCTCTTCATAAACGGGGATTCCTTGTCTATCAAAAAACTTAACAGAAAGAAGGTCTCCTTGGTCATAAATCTCTTCCCTTCTTGTTTGAGAAGAATAAGGGAAGGTATAGGTACAAGGTCCGTGTAAAAGTCCTTCTTGATAGGATCGGTTTATTTCTATCCCGTTTTCCAAAAGAGAAATCTTTTGCCCTTCTTCTCCTCTTTCTTCCCACTCTTGCTTGGAAACTACAAAACCATATTTATGCACAAATTTCTCCGAAACAACGCCACAAGAAGAGCTTTGGCAGCTCGTGAAAAAAAAGATAAAACTGAAAAAGCTAATGAAAACTGAAATAAAACGGATCATCTTCCTCCAAAAATTTTAGAGATGTAGATACCCTTTTAAATGATTCGTGATTTTTTCTGTAAGAAATTGATGTTCTTTTTCTATTTCTTCAAAAGAAAGAGTTCGAAATAAATCCCGATAATAAAAACGAAAGGTAAGATTTTTTCTTTCTTTTCCTAATTTTTCAGACTCATAAAT